>PAQS01000001.1 GCA_002709385.1 Waddliaceae bacterium
GCAAACAAAGCAAACAAAGCAAACAAAGCAAACAAAGCAAACAAAGCAAACAAAGCAAACAAAGTAGACACAGTCCCCCATTCATATCTTGGGAAATTTTTGTTTCGCACATAGCGCACATGATATGCGTAAAACTCGTGTATAAATATAAATTCCACAAAATATGAAAAGAACAAAACCGATTAAAAGATTAATCGCCTTATCCACCACCACCTCTACGGAATTGAGCAAAATCTTCTAAAGAAAATTCCGGTAACTCTGCGGTCTCTCGATTAGTTCGAATAAGATAATGCCTTGCAAACTCAGCGAAAGGATAGTCTCCACAAGACAAGTGCTGGGACCTCATTGGAACATCTTCAGCACCTAAAGATACTTCTACATCTAGAATATCTCCCTTAGGACATCGTACATCATTTTTAATCTCATCCCAGGAAATCGATATATCGGAATAAGTCACCCAAATACACTTTCCTGGAGCAAGAGAAATATCCGCTTTTCCATATAGTTCACCATCATACTTTGTAAACATCGAGTCTAATCCTGAAGGCATCTTCCATGACTGAAAATGTTGATTTTTACTTGTCACACTAATGTATGGAAATCTTGCTGATCCTCGGCCTGTGTTTCTTATGCCTAATACAACCTGTACTGAAATGCTACGTCCATGTGTCCAACTTCCTCTTTTAATTTTTGCACAAATTTCCAGTTGAGGATGTGGGCGTTTACCAAATCGATCAGCTATCTCATAATGCTCCATTTTAACAGTAGATTCACCAGAGCGCTTGTAATACCCCTTGACCTTATCGTTTTGCATATTCATCACAGGATCGCCGTCATACTCCGGAACATATACCACCATTACCCCCTGAGTATCATCTTCAGGATCTTTCACAGAGAGGAACTCTAGCTTTAAATCCGAAGGAGCGAACCAACCATAAACATTTTCACGGAAGTATGAAATATAGCTGTCTACTTTAGGTATTGGAATAATTTCAGAAGCTCCATCTACCTGACTTTCTTCTGAGGTAGCAATTCCAAATACCAAAACCCCACCCGCAGAATTTGCAAATCCTGAAACCTGTTCACAAAATAATTCTCGATCTTTTTTGATTGGTTTTCCTTTGGAGTTGAAATGTTCAATATCTGATTGCTTAAATTCAAGGTAGAGATTTTCTTCTTGTCTTTGCTCTACCCATTTTTTCAATGTTTCCCACTTTTCTTTCTGTAGCTGTATATAGTAACTTTCTGGTGCATTAACGCTCATATCGTTTCCTCTCGACCTCAAATCATTTAGCAATACTGCAACTAATTTAGATTTAATTAGACTACACACCTTCCTTTGTTTAAACAATTTATGCCGTATGGCTAATACAGCTCGTATGGCATAGTTGTCAAATATGGCGCGTATGGCTAATATGGCAGTATACACCTTGTTAGGAGAGAGAGATGCCTGATTCTAAACAAAAGGCTATTGTGGTTTGTTTTAGCAACCACAAGGGAGGAGTAGGTAAAACCTGCTCAACATGTAATATCGGTGCGGGTATGGCCCGTCAGGGAAAAAAAGTTCTCTTAGTAGATTTAGACCCACAAGCTAACTTATCTTTAAGTCTCGGCGTCAGAGACCCCTCACGGTCTATTTATGATGTCCTTATGGGTGAAATGGAAATTTCTAGCACCATTATTTGCGTGAATGAAAACTTAGATATTATTCCTTCTTCGTTAGATTTAGCTGGAGCGGAAATCGAACTCGCTGCAGAAGCAGGAAGAGAAATGATACTGAGAGAAGCTTTAGAGCCTCTTTTAAAAAAGTATGACTATATTTTAATTGACTGCGCTCCTACTTTAGGACTTCTCACAACAAACGCTTTGACTGCTGCAGAAGAAGTGTACATCCCTCTCCAAGCTCAATACTTGTCACTCCAAGGTATAACCAAACTTACCGGAGTTCTAGATAAAATTAAGTCTAGGCTAAACAAGACTCTCAATTTGGGTGGAGTTTTTCTCACACAGTATGATGGAAGAAAAGTTCTAAATCGTGATATTGCAGATGCCATCCAAGAACACTTTGATTCTTTAGTATTTAAAACAAAGATTAGAGATAACATCTCACTAGCGGAAGCTCCTAGTATGGGACAAGATATCTTTCGATATAACTCTAAAAGTAATGGCGCAAAAGACTACGAAGCATTGTGTAGCGAAATTCTAACGAAACTAGAGAAATAGGAATCACTAACTATGGTAAAAAAGAAATTTTCTCAAGGCATCAATGCAATACTCGGAGGAGCAACAACTCCTACCGCGACTGTAGAAGAAACTCCTCAAGATCTACCTCCACCCCCTCAAAAACCTGCGTCAAAACCAATTTTGGAAACAAAAGTAGCGACGAAAAAAGTTGATTCTCCTCAAACAAAAGTTACCTTAAGAATCGATTCAGCACTTTTAGACACTGTTAAGGCTGTAGCATATTGGGAAAGAAAAACGATGACCGAAGTTTTCTCTGAAGCTCTACGTGCTCATTTACAGATCCTCGGAGAGGAATACATTGAAAGTGCAATTTCAGCTCATAAACAGTAATTAAATAGCTTATTCATATGGCCTCACATACTCTTGAAAAAACAACGCAGTTAACCCTACACTCAGTGCGCAACATGCTCGGAGATAAAGGACAAACAGAACTTTTCGAGAATCATGACAAAGAATTCTCAGAGCATTTTGGAATTGCTTTAAGCGGTAGAATCGAGCGGTTTGGAATAGACCTTTCAGATACCGAATCGAGAATGATCGAAGCTATTTTACATGGGTTTACTCTTACATCTTATAAAGGAAACCTTGAGTCCAAACCCAAAGAAGAAATATTACAAGAGTCCTATGAGGGAAAACAGCCTCCTACTTTCAAGTATATAGAGCAACTACCACGACTCAGAGCTACTCAATCTGACATATTAGAGTGGGCTGGTATCAATAAAAACAGTATAGCAGCGAAAGTTAGGGCTCTTGAAGCTCTAACAACACTAGGACGCAAACAATACTGCTTTTTCTACGACAGGCTTGCATTTGATGAGAATCGAATGCCTATGCAAGATCGACATGGAAAATGGAAAAAAGAAGAAGTGATTGCTGTAGATACCCTGTTTACCATCAAGGAAGTACGTGATCAGGGAAAGGGAGCTCTTCAATACTATGAAATTATCCCAAGTCCCTTATTTCTAGACCAGAGAGACTCTTATTTTCTCCTCGTACCGAATAACTGGCGTGAAGAGGTACGAACTCTATATGGAAATAAAAAAGCTTCCAGCTATACGTTTCGTCTCCTGATGTTCTTGCGGTACCAATATGAAGTAAAAAGGCGAAGTACAAACATCTCCCCTCCCTACGAAATTCGCTGGTCTCCAAAAGAAATTGCTACTGCTATTAATATGCCTTCAAGTGTTGTCGAACGCAATCGCAATCGGATGAACACTCTTCTTGAAGATGCTTATGAAGTATCTATTCGATTGGGCTACTTGAATAGTTATGAGCGCTTAGGCCACCTAGATATTCTCCGTCTACGGGATGACAAATACTATGGATCTGTTAATTCCGTTTTTAACACCTGCGTACAGCAACAAAAACCTACAGAAAAACAACATAGCAAAGAAGCTGAAGAACTATTTTCTAAACTCCATGAAAATAAGAAAAAAATAGACCCCAAACACACTCCTCCCGATGGAAAAGATAAAGAATCTGAAGTATCCACTTTTGATGTGCTCCTCTCAGCTAGGTCCTTTAATGAGATTGCAACATTGATGGACTGGGGATTCAGTAAAAAGTTTTGGTGCACACGTGTCTCAACTCCCCAAAAAATCCTCAAGAACTTTTCTGATGCATGGATTGAGATGTCTCTAGAAAACTCTCCTGTTTCTCAAGAAGACAATAAATCCTGGGTCTCTAAAATTCTACAGGACTGTGTGATTTCAAATATTCAAACCAAAGTTGAGGCTCTCAACAATTACCTTGAAATCGTCACAGGCCCCCATCAGCCAGTGTGTATCGAATACAACGACAAAGATTTTAAAGAAAAAGTTTTAAAAACATTTAAGCGATACAAGATTTCAATCCCCTCAAAAATTTAGGCTTTAAGCAACAAGTCCCCTTGCCATACTTGACATACCTGCCATATCAGCCATACATCTGAGGATATTGCAGAACAAGTAGAGCAAGGATCTTGGATTGCTCCAATTCTAAAATCCCTCAATCAATTACAGGATCCTAAACACTCATCGTTTCTAAAAAATGCAACAAAATGTGACTGGGTGACATATTAGCCATACCTGACATATTAGACATACTATATTAATGAGCCATACTAGCCATATCGGACATACCATATGGCAAAAACCACTGAACCCACTAAATATTTGCACTATGAAGATACAAACCCCACGACCCTCTTATTAACTATGCAACAAAATGTGACTGGAAAACACACTAGCCATTTCGTATGTATGAACCATAGTATATGGCTTATACAGCCCGTATGGCGCGTATGGCTACTGCTTATTTTTATGAATTCCAAAACTTTAGAAGAACTGGAATCCTCAATAAGAGAACGTCGAAATCCGGCTTGAATTTTTTTAACGATTTGAGAGCCTCACAAGGTCCTTTTCTCTAGACTATTCTTTTGGGAGTTCAATCCCAGACAAGATGCATAAATGGGTTCTACGCCTAAAATTTTTTACTGCGACTAAATAACGAGTCATGTCATTCCTGAAAATAAGAGTGAAATCCTTAAAAGCATTTTAATGGGGTTTGCTTGCGTTAAATCTGCTTAAGATATGTGAAGGTACCTCTAAAACCGATTTAAACGAACTCAGAGGAAGTATGATGTGTTCTCATTGCTGTGGAACATCCTGAAGAACCCCGAAACTTTCAGGCTCTTCACTAGCGTGAACTCTTGCTTAGGCTTTTGAGCTTTGCCAAGAAGCGCTAGAAGGACTTGTCTCAAGGCTTTTCTGTAAAGGGATCGAAAAGCAAAAAATTTTGAAAAATGAAAAATATAGAGTTCTACAAAAAGTAGGGGAGTTTTCTTCTTCTTTTTTCTTTAATTATTATATATATTATAGGACCTCGATTTTCCCTCCTAGATCTGCAACAAAATGTGACTGGTTTTGCAACAAAATGTGACTGGATCTGCAACAAATTGTGACTGATTGCAACAGAATGTGACTGATTGCAACAGAATGTGACTGAAAGCCAGCTCTTATGCTTTGTATGTATGGTATGGCTAGTATGGCTAGTATGGCTTTTTTATATCTATATGATTTGGGTAGATAAGTACTAAACACCAATGAAATAAAAATTCTTTTATTGAGAATAGATTCGGAAAAATGCAACAAAATGTGACTGGGTGACATACTAGCCATACCATACATATAGGTAATACTATGTGGCTAGTATGGCTAGTATGGCTGATTACTAAAATAAGCTCTTAATTTGATTGGAACTCTTACGAAGGACAAAGATCGCATAGTTTTTCTATCTTCTCATTTTTTGAGAGGCTAGACCTTTCCATATGAATATTTCCATTAAGACGGTTTTACCGTCAAAGAGTCAAGGTGGTATACTATGTAATTGTCTATATGCTTGATTATTAGTGTGTTTGATTGTTAATCGATTTAATTGAATTGCCATTAAGATGGTTTTTCCATTAAGACGGATTTTTTTGAATTAAAATATTCTTACAACCCTGAAATTAATGATTATATTTCTAATATTATATCATAATAAAAACTTTTTTATTTATAGTTAATTTTTACGGCTGTGGTGTAAAAAATTAATCGTTAAAAAAGGTTTTATAGTAAAATAATAAAAAAGTTTTTGATTATAATTTTTATATAATTTTTATCTGATATGACTAAAGTTGTCTATTCCACTTCTCAGCTCCTTGAAGAGCTCAAAAATCAGTCGATGGATGTGCGTGTTGAATCAGTCAAGGTCCATTGGCCAGAAAGTGTTTCTGTTTGTTCAGATGCAATACACGGCAAGTTAGAACGAATAGTTCGTATCAATGAACAAGTAAACTTATTGTTAAGTAACGGTAAAGAGATTTTATGGGAACGGGAAGTGATATTCCAAGGAGAAATTGGTCAAAATGACGAAGATCTTGCTGCTAGAGCTTGGCTTAGTACCCATGACCAGGAAAATGAAGTATCGCACCGTTTGAAAGAACTAAGTAATCGTATTCTCAAAACACCTTCAGACGTAAAAACGGAAAAAAAAATTATTGAGTTGGGGAATTTAGAAACTCAGAAAAAAACTTCAATTTTGCCCGAATGGGTTTTGAATCTTTTTTACAAAAGTCCCTTTTTGTATAGAAGTGTTCAAGAAACAGCTCTAAAAAAAATAATACCCTCTAAGTGTTTAAAAGACTGGGGGGCAAACGATCTCTTAGTGGCATCCCAGGAAATAGGTTCTATAAATAAAAAAAACTCCACATTGAGTTCTCAAGAGAGTTTGCACATAGATCGGATTTTGAATCATTTGATTGAAATATCCGTATCTTTATTGGCCGATTATGATTCTTCGATTCCTTATGAGTTTTTGTATCAACCGAATTTTTTACTTTATTATGGGAATCAAATTCTTAAAGTTGCGCAAGAAAATGGCTCTATTCAAAATGGAATAAGCTTGAACTCTCCAGATTTGGTCGAGATTTTTCAACGAAGGTTATCCAATAGAATACTAATAAGAGATGGTGGAAGAAAAAATCTTTTTGAAAGTAGTAGGTCGCAACAATTAAGCGAAGAACTAATATCCTCTTTTAAGGTTTTAGAGAAAACTGGGCGAATTCCTGACCCGGATTCTGATTATATGAAATGGAAACACGTTTTAGCGGGTAACTTAGATGCGATAAGCCAAAGTGCCATTGAAAACTTGGAAGAACTTAGAGGATATTGTTTAGACACCTTTTTTTCTACACAAGATATTTGGCAGTCTATATTTGATGGAGAAGACATCAGCACATCACAGTTCGAAGAACTAACTATTGGTTTTTATAAAATCTGGAAAGAAAAAGTAAAAAATACAAATTCGCTAATAAAAAATGAGATAAAGAATTGTAATATTTTAATATCTACTGAACTTCCAGGTTTCAGTAAAATGAGCTCTACAGATCCACTACAAGAAATCATTCAAAAAGAGGTTAATGACTTATTAAACGCTAGAGCTTCCTTTGACTTTCGACAATTCTTCACAATGTCTCTCTCTCCGGAGAAAGAAAAAATATGGGAGAGCTTCTTTGTTCTTTTATTAGAGAATTTGTGGAAAAGAGGCCCTGAAATAGAGTTGAATGGTGCCATTTCTAATGACGATATCAGTATGTATACGGATCAATATGCAGAGGCCAGAGATTGGATTGACACTCTTAGTCAATACAGTGGGAAAAATCAGGAATTCTTTGATCGATTAAATAAGATGGTTCAAATCAACGAGCCTGAAATTGGTGAAGAAGTCTATCGATCAGCCAACCGAAAGCAGATTCAGTGGGAATGCAAAGGTATCTTCTCCAACGAAGAAGCTGAAGCATTGTATCTTCTATCTCTTTCTTTATCGGATAGCTCTGAAATCCTCAATAAATCAGAGTTGGAAAGTATACGTATTTTCATTGACGAACTATGTATAGATAATTCGGATTTAAATAAACGCGTCGCTGCAATTCTGAATGAAGAGGATGGAGTAAATTTTCTAGGCATCAGCGAGGAAGCATTGCATTTGTGCAGAGCTTTAACCTTTAAATCATCATATTTTAAATATGTTGAAGGAATTACATCCAGATTGGAAAACATTGATCGCTTGTTATCCGAAAATAAACCAGCAGAACCTGAAGAAAGAATTAGACACGAAGACCTCCATATTATTAATTCTTTGAGGGGGCTTTTTTTCTATCGCAGGTACTCCAGTGATTTAGCACCAGTGGAAAAATTAGCTGATTGTGGTTTGAAGTGCTTTCCTGAACTACTTCAAATTCGAGAAAATTTGCTTACTTGTACAAATGTCATTGACCAGTTGGCTTTTTCTTTAGAAAATGAATCGAAACAAACATTTCGAAACGGTGATTTCTTTGCTGATAGTTCAATAAATAAACTGATAAAAAAGAAAGATCACGAACTCCCACTTACATCCCTTACTGAAAGCCTAACTCAGCGATACGGTCATACAGGAATTATTGTAAATAGAATAGATCAGGATAGATTATCATCTGGTGAGGTTTGCGTTACTTATACGGAAGATCTTCTGGTATTGCCATTCGGTCTTGCTGGATCTGACTATTTTCGACTTGTTCCCAGTGAACTTATAAAAAAGAAACCTCATCGAGAGATTCTTTCAAAAGTATTCTCTAATGAATCCTGGGAAAAACAGCTTCAAAGTAGGTACGAAGAAATTATCGAATGGTCCCAATCAGGGGATAATATTCAGGCGCAAGAAGCAATTCGAAACGTTAAACTAGGATTGCAAAAAACATGGTTTCTTCACAAGTTACAAAGTTGTAAGGATAAATTGCTTTTCTGGAGAAGGAAGTCTTGGTCAAGAGCTCGAAGAGAAGCTGTTTACCATAAAATTTTTGATGAGAACAAATCTAATGAGGTGCATATGTATTGCAGTTCTCATTCACTACAGGTATCGCTGAGCGCTCTTCACATACTTAATCAAGAGGTTGCAGAAAAATATCTCTCTCTACTTCAAGACGAGGGAAAAAAGGAAGAAGCTAAAAAATTTGAAAAAGAGTATGTACTGGGTGATAAGATGCTCATTCAAATGCCGGTAAAGTACAGTAAATACATAGATAACGTTCCTCCAGACAGCATGCTGAAAAGATTAAAAAATTCTGGTGCCTTACAAAAACTTCCACGTCTGGATGTTCAGGAAAGGTATATCGCTCCTCCTCCTAAAAGAAAAGACCTCTTGTTAGATAGAGTCAAAAAGACGCTTAAGAATACCTTTTCAAAAACCTAAAATATATGAAATATCTGCACTATAAAGAAACATCCTCCATAGATCTCTTATTAAATATGCAACAAAATGTGACTGGTTGACATACTAGCCATACCTTACATACAGGTAATACTATATGGCTAATATGGTTGATGTGGCTAGTATGGCTGATTACTAAAACAAGCTCTTAATTTGAGCTGAATCGTAACTGTAGCTCTTTTTGGTTTAATTATTTAATTTAAGAAAGTGAAGTAGACCCAAATAATAATATGCCTATTTTTCGAGGCGAGGTTTTATATTCACTAAAGCATCTTCTGAGCTCCAGAATCCCCCTGAAACTTTTAAGTAATATTTACGGCCAAAAGGAACATCAAACAGTATTATACCTTCTTGGCTTACGTTTGGGTTAAGAGCATCTAATGCATGAATTGAATTATCAATACGCCATCCGGCACTTGATGAAGAGTACTGATTTCCAGAATCATCAATTAGATAAAAAGGGGGGATAGTTCGTTCTTGACTATCGTTATTTCTAACGGTAAGACGAATGAATAAATATTTGCCGTTTGGAGGAGTATCTAAACTATCGCCTCTTATAGAACTAGAATACCATGAATCCCATACTGCATAAGATGTATATCCAACAGTTACGGTTTCTTGTTGAGAAAACTGTTTAATAGTCTTGGGAGAAGTATTGGATTGAGAGTCAACCTTCATAACAAAATATAATATAATACCTAAAACTAGAACAGTCTTAAATAGACCAGATAATGTGCTAGATAAATTTAAATAAACTTTTTTTAAAAAACTTTTTTCATCAATTTTTATCCCACAATTAGGACATTTATCAGCTTTTGAGCTGATTTTTGATCCGCACTCTTTGCATTTTACTAACATAGCAACTCATTTAGTTTTTCTAATTTATTTAACTAATTAAGTATAACTGTTTTTTTGTAAAAAATAAAATATTTAACAGGTGTATTCTAATGATGTTATTATCACATACTAGCCATACCTTACATATAGGTAATACTATGTGGCTAATATGGTTGATGTGGCAAGTATGGCTGGTATGGCTGGTGTGGCTGATTACTAAAACAAGCTCTTAATTTGAGCTGAATCGTGACTGTAGCTCTTTTTGATTGGATATTTCTTCCTCAATGAGTTTTTCAAAAATAGCAGACATGATCCAACGTCGAGTAGAAAAAGTATAATTTTTCGTTTTTAGTTCTTCGATTTTTTTATCTAATAGCTCTTTAATTTCCTGAGAAAGATCTACTTTGATAGTGCGCATTTTAAATTCTCCGTCGGGATCATTTTTCTCACTATCACGTTTAAGCTTTTCCTCTATAGCTTCTTGCATCCATCCAGAAACCGAAACATCTTCTTTTTCGAGTAGTTTTCTGACAGATCTTATTTTGCTAATTCTGTCTGCTGTTGCTCGATCAATAGTCATCGCATACTGGTATATGGAGTCTTTTTGACATCGTTTTTCGTCTTCATCGTTTGTCATTATACCTCCTCGATTCGCCGGAATATAAAAGCATAGATTTATGAAAAAATCAATCTGAAACACATACAGATTAGATAAAAATACACTTAAAAGTGGTTCTGAAAGGGTTTTTTCATTGTTTTCTTTCGTCTCTAAAGTAACAAAAAAATAATTTCGAGAATAGGCAAGAAAAAACTTCAGTTTATAAAATATGTTGTATAAATTATGGAATAAGCGGTAAAGCTTAAAGTTAAAGGAGAATTTAATGAAAACATCGATGATCACCGGTGCTATGTTAGCGGCAATGGCTTTTGCACCTTCATTAATCATGGCTAGTACTGGAGAGGATTTTGGATTTACTGCGGAAGCTACGAAAATCCAAGATTTCTTATTCGGTCCTGTAGTACGTATTGCAGGGATTGCCGGGGGAGCGTATGGACTGATGCAGTCTATTACAACCTCGAGTGTATCTCCGTTAATGATGTACGGAGCAATTGGTGTTGGTGCCAACTTAGTTCCGAAGTTTATTAATGGCGTATTCGACGTATCAGGAATGCTAGTTACTGCAATCGGGGGCTAGTACGATGAGGCAACATGATGAAAGTAGAATCATCAAAACTCTCGACAATCAACCTAGAGTTCTTTTTTGGGATGTAGATGAATTCCTTGTTCTTTTTCTTCCTCTTCTTTTGGGGATTGGAATAGGGAGTATTCTCATCATGTTGCTTGGTATTCCTCTAAAGTTTGTTTTCTCAAAGACAAAATCGAAAAGAGGTGTTCCGTTAAAACACCGAATGTACTGGATGCTTCCTTCTGATTTTCTACGAAAAAGAAAAGGAATTCATAATTTTCCTGACTCTCATATTCGGGATATTGTTCTATGAATGAACTAATGATGGAAAGAGATTTAAATAATCTCAGGAAGCAGAGAAACGCACTTACTGCTATTTGTACAGTGTTATCTCTTTCTGTAATTTTACAGGGAGTTTTCCTTTTTAAGAAGCAAGATCGAGTTGTTATTGTTCCTCCTGTCGTTAACCAGTCGTTTTGGGTAGATAATCAACATATTTCCGTTTCTTATCTTGAACAGATGGGAGTTTTCCTTGGGGAACTACTTCTTTCTAAATCGTATCATTCTTCTCTTAAGCAAAGAGAAATTCTCTTAAAACATGCCAGCCCAGGTTTTGCAACGAGTTTTAGAAAAAAACTCCTAGAAGAAGAAGCAAAATTAAAGAATCAAAATTCATCCTATGTTTTTCATCCAGAGTCGGTAAGAGTCAATCAAAATAAGAGACTCGTTTTATTAGAAGGGAATAGAGAGGTGTATGTAAATGGAAAGCGTATCTCAACACAAAAAGAGACATATGTTTTGCATTTTAGTTACTTAGGAGGACGCCTTCTACTCGATGGGGTGAGTCAGGGAGAAAACAAATGATCCGATATATTTTTCTAGCTTTATCTTTGCTTACTTCTAGCCAGCTTTTTTCGACATTGATTCATGAGATTGATACTTGTAAGGCTTTGAATTGTTCATTCAGCATTAAGCAGCATAATCGAATTATCGTGGATGGAGGGCTTGTAAAAAAGCTTATCTGTCCTGAAGGGGTTTTTAATTTTCGTTTAGATGCTGATAGTGGACAAGCCTTTGTATTGGTGGAGAATATTAGTAATGAACCAACTTTAATTTCTGTAATTACAGATGAAGGAAGAGTTCAAGACTTGTCTGTCACTTTAGAAAATAAACCATCTGAAGTGATTGTTCTTAAAAGTTCTAATTCTGAAGAGCAAGCCCCATCTGTATTAGAAGAAGACGTCGATCATGAGATGGTATCTATATTACTGAGCTTAATGGATGGAACAATTCCGGAAGGGTATAGCCCTAGAGAAGTGAGTTCATCTGATGATCGTTCGCAGAGAAGTTTTCGCTTAAAAGCTAAAATCTGTGTAGAGGGACCTTATGAAAAGATCTATGCTTATGAGCTGGTTAATCTTTTAAATGTTGATCTCCATATATCAGAAGAAAGTATTTCGAATACTTCAGATCTCTGGATCTATCTTGAAAGCAACAAAATTCCTCCTCGAAAGTCAAGTAGAGTGATTATTTCTAGGAGGAAAAATTAATGCTATCTTCCTCTAAAAAGAATCTATTATCTCAAAAAAGGCTATTAGCTCTCTCTTCTGTAGGGGCATTTATATTAATAGGAGGACTTTCTTATTTTCTCGTCTTTGACGACGGATATTCTCCAGAAGTTAAAACTAAAGATAGAATGGTTGATTTACCTGGAGATCGTGTAGATGCTCAAGAGATATGGATGTCTCAAGTTCAGAGTGAAAACCGTTTTTTCGAGCAAAGACTGAAATACATAGAAGAGTTGTTACTTAGCTCAAGCAAAAGAGAAGAAGAAAAAAACAAAGAAAGTGAAGAGCTGAAAAGAGAAATACATAGGCTCAGAGAAGAGTTAAGTTTTCGAGAAAAAAACAAGCTTGATAAAGAACACAAAGAAGGGGCTGTTCTTGCTCCTTTCGGTTCTATGACACCACCTATAGAAACCGAATTCTCCTCACCTAAAGCTCTTTTGGAAGTTGTTATGGACGAGTCCAAAAGAAACAAGACGAAACATGTTGATGAGGCGATACCTGCTGCGACGACAGTAAAAGCAATTCTCGTTTCAAGTGTAGATGCTTTGTGTGGTGTTGGAGCAAGTAGTGATCCTCAGCCAATTAAGCTTCGCATACTAGGTGATGGAAAGCTTCCTAATGGTGTGAGGGCAAAACTAAAAGGGGGGCTTATTGTTGCAAGTGCATATGGTCACCTTTCTTCAGAAAGAGTTTTTATACGAATAGAGAGACTAACTCAGACAAAAGCAAATGGTAATTTTATTGAGACAGATGTCACAGGTTTTGTCACAGGTGAAGATGGTAAGTATGGATTAAGAGGGATCGTAGTGGATCGTTCAGACAAACTCGTAAAAAATGCTTTTATTAGTGGGCTATTTGGAGGTGTAAGTCAATTTCTAAGTACAACACAAAATGCTCAGGATATTAGAGACGCGACAAGTGGGCTACCGAATAGTTTACGCTACGACATTCTAAAAGACGGGGGATTAAAGGGTGTTGGTGGTGCCATGGATAAACTTTCAGATTACTACATTAAAAGAGCTGAGCAACTACAGCCTGTGATTCAAGTGGCTGCGGGAAGAATAGTCGATATTACGTTTACATGTGGTGCTGAATTAGGAGATTTGCACACCAAAGATAAGGTTCGAAAAATAAGAGAGGGCAATCATGAAATATAAAATGATTTTCACGTTTCTTTTTTTCTCTTCTTTTATGGGAGCTTTGGAAAGGTTGCCTGAGCAATATTGTATTTCCTATGGAAAGAAAGATGCTTCTTTAGAAATCATTGAGTATTTTTCTTTTTCCTGTCCCCAATGCATTCGCTGTTTTACTCGTGAATTTGAGGGAATCAAAGATAAATATATCGATTCAGGACTTATTCGTTGGGTTTTCCATCCTATGCCAATGGATTTATCTACCATTCAAGCAATGCATTGCTTGTCTCTTCTGGATGGCGATAAGAAAAAGATATTTTTGGAAGCAATATTACCAGAAATGGATGGGCAGAGACCAGATCTCGCAGTTGCTCTTATGAAACGAGCTATGGATTTCTTCTCACAAGAAGTCATAGATCTTGAAAACCTTGAGCTTCTCGGTGAGACGAGTACCTTTCAAGATGCTTTTTCTTATGTAAATCAAGATAACACAGTAGAAGCTGTTCCTTCTTTAGAAGTAAACGGAAAGCAACTCTCTGAGATACCCACAGAATATACGGTAGAACGTCTATGGAATCAAATTAAGGAGACACTATGAGACAGATATCTATTTATCTATGTTTTTTAGCTTTTCTCCAAGGTTGTGCTACTTACAAAAACCGTTTTGATTGTCCTACACCGACAGGAGTAGGATGCCATTCTGTATCTGAAATAGAATCAATGATTATTGAGCGTGAAGGTGAAGAAGATGTTTTCTATCCAGATGAAAGTAAGCAGGTTTTTTCTAATAAAGATGAGCGTAGCTGTTGTAGAAAAGCAAGTAATGTACTTTCAAAGGATCCTTCTATTAATTCAGGTAAAGTTAAACGTATATGGGTTGCTCCTAGAAAGAAAAAAAGCGGGATATCAGTAGGAGCTCATTACGTACATTTTACTGTTGATCCTCAAGACTCATGGTTGCTCTTAACTCAAGGAGAAGATCATGAGTAGTTTACAATTCCTTAGTCAAATTGGGGCGAAGATCCTTTCAATTTTCGGAGAAAAAGAAGAATCCCCTAGAGAGCATTATGATTTTTCAGAAGTGTTTTCAGCAGACAAGATTTCAGATCTCCTTCCTTATCAATCTTATGATCCTGAGACAGAAATCTTTTTTTGTAAGAATAGCTTAGGTGTTGTTTTAGAGGTTCTTCCTTTAGTAGGTGTGGATAATTGTATTCACAAAGAGATGCTTAGTCTTTTTGAAGAAGTCATGAAAGAAGAATCAAACTTACAATTTCTTCTATGGGCAGATCATCGTGTTGCTCATTCTTTAGATCTATGGAAGTCTTCTCGAGAAAAAGGAGGCGGGATATTTCAGGATCTAGCAAAAAAGCGATCTGAGCATCTTTTATGCTCAAAAGACGTCAATCCTCGGATGTTTCGTTTGATTATTTCTTATTCGGAAAAATCGAAAAGGTCTGCCATTTCTCAGCAAATCCAAGAAATTGCTTCGATTAAAGATCGCATGATGAAAATTTTTTCTAGTCAGAGTCATTGTTTTTTTTGGACTGCTGATGATTTTGTTCGCTCTTTAAGTTCTTTGGTGAACTTTGATACAGAGGATAAGCACCCTCCTAAAAAATCGTGGGATTCAATGAATCTTCTTTCAGAGCAGCTATCTGGAGAGGGGGGAATTTCTGTAAAAGAGGACGGGTTAAAATGGGGAAAGAACTGTCATTTTAAATCATATAGAGTTGCAGATTACCCTGATTCATGGTCTTTAATTGGGATGTCACAACTCATTGGTGATGTTTTTAAAGACTCCTATCGAATTCCTTGTCCTTTCGTTTTGCACTATGGAATACATTGTTCAAATCAAGATGAGGCGAATAAAAACTTTCGTCGTAGGATGCATCTCGTTGAAAATCAGGGAAAGTCTTTAACTCTAGTCCGCATGATACCTGATTTAGTCACAGAACTTGAAGAGTGTGACTTTGTACGAAGGAGAGCATCTGAGGGAACTCGTTTTGTACAAGCTCAGTTCGGGGTGGGGATATGGTCCACAGGTGACTTATTAGCCGATGCAGATCAGAGTGTAAAAAGCCTATTTAGAATCAATCGCTTCTCTTTAATTGAGAATACTTTTTTACATTTACCACAGTATCTTTCTTTTTTGCCTCTTACATGGGGAGAGTACCAGAAGGACTTGGATAAGCTTTCTTTATTAAAAAGTACGCTTTCTTGTGAATCAGCGAATTTACTGCCTATTCAAGGAGAATGGACAGGTACAAAAAGCCCAGGAACTCTTCTTCTTGGAAGAAGAGGACAGATTTTAAATTGGAATCCATTTGATAACCAAAAAGGCAATTATAATGTTGTTGTTGTGGGGAGAAGTGGTTCGGGAAAATCCGTATTTATGCAGGAGGTGCTTGTTAGTACCTTAGGTGTTGGGGGAAAAGTATTCATTATTGATGTAGGGAGAAGTTTTGAAAAAACAGCGGAAGCTTTGTCTGGCCAACAAATTGAATTCGCTCAAGATAAACCTGTCTGTTTGAATCCTTTTAGCCAAATTCCAGATGACCCTCATGAACGTGATCAATCCTTAGGTATGATTAAATCCATTGTTGCCACTATGGCAGCCCCGAGTAAAGGAACCAATGATTTTGAAAATGCTCTCATTGAAAAGGGGGTTCGATATGCTTGGGAGACGAAGGGACGTAGTGCAACGATTAGCGATATATCTAAGTATTTAGAAAATATAGATGATGGCCGAGCAAATTCCTTGGCCATTATGTTGACTCCTTATATCACGGGAGGAATCTATTCTAAGTATTTTGAAGGCGAAAATAACGTCAGTTTCACGAACCCTCTGGTATTAATCGAATTAGAAGAGCTTAAGGAAAAAAAAGATCTTCAATCTGTTGTTTTACAGATGTTTATCATGACGATTACAAACCATACTTTTCTTGGGGACAGAAAAACTCCTTTTCATATCTGCATAGACGAGGCTTGGGACCTTTTAAGAGGGGGGCAAACGGGAGAGTTTATTGAAACTTTGGCTCGTCGCCTAAGAAAGTACAATGGTTCTCTTGTAATTGGAACCCAGAGCGTGGATGATTTTTATACTACTCCAGGAGCATTAGCTGCTTTTGAAAACAGTGACTGGATTTGTCTTCTTACACAGAAAAAAAGTTCGATTAAGAGACTCGCTGAAAGTGGAAAAATAGATTTAGATGCTGGAAAGCAAATTGCTTTAGAGAGTGTTACCACTCAGCATGGAAAATTTAGTGAAGTGATGATTTGTGATGCTGATGGAGGATACGCAATTGGGCGTCTCATTTTAGACCGTTTTTCCCAACTACTCTACTCTACTCAAGCTAATGAATACGCTCGTATTCAAGAATTACGAAATACCGGAATGAGTACAAGCGAGGCAATTACGCTAATAATCCAAGAAGAAGGGAAAAAAAATGCTTAAGAAGTATCTCTTTGGAATATTTGCGTTAATATCTACTTACCTTATTGCTGACTCTTTTCTTCCTAATTCAGTATATGGTTTACGCATCAATAGAACAGATAGTCTACCGCAGACAGTGTTCATTTCTTACCCTTTAGGAAAAGAAATACAAAAAGGAGACTACGTTACTTATTCTCACGAATATTCTCTTGTTCCGTTAGCAAAAGTAGTTGTGGGGGTTGCAGGGGATACTATTGATGTCTCACACGATTCTATTTTTATTTCTGGAAAAAAATATGGAAAGGTACAGCCTCGTACTCTTGATTGTGGAATCAACCTACACCCAATAAAGAAGCAAAAAATACCTGAAGGATATGTATTCCTACACGCACCTCACGCAGATAGTTTCGATTCTCGTTATCAAGAATTCGGTTTGATTAGAATAGAAGATTTGGAGGAAAGCCTGTGGCCCGTACTCTAATACTTCTTACGATCTGTTTATTTGCAAAAATTGAATCTCAAAATTTAGGCACTTTTTCTGAAGTTTACCCTGTTGAAGAAGAAAGCTTATTAGATTTGATTCACAAAAAGTTGCGAGCACTTTCGAAAGAAGACTATGACAGTTTCATGCTCGATATTCAGTCACAGATTGAAGGTGCTATTCGCTCTCCTAAGGCAGTTCCCTTAATTCGTGAAGCAAGCAAGTATCAAGCCACTTACTTTGATCCCAGTATTTATTTGCATGAAGATATTCATGATTTGGATGGAAAATTGCTGATGAAGAAAGGAGAGAAAGTAAACCCCCTTTATTCTACTTCTATGAAACAGAGTCTTTTATTTTTTGATGGGAGTAAAGAGTCTCACTGTAAATGGGCTTTAGAGAAAGAAGAAGAAAGCAAATGGATTTTAGTTAAAGGGCGTCCTCTTGATTTGGAGGAAAGATTTTCTCGACCTGTTTACTTTGATCAAGGAGGGGTTCTCTGTAAACAGTTAAGTATTGTTTCTGTACCTTGCCGTGTATCTCAAGAGGGATATTTATTAAAGATTGAAGAGATCCCTTTGAAAGAGGAAAGGTCATGAAACAGGTTTTGATCTTTCTTCTCATTGGAAACATGTTATTCGCTGATGAGTGGATAGACTCTGTAGCAAATCGTGTAGACGAAGATGCGGTAAATTGGGCCAATAACTTACTCAATAGTCAACTAAGAAATAAGTCTCCATGTGGTAACTGTATAAGCCCCTCTTCTTATGAAGGAGAGAGCAATAAGACTTTAATTCTCATGTCTTTTTCTATACCTGAAGATATTTGGCTTTCTTTGTCTCTCGAGGCAGAAAAGAAAGGAGCAAGTTTTGTTATTAAAGGTCTTCCTGAAAATAGTTTTTCAGAACTTGCTTACAGAATTGCAGAGATGAAGAAAAGGGGTCTTAATACTCCTATAAGATTAGATCCGAATCTTTTTGATGAGTACGCAGTTTCTCTTGTTCCAACATTCATCTTAGATGGGAGAAAAATTTCAGGGACGATTAGTCTCGACTATGCAGAAGAAAAGCTAAGGGAGGGAAAAAGTGTTTAGAATCCTTTTCCTCTTCTTACTATTGCTTTCCTCTCCTCTCCGGTCATCTGAGGGAAAATGGATCAACCCTTTTACTGATGTATGTTGGGAATGTGTTTTTCCTTTTACAGTAAGTGGGGTAAATGTCAGTGGAGGATATAGCGATTACACAACATATAATCAGGCATTATGTTTTTGCGGAGGTTTCCCTCCAAAAGCGGGTATCCCTCTTTCTTTTTGGTCTCCAGAAATTTTAATAGATGTGACAAGGCATGCTTATAAGCTTTTAGGCCTTGGTGGAATGTCTATAGGCTCAGCAAATGTTAGAAATAGAGGAGCTGTGAGCGTTACATCCTCTGGATCATCTGAAAATAGCTTTTATCACGTTCATTATTATAAGTTTCCATTACTTTCTATTTTAGGTCTTTTTACAGATTTCGAATGTATTGAGTCAGAAGAGGTAGATATAGGCTATATGTCTGAATTAGACCCTCTTTGGAATGATGACCAATTATCTTTTATTCTAAATGCTGAAGCAGCTCTATTTTCGCAATCAGCAGCTCAAATAGCATGTGCAGCAGATTGCACTCTCTCGACAATGGATAAACCAAACGACAAACTCTTTTGGTGTGCAGGTTGCTTAGGTTCTTTATATCCATTTACGGGATCTGTTGCCCATCATCAAGGTGGTATTCAAGCAAGCTCTCTTCTTGTTCATCGCTTACTGGCAAAAATGCACAGAAGCTACTTCTTAAAAGGGTATGAAAATAAAAACTTTTGTGAAGCGAAGTTTATGCCTGTCATTAAAAAGACTCTATATAAGACACAGCTAGCTTATCCAAGGGCGCAGACCAAAGGTCCATGTAATGCTTTAGGTAAAAGTACCGTGATGTGGGGGGCAGGTAAAAGCTATCCAAAAGGAGGGGAAGACTTCGTTTATTTAGTTTGGAGAAAGAAGCAATGTTGTTTGGATGCAGTATCAAAGGCTATTGGGGCACAGTAATGATTTTATCTACGGCGTTCTCAAACATTTTCTCTACTAATTGGGAGAAAGAAGCCCACGCTTTTGGGAAAATACAAAATATTCGAGCGATAGCTTCTATAAATGAAGAGTCTGTAGATGGTTTAGGCGAGTCGAATTTTGATGGAGAAGCAGCTCGATCGAAAATGGATTCAGCAGAAGAAGAGCATAATGAGATCAGATCTTTCGTTACAAGCAAAGAGCACAGAGATAATACATTAAAGAATAAAGGCTTCGATTTAAATGAAGGGTTTCTACATGTAGATCCAAAGGTAGACGAGAAAGGAAATTTGATATTTTGGGAAGAAGGGATGGCTTTTCAAGAAAAAAAATGCATCCAATCAGGAGAGCCATTTCTTATTGATATTACACGGAATTTACATGTTGCTTTTGAAGAAAGACCATCTGTAAGGAAAGTACGTCGTTGTGAGGGGCATAAGTATTCAGAGAAACACCATAAAAAAGACTCCGTAAATAAGAGAAAGAAAACTTGGGAGAAAGAGCTTTCAGAAGATAGGGAAATCAAAGAATTTTCTGTTGTAATTAGTAATGGAAAAGCTTTCTCTAAGCATAAAGTAAAGAAGGCTTGGTCTCATATAGATGATGCTACTTCCTGTGATTCATTTCATTCTGTAGAAGAGTCATTTTTAGAATTTATAGAACAAGATTCATGGGTTTATAGCTCTCAAGAGGAGTCTCATCTTTTAAGCTCTATAGATGGGACCTTATTTCGACAAGAATGTGTAGATGGAAACTCTTATAGAGTCATTGAAGGAAAAGAGGTTTACCGTCCTTGTTGGAGAGAGAGACTCATCTTTTTATACCGCCAACCTGAAAGAAATGATTGCTCCTATTTAGAGGCTTTTAAGTGTACTTTAGTTAAGAAGTTTTGCTTAGAGAAAAAAGAAAATTCCTGCGCCCTTTGGGAAAAAACATTTAAGTGTCGAGATAAAGGGCATGAAAGAAAGGTTTCAGGCTTAGATTTTGATTCGGGTGAATTGATAGAGAATGATTTAGCTTTACCAGAGTCAGAAATTCGTTCTTCTTTTGCAGATGTTAGTAGCAAGATTGCTGTTTTTTCAGACATACAGTCTGAGCTTCAAGAAAGCGGTAAAGATGCTCGAGATGCGAGTGTTTTTCCGGGTAAAAAGCACCAATGTAGCAAAAACGTTTTAGATGGGGTGATGTATGATTGTTGTTTCAGTTTCCGAGGTGCTGTTAAAGATATAGGATTAGCTAAATGTAGTGCTGAGGAAATCGCTTTAGCTGAGATGAGAGAGCGTGGTCAGTGCTACCACGTTGGAAAGTTTTCTGAAACATTTTTAGGAATGTGGAAAAGCCGAGATGTCCATTCTTTTTGTTGTTTTCCCTCCAAGCTTTCACGCGTTTTTCAAGAAGAAGCTAGAAAGCAACTAGGTTTAGATTTTGGAAAGCCTCAAAAACCTGACTGTTCGGGCTTGCATCCTGATTTACTTTCGCAAATCAACTTCAATCAATTAGATCTTGGGGAACTATATTCTGATCAGATGGCATCAACGCAATCTGATATAGAACAGCGCTTGAGTAACTTTGAAGTTCGATTAGGGGATATCCAAGAGAAAATGAAACAAGGAAAAGGGGCGCAGAAATGAGTAATAAATTTCTGAATATACTCCTTACCGTAATAATTTTTATCTATACATCAGAGCTTCAAGCATCATGGCATGATCAAAAAGCGAGAGGATGGTCTTGGTATGAAAAGATAGAAGAGGGGGAAGAAGAGGAAGAAAATCAAGAAGAGAAAATACAGTCTCCTTCTCAAATCTTGAAAGCAGAGCAAGCTCTTTTAGAAGAGAAAATGGCAGCAGCTCTTCTTGTTCCTTCTCAGGAAAATGTTTCATCTTATATGGAAGCACAGCAAAAGTGGATCAATCAAAGCGCTTTATTTGCTAATTCATGGATGAAAGCACTTTTAGAGTCTCCTAATCTTGACCCTAGGGTTATTCATCCAGTTTCTCAATATGGTAGCCAGATAAGAAAAGAGGAAAAAAGAAAAGATAGGAAAAAGCTCCTTGAGAACTTATCTAAAACACACGGTCTTTTTTTCTTTTTTGAAGGGGAAAATCCTTATTCTCAGGCAATGGGTAAAGTCGTAAAGGTTTTTGCTTTGAGATATGGGTGGGAAGTTTTTTCCGTCACAGTAGATGGCCATGGAGTCCAAGATTATCCTAAACCAGAAAGAGATAATGGAATGGCTGAGAGCCTAGGCATTTCTCTTTATCCAGCTCTTTTCGCAGTAAATCCTATCAATAAAGAAATGACTCCACTTGCCTTTGGATTAACAGCTTTAGATGTATTGGAGTCGAATATAGAAATGCAGTTTGGGTCTGATCTGGAGCATGATTATGTTGTTAATTAGAGTGATTCTTCTTTCTTTTTTACCTGGGATTTTGTGTGCGTCTTTAAACAAGGAAATGAATAAGTTTTTTAATAATTTTGGATCTTCTTCCCAGGTTAACTCTGCAGATATCTATAAAGGGCAAAAAGCTGGACATTTGACTGCTGGTGGACTTGTGATTCGAAATCGAGTGATTAACTCCAGTTTAGTCAGTATGAAGCTTCCGCGTTTTGACGCTGGATGTGGTGGAATTGACATTCATACGGGTGGATTTTCTTTTATCAATACAGATGAGCTTGTTAACTCTCTTAAATCTGTAGGTTCTGCATCGATCGGTTATGCTTTTATGCTTGGTTTGGAAACCGTTTCTCCGCAAATAGCAAGTACAATCAAACAAATGCAAACGTGGTCAAATGATGTAAATCAATTTGGAATTAATAGTTGTGAATTAGGCGCGCAAACTGTAGGTGCTGTGTGGCCTCAAACAGTGCAAGCAAAGCAGTCACTATGCCGAGCGATAGGAACAAAAGATAACCTCATTCACGATTATGTAGCAGCTAGACAGCACTGTTCTAGTCCGTCTGGATATGAATCTGAACAAGATAAAATTCGAACAAATGAAAAATACAAAGATATTCTAGCTGATGAATGTAACATTGCTTATGAGGCACTTAAAAAACAGAGCCTTTTAATGAATGATCAAGAGCTTCTTGAGATGTTCATGACCTTAACAGGCACGATTATTGTTAAAAACACAGATCAAAGCACTGAAGTAGAAGTACATCTTCCTGGGATTCGTCAAGAAAGCGGTGTACTAGAAAAACTTTTGAATGGTGGAGACTTAGAGTTGATTTCTTGCAAAGACAAGAAAGACAATCGCTGCATCAACACTTTTAAGAAAAAGCATTATATCGCCAAAGAACAAGGGTGGATGAGTAAGACAACACAGAAGCTTGATTCGATCCACAGAAAAGTTTTATCGGATACAGAACTCAACCAAGAAGAGATAGACTTTCTCGGTAAAAGCAGTCTTCCTTTGTACAAGATTGTAAATGTTCTCACAGCTAAAGAAGGTCGTTATGCAGCTGAAAGTTTAGCAAACGTATCAGACCTCGTAGCTATGGAGTTTTTGCTTCAATATCTAAATGAAGTTGTCAGTTTGGCAGAGGCCGGAGCAACTCAAATTCTCAGAGGACAATATGAGTCTTCAAATGTCAGAGAGTACCTTAAGAATTTAGAGGAAACGAAAACTCTTATCCGATCTTACGAACACAGAAGTTTACAGAGATCGGAAAAAGAATTTTATCTCATACAGAAAATGAAATTGATTGAAGATGAACTTGCTAAAGGCTTGTGCTTGTAGGGGGATTGATGGAATTAACGATATATACCTACGGTGGTACTGGAATAGCAGAGTCTGTATTGAATGCTGTTGCCATGCTCATGAATAGCAAGACAGGTTCTCTTTATCAGCCTCTAATGTTCATGACGGCTTCTATAGGAGGTGCTTGGGCGACAGCAAAAGCTCTATTTAATCCTTCTTTTCAAACTTATATAGGTCAGTATTTTTTACCGATGGTTGCTTTAGTATCGGTTCTTATGGTTCCTAGTATGACAGTGCGGATCGAAGACAAGCTTATTGAAGGTGATGTTGCTAGAGTAGATCATGTTCCTTTTCTATTAGCGAAAGTAGCTGGGATGGTGAGTACTACAGGTCATTATCTTACGAGGGCAATGGAAAAGGTCATGCATACTCCTAATGACGTTAACTATAACTCTACTGGGATGATATTCGGTGCTCAAACTTCCATGGAAATTTCTAATTACCAGATAACTAACGCTAATCTAGATAAAAACCTAAGAAAATTTTGTAAACAGTGTGTCCTTTATGACATTCACCTAGGACTCTACAATCAAGATGAACTCATGAAAACGACAGATCTTTTCTCATTTTTAGAAGAGAAAACATCAAAAGTGCGTCTCATTGACTATTACGACCCATCGAAAGGAAACGAGAGAAACTTAAAAAGTTGTAAAGATGCGATGAAAACTATGAAACAAGAGTTTTCAGAAGAGATTGAATACTACAGTAACCATAACCTCCTTAAGCACCTTCCTTCTGTATACGAGTCTTTAACGGGAATGGCAGCAGAATCAAAAAATATTATCTCACAACAACTTATGATGAATACTTTCCGAAAAGAGTATACAGGTGAAGGGTTTGCAAAATCTCGATCTCGTATGCAGCAGAGAAGTACATATAGGATTTTGGGAGGGTTAGCAGCTAATAGTCTGGTTGCCATGCGCAGTGTATTTGAAGTACTGATTTACGCATCATTTATTTTTGTGATGCCAATGATGATGCTTCCTGGAGGGGTTGGTTTTTTTGGTAAATGGGCATTTCTTCTTGTATGGATACAGATGTGGCCACCGTTTTTTGTCATTCTGGATTACATTATGCAGAGCATTGCTCAGGGTCAGTCTTCCAGTATATTTCATGGTTTAGCTCAAAATGAAGCTGGTTTGAGCTTATTTACATCGATCGGATTAACTTATTTGCAAGAAGATATTTATGCTCTTGCAGGTTACCTTTCTGCCAGTATTCCTTTTATTTCCTATGCACTGGTTCAGGGAGGAGCTGGATCATTTGTACATTTAGCGGGAGCAATGATGACCCCTGCTCATACAGCAGCAGCAGCGGCAGCTTCTGAGCAGGTTACAGGAAACTATTCATACGGAAATACAAATTGGGGAAATACGCAGTTTGAGAATGCTACCACCAATCAAAGAAATGTTGCTGCCAGTATGACTGGTGGATACATGCGCTATGACAATGGAATGTCCTCGCATACACAGACATTTGAGGGGGATTTACAAACGATAAACAGCTCTTCTGGGAGAGATATGTTTCAAGGCATTAGTCAAATACAACATAGCATTAGCAGAGCTAAGGCGGATGCATATTCTCGACAAGAGACAGCTAGCGAAAACTTAAGTCATAATCTCCAGGCTGGATCGAAGACTTTGATAGATGGAATATCTACTTTATCTAACTCCAGCAGTGTTAATGGAGGAATATCAGAAAATACCTCTTCCCAAGTTTCTGAAGCAGCGAAAAAATTGCAGGCAATGAACGACACTATTTCGGATGCTTACAACGTTGATTCTAAAGTGGTCAATGAGATTGCATTCGGAGTAAAAGCTGGTTACAAGTCAGGATTTATTGCGAAAGTTATAACGGGCGCTTCTCTTGAAGGTCATATGGATGCTAGTAGAAGATCTACTGGGTCTTGGAATGACATTGTTTCTGATATAGAAACCCTGGTATCAGGGGAAGATTATCAATCTTGTTTTCAAACAGTTGCTGACTACGGTAAGTTTAATCGTTACACAGAGAGTAGCGAGAATGGTGATCGTGATTCTCTAAGCATTAATGAGTGTGTTGATCGAGTGAGAGTCAATGCTCAATCACTACAGGAGGCAAACTCTCACTTAGAAAGAATAGAAAAAATAGAATCTCTAGTGAAAAACAATTCTGAGGGGGTGACTCGTACTTATAATCAAGAGTTTTCAGACTTTGCAGCTAAAGAGTATGAGAATATAGGGGGCCTTAGCCGCGCTATGCAGGTAATGAAAAGGCCTGATGGAGACCCTGAAAAAGAAGCTATCAACAAAAAGTTTCTCGAGAAATTTTTTCAAGATTCCAACATTTTTGCAGAGACTTTTGAATTCAAGAACTCTGATTTCCAGTCTAGGCAGGAAAAACAATTAGATGAATCGAAATCTCGTTTAGAGAGCATTCGTCAAATGGATAATTATACTGAGATGTCAAACGATCTAATGAAAGCTCACAAAGCAGAAGAAAGAAAAAGAATAATGCAAATGAGCCAAGAAAAATTAACGTTAGATCATGGATATTCGAAATCAAAAAGTAAAGTGAGCTCTAGATTAGAGGAGTTTAGAGATGAGGCTCGCATAAAAGAGTTGAAGATGAGTAATTCTTTGCAATCAAGAGAACAAAAGTCGGGGATAATAGGAGCAGGGGCCTCTTTTATTGGTCTTGGGAAAGGTAAAGAAAAAAATTACTCAGAGAGATCGTCAATAAATTTTAAAAACAAAAACCCTCTTTTTGGGGGATGATTAGGTGAAGCTATGTGTAGATTATCAAAAGACTATCTTGTGTTGTTTGTTTTCATTATTTTTAACCTGCAGGTTTTTGCTTCGGACAGTGAACAAATTGTTAATACTCAGTTGTTTGGTCTGAATTTTAAAAATTGCGATATTGATGAAATGAGAGAAGCTATTATTAGCTATGGTGGAGTAGCCAAGAGCGAAGCTGGTTTCATTGTTCAGTATTTTGATTCAAAAAAAATACTAGAGGAATCGCGTGATTTGAAATTGCTTTCAGATGAAAAGGGACAGTTGTCTGTAGCGATTTATGAAATGCCATCAAAGATGGATGTCGATCAGATTACACGAATTCGTAAAATGGTCGAACTCAAATATGGGCCACCAAGTTTCAGTACAGGAAAAGAGTCCTTAGGATCAGTTAGGCATGTATGGAATCTCTCAGATGGAGTAAGAGTTTTCGTGGAGAGGTTGTGGCCTCAGACAACGACTTGGCTTGGTTTTATCGATCCAGATGCAGAAGATCGTAGAATTGCTGAAATGGAAGAAAGTAAAAAGCGTAGAGAAGAAGAAAAACTTAAGTCGATATACCACGCCATTTAGAGATTTAGTCGTGATTCAAGAACAAATAGACAGAATAGTGAACGAAGTGGAGCCCTCTTTTATCACAAAGCCTTGTGTTATAGCAGTAATCGCAGTGTTTGCATTTCTTGTCTTTGTAGGAATGGACGTATTAGATTTCCTCATTAACCAATTGTGGCGAGTATACGTCATTTTGTGTCTTGGATCATTCCTATTATTTCTGCTTCCTAAAAGTTGGGAGCGCTCGAGCACTGTGCCTATAAGTTACTGGTCTAAATACTACCTTTGGGTTTCTAGAATGATTCTCTTTGTTTGGGTATTCGGTAATTACGTAGGCATAATGTTCATGCTAGTTTACCCAAGAACAACCCCAATAGAGACTATTTTTGGTGTAATTAGGAGAAAGATTTGAGTACGGTGCTTTCTACTTTAGCAGAAGGGGGACAAACCTGGGCACACCGTGTCCGTATGATACGCCAGGTTATAAAAATTGCTCTTTCAATTTCACTCGTTGTTGGTCTGATCAATTTTTCGTACCAAAATTACATGGTAGATTCTAACTACCATATGAGTATGTGGTACTATCTGAAAGCTTTTTTGGGATCACTTTTATCAGACGAGATATCTGTAAATTGTGCTTTTTGGTCTCAAGCATCTCATGAATATTTCGCAGGAAATACTGTTAATTTACCTACATCAAAGGTTTTACGGGTTACATCTCCTTATTATGAGAGCTGGATCCAATTTGAGATTTACGCTTTCAGGAAAGCACTTACTTTTTCTATTTACACGCTTTTCATATCCATGACTTTCTTTTTCGTTAGGGGAGGAGCATCGAAGAAAAAGAAGCATATTTCTGGCCAGAAGGTAGTTTCTGCGTGGGTTTTACGAAACAAACTGCGACTATTCGGCAAAGCAAGCTCTATCTATATCGGAAATGTACCTATGTTAAAAGATTCAGAAACTCAGCATGTTCTAATATCTGGAGGCACGGGAACAGGGAAAAGTACTTGTATCCATCAAATGCTCTCTCAAATTAGGAAGAAAGGGCAACGTGCTGTCATACTAGATGCTACAGGAGAATTTGTATCGAAGTACTACAGAGAAGGAAAAGATATTATACTCAACCCATTTGATGATCGTAGCTCTGATTGGCATCCATGGGCAGAATGCAAAGAATCTTACGACTACGATTCTATTTCAGAATCTTTTATTCCATCTTCCAACAACGAAAGTGAAGGCTACTGGAGAAGTGCTGCACAGTCAGTTTTTTCAGCTCTCTTGCAGAAAACAGAATCTGCCAAATCTATATCTGGACTCGTTCAGATCCTTTCATATGAACCATTAGCAGGTATGGCTTCGTATTTGGAGGGCACACGGGCATATGCTCACATAGATCCTAACTCAGAAAGAACAGCTTCATCTATTCGATCTGTAGCTTGTTCATTTGCACAGTGTCTTGAATTCATTAAAGATACAGAAGATCCATTTTCTATTCGTGAATGGGTTCAGAATGAAGATGATGACAGCTTTCTATTTATATGCTCTAGTGTAGCTCAAAGGGATACTCTTCGTCCTCTAGTATCAACATGGATATCTGTAGCGATCAAAAGTCTTATACAAATGAAACCAGACCTTCATAGAAGACTTTGGTTTATAATTGATGAGATGCCTTCTTTACAGAGAATCAAAGGACTAGAGACGTTTGTTGCAGAGGGGAGGAAGTACGGAGGTTGTGGTTTATTCGCTATCCAAAGCCCTGCTCAGATAGAAAATATATATGGATGGAAACAAGCCCAAGTGATTATAGCAAACTGCTTAACAAAAGTAGTTTTTGCAGAGCAAGATCCCAAGATAGCGGAAGATTTATCTAAGATGTTTGGGAATCGAGAGGTTAAAGAGTATCAAGAAGGGATCTCTTATGGTGCACACGAAATGAGAGATGGAGTGAATGTTTCAGGACAGGTTAAAACTCATCCTGTAGTCTCTCCTACTGATATTCAGAGCTTAAGAAAGTTAACGGCATATATCAAATATCCAGGAAATTTTCCGGTATCAGTTCTATCGTTTAAGAGCATGCGAGCAAAAAGAAAAGGAATATTATCAACGCAATTGAACTGCAAATAACTTTAAATGGTGTACCCGTTATATCGGTAACATACGGGTCACCATGCCGCTCAGAATCTTTTAGTCTCTCTGAAAACTTTCTACGAAGTCGATAACGATGAGAATCTAGTGTTTCGAATAAACTCCATCCATAATACTCTTCTTCCTTGAGCTTTTTTTGTATTGCTCCACGAGAACCACTTGCGAACCTAAGTATTTTGTACTCAAAACCTTCTTCTAGGTGTAGGGAATTTTCTTCTTCTTCCTTTTGGATCCTTTCCATCTCCTTACGTCTGTCATCATCGCGATCCCTCATTGAACCACTATAGTGCGTATCGTAAATTCTACTCATAGAAATATAGCCAGGTAAAAATATATGATTTTCTAAGATAATTCCCTAAGGGATAATTTTAAAGTGTGAGATTTTTTGGAGTTATCTTTGTGAATGGACTACATCATCCAAAATCTTCTTTGCAAATTCGATACAACACGTGCCTTTTCATTCTCTCATTATTTAAAAAGCTGGGGAATGAAGTTGCGCTTTGGGCTATTCGAAATCTCCGAGCAAGACTTTAAACTTATTTATAGCAAAATGTGTGGTGTTAGCTGATGGCCGAATCCTTTCCTTCTCAATTCTCTTCACCGGATCATAGTCCGGGTTTTCTGCTTTGGCAGCTCAGCAACTTATGGCAGCGCGCTCAACGAGAGGCGCTTTCTCCATTGGGACTAACACATGTGCAATTCGTTCTCTTAGCTGTAACTGCATGGTTGGATAAGGAGGGGGTCGAGATCACCCAGGTTAAGCTAGCGGAGCAAGCAAAGACCGATCCAATGATGACCTCTCAGGTTATGCGAGCTCTAGAGTCTCGCGGTTTGGTCGAAAGAGCAAAGCATCCGCGAGATACCCGAGCATTGGTACTAAGTATCACGAAGGAGGGACAGGAGCTTGTAAAGAAGGCGATCCCTCTAGTGGAGCAGGTGGATCACGAGTTCTTTTCTCGACTAAGCGCAGGAAAGCAAGGGTCTCTAGTGGAAATGTTAAAAGATTTGGTTTCAGAGGCTTGATTTTTGACCAAAAACGTGTTACAATGCACGCTTATTATTTTTAGATTTTGTAATTGCCATGACTATTTTAAATACACCTTATAAAGCTGAAGTTTACCGTGTACGGCCTAAGGATTTTGCTCCTTAGGTTGAAGTCGCGGCTTGTTACATTCGCCATGGCAATCGTTATCTCCTACTTCTCCTTTAGAAAAGTTAAGTGCAGTCCGATTCAGCGTGCGCAACAAACTAAAGAGCTGATGCTGGATGGTTTCCTCTAGATCAACTTAAAGAGTTAAATCTAGTTCCTCCATTTATGAAGAAAGCCCTGCAGGCGATTCCTTCTCAAACGGAGCATGTCATTATCAATGAGCTTGAAGAGGAGAAACAGTGAAAGTAGATAGCCGTATGCTTACATTTTCTCGAGCTGAGGAAAAATATGAGTCACTAATCCTTGAGTGGTTGCACAAGCCGCATGTTAACGAGTGGTATCACGGGCAGGGACTCCAAAACACAATAGAAGGACTGCGTCGCTTCGTTACGGGAAATCAACCAAGATTCGATGCGTGGATAGCTTTTTGTGACGGCAAACCATTTGGATATCTGATGACTTCTGTTGTCGAAGAGAATGAGGCGCATTCTGACTCTCAATATGCTAAGTGGGTCGAGCCAGGAAAGAAAATGTATACCCTCGATCTCTTGATCGGAGATACAGAGTTTCTTGGCAAGGGCCTGTCGACTCCCATGATTAAGCAGTTTATCCAGGAAATACTGTCTGATGCTGATATCGTTTTCATTGATCCAGAGGCTTCTAACGAGAAGGCCATTCACGTTTATGAGCGCGCCGGTTTTGAAAAGTTGGAGCAGTTTGTCGCGAGTTGGCATCCGGTATCACATTGGCTGATGAAACTAAACGCAAAGAACTCTAAACAACTCGTCGATCCGCAAACAATCAGGACTGAACGGCTGATTCTGCGACAGTGGCAGAAGAGTGATTTTGCGCCTTTCGCAGAGCTAAATGCTGATCCAACTGTTAGAGAGTTCTTTCCCTCTATCTTAAATTCTGCTGAGAGTGACGCACTCGCTGAGCAAATAGAGTGTTTGATTAACGAAAAAGGTTGGGGATTCTGGGCGGTTTCTTGCCCTGGAGTTTCTGATTTTATCGGCATGATTGGACTTGAGCGAGTGAATTTCGATGCTCCCTTTACGCCCGCTGTAGAGATCGGCTGGCGTTTGGCTCGTCCATATTGGGGCAAGGGATATGCAACGGAGGGAGCAAAAGCTGCACTTCGATTTGCTTTTGAGGAACTTGGGCTGAACGAAGTCGTTGCTTTTACTACGATGGAAAATATGCGATCCCGCTCGGTCATGGAAAAACTGGGGATGACCCATGATCCGAATGATGATTTCGATCACCCAAAGGTTCCAGAAGGTCATTCACTGCAACGACACGTCCTTTATAGAATAAGTCGTAAGCAATTTGATGAGGGCCTAGATGAATGAGCCTGAAGTGAGCTTGTCACCGACAGAGGACCTTTGTTTGAGGTTCTTAGCTTTAAAAGATGCTCCTATTCTTTTTGCTCTTGTCGATCAGAACCGCGAGCACTTGAGAGAGTTTTTGGGATGGCTTGATCACAATCAGTCCGTTGAAGATACCGAAGTCTTTATTCGCCGCGAACGCGAGCGGCTAGAGAAGAAAGAGGCTCTTACTCTGGCAATTGTTTTCAAAGAGCAGATTGTTGGATTGGTCGGGTTTCACAATATCGATGGACTAAACCGTTCTGCTTCGGTTGGTTACTGGTTAGATAAGAATCACGAAGGCCAAGGTATTATGCGGCAATCAGTCAATGCTTTGATTGACCACGGCTTTTCCACACTGAGCTTACATCGAATCGAAATACAGTGCGCTGTTGAGAACCTTCGAAGCCAGCGCATTCCCCTTGCTTTTAGCTTCAAACAGGAAGGAATTCTTCGAGAGTCGATCTGGCATTATGGAGATTTCTTTGACGCCATCGTTTATAGCAAGCTTGCTGACGAGTGGGAGGGGGGTGAATGAAAATCGCTGCATACCAAGGAAGCTGTCCAAATACTCTAGATAAAAGACTATGTAAAATATGTAAAAAGGCAGAAGAAGCTGTTGAGCAAGGAATCGATATCCTCTGCTTTCCAGAGTGTTTTCTTACTGGATATTACGATGACAGGAATACCGCTCTAGAAAACTCATTTGACTTGACTAGCCCAGAGTTTCAATCCATCTGTCGAGTGATTTCCAAAGGCGATTTGACGATTATCTTAGGGTTGAACGAGCGAAGAGAGGGCAATCTCTACAACACGGCGGTAGTTATCGAGAGAGGGGAGAAGGTTGGTTGTTATCGGAAGAGCTATCTGTATAAAAACTACTTCCAAGAAGATCTTGAATTCCCTGTCTTTGAAAAGCAAGGAGTTACTTACGGAGTTCTCATTTGTCTAGATGCCAACTACTTTGAGCCTGCACGTATTCTTGCAATGAAAGGAGCTCAGATCCTTTTTTGCCCCATGTTTAACCGCATTAGCAACGATCATCCTTTCCAAACTTCTCCTTCACTGCAAAGTCATTTTGTTGCCCGCACATTTGAAAACGATGCATATTTTCTTGCTGCTGACGTCATTTGGAGAGACGATGGGACTGAAAGTTGCCCAGGTTTTTCAAGAATTCATGACCGTGATGGCCTGGAAGTCCTCAAGCTTGGAGCTTTTGAGGAAGGGTTTCTAGTCCATGAAGTCTGTTTCGAAAGCGAAAGACCCCGTAAGAACCGCCGGATCTTTGGCTCTTCTTTGGTTTTTAATGTTTTATCAGACGTATATAAGCACCAATCTCAATTATTAAACACAGGAAATCCAATGAGCTCCTCAAAATCTCTCATCGAGAACTACTCCAATCAAGTTTGGAACTCCAAAGACATTGATGTAGTAGATCATCTCTTCACCGACGAATCCTCTATCCATAGCCCACTGGAAACACTGCGCGGCAAAAGCGCCATGAAAGGGATCATTGAAGTTTGGCTAAACGCATTTCCTGATCTTGTGGTTGAACATGAAGCTTTCGTTGAAGAGGGAGATACCGTTGTTTCTCGATGGAAAGCAAAGGGAACACATAAAGGTACTTTCAAAGGAATCGAAGCAACAGGCCTTCCTGTGGCTTATGAAGGAGTCTCGATTTATCGATTATCAAACAAGAAGGTGGTGGACTACTGGGCATTTGTCAATTTACACCACATAATAGCGCAACTTACGGCAGAAGCTGCTGCCATGAAGGGGTGAGTATGCATGCACGGCAGAGTAACGGCTCATTTTTCAATATCTACTGTGACGAATCATGTCACTTAGAGAACGACCAGCAAAAGGTCATGATCCTTGGTGCTGTTTGGAATCCAGGTGAACGCTCTAGAGAGATCGCCAGACGCATCAAAGAGATTAAGAAAAAGCACGGCTTTAACCCTAATTTCGAAATCAAATGGACAAAGGTGTCTCCTGCAAAGCTCAACTTCTATTTGGATTTACTGGATTTCTTTTTCGATCGTGATGATCTCCACTTCCGCGCTGTAATTATCCCAGATAAGTCAAAGCTATGTCATACTTCTTTCAATCACGATCATGACACCTGGTATTATAAGATGTATTTCGAAATGCTTAAGATTCTTTTTACGCCCAAGGATCGTTATCGTATTTATCTCGACATCAAGGATACGCGCTCGGGAAAGAAGACAGACAAACTCCATGAGGTGCTCTGCAATAATTGCTACGACTACAATCGAGACATCATCGAAAAGGTGCAGACTGTTCGGTCGCATCAGGTCGAGCAAGTGCAGCTCGCAGATCTGCTGATAGGGTGTGTTCTAGGCGCGAATCGAGATGTCCAGGCTAGTCCAGCGAAACAAGCGCTGATTACCCGAATGAGGGAACGTTCCGGGTACTGTCTGACTAAAACCACATTGATGAGAGAGAGGAAGGTTAACTTGCTCTGTTGGCAGGCAAGTGAGGGATTCAATGGATGACACACCCGATTGGCTTCCACCGCTGATCCTTTTTACAGATTATCGGGGGCAATGGAACGATTATATTGACGCTGTATACGACGCCTACTGTAAAGACTTTATGAGGTGTCGGCCGCAGTTTAGAGGGGAAACCGTTCATAGTCGTTACCATCCTGCGCATGGCAATAAAGGCGCTACCTTTTGGCATCTGGTTTCAGAAGGAAAGGTCGAAGAGGAAAGGATCCCTGATCTGCGAAGATGTGAACGAATTCGGTGGCCCAGGCCGATTATTGAAAACAGCGAGCTTACAGATGTAAAAGTTTGGGAGGGGTACCGCCCTTGGAGGGGACAGCTTCAGACTCGAGTTAACTTTTCCCTTTTCAACTTTAGCTATCTGGTGGTGATCGCCAAAAACTCCAGAGGATATGATCTCTTAACGGCATACTGGATTGAGCAAGAGCATCGTAGAAGGAAGTTGAAGAGGGAATATGAGGACTTTTGGAGGCAAAAAAAAGAGGGCTCCGCGAGTTAAACGGACCCTATACTCCTTCTACCCTTGGTAGATGAGCTAACCTTATTATACACAATCGGCTATTTTTCGTCAAAGTTAAGTAAATATTTAGCAAATCAACCCAAGAAGACTCACATCTAGTGGCTTAAGATTTTGACCATATGGTGTCCAATGGGCCTATCTCTGTCGTGGTAGGTCGATTCGGTTGTATATCCAAAGCTCTTATAGAGCTTATAGGCTTGCTGATTATGGGCAAACACATGAAGCTTGATCTCCGAAATAGACTTCTCTATGAGTTCCAGCTCAAGCGCTTGCAGTGCTCTCTTGCCAAGGCCTTGACCGCGATATTCTTCATATAGGTAAATTGCCTCCAGGAAACCAACCTGACCTTGAATGGAATAGACGCAATAACCGTAACTCGTAGTGTCATCCGATCTGGAGAGGATTTTATAGTGAACCTTCTTGCCAGCAGAATCTTCCTTCCATTCCCAAGAGGCAGCGCGAATGGCTTCATCTAGATCAGAAAACAGCTCGGCTCGGACGAGCTCTTCGGCGTAGAAATGAATAAGGTGCTTATCAATCTTTGCTGCCTCTTGAGTGGACGCTTCGAAAAAACACAGCTCAGCAAAGGCAAAAAACGGGAGCAAGCAGAGGATGAGGGCTAATTTTACGGCATTCATTCTTCGACGAGCTCCTGGTGGGGAGAGTTTTTTCGGCGGTAAAGGTAGCAGGCAAGCCTTCCGATAAGCATGCCGGTGCATACTCCCGATACGGCAAGCATGGACAACTCAAATAAGGTGTCTTCTGATAGTGAAGGGTCAATTGCGAGTGAGTAGCCAAAGTAATATTTGGCGGTAAAGATAGTTAGAATGAGGAGCAGCGTAGCCCAGCTTCCAGAAAGTCGGATTAATTCTTTATTTTTATCGAATTGGAGCGCCATATTTTTTACAAGTATCCAACCGCCTGAGACACCGACCCCTAGAGCTAATGTGTATATTGAGAAATTTGCTACTGTTGGCTGAACAGAGTTGATGAGCGTGTTGAGGGAGATTAGGAAGAATGCTGATGGGAGAACGAATAGCTTTTTCAGAGATACAGTGTTCGACTTGGTGGCATCGACTCCAACCTTAAGTAGATAGAAAAATAAAACGTATACCCACCAAGGAGTATGAGTCAAAGCTTGCCAAATAGCAGTCATTAGGAGACCTTCTTCTTGTTAAGAAATTTTATGATGTTATTTCGCATTTCTCCAAGTGAATGGGAGCCATCTACAACCAAATCTGCAGGGATGCTCAAACCTTTTGCAAATAAAGGGCGGGACTTTTTGCAGTAATATTCTAGCTCCTCTCGCAGTAGGGCAGCATTGACTTGACCGCCAGAAAGATGATCGCGGATGGTGCGTCTAGTAAGAGCGATATCTAGTGGAGTATCAATCCAGATCAGGAAATCGATGAATCTTCCTGTTTCCAGATGGTCATAACCAAGAGGAGAATCAAACACAATCCATGGGGTTGCTAGAAGCTCTTTGTTGGTCGCTGGACAAACGGGAGATTCTCCTGACTTTAGTTTGGAGAGTGTGTCTGCGAGAGCGGGATATTTCCATGCGCTAACATCGCCATCCTTGTGGTACCATTCAACGTAGTCGACAGGCTGCTTAGAAATATCATCGTACTCATCCCAATAGAGTACGGTTGCGTTGAGCTCTCTTGCCAATTTTTTCCGGGTTCGAAGAAGTGTTTGTCGATGTGAAACACGGCGATACCGAGTACAGCAGACAATTTGTTGCAAAATGTTGTTTTTCCGGAACCCGGTAATCCAAAGACAAGCACCTTCATTGTTTTACCGCTTGCTCCAGATTTTTTTGCAGATAGTGGAAGGATGTACCATGCGCATATCCCTGGCGTACAAAGTTCTCTTCGAATCCTAGACGTTTGTAAAAATCAACCGCTTGGAAACTCATGGTTTCAACATAGGCAAATGGGCAACCAAATTCTCGCCCCTTATCAAACGCATGCTCCATTAAAGCTCGACCGACCCCTTGCCCCCGAAACTCTTCTGAGACCCAAAGGTATTTGATATGCAAGGCTCCCCAGAATGTTTTAATGACAACAGCTCCAATCAGTCGTTCGCCTTGCCTTGCTGTAAAGGCATAGGTCTTCAAATCTCCATCGCTGCCGGTAGCCTGGATAGCATGGTCCTGGAAGCCTCGGTAAATCTGCTTATCGAGTTCCTTGGTTGCTTGTTCTTCCGAGATCAGGAAGCTTTTGTTTTGCTGAGAATCCAGATATTCTTGAATCAACTCGACGTCTCTAAGGTCTTTGTCTCTTCCCATCTTTTTCTTGTAATACAAGACATGCTCAAGAGACTCGAATGGTAAGCCGTCAATGAGCTCAGCATTTTTAATTCTTTCTTTGAAAAGAGGGTCCTCTGGCTCCTTCTCAACTGAGTAGAAAGAGTCTTCTCCCAAGGCTTCGATGATTCCACCGGGGAACTCTATTCTTTTGATTCCATTCTCATCAATGACTCCATACTTACTAGCTAGGTCATCCCACAGCTCTTCATTCACAATGATGTCGATATCACCAATCTCCTTGAGATTGCGAATACCCATGGGACCGCTTCCTGTAATAGCATATTGTCCGATGGGAAGGTCCAGTTCTCTTAGAGCATCAAATTTAACGCTTGTCGAACAGGAGTTCTTTTCCGTCAAAATGCCCTGCGTTTGTGATTTTTCATTCAAGTATTTCACAAAGAAGATCTTTGTTAGTTTTGGATTCGGATCGTTTTCACGAATAAATTCAAGCTCGAAACCACATTTTTTATAGAATTCAGGTGCCGCGAATTCAAGGGTGACAAGGTTAATGTTGTTGTAGCCTTGACCTCTGAAACTCTCCTCCAATACCCGTATCAATCGTGTTCCATAGCCACGTCCACGATACTCTGCATCAACCCAAAGATCTTCTAATAGATCTCAGCGAATGCAGTATATGCTTCAAGCACTCCAACAACTTCATTGACTTCATTCTCGATAGTAATAAAAAATCGCTTGTAGTTACAGGCAATCCCTTTACCCGTCTCATGTTCTAGGTGCCCTCTCTCTCTTCTGTCTTCGACTTCTTGTGCCAGAGTATTTGTAACGCAGATTCTTGCGTCGAGGCTTTTATTTTTTGCATTCATAGATAATCACCTCGTCGTTTTCGTCGGGGACGGAAGCAGACGTAAAAGCCTTCACCATCCGAACTGTCTTAAAACCGACTTTTTGGAGTAGTGTGCACAATTCACTCGGTTCATAAAGTCTAACTTGTAACTTTTCAATCTCAGTTCTGGTGACAGAGGCTTCATCAACCAGCTCGTATTTACAAATGGTTGTATCAATACCTCCCTTCAAAGGAAGGGACAAAGTACTCAGGATTATAAGTTTTCCATCAGCCCTCTTTTGAACAGATCCCTTCCAAACGTTTAGATCTGTAGGTGAGGCATTCGGAGTCTCTGCTTCAAAAACAAAGGTGCCTCCATCTAACAAAAGTTCGTAAATATTCCTTAGCCCAAGTAAAGCCTCTTCAGGATCCGTAATTAGACCAAATGATCCAGAGGGGATGAAAATGAGACTGAATAACTCCGCTGCCTTGAAATCATGAAGAAATCCCTGTGTAATTTGGGGTTGAAGAGATAGTGAAGCCGCCTTGATTTCTAGCGCCTCTAGCATGTAACTGCTTGCATCAAACCCGCAAATATTAAAGCCTTTTTGGAGGAGGGGGATGAGAAAGCGTCCACTTCCACACATCGGCTCTAAAATTGGCCCCTTCGACAACCTCGCATAACTCTCGTACAAGCTCAATGCATCTTCCGGAGCGTTTGGCTTGTCTAGATCATAATATTCAGCACATAGAGACTGGTAAGTTGCCAGTGTCTGTATAGAATTTATTGAGTTCTCGTCGGTCATGATGGTTCTTAGGTGTTATTTTCTTTAATAAACAAGTTTAACGCTTCACTCCAAAAAAACACCATCTCAAGTCAGCGTTATTCTTCGCGTCGCTTACTTGTATGGATTTCTCAGTTTGGCACTGCCACTGATATGACTATTTACCCAATCAGCATACCCCTGCATGTGGCTGGAGACGAGTTCTTCTTCACCCATATAATAGACTGGAAGTGTTGCCATGTAGTAGATCCCCCCTAATGCACAATCAAATCCGTATACAGTAGCATCAAGTAGAGTATCCTCCTTTTTAACTTGTCGAATGGGAACCTCTCGTCTAGAATCCAAGAAATTATTCTCTGGGATGACATTGACCGCAACAGCAGCAAAACGCTTAACAGGCTCCTCAATTACTTGTTCTATTCCATCTTCGGGAGATGTGTCGAACACTGTATCACAAAAAGTTCGTAAAACGATTTCACTTTTTTGAGATAATAAGGAATTTATCTTCGGTGTCACTACGGCACCCACAACTCTTAGTGCACAATCCGAAGTGGCTTCGGCAAGCTGTTGTCGGCGCGTGCTAGCTTCTGAGTCGGCCAAGGATCTCGTAAATTCCAGACTGCCCCTCATATTCAACGGGCTTACTGCTCCAAATGTGTAACCCGAGAGTATTATGCATCCACCTTGCTTTAAGGTTTCTTCCACGACTGATAGATAGACTTCACAAAAGGCTTTCTTTGCCTTTTGGGCCTCATCGTCAATTTTCATTTTTCTAAAGACCTCATCAAGGTCTCCTTCGTACAGATCGTTGGAAGCTCCGCTTGCATGGTAGTTTTTAAACATGTTTTTGACGGCACCAACTGCTTTAACCGCCGCTTCCTGCTTAATTCGTCTTAGGCTTCGAACTCCCAATGCTTGCAATTCATCAGAATAGGTGTTTGAAACAAGAGGCAAATTTTTTTCGCTGTCATCATCAGAAGTCGTTTCATCATCCGAGTCTACTTCTTCAATAGGGCCACCCGATAGAACTGGAGCTGCAAAATGCTTAGGTGCAATCTGGTACCATGTTTTNTCTGCAATAGGTCTTGGGTGTTTTAGCCATTAGGCACCAATCGCTGTTTATCGCCTTTTCCATTTACGCGGATAAAGTCGCCTTCGATATCTTCCATCTGCAAATCGCAGACCTCAGACACTCGCAAGCCACTTTCATACATAAGGTTCATGAAGACCAGGTTTCTTAAGCCCAGCTCTGTGTTGGGGTCGGCTGCCTCTAGTAACTGTTGAACCTCCGAGCGAGATAACACGTCCGGAATGCTGGTCCCAGATTTGGGAATTGGCAGGTCCAATATCACGTGTTCCTCCATAATCCCTTCATTGATGAGGAACCGGAACAGCGATCTAGCGGCGTTTATGGTTCGAGTAATAGTGATACTCGCATAACCCGTCTCTTTCATGTCCCGTAGGAAAGCGAGGAGGTCGCCATAATCGACATCCTCAAGAGCTGAGATATGGCACTTATCAAGGAATGCTGTGAATTTTTTCAGGTCGCGGCGATATGCATTGACTGTGTGTATCGAGAACATCTGTTCGTGCTCGATGTACTCGAGGTAATTCTCAATCAGATCCTGATAACTCATGAACCTATCCAAATAAATAGTTTCTTTGGCAAACTCCTTTTTATCTGAAAAAGTCTTTGTGGTGAAAAGCTGATGTCGAAATTCGAAGTACTTAATGACGGGCAATGGGAGCTTATCCAAAATCTAATGAATTGGACTCCTCCTCTTGAAAGAGGAGTACCTAGGAGTGATTTGGGAAAAGTCTGGAACTCAATTTTTTATGTAACTTGTCATGGATGCCGATGGGCTGACCTGCCGATTGANCTCAGTAAATTTGTTCCTAGGTCTACAGCTCACAAATGGATGAAGCAATTTGAGGAGCTCGGTGTACTGGATAGGGTCCTNTCGGGATTGCTTAAGAAAGCAATCCAAGAAAAGAAGATAGATCTTTCTCAGGTGGCCGTGGATGGCTCTTTTTCCCCCTNCTCCGGGAGGCNGTGAATGCGTAGCGCAAGGNGGTCACTATCCATCTTTNGGTCGACCGTAATGGGCACCCTCTAGCAATCAGNTCTACCGATGCTAAAGGAGATNAACGGAAACAAGTATTAGCTCTGATCAATCAAGTTTCTTTACTTTCGGCTAACGTGTGGTTTAAAGGTGAGTATATGCCAATTGTTGAGGCCGACAAGGGCTACNACANTCAATGGCTTCGTCAGCAGCTTCTCAAGCAGGGCTTTTTCCCGGCAATACCTTATAGACAACTTAAAAATCCCAGTGAAACCCGTCCCAAATTTAGCCAAGTGAAAGCCTTTTTCAATATCTCATCACGTCGATGGGTAGTGGAACGTACGTTTTCGTGGATCAAGCGTCAGTCTCGTCGCTTGCTTTTACGTTGGGAAAGAACGCAAAAAGCTTGGGAAGCGGTACTAAAAATGGGAATTATTCGATACTGGATTAGAAATTTATTTTGATAGGTTCATCCAGTTTAAATATTTGAAGTGGTGTTATTATATGGTGATGCTTGGTTTTTTAGTTTACTTGGACTTGATTACTTTTTGTGTTACATTTTTTGCATATCGAAACTCGAAAAAACTTTCAAAAAGCGATCAGATTCTTTCTACTTAACAGGCCTACCGCTCTTAAGCTCCTCTCGTCTTTCAGGAAATTGGTCTCCTTTAGATTTTAAAGCCTCTCCAGTTTGGTCATCAAAGACTATAGACTTCTTTTCTAACTCCCGAATAGCTTTTTCGAGTGCTTGTTCTGTTAGCTGGGCGAGAGTTAACCCTCTAGTCCAATAAACGGCATTTTTAGCTCTATCTAAGGTCTCCCCCGAAATCTGTACGGTTAGCCTTTGCTTTAACCCCCCATTCTCATCTGGAGCAGGTTTAGGCTTTGAAACCTGTTCTGTTTTTTTTGCAGAAGGAGGCTCGCTCAGTAATGCATCTAACGGATTCTCTTTGATTGTCTGTCTGCTCATATCTAATTCCTTCCAACAAATTCTTTCGCCAGGCTTCGGTAGTCTTGTGCTCCTGGACTTTTTGAGTCATACATAGTGATTGGGATGCCAAATGAAGGACATTCCGCAAGTTTTACTGTTTCTCTAATGCAGGACTTGTAGACCTTGCCATTGAAGCGCTTCTTTAAGTCATCGATGATGTCCAAAGATAACCTAGTCCTCTTGTCCACCCTGCAAGGAACAATCCCGTTGATTTCTAGATTTGGGTTTAGCCTCTCTTTCACAGTATCAATTGTTCTCAGAAGCTGGGCTAGACCATCCAAGGCCATTACCCTTGTCTCTAAGGGAACCAATACCTCGTCTGCAGCTACGAGTGCATTTAGAGACAGGATACCAAGAGCTGGTGGGCAATCTATGAGAATATAATCCCAATTCGTGCTGATCTGTTTTAGCTGTCTACTTAGGATCGTTTCAGCTCCAACCTCTGATGCTAAGGCCTTCTCAATACCGATTAACCAAGGGCTGGAAGGAATTATGCTTAAACCAGAAATACCTGTCTCAATGATTTTATCAGAAATACTGGTATTTTCAGCAAAAACATCATATAAACCTTTTTTAGTATTTGATGCTTTTAACCATTTAGATGAAGATCCTTGAGGGTCAACATCTATCAAAAGGATTTTTTTTCCACTTTCAACAAGAGCAGCCCCAAGGTTCACAGCTGTTGTCGTCTTTGCAGACCCACCCTTTTGGTTAACTATAGCTATAATCGTCATCATTTCCCCCTAAAATCCAATTATCCCAATGAACCTGCCCCTTTACCTTCAGCTCTTTTTTTAAACGATCAACTTCTTGTTTCGCAAAAACATAAGAGAGTAACCATTCTTTAAGTTGTCTCAATAAGTCGATAGGATTGACCTTAAACATCTCTAACCTTCTTTAATTCCAAGACGCTGATTAATCCAACGATTCAAAGAAGAGCGAGTGAACCTCCAAATGTTTCCAACTTTCATTGCAGGAATCTCCTTCTCCTTAGCCTTTTTGTATAGAAAGGATTTGGAGACCTTCAGGTATTTGCTTGCTTCGGCACAAGTTAAAACTTCTTCTTCCATGTTAAGCACTCTTTTAAATTCCGTTTTGATTCGATGCAGATCTTTGTTTTAGAGAGCATTCACTTTCTTTCCATCATTCTGTTTGAATCTTAATTAATCAACACGTATATTATCACCGTTAAGTGAGGGTTAACACATGAATGAAGGACCGCGCATGAATCTTCCAAAAAAAAATGATGAAGCTGCCCTTGAAGAGTACAAAAAGCAGCATTTAGAAGACTTCATGGAATACACCAAAAAATCCAAGTCCCCTAACTCTATCCGAGCATACAAGTTCGCTTGGACAAAGTTTAGCGACTGGTGCAGTGGCAGCGGATATAACCTATTGTTTCCTCCTGCAGAATCTTTTGAGCTCCTCATTGGTCTTTTCATCGCATCGATGGCCAAATCAAAAAATCTAAAACCGGCATCCCTGACAACTTACTTAGCAGGGATAAAGCATTTCTACTCCGAGAAGAATATTCGAGTAGACACGAAGCATGAAGAAATCCGTAAGGCAATGGCTGGAATTAGGAGAGAACTCGGAACCAAGCAAAATCGTAAGCTTCCTCTCACGACTGATAACATCAAACTTTTAATCGACTCGATTGGGAGAATAGTAAAACCAATTGAAAGCAGGGATAAAGCGATCATTTTGATTGGATTCGCAGGAGCATTCAGGCGGTCTGAATTAGTGGGAATAGATCACGAACACCTTGAGTTTGGATCAGGAGGTGTTTCTATTTTCATTCCATCCTCTAAAACAGACCAAGAAGGCGCTGGAAGGTTTGTAGATATCCCGTTTTCAGGTTCAGAAACCTACTGTCCAGTAAGAGCAATACAAGCGTGGATCATGTGCAGCAAGTCCTCATCAGGCCCAGTTTTCCGATCCATCACAAAAGGCGGAAGGATAAAAGACAAAAGACTGGGAGATCGAGATATAGCCTATATGCTCAAAAAATACTGTAAGCCATTCGGGTTCTCAGATCAGATTGCTGGACACAGCTTAAGAGCAGGACATGTGACATCTTCTATCAAGATGGGGACACCTGAAACCTGGATAATGAGGCAAACGGGCCATACAAGCGTGGATACTCTTAGAAAGTACGAAAGACTACAACGAGAATTTGAAGCTAACTCAGCCGCTAAAATAGGGCTATAGGGGGAACATGTCCAATAGGGAGGAAGGTAAGTTTCAACTTACCAAAGGGTACAAAGATCTACTGACTGAAATTAAAGAAACTATTAAGACATCTCGTCTTAAAGCTGCAATTTCTGTAAATCAGGGCTTAATTCAGATGTACTGGGAAATAGGGGCATCTATCCTAAAAAAGCAGGAATCTGAGGGCTGGGGGGCTAAAACCATAGAAAAGCTGGCCTCAGACATCAAATCTTCTTTTAAAGATATGAAAGGATTCTCGCATCGAAATCTCAAGTATATGGTTCATTTTGCTAAAGAATACCCAGACTTCCCAATTGGGCAACAGCTTGTTGCCCAAATTCCCTGGGGACATAACATACTCATATTGCAGAAAGTTAAGATACAAGAAGCTAGGTTATGGTACGTTCAAAAAACCATAGAAAACGGGTGGAGCAGGAACGTTTTACAGCACTGGATCGATAGCGACCTCTATCAAAGAGAAGGAAAAGCTTTAACGAACTTCAGCAAAACCTTGCCAGCACCCCAATCGGACCTGGCAACACAAACCCTCAAAGATCCGTATTGCTTCGACTTTCTAACTTTAAGAGAACAATTCGATGAAAAAGAGTTAGAGGATGGGCTGCTTGACCACCTTCAGAAGTTTCTCATGGAACTCGGACAGGGATTTGCGTTCATAGGGAGACAGTACCCTTTAACGATCGAGGGAGACACCTCTTACCTAGACTTACTGTTCTACCACACCAGACTTCACTGCTATGTAGTGGTAGAGCTCAAGGCTGGAGCTTTTGACCCAAGAGACGCTGGGCAAATGAATTTCTACTTAAGTGCCGTGGATGACATGCTCAAAACAGACCATGACAATCCAACCCTCGGGCTTCTTCTCTGCAAAGGAAAGAAAGGATTAAAAGTAGAATATGCTCTACGCGACATAAGGAAGCCAATTGGAGTGGCCGAATACGAAACAAAAATTATTGAATCCCTTCCAGACGACCTCAAAGGATCACTACCAACTATTGAGGAGTTGGAACTAGAGTTTGAAGAGGAACAAGAATGACATCAAAAACACAAGAGCTCCCTTACTCCAAAGAATCTGAAATGATGGTTTTAGGGTGCATGCTTTCAAACATAAATCACCTACATGTATCTCTAGCGACCTTGTATGAAGACGACTTCTTCTTTCCGCAGCATAAAAAAATATTTAAAACTATAAACAAGCTCCATCGGGAATCTAGTGTTCAGATCGATTTGCATATCGTATGTGAAGAATTAAAAAAAACAGAAGAACTGAGCTCCGTAGGAGGGCCTGAATATCTTATGGCCCTGGCTCAATTTGCAGGGACATCAGCCTATATAGAAGAATATTGTGACCTTCTAAAGGATAGTTCTCACCAACGACAGACTATATACCTGTTGAATGAGACACAAAAAAAGCTTCTTGAAAATCCCAAAAGTCACAAGGAATTAAAAGAAAAATTTTTCCAGCAGTTCATCGATCTAGATAAGAAGTATTCTCCAAATGACAAAGCTTCCATTGGTGAAATTTTATCAGGGAGTAAATCACGAATAGAACCCACCCCCATAATAGAAAGAATCCAATCAAGAAAGTTATTTTTCGAAAATAATGGAAAACAATTTATGACTGGAATACCAACCGGTTTTCTAGACTTTGATAAAAAAGCCACAATACTTGAAGACACCAACCTAATTTATGTAGCGGCACGACCAGCTATGGGAAAAACTTCTTTTGTTATGAATGTACTATCTCATATTTGTTTTGACCAAAACCTACCTGTAGGGTTCATCTCTTTAGAAATGGGTGCGGACCAACTTGCAGAAAGACTGCTATCTATGCAAACGGGTATCTCAGGCGAAAAAATAAAAAGAGGCACTCTTAGTGATGATGAAATAAAAAGGCTAATCGAAAAAGAAAAAGCTCTACGAAATTCAAACTTCTTCATTCATGACCAAGCTGTTTCTACAGTTTCCCAAGTAGTTTCTAGAGCAAGAAGGCTTAAGGACGAAGAAGACATTCGCATACTCGGCATAGACTACCTTCAATTACTCGGAATAGATGGGAGAAGTGACAGCAGGCAATATGAAGTAGCCGAGGTCTCTAGAACACTAAAACGCCTAGCAATGGAGCTAAGGATTCCCGTAATTGCCATCTCACAGCTATCCAGAAAAGTTGAAGATCGAACGGATAAAACACCAAATATGAGTGATTTAAGAGACAGTGGCCAAATAGAGCAAGATGCAGATGCTATCTTATTTATTATGAGAAGAGACTACTACGACCCAAATGACAAACCTGGACAAGCACAAATCTTTCTAAAGAAAAATAGACACGGTCCGGAAGCTACCACAAGTTTAAGTTTTAGTTCAGAAAGTGGGTCATTTAAAAACTTGTCAAATATCGAACTTCCTACGGAGTGGTAATGTCATTAAAATCACTAAATCTAGAAGTTCACTATGAGAAAGCCATAGAATCTATAAAAAATTTTCTGTGTATAATTCCAGAAAGCGAAAGAGAAGAAATTTGGACTAGTTTCGCAAAACAATTTTTCCAGTCTCTTATATTGAACGCTACGATCAATCTAAAAAAAGCTATCGAAGACCCAAATTTTCCTGAAATCAATAAGAATGAGCCTTTCATCGAAACGAGCTACCCAGTCTCTAAAAAATGGAGTGAATTAGGTTCAGAGATAGAAGAAGAAATTCACCCTATATTAAATAAAAAAAGAATCAAACTAAACTCCAACGAGGAAAAAATACTAAATATCATCAACTCACATAGGATGATAACAGTAGACAAAGACTTCGAGTTTGAAATACCAAAAGAATACCTCCCAAATGAAGAAATTTGCAGCAACAAAACACCAAAAATCTTCAATGAGACAAAAACTCCTTTTTTAAGGATACACTTTAAAGGATCTTTTGAATCAACAAACCCTATGAATTTTGAAGGTGTAATATACATTATCATCACCTCTCTATTAGCTATAAAATCAACAGATGAAGTGAAATTCCCTATATTTGTTGGTTTAACCACAAAAAAAAATGCTCATGAAAAATTCAACAAATCACAACAAAAAGCATTTTGGAAGCGATTAATACAATTAATCGAAGGGGAAACTGTTTTAACAACTCCCCTCAAAGAACCAACACGAGACCTATCACCTCCAAAATTTCCTCTTATAAAAAGCCCCATGCACTTAGAGAGCTTAAAAAGAGGAAAAAGGCCTGATTACCAATCACCAATTCCTTTATCTCTACAATCACAAGTAGATGTAATAGGGCTCAACCTAGATAAGAAACACTACCATGCACTAAACGCCGTACAACAGCTCCTATGTGACACCAATTACAAAGGAAATGTTAGAGGAACCACTCNCAATGGAGAAAATGGTTTTAAATTCTCAGGCTACCTTCCTAGAATAAGGTTTTCAAAATCTCAATACCTAGAGGCTTACGGAGTAAAAAAACACAAAACATCTAGAGATAAATGGGAGTTTGGGGGAAGAGATTCAGAAGAGGCGTTAGCAGCTCTTAAAGACCTTGCCACAAGAAATCATCTTATCATCTGCAAAAGAAAAAGATACGAAAGGGGAGAAGAAAAAGTAGATCGAATACAAACCGTATCCCCTGTAATAAGAGTTTTTGAAGGTTGGCAAAACCTATCCCAAGAAGAAGATGAAGAGTTAGACGCAGGTATCGAAAAGAAGCAAACAAGTGAAAAACACTCAGGATTTGTACTTGAACCGTGCCCTATTTTAGTAGACCAAGTCGATGGATATTTTATGCTAAAGCCAGCAAACATGTACCAAGAGATTAAGCTTAAACATCCCAATGCATCCAAATATGTCTACGCTTTCATAGATACCATCATTCATCAATGCCATATAGAAAAAGGAAACTGTAATCATAAATCTTGGCCAAAATTCATCGATTTTTCTAGAGAAACTCTAGCTTACTATTTGAGATTGGACAGCTATATAAAAAGTAGAAACTGGAAAAGGATAGAACAAATTTTAAACAAATGTGTACAGATATCTAAATCAGTTGGGTGGATAACTGACCATGAAGAAATTCCAGGAAAAACGGTGAGAATAAAAGATAGGTTTTACATCAATCAAATAAAATTCGAGAAAATCTCAAGGAATGAAATAAGTCATTAAAGGTATGACCTTTTGAGTTGGTCTACCGGGAAGTGTTGCAAGGTCTACCGGGAAGTGTTGCAAGGTCTACCGGGAAGTGTTGCAAAGTCTACCGGGAAGTGTTGCAATCTTCTCTCCTAAAATCTGTCTCTTATATTTCTTAAAGACTTTAATAGTCTTTAAATGGGCATCGCCTCGCTTAGTGGCGGGCGTGCCCTTTAACCTGAATAATCATCTCTTTGGAAAAGCTGTATCCTATTGCATGGAGCGAGTTTTTCCAAAAAATCTGGAAATANGAGGAGACATTTTGCTAATGGATTTGAATTGCAAGCTATGGAATTCCAAACAATCCCCTGTGCACCTATGAGAAAAACGATGTCTGTTATTCGTCTACTAAGCTCTTGATCTTCTCGGTGAAATGCAAGAGATAGTAAGTAACGCGATTTTCTGATTTTACAATCAGCTATATCAAGCATACTTTCATCATTTGTTGATCCTGAAAGATCTATTACATTTTTCAGGTTAACTTTTACTTTTATAGTGGAGACATCTCCCTTCTTGTTTTGCATACATTCGGTTATGGAGGTTGATTCTTCATTTGCAAGATATATAGGCCCTGGGTCTCCTTCTAAATTTCCTCTTCCTTTTTGAGTAGAAGGGAATGGACTTTCTGGAATCAGGTCGCTTATTTTTTGGTACTTTCCCTTTCTTGAGCGAACCCACTCTTCTTCATTTATCGAGATTTTTGGTGCATTAGATAATAAATTATACATTTCTTTAGCTAAAGGAGACCGTAACCATCTAACGTCTTCTTTTAGGNAACCGTTGATCTCTTTTTCTAATCTATGAATATCATTTATTTCTAAATCAATATGGTGGTGATAGTTGGATAAAGGACCGCTATCAAGGATTATCGAAAATAGCTCTGCATGAAACTCTTCGAAACTAGGGTATTCTTTTAAGAAGTTAGAAAGAACGTCATGCTCATCCTCTGCTAAAATATAGTCCCCATCGAAATAACAAGCTTGAGTGTATCCACTTTCTTTAATCCAAGAGTCTAATTGATTTTTGGCCTCTTCTAAGCCTTCCCTCTCTATTTCAGAATAAACGCTATCGTCGTCACCTTCATCATAGTAACGTTTTTTAGCTTGTCCCATAACCTGCCTTCCTAAGGATCAAACACTTTTAGTGATCGGATCATAATTTTTCATCATTTCCCTGATGAATTTCCTTTCTTCTATCGCTTCTTTGCTTCGGTTCCCATGCTTCCAAGATGCCATCTTACACCTCTCTAATCCTTCATGAGTCTTCGGCCCCCCTCCTGCTCCATGATATTTACAAACGGACCAACCTGGAACACAGTGAGCCTTACACCTTTCCCCTGTTGTTTTCGACTTTGCTTTACATCTCATGAGGACCCTCGGTGTTTTGGAGATCTTCCCCCTCCCCCATTAAGTAGTTGGGAATTTTTTAATTTAGTGTTGCATATGGTATTCCACAAATTCGGAATATATTTTTGTTACAAATTTATCATTAAAAGAAAAACAGGTTGTTATTATTTAATTTTACTTCTTTTCTTTTTGCCTACAGCTTAAACGGATTATCCGTTTTTTGATGGAGTTACGTTCCCTACAATAGCCTGCGCTCCTGGGGCTACGTTCACATGCTCAACTGTTACTTTTTGCTGTCCCCCTCTTCGGTATGAGATGAGGGCTTGAATAGCCTGTTGATGCTTACTAAAAAGCTTTATCGCTAGGTTACTGTACATCTTCAGGAAATCTGCCATATCTTGCTTGTCAGCCAATCTGAGCATTTCCATAGCTTTTTCCTCAAAAGCGATAGCTTGAAGGCAAAGGGAGCTTTCTATTGCGTCTTTAGGGGCATATTCTTTGAGGTTTCTAACGAGATGATTCATTTTACTTTCGATTAATGCTTTGTCACTCTTTCCTCCCGTCAAAAGCATAGCCGCATTGAGGAGTTTTTCTGATGAAAGTGTTGAGTCTTTCAAGCCTGTTGCTTCTGCTAGTCTAGCTTTGTAGTCTGTTATGGCTATATCGAAAGGTAAGTCTTTTTTGATTGTTTGGGTAATTGCAGTAACCCCCGATTCCCCTTCGATGGATCTGAAAAACTCTAGATCTTCAGAAGTCCAATCAGGGCATCCTCCAGAATCTATGTACTTTTGAATTCTTGAAATTTCTTGTTCATTTGCTTCTCTCTTTACTTCAACCTTAGGAGGTTTTTGCGGTTTAGATTTCTTTTTTGGTCTTTGTGTTTTTGGGGGCATACGCTGTTTTCCTGTTATATGTGTAAATACATGTATTTATGTTTTTACAGGCTTTTTGTTCTTTCTCCAATCAGCGATAGTTCTTTTTGCTTCAAGCTTGCTCATGTCTTCTGTTGTGGAGATCCCGATTCTTCTGAGAAATGATATCTGCTTTTCTGTCGCTGGGGTCGTTTGCATGTTTCTTCTGGATTTTCGTTCTTTTGCAAAAACCTCTCTGATTTTTATCGACGCCTCTGATTTGCTCAGGTTTTCTGCGCTGATTCCTTTTTTGGATAGAGTAGTCACTTGACCTGTCGTTGCCTGATCCCTTCTTTTTACCCAAGGTGAATCTGTCGAAGCGAAATCTAGTTTAAATCTTTTTCTTGCAAAGTCTTCACAGCACCCGAAGCAGTACTCTAAGGGGATTGGGTTTTCTACCACCCAATTTTTTCCACCCTCTTTCCATAAGACTTGAGCAACATATCCTGTTTCTTTTGGAGAGATTATGATTTCGTTTCTGTTGTCGTCTTCTAGAGACCATTCTCCATCGCCAATAGAGACCCAGATAAATTTTGCTGTTCCAATCAGATCAAATTCTTCATCGCAATTCCTTGTAATGTGCAGCTGATGATTTCTTTTTCCCTTCTCTTCTTGTGATTCTTGATTTTTCTTTTCTTGGACTTCTGGGATAGCTTTTGAAAAAGAGATAGTGGTTTCGAGATTATGTCCTTCGTCTGCAAAATCTAGAACAAGGCAGTCTTCTTTGGATGGGTGTAATCGTAATCCTCTCCCCACACATTGGATGTATAATCCCTTAAATCTTGTAGGTCTAGCCATGATAATGCAGCTTATTGATGGCTCATCAAATCCCTCTGTTAAAACCCCACAAGAAGTAGAAATCTGTAAATTTCCTGTTTTAAGGCCTTCTAAAGCGTTTTTTCTTTCAACGGTATACCATGTCTCCAAAAACAGCAGTTGATCGAATCTGAGCCCTTTTAAACGCTTCTGATAGGTCTTTGCAGTGTTGTACGTCACAACAAAACACTATTCCTTTTCGATCTTGTGCATATTTTAGATAGGAATCGACTATTAGCTGATTCCGTTCTGGAGTGTTTACTGCCTCAGAGAGCTCTCCTGTATAGAAATCTTGTTTGCTTGAATGTACTTTGTTTAACGTGGTGGTGGTGACTATCCGCCTGCCTTTCACTGGGCATAAATATCCCAATTGGATCAGGTTGGCTATAGATGTGCTGTAGCTTACTTGTTCAAATACCTCCCCTATCTCTTTGTTATCTGATCTCATTGGAGTAGCGGTAACGCCGACAAGGAGCTTGTTGCCTGCCGTTGAATGAAAACCGAGTCGTTCAATTATTTTTTGGTACGATGGAGAGTTTGCATGGTGTGCTTCATCAATTAGAAGAAGATCAAAGTTTTGGTTTTCTGCTTTTTCAAGTCTTTTATTTTGAATTAGAGATTGGACGCTTCCAAATACAACACGTTTATCAAGTTCATCCTGAGAAGCTCTACAAATACCGTAGTTTCCTTCGGGCCATGCCATTTGAAACTTTTCTTTGGCTTGATTGATTAGCTCTTCTCTGTGTGCGATGAGCAGTGTTCTTAAATTCAGTCGTCTGGCTATTTCAGCCATTACAATGGTTTTTCCAGCTCCTGTTGGAAGAACCACTAGCTGCTTCTTGTAGTTGTTATGAAAATGTTTGATTACACATTCAACCGCTTCCGACTGGTAGTCTCTTAGTGGGATCGTCATAGGCATTCTAGGTATATGAATGAATATATGTATTATATTTTAATTTGGTTTTGTTTGTATTGTAGTAAATACCAGTATTTGCGTTTTTACTTTTATTAGTGTAAATTATTCTGTTTGCTAGTGTTTGATATGATTTTTATGGAAGAAAAACAGGCTAAATCATCTGATACAGATTGTGAACGCAATCTGGATCAGATTGCTAAAAAGGGACGATTCTTAAGAAAGGCTTGGGCTTTTTCATTTATTGCTTTTTCGCTATTACAGGTTGCATCTGAATCTTCTCTATGGTGGTTTTTCCAAGAGCTTAATAGCTTGTATTCTTTTGTTTTTGTTGTAATTTACCCAATTTTTATTGCCCTCCCTTGGATTACAACTACTTACGTTTGCGTGTTTAAAAAAAAAGAATTCTGGATGGCTCTTATGGAATCTAATAACTATTCCCTTGAAAGAGGTAGTTCTTTTTTTTAGTGGAGAAAATGCATTAGACCTTCTGATTTTGGAGGGAGATCATTGGTTGGGTTGGATTACCCCAAAAAATTATATTTTCATGCCAATAGACTGGAGCTACGCGACTGTTGTGTCATGGGGGATAGTTATTGTTCAAATGTATTTTTGGGTTTGTGGCTGTCTGCTCTATTTCCACTATTCTCAGGAGAAAAGGGTTCAAGATTTTATAGATTTTGAAAACTCTTCCGAAGCTAAAGAGCATATATTTCGAATGCGAAACTCAAAAAACAAAGAGATGCTTGATGTTTGCTATGGGCGTGCGGTTAATGACTTACCTCGCTGGGAAAGGCAAATATCTAAAATTTACACAGATTTGACATCTACATTTTTAATAGAGGTATAGATCTATGCCAAGAGTAAAAATACTATACTTATTGTTTTGCCTTATTTTGCTTTTCTCCTCCTGTGAAAACGATAGGTATGATGACTATTCAAGAGGATACGACAACGCTTGGAGAGGAATAGAAGAGCCTAACTTTCTTTCTAGTTCAAAATATCGTTCGGGGTACGAACAAGGCAGGATGGACGCTGACATGTATGATGACGGTTTTTACGATGGAAAGAATGGGCGTAGTCCTAAGAGGCTTTCTCTGAATTAACGGAGCGTAATCATCCTTTTCAACATAATCCTGGTCATCGATAGGTAAAGCATTGAGGTGCTGGTTCTAGTGATTAATTCATAGTCTTTACTGAGCCTACGAAAATTGTTAAACCATGCAAAAGTGCGTTCAAAAATCCAACGTCGCGACTCCAGTATGAATTTCTTTTTTTCTCTTTTGGGAACGGTTTCAAGATCTACTCCGTACTTTTGCTTCAGGCGTTTCCTAAATTCGGTTCCGTGATAGCTCTTATTAGCAAATATTTTTTTAGGAAAGACTTCTTCTTCTCCGGAGAGGTACAGAAGAACATCCAAGCCATCTCGATCCCCACAATTTCCAGCTCCTGTAACGGCTGTTATTAAAAGCCCAAGGTGATCAACCAAAATATGTCGTTTCCGACCCTTAACTTTCTTAGCTCCGTCGTATCCGGAGATCCCTTTTTTTCTGTGCCCTTTACACTCTGGCTATCGGCTATTCCCGCTGAAGGATTCGGTTCTTTTCCTAGAACTTTTCTAGGGCGTTTTCGAACCCGCGCATTCATTTTGGAAAATAAGTCTCGTTCTCTCCACCTAAGAAACTGAGAATATACAGACTTCCACGGCGGAAAATCATGCGGTAGGTCCGTCCATTGGCAGCCAGTTCTCAAAACGTAAAAGATAGCGTTAAGCTTTTCTCTCCTGGGATACTTGCCCTTAGAACTTGCTCTTCGATAGTTACTTTCATTTATAATTGGCTCAACTACATCCCATTCTTCGTTTGTTAAATCACTGGGGTACGGCTTTCTCATGACTCTCACTACTGGAGACCAAAACCAAGCAGTATATTCATTATTTTATTTCAGAGAAAGCCTCTTATGCACGTTGAGTTACCATAGGTTCAGCTTCTTCTGTTTTTTTTCCAGCAGCAAACCATTTATAGAGAGCAGGAATAACCAACAAGGTTAGCACTGTGGATGTAACAAGACCTCCAACCACTACCGTGGCTAGAGGACGCTGTACCTCACTTCCAGTTCCTGAGGCTAGCAAAAGCGGCACAAGTCCAAGGGAGGTGGTTACTGCTGTCATGAGAACAGGTCGAAGGCGAAGCAGTGACCCCTTTATAGAAGCCTCATCAATTGGGGTACCTTCACGCACCAGTTGGTTGAGATAGGTGATTAAAACCATGCCATTTTCTAGCGCAATTCCAAAAAGTGCAATGAAACCCACTGAAGAGGGAACCGAAAGATTCTGGCCAGATATCCATAATGCCGCGATACCTCCTACCAATGCTAATGGAATATTAAGCATAATAAGAACCGTATTCGCTATTGATCCAAAGCTGCTGTAGAGCAATAGGCAGATAATAGCTAAAGTAATGGGCACTACAATGATAAGGCGTTTGTTTGCTTCCTGTTGCAAACGAAACTGACCGCCCCATGTGACCATGAATCCAGTGGGAAGGTTAACTTTCTGATCAATTTGCGCCTGCGCCTCTTCCACAAATGAAACAATATCTCGATCGAGTACATTACACTGAACCGTGATAAATCGTTGGTTATTTTCCCTAGTAATTTGTCTTGGTCCGACCACTTCCTTAATTTCGGAGAGCTCACTCAATGGAACTTTTTTGCCTGCCGGTGTTGGAACCAAAATTCGCTCTATAGCTCGAATTGTGTTGCGGGAAGCTGGTGTGTATCTGACGAGGATGTCGTAGCGACGAATTCCTTTGAAGATCTGTCCTGCCGTGACACCTCCAACAGCGGCTTTTACGATCTCTTGTACATCTCCGAGATTAAGACCATATTTAGCAACCGCTTGACGATCGGGTCTTATTAACAATTGAGGGGTACCACTGACTTGATCTACCTGAATATCCGCAGCTCCTTTTACATCTCTGACAACGGCAGCAATTTCATCCGCTTTGTCTTTAAGTAAATCTAAGTCATCACCGAAGAGCTTGATGGCAAGTTCAGCTCGAACGCCTTCTAACAACTCGTCCACTGTCATTTCTACAGGCTGAGTCAAGTTTACTTGCACGCCTGGGACTTCACCTAATTCCTCTCTGATAACATTTTCGATATAGGTTTGGTCACCGGAAACGCGCCACTCTGATTTTGGCTTCAGAAGCACATACATTTCTGCGGAGTTAATAGGATCCGCATGTGCTCCCACTTCTCCTCTACCAATTCTTGTCACCACCTCATTAACTTCCTGGATTTTAAGTAAGCGTCTTTCAACAATCATCGCGGTACGTTTGCTCTCTTCCAGGGAGATTGAAGGTGCCATAGAGAGCCTAGCCACAATGGTTCCCTCCTTGAGTTTCGGAGTAAACTCTGAGCCAAGCATTGGAAAAATCAGTGCTCCTAAACAGAGGAGCCCAACAGCTAAGAGGATGGCGGCCGAACGGAAACGGACGAAATATTCAATAGCGGGTCGATAGAACTTGACAAGCGTTCGTACAACCCAGGACTCTTTGCTATTGTTAGATCGCTTGAGTAGCAATGCGCTAAACACGGGTGCCAAAACCACTGCAAATACGAGCGATCCAAGCATGGCCAAAGCAACTGAGTATGCTAGTGGGCGAAACATCTTTCCCTCTACCCCTTGAAGAGTGAATAGGGGAAGAAATACGATGATGATGATCGCAATAGCAAAAACAATCGGGCGACCTACTTCAATGCAGGCCTTAGAGATTATTTTTATTTTTGACTCATTTGGGTCAGATTCACTAAGCATGCGATCCACGTTTTCTACAACGACAATCGTTCCATCCACCATCATCCCGATAGCAATAGCGAGTCCACCCAAAGACATAAGGTTAGCTGAGAGACCAAAATATCCCATACCAAGGAAAGCAAAAAGAACTGAAAATGGAATAGACAGGGCAACTACAAGACTTGGGCGAACACCTCCCATAAAGACTAACAAAACGAGAGCAACCAAAGCCACTCCTTGTATTAGTGCATTGGAAACAGTCCCCACAGCCGCTTCCACGATCTCTTTTTGCTGGTAATACGGAACTATATGCACTCCCTCAGGAAGTATCTTGTTGATCTTCTGTATGCGTTTTTCGACGTGTTCAATTACTGTTGAGGCATTGGTTCCGTATAGCTTTACAACCATTCCTGCAACGACTTCCTTAGAGCCATTCCTAGTTTGCAGTCCTCTGCGAACAGCACCGCCTATTTCAAGAGCTGCCACATCCTTAAGATAGACCGGTCGACCGTCATTGGTTTTGATGACAATTCTTTCCAAATCTGTGAGCCCTGTCGCTAAACCAACAGAACGGACAATCAACTCCTCGCTGTTTTTCTCGATGAACTGAGCTCCAATATTTAAATTGTTAGATTCAATTCGTGAGATAACATCGTGCAGCGTAAGGTTGTAACGAAGTAAAGCCTCAGGATTGATTTGAACTTGATACTGTTTTTCCTGTCCCCCGATTCCGAGAACTTCTGTAACGCCCGGAACAGTCTGTAGGTTGAACTTCACAACCCAATCTTGAAGGCTTCTAAGTTCTTCAAGAGAAAGTTTCCCGGTTTTGTCCTGTAGGTAGTAAAACAGGACCAGTCCCATTCCTGTGGAGATTGGCCCCATCTCAGGTTCGCCAAATCCTTCCGGAATTTGATCTCGAGCCTCCTGCAAACGTTCGTTTACAAGCTGACGGCAGAAATAGATATCCATATCGTCTTCGAAGTAGACGTTTACAACAGATAGACCAAAGTTAGAGACGCTTCGAACTTTTTTCACGCCGGGCAGCCCAGTCATGGAGCCTTCAACCGGATAGGTGACATACTTTTCAATTTCTTCAGGAGCCAAGCCTTCGGTTATGGTAAATACCTGAACCAGGTTGGGAGAGACGTCAGGAAAAGCATCGACTGGAAGCTGTTTGTAGCTCATGTAGCCTGCTGCCATCACCATCACCATTATAAGTGTAGTGAAAAGGCGATTGTTCAAGGATGTTTGTATCAATCGGTCTATCATATTTTTCCCTATTATCTTTATTAATGAGCGTGCCCGCCTCCAAAAGAATCTTTTTCTAGCTCAGCTTTGAGAGTGAAGGAGTTTTTGTAAACATACTGTTGCCCAGGAAACAGTCCTGAAATTACCTCGATATGAGTATGATCCTCTCTGCCTAACTTTACAGGGTGAGGCTCAAATTCTTCCCCATCTTGAACAAATACAACCAATTGATCTTTGACCTTTTGGATTCCGGTTTTCTTCACTGCAAGATCAACAGTAACCTGATCAACAGAAACCTTTCCGGAGACAAACATTCCAGGAAAAAACAGCCCGTCCTTGTTGTCAATAATTGCGCGAGCGGTGGCGGTACGCGTTGATTCATCCAAAAACGAGCTTATCCACTCAATAGTTCCCTGAGCGTAGACCCCATTTTCATGAGGGCTAATTATTACTTCCTGCCCTTTTCGAACAGCTAGTAAGTCTTTTTGGTATAGTGTAAAGTCGACCCATAAGTGTTTCGTATCTGCGAGTGTAAATGGTTGATCGTCACCACTTATTTTTTCCCCAATTGTAATATGCTTCTCTGTAATAACTCCGTGGATCGGAGCAACAATTTTATACCGAGTAAGGTTCTCGTCATGTTGACTCAATAGCCCTTCTAGATCATTACGAGAGAGCCCTAAAGCATGCAGCTCCTGTTCTGCAACGACTTCTTCGATGTTTGCTTCTGCAAAGACGCTTTTTGCATTCAAATACTCCTGTTCTGACGAAATCTTCTTTTCCCATAAGAGCTTTTCCCTTTCCAGGTCAATCTGGTTTAATCTTCGCCTTTCCTTTGCTGCCAGGTACTTAGCTTTTGCATTAGCTAGCTCTCGGCTTTCGAGGACTGCCAAAACATCTCCCACCTGAACGGTATCTCCTAGGGCCTTTTTTACCTCTAAAACAATACCAGGCACGCGGGGCACTATATGTGCTACTTTGTCGGCATTGAATGCAACCTCTCCTGAAAGGTCGAGGTGAACTCTGAGATCCCGGGATTTAGCCTGGTCAACTCCTATTCCGAACTCTTGTTGCTGCTCGTGTGAAATATGAACTCTTTTTTCTTGCTCATTATAGCCATTTTCTCCCGAATGGCTGTTTCCATGTCCCTCTTCTCCTTCAGCGTGATTATCATGCTCTGTTTCTTTGTGCTCCCTATGATCGTGGTCATCCATTGAAGAACCCGAAAACATCCAGGTAGCTAATGCAATAAGCACAAAAACGGAAATTCCAATTAAAACTGGATTTTTGTTACCTGACATAACTTGTCTCCTTGTAGATTCTTTGCCCAATGCGGCGCTCTACCTCAATAGTCGCTTTGTGATAGGAAGACAGAGACTGGATATATTGGCTTTTCACTTCATAAAGTGTTCGTTGCGCGTCTAACACATCAAGGTATTCGAGCTTTCCTTGTGTATAGCCTTCGCTAGAGGCCTCCAGTGCACTACTTGCAGCCGGCATAACTGTATTTTTAAGGGTAGTAGCCTGATAATAAGCTGAGGACAACTCTTGATAGGCAGCAATCAGCTCTGCCTCAATTCTAATTTTCTCAGCATTCTTCAGGCTGCGGGTCGACGCCATATTGTGCCTTGCCTCTTGAATTCCACCTTGATTTCGATCAAAAATTCCTAGGGGAACGGAAATACCGACCGCAAATCCGTAGTCGCTCGTCTCTTCAAATCTCTTGATCCCTCCGCGCAGGGTGACGTCGGGAACCCGACTGGATTCCGCCAGAACTACCTCTGATTCACGTAATTCGAGAGCCACATTCAAACTCCTGATATCAGGGTTTTGAGATATCAGCGGAGTAAGTGTTTCTATTGGAGGGAGGCTGTAAAGTGTCTCAAGATCTCCTTCCACATTGGAGAACTCGGCAAATGAGTCACCCCAGAAGGAAGCAAGTGTTTTTCGTGCTGCTTCCAGCTGTTTCGCTATGCTAAGTTCCACGATTTGTGTAGTTGAAAGCATTACATCTGCTTTGGTCTTCTCTAAAGGAGATTCCTTGCCGGCCTCTACCTTTTCAGAGACAAGGTTATGCATTTTCTTGGAAAGATCAAGAGACTCATTAGCTAAAGCTAAGCGCCGCTGTAACACAAGTACGTCGATAAAGGCTCTTGATGTTTTCGTAAAAACATCGAGCCTTTTAGACTCGTAATTCCAGTCTTGAAGTCTCTTTGATAAGGATGCGACCCTTTCTCGCTTTCCTCGTTTCCCGCCTAACTCAATGAGTTGCCCGATAGCCAGAGTACTCTCTGCCCCGCTGAACCCAGACAGATCTCCTTCACCAGCAAAGTCCTCAATCTCAATTTCCAATTCTGGATTTGAAAACAATCCGGCTTGTTGCTCCCTGGATTCAGCAGCTCTAACTTCAAATGAAAAGACCTCTAGTTCAGGATTTTTAGCAATAGCCAAGGATAAGGCCTGGTGTAAGGTTATAGGTCCCGAAAGTTTTTCATCATTGGCATGCTCGCTAAATTCATTAGTTTTTTTCGATTCTAGCGATGGGTGAACGTAATTTTTCACCAGAGGACTTGGTTCGAGGTCTGTGTATTTTGCCTGCTTTACAGTGCAACTGCTCATACCTACAGCCGAAAAAATTGAAAGGTAAACTGCGAGTCGGTGCAAAAGAATCTCCTTTAGCTAATAAATATGTTACAGGCTGTAAGAAAACTTAGTTTGAACCTGTTAGAAATATTTACTCTTCATAATTTAGAAACCAATACATGATTAATAATCAAATTCTCGTAAAATATCTACTAAATGTATGTTGAAAGGTCTGTTGATGTTCTTTAACTTACTGGCTATCAGAACTATATTTCCCAGAAAGCAACTTCTTTTCCTTAGGGGACTGTCATAACTACCCCCTTCACTAAACGTAAGCCACTATAGTGGTGATATCTAGGGACAAGCCTAAAGAACTTCATCCCGAGCCCTCATATATTTATCGATACTGGAAGTTACTATAGTTGAACTAGATGAACAATGGAGCTATGTAGGAAATAAAGGTAATCAACAATGGTTATGGCTGGTTTTTCACTCTGAAACTAGGCAAATTTTAGCGATGCACGTTGGCAAACGTAATCGCCAATCAGGAGAAGCCCTTATGAAAAAATTACCCGAGGAATTTAAAAAAAAGCCATTTTTTACTCAGATAAGTTCTCTGTGTACTTCGAAATTCTTCCTCTTGGCCAACACAGACCAGTCGGCAAAGAATCCGGCAAAACAAGTTACATTGAAAGATTTAACAACACTCTCCGACAGCGATGTTCGATACTTGTAAGAAAGACTCTTTCCTTTTTGAAAAAGATCAAAAATCACATAGGTCTGATTCAATACTTCATTTGCGATTACAACCTACGACGAGCATTACCTGTTTAGGACTACCCGTAAATGGGTGAATGTTGAGAAATAGCATTTATATATTTCGTAACTTAAATTTATTTTCTTTCTATAATTATTGTTTTTGATCTTTTGATTTTCTTTTTTATTATTGGGTTTGATTTAATAAAAGACATGAACCTATCCAAATAAATAGTTTCTTTGGCAAACTCCTTTTTATCTGAAAAAGTCTTTGTGGTGAAAAGCTGATGTCGAAATTCGAAGTACTTAATGACGGGCAAT
>PAQS01000002.1 GCA_002709385.1 Waddliaceae bacterium
TTTTCTTTTATTGCTATAGGGCCTACCTGAATTGGCTCTAAAGCTGCCTGCTCATTCAATATCATGACATTTGGATCAAGCTTATCGATCATTTCTACCTGATCAAAAGCAAAAGAAATTTGTGCTTCGTTATTACGATAAATTAATGGATGAACTTCGCAGAGATTTATAAGGTTTTGTAGACGATCAGAACTGTTTGCAATATCTTTTCTTAAACCATATACGTTATCTACCAACAGATCCATTTCTTCTACAGAGGGAAATTTTTGAGGATCTAACGCTACATTCAACAAAAACAAATGTATGTGATAATTATCTTTATTTTTCGTAGCACTTATTGAACTTATTTCTAAAAACTCCACAGCTTGCTCTAATTGAAACGTATTTGCATTCTTGAGATAAGAATAAAACTCAGGAACATTAATTTTAGAACAATCCATTTTCAAAGTAGGTAAACAAGCTATTTTTAAATTGTATATACCATTATGCCAACTATCTGACACCGATCGCCAAAAATCTTCTTTAGAGTATATCTTTACCGGAATCCCCAATTCTCGAGTATGTGAAGATAATTCAAGAGAAAAATCATGAGCGGACTGTTTTCTTAAATGCATTAGCCTCTGTAGTAAAATACTCTCTCGATATCCTACTAACTCTCTGGGAAAATACTCTTTTCCAGAAGGTATCCCTTCACGATTCACTCTATTCAAAATCTTTTCTGGAAGAGCCCAAAGAAGTAAAAATTCTTCTTCTTCTTTTGTAAGAGAACAAGTACCCACATACTCCAATTGATTTATATATTCTTGAAGGAGAAGTGTATCCATTTCATGCTGCCCCCAAGATTTGATTTCTTCATTATCATAACTATTTCTCATAAGAGTATGAGCGACTAATAAACGAGCTGCATCAGCTTTTGGATGGCGGTCTTTTTTATGAGCAATGATCATATTTAGTATGGCGCGTACTTCACCTTCAAATAGAGTACTAGAATAAAGTTCATTTCGTAATATACGCATTGCTTCATCATAATTCTCATGATCAATCAGAAGAAAAACGAGATAGGCTTTGGATTTCAAATCTAAACCTGTAATTGCCCCATTTTTTTCTATTTGATAAGTATAATAACTTTTAAAATCGAGAACATTATCTAACTCAGCTTGATAGGCATCAGCTTGGGTCTTGTCTTTTTCAGGGCTCATTCCATAAAAACGAGTTGCTCCATATGGAGAAATGATGCACCGTAGCTGCCCTACAGAGTTTTGCAAAGTCAAAAAGCTATCAAACCCTGGGAGAACTTTTAAGCTTTGTTTTTGGTCTAATAAAAGGCTCCAAGCAGGCATTTGTTTAGAAATCAATTGAGTTTGATTCGCTCTTTTCTTTCTCTCAAACCTCAAAGCTCCGTCTTTAAAATTTAAAAACTCTACTGCGTAAGGGATGGATTTTTTTTCTTTTTCTGACCAAATCTGTATTTTTTTAGGATCATCAAAACGTTTTATTACCCCTTCATAGGTCTCTTTAAAAGAGGTGAAGAGTAGGCCTTTCTCACTTTCTAAGGATTCAATTTCACTGGAAACACCAAAGTCTTGACTAGAAATACGTCCTATTTTTTTTCGACTTTCTTTGTTTGTGATCAGTACATGGTCTTTGGACTGCCACATGAGAACATCTTTTTCTGCAAAATAAGGAGGTAAACCTTCATATAAGCCTGTACTTCTAGGAATGTACTCGTACCACTTCCCGCTATCTAACTCTGCAAGAATAACTCCTTCATCAGAAATCTCATATTGTAAATTAGATGGGCCTCTTAATCGAAAACCTTTAAAGCTTTCATCAGAAATCCGTTCAATATTTGAAAGAGAAAAAACATCTTTAAAAATATCTCGGAAGTCTTTTAATTCCACAATACTAAGAGGAAGCATCTCTAGATTCACTAGGCGAATAACAAAAGATTTACTATCAAAAACAAACTGTTGACTGTAATCACGTATTCTATTTCCTTCTCTTTTCCACTGACTTTTTTCTTTATGTGGAAATACAAAATCACTTGCCTTTGAAAGTAACTCTACTCCACGCCCTTCCTCAAGCTCTGTTTTTATGGCTCTTTGATGCTTCTGTTCAGATAAAGTTTTATCGAGGCGTAACTGTGTCAATAATGAGGGCAATTGATAGCTATAATTTTCTATCAAAGTACTTGCTGAAAAAAATAAAACTTTATCTTCGAAACTTAAGTTAGATTGATTTTTAAAACTTGCCACAATAATAGCTGCTGCAGTGCTACGGTGTTCCATCGCTAGCTTTGTATCATTCATTATAGAGTTGGCTACTGCACGAAAAGAAAAGCTATTTATATTATCATCATAAGCTAAGCTTTTGTTTACTTTTTCTGTAGACAAGTAAGGCTCTACTTTTCGCATTAGATCTAAAATTGCTAGTGTTATATCAAATTTGCCAGATATAGTATTCAACTCATATGCTTTCTGAAGAATCTCTAAGAGCATATTTTGACTTTTTAAACCTAACTTAGGGTCTTGAAAAGCTGTTAGGAGACAGTCTTTTCCAAAAAGGAAAATATTCAATAAATATAAAAAGTCTTTATCTTGTAATAAGTGCAGTCGAGTAGAAAAATATACTAGTACTCTTTCGATGTGGTTACTATCAAACTCAACTAAAGCTAACAGTTCTCTAGCTTCATCTTCATTTATGATTGAACTAAAAGAGTCTTCTTTTAATCGACCTTCAATCGATAGAGGACAGTTCTCTTCAGGTGAAATCCAGGTCTTATATTTATCTATAATTTTATAATTCAAGAAGGAGCTTTGATTTTTGGAAAAGCTATTCTCAGGCATGAGATTCTTGAATTGTATTCCGATTAGAGCCCGTATATAAGGGTTTTTGATTTCTTCTAAGGAAGATAAAAGTTCATGCCCATTATATGGTGTAAATGCCGATATATTCGTTTTAAAAGGAGGAGCTTTTTGTATTAGTTCATTTTTAGAAAATGCATCGGGGTCCCAAAGTAAAGCTCCTATGATTCCTTCTTGTTCCAAAAGAATTTTTCTCGGGTCTTCAGCCGGAAGTTCTTGCCAAAAGAACTCTAGTGTATCTTTAGATGGAATTCTTCCAGAAGCATCTACATCGACCGATAGCATAGAGTCCAACAAAACAGCTTGTAAGTGTCGATTTATTTTTCCCGCGGAATAAGTAGCAACACCTATTTCATCATCGTATGTATCTTCCTCACTCATTCTTAAGTGATTTTGACAATGCTTGCTTCTATTTATGAAAATCCCACTTTGATCCAAAAGCATGTATTCTAGTCTTATTTCATCACCTAATTGTTTAAAGTCTTTTAACTCTTTTTCTAGATTAGGGGAACCTGCCCACGCCATTAGTGTCGTTTTTGAAATATAAGACATCCAAAGGCTGGAGCAAGGATACTTCCATTTATTTAGCGTTTCTACTAATAAGCGGGCTCTTTTTCTACGGTGCTCCTTAACCTTTGAAGGCACTTGAAACTTATTATAAGCTTCCAATAAATCGCCTTCTATTAAAGAGATTTTAAAAGCATCTTTGAGTAGTAAATGAACAATAGCATCCATCTTCATAAATGGAAAAAGTAGTTCCATTGACCATTCTTGTTTTGAATCAAGAATTTTTCTTGCTACAACTTTCGCAATATTCTGTAAACGAATAGCAGCAGTATTTTTTTCACTCTGACTTAAAGAAAGCCATAAATTTTCGTTAATTTTTAAACGATTTTTTGATGAAGATACTGAATCTTCATAAGAAAACAAAACATCTATAAATCCTTGAAAATTATAAATAGCTTGACCGCTTGAATCTTTTTGAAACAGTTCGAACATATGCCCTAAATCATTCAATAAAGTCTCAGAAGAAGGATCCCATCTAAGAATAGTTTCGCTAAAAAGAGAAGGTATCTCGCTTTCGTGAGTTTTATCTTTATTTTGAGACTTTCTCTCTCTTTGAAGATCTGTCTTTAAAGCTCTTCCAGTAATGAGTTCCGGATTCCAAGCTTCATCTATAGATTCTGGCAATAAATTATAACCATCATCACTACGAGCTTTATTAATGAAATTCTTTTTAGAATTAATGAGAGCTTGAACAGACTCTACTCTTGGCTTAATCTCAGATAAAACATACTCAAGCTCTTTAAGATTAATAAACCCTTGCGCAAAAAGTTCTTTAGTATGTTCCGCTAATACTTCAGCACTACGAAGAAAGCGCATATGCTCTCTATCTTTTGAAGGATAAGAGCAACGAATTACAGTACCATCATAGAAATTAACAAGAGCCCATAATTGAAACTCTACAACACCTTTATGAAAAGTTTCTCTAGGAACATGCGCGAAAAACGCAGAATATAAGGAAGCCATGGCGCAAGTTCCGCTACGCTGTGGAGGTAAGAGTTCTTCCTCTTTTAGAGGCACAACAGACCACTTTCCTTCAAGAAAAGGTATTAGTACTTGATAAATATCTGTAGAGCTCCAGCGACCTTCTTCTCCCTTGGGAAGCTTATAAATACTAGAATAATATAAATTTACCCAAAATGGATTTTGTAATTTATCAATATTGATGTTTTCTCTTTTCGCTACAGGAATAACTTTTTGTTTTCCATGTACATTTACATCAACAGTAACATTCTGAATCCCATCTCCAAGGTTATAAAGCAAAAAAGAAAAACTTCCATCTTCCTCCTTACGAACTTCATAAAGAACGGCATGCCCTGGAGTTCCAGTCCATCCACCATATAAAAAAAGACCACCTCCTTTTTCCAAACAACTAAGATGAGAAAGATAAGAATGAATACCATTAACACTATCTAAATTTGCCGCTTTTAAACGACGCAATTTGATTTCAAGGCTTGCATATTCTGGATTAGAAGGTAGTTTTGCTCGAACAAACTGATGAAGTAATGATACTGTGGCTCTAGGATCTGCTCCTTCCCAATCAGAATCTGTGGCAAATGAATCTCCAAGTATATTGATAATCAAACGATTATCAATATTTGCCTTCCCTGGAAAGTAAACAGAACTCGCAAAAGCTCCATCTTTTTTTTCTGTTAAACTTGATAAATCCGTTCTTAAATCACAGTTTAAATCGACACATTTAGGGTTCAATACCGCCTCAGAATCATAACAAGTATCTTCTTTATCAAAGCAATCCCCCTCCTCATCAGGAAAGAAACCATTATCCTTCTCCTGAAACCAGGTAGGTAGCAGATTGCTCACTTTCATTATTTCTTCTAAATCAACAATCGATGCAAGGCCCACTGACCCAGAAAAAAACTCTCTCTCACCATCTTGATTGTCTTTTTCTGCTTCTTCAGAAGAAGAACTACTCTGCTTAGATATAAAAACTCCTAAAGCGCTAGCTCCTACAGCCACAGCAAGAACTGCTGCGGCTCCTTTAATCGTTGCGCTCCAATTTCCCAACCAAGTAGAACGAGAAGAGCTAGGATCTGTATTTTTTAATTCAGAAGACTTTTCTTGCTTTTCATCAAAACCAGAAGAAATATTTACCATTATTTAAGACCTTTTTATTTATCAATTTTTAATAATTTAATTGTTTCACCTGTTTATTTAAAGAAAACAAAAACCTTATTAAGAAATAAAAAAGGAATTAATTTAATTAGCGCAAGAGCCTATCCAAATATTGAGTCTTTAAACCTCCAATTCTGATAAAGTTTTTATCATTCTACTATTTAATTTTTTCATTCAGCAGTTTGTAAAGATAGCTATTAGGATAGCGTTGTCTTGCTAAATTAGAGGATTTAAGAACTTCTTTTTCGAAGAGATCTTTCATTTTTGTAATACCGACACGATCCACCCATTCTTCAAGAGCTTCTCTTTCTACTCCTTTATAAAAGCTTTTTCCTCTCCAAAAATCCCATTGAACTTTTAATCGGATAAAATCAGGGTGCTGAAGTAACTTTTCCTCAGAAAGCCCTTCTCCACAAGCTCTAACACCTAAACCATCCATATAGAGGTAGCGATTATCGGTACTGTCTGGGCGATCAAGCATATCCCTTTTTATAAACTGTACTTCTTCATGATCTACTACAACCATTTGAATAGAGTCTGTATCCTTAAGATACTCAATAAAAAGCTCAGAGCTATATTTTAGAGGCTGGGTAAAAGGCCTCATGGCATGTAAATCTTTATCAGAATTAGGATCGACAAAAGCATCCAAATAGTTTGTACTAAATCGAAGGTTGGGATCAAATATTCCCATATATTTCTGTAATTCTTCATAATTACAAAATAACAAATCAGCCTCAACAAGAGCTACACGATTATTAAACTCTACTACTCCATGCTCAGGAACCGAAGGGCAAAACTCTTCTTCTCTTAAAACAGCTGATAAATATGTCTTACCTGAACGCCAAGGTTGAGGAAAAGCTGAACTATCAAAAAACCAGGGCAAAATACCATATAAACTCAAATTACGATTAGAGTTTACATTGCTTTCTAATTCTAGTTGCACCTCAAGCTCCATCTCACCTTCTTGCTCAGTTTCCACCTCTGCAATATCGTCTAGTCCTTCTCGCTCCATTACTTTTGATACTTTATTAGGCAAAACAGACGGGTCGATAATATCCTCTATCCGTTTTTCAATTTGCTTAGGATCTAAAGATAAAGGAGCTTTTGTTACAGAACTGAGGTGTGTAGATAAAATCTTTTCCTTTTGTAAATGAACAGCCTCTTCTCCAGATATTTTTTCTAAAAGAAAACCATAGTCTCTATCAGGGTTATCTTCTTGATTACGGAAGAAAAGTGAAAAAGTATTTCGATAGGCATCCATAAATTCATGAAAATCAAGATCCAAGCTTTTTCGATAGACCTCTGACTTCACTACACTCTGCATCTTTTTTGTTTGAGCGCTATAACAAAGCTCTCCAAACTTCACTCCATCTTGAAGTAGGATAAAACTGAGCAGATCATAGTAATCAATAGGGTCTCCATCTTCTAAATGTAAAAGACCTCTTACTGTTTTTTCCATATCACTTGATAATACAAGTGATACTTTTTGTTGCTTATCTAAGTTGCGTAAACGCCAAGCTGCTTGAGCTATTTCTACTAAGGAGTTTTGCTTACTAACAAGTAGTACAGAATGTGCTGTGCTTGATTGAAGAATATCTGTCCCTGTACACTCCGCCTGACCATATACGGTTGCTAGCTCGTGTGGTTTTAGCTCACTATGCTCCAAAGGAATCACTTGTTGGCTTTTCTTTTCTAAAACAACGATACTGCCATTTTTGATGAAGACAACACCTTTCATTTCAGGCATCTGACGTAAAACAATACGTGCACGGTGTTCAGGGCTAAGTCCACTAAGGTTAGCTCCCACATCTGCGATTACATTGACACTCTCTAAGTCAGGGTGCAAGCGCCGGATTTCTTGGATAAAGTCACTTGGGTCACTCAGATTACCACTATGTGCTTTTCCTTCTGTTTTCTCTTCCATGAGAGCAAGAGTTTTACCCATAGCCCATTTTTGGGATATGACTTTCATGTCATCAGAATAAGCATAGATATTACCAAGAGTTCCTGTTCCTCCTTGAGCTCTCTTCGTCATCATATTAAGAGCCATACCATCAGCTTTCAAAAGATACGGGTAGATCTGTACTTGATCCATCACTGAACGCTCTAAAAATCGTAAGAGATTTTCTGGATTCTTGTTTATTTGCTCAAAAAGATATGAAGAAGCCTTTGAATCAAATAAAGTGACCTCTGGATTTTTTCCTGATTCGGGATCAATGCCACAAATATAGTTATAGATAATAGCAGCACCATTATCGTTTATTCCCAAGTTACTTTCTTCTACTGACCTACCTCGTAACTGCCTCACAAGGGTTTCTACTTGTGAATACCTAACTCCTTCTTGTAAATAAGCTGCTACAGTGTGGGCTACAGTAGACCAAGGGTTAGCAAAGTCGGCATTTTTTCTAGGTTTGTCTTCAGCTTCATACGGGTGAGCAAGCTCATCAACATTATGATCGCCCAATGAAAAAGTAAAACCATATTTCCAATTGAGTTTTTTATCGAGTACTCCTGGAATAATTTTATTGATTTGTCCTCTTGCAATAGAGAGTAGGTTTTTCACACTTTCATCTTCAATATTCTCATAATAAGATTGAGCTTCTGTGTACTTATCATCCCAAAGTAAGAACTGGAAAAGATATTCTTTATCAGATTCAGATAGATTTTTGAAAAACTCTAATGTCTTTTTAGAATAAACTTCGCTATCAATACCTTTTACAGAACTGAGATGAGTAATCATTTTTTCTGAAAGAAGAGGTCTAATAACATTTAGATAATGTTCCCTTGTAAATGTTGGTCCTCGCCCTCCTGGAATGATTTGATGGAATAAATGGGACTTGATTTCTTCATCAGAGACCAAGATTTTAAATACATCTAGAGATATACGAATACGCTCTTTATCTAAGCTTACTTTTTCCCCAAGAGAGAAGTTGAGTTCTGATACAAGATCTTGAACAATATGAATCTCATCAATATGTAAGTCTGCTTTGTCTTTAAATAGACGCAAAATTTTTCTCAAACCCTCAATTGTTAGTTTCAAGTCTTTAGAAGGTTTTGAATCATATTCAAAAGCAAGTTCATATAAACGAAGAAAGAGAGCCTGCATACTTTGCGGACTCATAATCACGGGATTTCCTGCATGAATACAGTTATCTAGTTTCCGATAAATATCTTCTAATTTATTCGGATCAAGCGGTGTAAACCTTGAGAAAGAAAAAGGTTGGATATAACGCCCCGCTACCTCTCTCAGGATAGGGTTCAATGTTTGTAAAGACTGTTCTAATAAAGGTCGTGGAGTGACAGCAATAGCCAAGTGTTCTCTATCAGCATTCAATAATAAGATTAAAGGAGCTAAAACTTTGGACTTACCCGACCCCATGATTAACTCTAAAGCAACAAATAGATGCTCATTTACTCTTTTATTAATTTCACCAATACCTAGAGTTTTTAACGCATCAATTTGCCAATCAAATAGCTGAATATTACTAAAGTATTCCAATGCTAATATCTGAGGGTTCTCCATAATATCATAAGCTCTATCTAAGCTCATTTCCTGGACTAATCTCTGAGTAAGCATATCAACAACAGCATAGTCTTCACGTGATTGAGCATCGTAAATACCGTTGATGTAGCTGATCATTCTTTCTTCTTTTTGCAAAGTTGTAGCAAGAGCCAAGTATTTAAGAACTTCTTGGTGTAAAACTTTGATTTCTTCCTCTTCTAGTAAAGAGTTTCTCTTGCTATATGCTTCCAACTTGTTTTGTGCAGAAAGAATACAGAGCTCTTCTATCGTAATCGCTTCAAAATCTGTGGCAATATGATCTAATTCCCTTAGTACACGTACCTGCCTTTTTGGTGATTTTTTGTTTGCTAATGAAAGACAAAATTCTTTTTGCTGTGCTAGGTCATTTTGTAAATGAACGATATTTTCTTCTTTGTTTAAGCCAAGTCCTAAAAGAGCTGGTAAATCTTTCACTTGAAATTGTTCTGGCCTAGGTAAATCAACATAGGCATCACAAGCCTCCATTTGTTCATCTAAACTACGATCAATCGATCGATGATCTTCACGTTTTTCTAAAAGGTGATTGATACGCTCTTTAACTTCATCTCTGATTCTTTTACATGTATTTTTTCTTTGAAGAATACGTTCTTCACTTTCTGGAATGACTTCAAAGTAATCTAGAATCTCTATAGCTTGAGAAGAAGCAAATACAGGCTTTTCATTTTCTTTTATTGCTATAGGGCCTACCTGAATTGGCTCTAAAGCTGCCTGCTCATTCAATATCATGACATTTGGATCAAGCTTATCGATCATTTCTACCTGATCAAAAGCAAAAGAAATGTGTGCTTCGTTATTACGATAAATTAATGGATGAACTTCGAAGAGATTTATAAGATTTTGTAGGCGATTATAATTATCCCAACTTCCTCCTCTTGGATTATACATGTCTTTTACTAACATATTCATTTCTTCTACAGAGGGGAATTTTTGAGGATCTAACGCTACATTCAACAAAAATAAATGAAGGTTATAGCTATCTTCATTTTTCGTGGCACTGATTGAGCTTATTTCTAAAAACTCCACAGCTTGCTCTAATTGAAACGTATTTGCATTCTTGAGATAAGCATAAAACTCAGGAACATTAATTTTAGAACAATCCATTTTTAGGGTAGGTACACAGGCCATTTTTAAATCGTATATATGATTATGCCAGATAAATGCCAAAGATCTCCAAAAATCTCCTAGAAGGTAGCTTCTACCCGGGATAGCTAATGACCGACTATGTGAAGATAGATAAAGAGAAAAATCACGAGCTGATTGTTTTCTTAAATGCATTAATCTTTGCAGTAAAATACTCTCTTGATAACCTACTAATTCTTTGGAGAAATTCTCTTTTTCAGAAGGCGATCTTTCACGATTTAGCCTACTCACAACCCTTTCTGAAAGGGCCCAAAGAAGTAAAAACTCTTCTTCTTCTTTTGTAAGAGCGCAGCTACCTACATACTTTAATTGATTTACATATTCTCTAAGGAGGTCTTTATCAATTTCATGTCCTCCCCAAGAACTCGTTTTTTCGTTGTCATAACTATTTCTTATGAGTGTATGAGCGACTAATAAACGAGCTGCATCAGCTTTTGGGTGACGATCTTTCTTATGAGCAATGATCATATTTAGTATTGTGCGTACTTCATCTTCAAATAGAGTACTAGAATAAAGCTCATCTCGTAGTATATGCATTGCTGCATCATAATTCTCATGATCAATCAGAAGAAAAACAAGATAAGCTTTAGATTTTAAATCTAGACCAGTAATCGAACCATTTTTCTCTATTTGATAAGTATAATAACTTTTGAAATCGAGAACCTTATCTAACTCATTCTGATAAATATACGCTTGAGATACGTTTTTTTTAGGCTTCATTCCATAAAAACGATTTGCTCCATATGGAGAAATGATGCATCGTAGTTGCCCTACAGAGTTTTGTAAGGTCAAAAAGCTATCAAAACCTGGAAGATCTTTTAAACTTTGTTTTTGGTCTAATAAAAGGCTCCAAGCAGGCATTTGTTTAGAAATTAATCGAGTTTGATTCGCTCTTTGTTTTCTCTCAAACCTCAAGCCTCCATTTTTAAAATTTAAAAACTCTATTGCGTAAGGAATAGAGTTTTTTTCTTCTTCAGACCAAACTTGTGTTTTTTTAGGGTCATCAAAACGTTTCATTACCCCATCATAGCTATCTGTAAAAGATGTAAAGAGTAAACCTTTCTCATCTTCTAAGGATACAATTTGACTAGAAGTATTAAAGTATTGATTAGAAATATATCCTAATGCTTTTTGCTCTCTCCTGTCTGTTATCATTACATGATCTTGAGCCTGCCACATGAGAATATCTTTCTCTGCAAAATAAGGAGGTAACTCTTCGTATAGACCTGTATTTTTAGAAATGAACTCGTACCACTTTCCGTTATCTAACTCAGCGAGAATGACTCCTTCATCAGAAATCTCATACTGTAAGTTAGACGGACCTCTTGCTCGAAAGCCTTTAAAGTTTTTACCAGAAATCCGTTGAATATTTGAAAGATGTAATCCTTTAAAAACATCCTGAAAGTCTTTTAATTTTATAATATCAAGAGGAAGTACCTCGAAATTTAACGAGCGAATAACAAAAGACCTGTCATCAAAAATAAACTGTTTACTGCAGTCACGTATTCTATCTTCCTCTTTTTTCCACTGACTTTTTTCTCTATGTGGAAATGCAAAATCACTTGCCTTTGAAAGTAATTCAAGTCCACGACCTTCCTGAAGCTCTATTTTTATTGTATTTTGATGCTTCTGTTCAGATAACGTTTTATCAAGAAGTAGTTTTGTTGGTAATGAGGGCAATTGATGGCTATAGTTTTCTATCAGAGTATTTGCAGAAAGAAATAAAACTTTTTCTTCAAAATTTAATCTAGAGTAATTTTTAAAACTTGCTACAATAATAGCTGCAGCAGTACTACGATGTTCTACCTCTAGCTCTGTATCATTCATCATAGAATTCGCTACTGCACGAAAAGAAAAGCTATTTATATCACCGTCATGACTCAAGCTTTTGTTGACTTTTTCTATAGACAAGTAAGCTTCTACTTTGCGCATTAGATCTAAAATCCCTAGCACCATATCGACGTTGTCAGATATAGTATTTAACTCATATGCTTTCTCAAGAAGTTCTAAAAGCATATTTTGATTTTTTAAGCCCAACTTAGGATCTTGAAAAGCTTTTGAAAGATCATCTTTCCCAAAAAGGAAAACACTAAATAAATACAGAAAATCTTTATCCTGCAATAAGTGCACGCGAGTAGAAAAATATACTAGAACCCTTTCGATGTGATCACCCTCAATCTCAAGCAAACCTAAAAGTTCTCTGGCCTCGTCTTCATTTATAATTGAATTCGAGGAATTTTCTTTTAAATGAGCTTCAAGTGATAACGGACACTTATTGTCTGATCCGGTCCATTCTGTATACAGATCCATAATACTTTTATCGAAAAAGTATACTTGCTTTGTTCCAGGATCATAATTTAACTCTAAACGTTTTGCCTCTATTCCGAGTAAGGCTCGTATATAAGGGTTTTTGATTTCTTCTAAAGTAGATAAAAGTTCATGTCCATGATATGGCGTAAATGCCGATACATTTGTTTTAAAAGGAGGTGCTTTTTTTATTAGTTCATCTTTAAAAAATGCATTCGGATCCCAAAGTAAAGCCCCTATGATTCCTTCTTGCTCCAAAAGAGTTTTTCTAGGATCTTCAGGGGGGAGACCTTCCCAAAATGACTCTAGTGCTTCTTTAGATGGAATTTCTCCTAAGCCATTTACATCGATCGATAACATAGAATCCAACAATGCTGCTTGTAAATGTCGGTTTATTCCTCCTACAGAATAAGCAGCAATACCTGTTTCTTCATCGTATACATCATCTTGATTTTGAAATAGGTGACTTTTACATTGCTCACTTCTACTTATTAAAAAACTTTTTTGGTATAAAAAATGCTTCTCATCTATTATTTTATTGCTTAGTTTTTTAAAATCATCTAGCTCCTTTTCTAACTCAGGAGAGGCTGTCCATCCCATTAATAATTGCTTTGAAATATAAAAAGACCAAAGACTGGAACAAGGATACTTCCATTCACTTAGTTTTTTTACTAATTCATAGACAATTTCTCTACGTTCTGGGTCTACCCTTTTAGGCACTTGAAACTTATTATAAGCTTCCTGTAAATCCCCTTCTATCAAAGAGACTTTAAAAGCATCCTTGAGTAATAAATGAACAATAGCATCCATCTTCATAAATGGAAAAAGTAGCTCCATTGACCATTCTTGTTTTGAATCAAGAATTTTTCTTGCTACAAGCTTTGCTATGTTCTGTAAATGAATAGCTACCTTATTTTTTTCACTCTGACTTAAAGGAAGCCATAAATTTTCGTTAACCTTTAAACGTTTTTCTGACGCAGACACTGAATCTTCATAAGAAAATAGAACATTTATTAACTCTTGAAAGTTATAAATAACTTGACTGGCTGAGCCTTTTTGAAACTGTTTGAACATGTACTCTAAGTCATTCAATAAAGTCTCAGAAGAAGGCTGCCATGCAAGAATAATTTCGCTAAAAAGAGAAGGTATCGTGCTTTCGTAAATTTTATCTTCATTTTGAGATTTTCTGTCCCTTTGAAGATCAGTCTTTAAAGCTCTTCCTGTCACAAATTTGGGGGTCCAAGCTCTATCTATAGATCCTGGCAATAAATTATAAGCATGGTCACTACGAGCTTTACTGATGAAATCTTTTTTAGAGTTAATGAGAGATTGAACTAATTCCACCCTTGGCCTAAGTTCAGATAAAACATATTCAAGCTCTTCAATACTAATTAAACCTTGTGCAAATAGCTCTTTAGCATGTTCCGCTACTATTTCAGCACCACGAAGAAAACGTATGTGTTCTCTATCTTTTGAAGGATAAGAGCAACGATTTACAGTACCATCATAGAAATTAACAAGACCCCATAACTGAAACTCTACAACCCCTTTATGAAAAGTTTCTCTAGGAACATGTGCGAAAAACGCAGAATATAAGGAAGCCATAGCACAAGTTCCACTACGCTGTGGAGGCAAAAAATCTTCCTCTTTTAGAGGTACAGCAGACCACTTTCCTTCAAGAAAAGGAATGAGTACTTGATAAATATCTGTAAACCCCCAGCGATCTTCTTCTCCTTTGGGAAGTTTGTATTGACTAGAGTAATATAAATTGACCCAAAATGAATTTTGTAATTTATGAATATTGATATTTTCTCTTTTCGCTACAGGAATGATTTTTTGTTTTCCATGTACATTTACATCAACAGTAACATTCTGAATCCCATCTCCGAGATTATAAAGTAGAAAAGAAAAACTTCCGTCTTCCTCCTTACGAACTTCATAAAGAATGGCATGTCCTGGGTTTCCAATCCATCCTCCATATAAAAAAAGACCATCTCCTTTTTCCAAACAATTAAGATGAAAAAGATAAGAATGAATACCACTGACACTGTTTAAATTTGCAGCTTTTAAACGACGCAATTTGATTTCAAAACTTGCATATTCTGGATTAGAAGGTAGTTTCGCTCGAACAAACTGATAAAGTAACGATACCATATCTCTAGGATCTGCCCCTTCCCAATCAGAATCCTTGCCAAATGAATCTCCAACTATATGCGTAATGAAATGACTATCTATATTTGCTTTACCTGGAAAGTAAACAGAACTCTCAAAAGGACTATCTTTTTTTTCTGTTAAATCAATTGCTCCCGTTCTTAAACCACAATTCAACCCGAGACATTTAGGATTTAATACCGACTCAGAATAATGACAGGAGTCTTCTTTATCAAACCAATCCCCCTCTTCACCAGAAAAAAAACCATCATCCTCTTCTTGAAACCAAGTAGGTACTAGACTGATTACTTTTATTACTTCTGGTAAATCAACAATCGATGCAAGACCCACTGCCCCAGGAAAAAACTCCCTCTTATCATCTTGATTGTTTTTTTCAGTTTCCTCAGAAGAAGAACCACTCCGATTAGATATAAAAGCCCCTAAAGCACTAGCCCCCACAGTTACAGCAAGAACGGCAACAGCTCCTTTAATCGTCGAACTCCAATTCCCCAATAAAGTAGAACGAGAAGAGTTAGAATTTGTGTTTCTTAATTCAGAAGAATTTTCCTGCTTTTTATCAAAACCGGAAGGAAGATTGACCATTTTTGAACACCTTTTTATTCATCAGAGCTTAATAATTTAATTATTTCACCTATTTACTTAAAACAGATAAAAGAAATATTAAGTAAATAAAAAATATTCAAGTCGAATACAACTAAAACTATACAATTATCTAATATCGAAAAAAATAAATTATATTATTCAAGTATGTATTTATGCCCTACTGAGCAGATGCTGCACATTAGGTATTGATAAAGAAAAAAAGGAAGAGAGAAGAGGCTCTCCTACAGAGAGCCTCTTGAGGAATTACAGGTCTGTATTCCACTGAATGTCGTTATCTACCAGCATGTATTCCATTGCTTCGCGGACAGTTTCCACAATGCGAACTTGGAAGTTTTCATCAATTAAGCTTGGGTTTTTCTTAATCGCTTCTTCATAATCTTCTTCATTTTCTTTACAAAGAAGAACAAGTTTCACGCCAGCTGCCTTAGCACCCGATAGCTTCATATCCACGCCACCAATTGGACCAATATTTCCTTTCAAGTCTACTGTTCCAGTAATAGCGACATCATGCTTTACCTTCACTCCAGTAATATTTGAAATGAAAGCTAGTGTATGTACAACTCCTGCAGAAGGGCCGTCTTTAGGAGTTCCTGGATCTGTTAAATTAACAGCGAATCCAGTTTTCCCTTTAGCTTGTACACGGTCTAGGTACTCACGAGGTACAATAGTGCGTGCTAATGCATAGGATACATCCAAAGATTCCTTAAGCATTTTTTTAGCATTACCTGTTACCTGAAGAGACCAAGCTTTACCAGGAACCTGAGATACCTGTGTGAAGTTAATTCCACCAAGGCCTACACCTGGAGCAGCCCATAACCATGTCGCCTCTCCCTTCATATCTTCGCTACGAACTTTTGTTGTATTATCACGAGGTTTTTTCAAAACATCATGGATAAAGTCCACATCGATAATATAAGCTCCATCACTATCAACTTTTGCTGAATCTTCCATTTCACTGATCAAAGCTTTTAATTGCTCAATCAAGCGGCGAACACCAGCTTCTGTTGTGTAATTATCGATCAAATAACGAAGAGCATCATCACTGATAGAAATTTGACTTTCATCATAGCCTTCATCATCCAAAATATCTTTTAAAAGATATTTACGAGCGATAACAACCTTATTTTGTGGAGGAATTGGACCTGTACGGATCACATTCATACGATCTTTGAAAACCGGATCGATTTTACTTTCATCATTGAATGAGAAAACGAAAACAGCTCTTGAGAAGTCCATTTTAACGCTTCCACCAAAGTAAGTATCTTGGTGACCAGTATTCTGAGAAGGGTCTGTTAGATGTGTGAACACATCCATAATTCCCTTACCTTCTGCTGTACCCATTACCTTGTCAATTTCATCAACATAGATAATTGGGTTCATCACACCAGCTTCCATAAGAAGGCCTGCAATTCTACCCCACTCAGCTTTATGGTAAGTATATTCGTGACCTAACAAGTTCTTAGTAGAATCTTGCCCACCCAATTTAATCGTTACAAATGGACGATCTAAAGCTTTAGCAAGCCCCTTCTGCGCTAGAGTTGTTTTCCCGTTTCCTGGAGGCCCCTGGATACCTAAAACAATCCCTTTACCTTTAGGATTTCTCACCCATTTTTTGACAACGCGAACGAGCTGTTTTTTCGCTTCTTCATGACCAAATACAGCATCATTTAAAGTATCTCTAAACGATTGAATATAAGCCTTAACTTTCTTATCACCGTCTTCTTTAGTCACAGGCTCTTGCGCGTATTTACCAAAAGGAATACGTAATAGGCCATCAAGATACTTTTTCGCACCATCAGCATCAGAAGACTTGCTTTTGATTTCTTCTAAACGCTGATAAGCAATTTGAAGAGCTTGCTCATCCATTCCAGACATCGCGATACGAGATTCGTAAGAAACGTCTTTCACTTGCATTTTAGAGACTTTTTCTTGGATCTTTTTAATATCCAATTCAGTCATCTTTAAAGAATGCTGCAATGAGTAATGAAGCCCACGGTATAGCAATGTTTTGTAAGCATCTGACTCTGCACCAGCCATATTATAGATAAAATGAGCTTGCTGCGGACTGTCATCCATTAACAACAAAGAAAGCATACGAATTTGCTCTTCATACGATGCTGTACAGAACTCTCGAATAACAGTAGGCTTTACAAAGCCACCTGCTCCCATTCCATTTTTAATACGTTGAAGATCTGAATACGATTGCTCAATATCATTTTTGAACCATGCAACCTGCTTAAGAATCAAATCACGAACAGATAGTGATTTAATGTAATTTGCTGCAAATGTTGTGGGTACATTAGCTAACTTAGCTGCATCTTCGAAATCTTTCAATTTTACAGATAGGCGACCAGCAGAAGAAGTGATGTTAAGGGGATCCGTTTTAAAATGCCCCTTCATCACTAAAACTTTGTCTTTACCTTCTGCGTCTTGAAAAGGAACAAATACTTCTCCACCATGTAGCTTTTCATAAAGCCCTTCTGCTGTATAAATGCGGTTGCTCAATGCTTGCGGCATTCCTACTTTAAGCATAGCAGATGGCATTGCTGTTCGTGTTCCTAATTCGCTTACTAGTTCTTCTTCTTCTACATCCATAATGGAGTATCCAGTAGGAGAAAAGTGGCGGTTTAAGAAGTTGATTTCTTCTAATGCGTCTTGTGAAACTTTTGCTCTCCAATCTACTCCTGCTGCAAGAGTAAGACCATCTTCAATAGAATCAAAACCTGTTGATCGGCAGAGTTCTAAAAGTTTAGATTTGATTCCTTTAAGATCGTTAGACCATGTAGTAGAGAACTCTTCTGTCTTTTGAAAGTCCTGCTGGCGAATGTACTCATCTACTTCATGATTCAAGCATTTATAGTCGCCTACGATAGCATTCAAACGATCCATAAATAGACGATATTTCTTTCCGTCGAGTACTTGTTTATCTAGATTGTCAGTAATACGGTCCTGTAACCCTTGTAAAAAATGATACAGATAGGTTCCCTGGCTATTTACCGTTCCTACTAAATTTACGAAGTTATGCAGCCCTTTATTGTCCGTTGTCTCGGCCACCTTAAGGTTTCTCCATAGTGCTTTTTCCTGAGGTAGATTACTTTCCTCTGGAAAAACGATAGAGACTTCTAGGTCACCTATTGCAAAAGTCTTAGTGGCCTGCGAGTCATTATTGGCGGAGGCCGCCGGATTGATGGCAGTCATGTTTTTCTCCCGTTCTATGTCTATTTTCGGTCTGACGATAATTTCTAAGCATGTTTATACATGTATTTTAGAACTAAGGCCAAAACTCACGTTTTTCGCTTGATATAGCAGTATTAGTCAACTTTTTTCGTTAGCTCGATCGTTTTTTATATCGACTTATTCAGAACACACAAGTTTCCTTCTTAATTAGTTTTTTTTATTTTCATCAAGCTTTTTCTTTGAAATTTTTAATTTTTATGGTTTTTTGAGTGAAAAATATGCTTAATCAGAAAAATAGCTGCACTTATCGCTAAGTTGTAATTTTTTTCAGTCATTAAAATATCTACTTAAAATCTTTACCACTGAGCTTCAGAGTTCACTGAGAAAAAGTAAAAAGGGCGCAGTTGCCATAAACCTTTTCTTGGAACTTCTTGATTTTTATAAATTTTGGGTGAAAAATGAGGTGAAATATGTCCTTACAAACGAAAGGAGAAGAAAATGTCTACTGCGCAAAAGTACCGAATTGTTACCGCTTCTTCTCTTTTTGATGGTCATGATGCTTCTATTAATGTGTTTCGTAGGCTACTGCAGCGTGCTGGTGCAGAGCTTATTCATCTGGGCCACGATCGCAGTGTTCGACAAATTGTGAAGACAGCTCTTGAAGAAGATGCTGATGCTGTATGTGTAAGTTCTTATCAAGGCGGGCACATGGAGTACTTCCGCTATATGTATGATCTTTTACAAGAAAGTGATGCTGGTGGAATCGAGATCTTTGGAGGAGGCGGAGGAACAATTCTTCACGATGAAATTGATGAACTCCATCAACATGGAATCACTCGCCTCTATCACGCGGATGACGGGCATTCGGTTGGTTTGGATGGAATCATTAACGATCTCATATCACGCATTAGTAAAAGCTCGCCTTCTTCTGATGAATACGAAAAAATGCTTCTTCATTTAAGTGAAGGAAAAAACTTGAGTTGGAGAGCTTTGTCGCAATTACTGACACTGATGGAGAATAGCTCTTTATCTCCACAAACTCATACAAAAATTCAAGATTTTTTACAGAGTGCAAGAAAGAAACAACCCTTAATTTTGGGGGTTACAGGACCTGGTGGTGCAGGAAAAAGCTCTCTCCTTGATGAATTAATTCAACGCTTTTTATATGCAAGCCCAAATGGAAAACTAGGGATTTTAGCTTTTGACCCAACTAAGCGTACGACAGGCGGTGCTCTTTTAGGTGATCGTATACGTATGAATTCTGTTTACAATGAACGAGTATTTATGCGCTCTATGGCTACAAGAGGTTCTAGTGAGGTTGGGGAAACTGTAGCAAAAAACTTGGCTCTCATGCGTCATAGTGATTTCGATCTGATTATTCTTGAAACAAGTGGAATTGGCCAAGGAGATGCAGCTGTCCGTGAGCTCTGCGACTTATCGTTATATGTCATGACTAGTGAGTACGGAGCTTCGACTCAGCTAGAAAAAATTGATATGATTGATTTAGCGGATTTTATTGTCGTCAATAAATTCGATAAACTAGGAGCTTTAGATGCTCTTGAAGATGTCATTCATGCTTACGCATTTTCTCGTCAAATCAAGCTCAACGATAAAAATCGAAAAAAGCTTCCTATTTTTGGCACAACAGCTTCAAACTTTAATGACCCTGGAGTCTCTCAACTTTTCACTCATCTCATGAAGACAATACAAGAAAAACAAGCTCTTTCTTGTACAATTAATCTTGAGAAATTGGAAGCATTAAAAGATCCCCATAATTTTAGTATTGTTCCACCACAACGCAGTCAATACCTCAGCGAAATCACTAAATCTGTTCGATGCTATAGTGAAGAATCTAAAGTAAAAGCTAAAACGGCAACAGAACTCTATCAAGTCCAAAGTCTCAGCAAAGCTTACTCTAAAGAATTTTCTGAAGAACAAAGTGCTTTTTTTGAGGAAAAGGCTCGCGCGCTCCATCAAGATCTTGGAGTAAAGAACAGAGAACTTATTGAGCGCTATACAGAATTAGAACAGTCTTATCGCCAAGAAATGTTCACCTATGAAATCCGAGGAAAAGAGATTTCTCGTCCTTTATTTCAAAATTCTTTATCTGATAGCAAAATTCCTCGCATAGCTCTCCCTCGCTATCATGACTGGGGGGATATTCTCCGTTTTATGAGACAGGAAGGGTTTCCTGGATACTTCCCTTACACAGCGGGTGGCTTTCCTTTACGTAATGATGATGAAGAACCTAAGCGCCAGTTTGCTGGCGAAGGAAGCCCAGCTCGTACGAATAAGCGCTTTCACTATTTATCTGAGCACGACCCAGCTAAACGCCTCAGTACAGCATTTGATTCTGTAACTCTTTATGGTGAAGACCCTTCGAAAGAACCTGATGTATACGGAAAAGTGGGAAACAGTGGTGTCAGTATTGCCACACTTGATCATATGAAAACCCTTTTCAAAGGGTTCGACCTTGCAGATCGCAGTACCAGTGTTTCTCTTACAATTAACGGCCCTGCTCCCACGATCTTGGCTATGTTTTTGAATGCTGCTATCGATTTCGAGATAGAAAAGCAAACAGGTAAACCAAGAGAAAAAATCGATAGTCAAGATTATAATCGTATTCGTGATCAAGTCTTACAAGTGATTCGAGGCACTGTTCAAGCAGACATTTTGAAAGAAGAACAGGCACAAAATACCTGTATTTTTTCTTCAAAATTTGCTGTAAAAATGATGGGAGACGTACAGGAATATTTCATCAAAAAATCTGTGCGAAATTTCTATTCTGTAAGTATTAGTGGGTATCATATCGCTGAAGCAGGCGCAAACCCTATCACACAACTAGCGCTTACCTTATCAAATGCCTTTACTTATGTAGAATACTATTTAAGCCGAGGTATGGATATTGATGAATTTGCACCTAATTTATCGTTTTTCTTTAGTATGGGACTTGATCCTGAATATGCTGTAATTGGCCGTGTTGCTCGTCGCATTTGGTCCATTGCAATCCGCGACCACTACAAAGGCAATGCACGTAGCCAAAAACTAAAATATCATATTCAAACTTCTGGACGCAGCCTCCATGCACAAGAAATTGCCTTTAATGATATTCGTACTACATTACAAGCTCTTATGAGTATTTACGACAACTGCAACTCTTTACATACAAACGCTTACGACGAAGCCATTACAACTCCAACAGAAGAAAGTGTTCGCCGTGCTATGGCGATTCAGCTTATTATTAATCGTGAATACGGTCTAAGTAAGTGCCAGAATAGCAATCAGGGTTCGTTTATTATTGAAGAGCTTACAGATTTAGTTGAAGAAGCTGTACTAGACCTATTTGATGCGATTTCCCGAAGAGGCGGTGTTTTAGGGGCGATGGAAAAACAGTTCCAGCGTCATCGCATTCAAACAGAATCCATGAAATACGAACAAATGAAAGCATCGGGCGATCTCCCTCTCATTGGTGTGAATACTTTTATTGGACATGAAAACACCAATGAACATAAAGAAATGGAAGTCATTCGTGCTACCACGGAAGAAAAAGAAGAGCAAATTCGCTCCACACAAGAGTTCATTCAAAATGCTGGAGATAAGAACAAAGAGGCTTTAGAAAAACTCAGACAAGTTGCGTTATCTGGCGAGAACATTTTTGAAGAGCTGATGGAAACCGTTAAATATGCTTCTTTGGGGCAGATTTCTCACTTACTTTACCAGTGTGGGGGCGAGTATCGTCGCTCTATGTAAAAATTAAGTAAGTCTAGTGCTGTTTTGTAAAAAACTAGAGATCTTTTTCTAATTCCCAATGACTACACTCATTGGGGAATCATAGTATATAGTCGTCACCATTGTAATTTTATAATTCTTCGTCGCGCCGTAGTTTCTTTGCTTCGCCGCGTTTAAAAAATTCAAGTTCAGTATTTTTCTGAAAAACCTAAGCATGAGAAGCTTTTTTACTTCTAAAAATGATAAAGCTACAGCATATCATTTAAACGCGGCGAAACAAAGAAGCTAAGACGCAAAGAATGTCTTCATAGGTACAATTCACTAACATAGGTAACAGATTGATTCACTAACATAGGTAACACTTTTGCGATAAATTTATAATAGGCCATGGCAACTAAA
>PAQS01000003.1 GCA_002709385.1 Waddliaceae bacterium
ACTAAAGAGGTGACCGGAAAACATAAGCAAAAACATAAACTAAGACCAACAATGTAGCTATCTCCTGAGGGAGTAATAAAATCAGCATTTTTGGTCTAGACAATGGGGTCCACTATAAAGTGCCATCTGTTCGTTTCATGTGTTTGCTCCAAGATTGTAACCAATCTAGCCAACGCTGTGGGTCTTCATTTAGTGCAGATTGTCTTGGTAAAGAATAAGATATGTCACCACCTAAACCTATAAAATCAGGGTTTAGAGAAGCTGCCAAACGATTCATATTTTCTAGCATATCTAAATCATCATGAAACATGTCTCCACCGACAATAAAGCGGAGTTCTTTAGGGCATTTAGAAGGGAGAGTTCTAAAACGGTATTCTTCTTCTGAGTTACATAGCTTAAATATGTATTCAGTATCAGGTGAGAGATGTCTTAAAGCCAGAGTATGAATACTGTAAGGAGCTTGCTCAGGGAAAGCGTATGCAAACGCTTCATAGTGCTTGAATTCTTGTTTTACATTTGTAGTTTTTAGATAAACATCGTTTTTTTCTTCGTTAGAAGGGCTTATCCAACGAATTGTCATATGTTTTTCTGGATGATCATCAAGGCAAAGATAAACAGCAAGAACCTCAGATTGAAGGCTTATTGATAGAAAAATAGAGACGGTAAGCAATAGTAATAGGAACTTGCGATAGGGAGGCATTTTAAATGATCCTTTCTCGGTTAGAAAAAAATTATCTCTAAGTCTCACACAACAAAAGATTAAATTAAAATAAAAACTATAGATAATTGGCTCGGTATTTAAAAAACTTTCTTGTGGTAAGTTTGGGTACACAGTTCCAAGATATTTAGTACAGGTTTTATGCGAGATAAATGGTCTAAGCACTATGAGCAGATAAAAGCATTTCTGTTTTCTGTTTTATTGTTGGGAAGCATTGGTATTTTACTCTTTTTCTTACTTTTGACTCGTGCTGGTCCTAAGCAAAAAGAAGAGGTAGATCGTCAAATTCTTCATCAGGTTCCCTATACCTCTCTTTATCAAGGAACCGAAAAGATTCAAGTAGCTGTTTATGGTACTGTAAAAGCTGCAAGTACAACACTTTATCAAGCACCTTTTTCAGATACTGTTCGTGTTGTAGAAGAACTTATTCAAGGAAAATATATAGAAAAAGGAACTCTTATCTTCCGAATGGATACGGAGAGTTTAGACCTAGCTATCGAACAATTACAAGTGCGCTTTAAAGAGTTAGAGCTTCGTAGTAAGCAGTTAGAGGAAGAAGGAAAAATTATTCGTGAGCGTTTTGATTCGATTCGAGAACTCATTGTAATTTCTCAAAATGCATTAGAAAAAAGAGACCAAGAATTAAGTATTCAGAAAAGGCTTCATGGGAAAGTCGTTGAGTTAGCTGGACAAGATACAGTTTCAAATAGTGAGTTACTGCAATCAAATAAAGGTTTAATAGCAGCCGAGCTTGCTGTTTTAGAAGCTAGAAAAAATGTTGAAAGCAATGAAGAAGCGTTGAATAACTTACGTTCTTTACAAAACAGCAATCGCTATGCGCTGGAAGAAAATACGCAAAAAAAACGCTCACTTGAAATAGAAATTGCAGATTTGAAAGTTGATTTAGCTAAAGCTGAAATTCGTGCTGAAACTTCAGGGAAAGTAGTCGAAGTTTTTATTGATGAAGAACAAGAAGTGCAGGTAGGGACTTCTTTAGCTCGTATTCGATCTGTTGATGAAGTAGAACTTACTGTAACTGTTCCTGATTCTTATTTTAAGTGGCTGTATAGTGGCCCACTTTTTGAGCAAGCAGGTGCTTATCGTAGAGGAAATATCCCTATTCACCTCGTCAATTATGAGTTTTCTAAAAGTTTTTCTGGTGGGTATATCAAAGCTATTGGTGAGAGTGTTCGTCAGGAAACACGTTCTCTTCCCATTGTGATTGGAAGGAAGAACCCATTAGATCAAGCAGGAATACCTATTCCAGATGAAGAGCTTAAGCCAGGTATGTACTGTGAAGTAGAGCTTGAGTTAGACGAAATCCATCGTGTTTTTTTGATTCCTCCTTCTGCTTTACAAAGAAATGATTGGCTTTATGTGTTAGAGGGAGTAGAGGCTGATGGGACTGCGATTTTACGTGTGATTAGAGATTTAGATGTAGTTTTCGAATCAGATCGAGGGATGATGATCCGTTTAAAAGAAGACTTTAAGCAGATCAATCTCATTACTCAAAAGTTTCATTTTGCTGAAGAAGGCATGCGTCTTCAGGGATATCGTTTGGAGGGGGGGTAAAACCTGTGAAGTTAGCTAAGTGGGCTATTGGACACCCTGTCCCGATGAACCTTCTGATGTTTTTAGTTTTGTTTTTGGGTTGTGGAGCTGCGTTTCTTTTACAGAGAGAAATGTTTCCTAAATTTTCTACTGATATTGTGGAAGTCACTATTTTTGTAGAAGATGGTTCGACTCCAGATCAAGTAGACCGTAATATCAATCAGCTTGTGCAACCGCGAATACAACAAATTGACGGGGTACGAGAAGTTACCTCTATTGCCACAGAGAAATTAGGTAAAATCATTGTTGAGTTGCATAGAGGATATGATTCAGAGAAAGTAAAACGAGACATTAAAGATGAAATTGACACCATACAAGATTTTCCTGAAAAAGCCGAAGACACTCGTGTCGTTATCATCAAACAGTTTGAAAAAGCTATACGTTTAGCTGTTTATGGCGAACATGCTACAGATTTTGAGCTACGACAAACATTAGATCATGTGAAAGAAGACCTGCGTGCTAAGGGAATTATTTCTAAATGGGAGTTATTTGCGCCTCGTTCCTATGAGTTAGCTATTCAAATCCCTCTTGAGACTCTTCAAGCTAAAAACTTATCGATGGAAGATATTGCAGCTCAAGTACGAGGGCATAATTTAGAATTACGTGCAGGAAAAATTAAATCGAAAGCTGGTGATATTATCATCAAAGGAGATGCTCGGAAAACGGATGTAGATAAACTACGTAAAATCCCTATTCAGTTTCCTAATGGAGAGTTCATTAGTTTAGAGCAGCTTGCAGGGCCGAATGGAATCAAAGATGGGTTTGTAGAAGACGAAGTCATAGTTCAGTATAAAGGACAAAGAGCTGCAGTGCTTACTGTGGAAAAAAGTGAGAATGAGGATATCATTGATCTTTGTAACGGGGTCATAAAATACGCAGAAGAAGTCACTCTTCCTTATGGATTACAAATTACAGCTTTTCATGATAGTTCCGTATTTGTGAAAGATCGTCTTCAATTAATTATAAAGAATGGACTGATAGGGCTTTTTCTTGTTTTCTGTGTTATGACTCTTTTTCTTGAGTGGCGTATTGCCTTTTGGGCTACTTTAGGAATCGCTTTTTCTCTAATAGGAACCTTATTTATTCTTTACATCACAGGCTATAGCATCAACATGTTAACTCTTTTTGCTTTTCTATTAGCAACAGGGATGATTGTTGATGATGCTATTGTAATGGCAGAAGGTTTTTTTGCTTATCGTAAAGAAGGAGTTTCTGGAGTAGAGTCAGCAAAAAAAGCTATTGGTGAAGTTTCTTGGCCTATTTTTGCTATGATGTCTACTTCAGCTGTGGCATTTGCTCCGACACTTTTTGTTTCAGGTATTATGGGTAAATTTATTGCAAACTTGCCTATTGTAGTCATATCTGGACTTATTCTTTCTCTCTTTGAGTCTTTATTTATTTTACCAGCTCATTTAGCTATGCATTGTGATGGAGTGGGAACTGTATTGATGCGTGTGATGCGTATTTTCTTTCTTCCTTTCATTTATGTTGCTCGTCCACTGCAAGCGATTATTGTATCGATGTTGAACTCTTTCTCCACGCATATACTTGGGCCATTGGTGCGAAAGTCTATTCACTATCGTTATGCTAGTGCGGTACTTATGATTGCCGCTCTTATTTTAGTTTTTGGAATGATTCCTACAGGGATTTTAAAAACAGCTTTGTTTCCAAATGTAGATTCTGAATTTCATGAAGCAAATCTTGAGTTTGAAATGGGGACATCTATTCAAACTACAGCAGCTGCTACAGAGCAAGTCATTCAGGAGTTAATCAGAGCTGGCAATTGGTATGCAGAGCGTGATGGAATATCTCCAGTTCATGACTATTTTGTTGATATTGGAAGTGAAGGTTCTCATAAAGCACGTATTATTGTGCAGCTTTTAGGAGTTGATCAAGGAAGGAAAATATCTGGTCAGGAATTTTTGGATACTTGGCGAAAATCTACCCCAAGTTTTCCCGGTATTGTTTCCTTAGAATATACAACAAGACAAGGTGGACCACCAGCTAAGGCGATTGAGTACTTTTTTACGGGAAATGATGATGGAATTATTCAAAATGTAGTAGATGAAGCGAAGGCTTATTTATCTAAATTAGAAGGTGTTGTTGATGTAAGTTCCAGTGATCGTTTAGGTCCGGAAACAATAGAAGTCCGTTTAATGGAAAAATCAGATAATTTACCTGTATCTGAAGCTGAATTAATTTCTTCTTTAGCAGCTATTTATCAGGGGATTAAAGTAGATACTTTTTTCCGAGGAGATAGTGAAGTAAACATGTATGTTCGTGCAAGCCCTGAAGATAGGGCTGATATACATAGTTTGCGTAATATTGAGCTTCCAAATGGATTGCGAGTAGGACAAGTTGCAGAATTAAATGTAACGAGAGAAGCAGCTGAAATTCGACGAGTAAATGGAGCAAAAACGATTGCGGTTTTTGCCAATGTTGATTTGAGTTCGGGAGCCAATGCGGTAGAGTTGCGAGGAAAATTCCGAGAGGAGTTTTTAGACGAGTTGCCTTTTTTATATCCGAGTATTCGTTGGACAGAATCTGGCGAGTCAGAAGATGGCAGAGAGGCTATGCAGAGTCTTTTACAAGGCTACATACCAGCTCTTATGGTTATTTACCTCATTTTAGCTACAATTTTTTCTTCATATATTCAGCCTCTTGTAGTGATGGTAGCCATTCCTTTTTGTCTTATTGGAGCTCTTTTAGGGCATTTATTTATGGGATTTGCTTTCAATCTCATGTCTGTATTTGGAGTGGTTGGTTTAACGGGGATTGCTGTAAACGACTCTCTTGTTTTAGTGGACTGTATTAATAGTCAGCTTAAAGAAGGAAGAAATTTCTATGATGCGTTAGTTTCTGCAAGTCAGAGGCGTTTGCGTCCTATTTTCCTCACATCATTAACAACTTGTGCCGGAATGGGACCTATCATGTTAGAAACATCTTTCCAAGCCCAGTTTTTGATTCCTATGGTTACCTCCATTACTTTTGGTATTGCCTTTGCGACTCCGCTTATTTTGCTTATTGTTCCGGTTGCCTTAGCGATTCTCGCTGATATAGCATTACTGTTTTATAATACGCTTTTAAATCGAGAGCTGAGTCGAGAAGAGCTATTTGCAGCAAATATTCACGAATAAAACCCAATAGCCTTTCAGCAGGGTACAAGCTTCCGTTTGAGTTTGTTTTAGAGTCTCGTTAGAATAGATGCCTTTGGAAGTCTTATAAGGAAATGTTCTATGCAAAAGACATCAATCATGGGAATTTTGAATGTTACTCCTGATTCGTTTTTTGATGGAGGGCAACATGACTCTTTAGCTAACGCTCTTCAGTTTGCTTTAGAAATGGTAGATCAAGGAGCTGATATCATTGACATAGGAGGAGAAAGTACTCGTCCTGGAGCGGTTAAAGTGTCTATCGAAGAAGAAAAAAGGCGAGTTCTTCCTCTTATTCAAGCTTTATCAGATCGGATTACAGTACCTCTTTCCATTGATACAAGAAATGCAGAAACGGCTCGAGAAGCCTTAGATCTTGGAGCAAGTTACATTAATGATGTAAGTGGTTTTTCTGATCCAGCTATGCAAGAGTTGGCGGCTAGTACCGATGCAAAATTGGTTGTGATGCATATGCAAAAAGACCCTACAAATATGCAAAACAATCCTTTATATCCTGAAGGGGTAATAGATCATATTATTCAGTGGATGGAGATTCGCGTAGAAGAGTTGTTATCTCGAGGTGTAAATAAAGATCAAATTATATTAGATCCCGGTATTGGTTTTGGAAAAACGGTTGCCCATAATCTAGAAATTCTTCACAATTTGCACAGATTTAAAGATCTAGGTTTTCCTATTCTTGTTGGGGCATCACGCAAATCCTTTTTGAGAAATTTGTTACAGAAGCCAACAGAAGACTTACTTTCCGGAACTGTGGTTGCCCATACATTAGCGGTTCAAAATGCAGCTAATATTATTCGAGTACATGACGTTTCTGCCCATCGAGATATGCTTATTTTGTTAAACGCACTGGAAAAGGACCCCTTAGATCTGCTAGTATAAAGTCAAACCCTCCAATTTACAGTCGCGGCCTATGTGGATGAGCCAATACCTGGTTCCATTTTTAGAGATATCTGTGATAGCAGTCTCTCTAAATTATTTGCTTTCCTTCTTTTGGAACACACGTGCTATGGATTTAATCTTTGGCATGTTGGCTTTTTTGCTTGTTTTCGTTTTAGCTAATATTTTGCATCTTCCAGTTCTTCAAAAGTTGATGTATAACGTTGTGAGTGTGGCGGTTTTGGCTATTTTGATTATTTTTCAGCCAGAATTGCGCTTTGCTCTTTCTAAGATTGGGGTGAAGGGAAGACGAGATCGAGAAGTAAGTGAATTTGATCAGTTTTTAGAAAACATTACTCATTCTGTTTATCGTTTTTCTGAGCGCCATATTGGTGCTTTGTTGGTTTTGGAAAACCAAGATAGTTTAGCTGAGCTGGCAAAAACGGGAGTTGCATTGAATGCTGATTTTTCTTCAGAACTTCTGGAGTCGATTTTCATTACAACGACGCCATTGCATGATGGAGCAGTGTTGATTAAAGGGCGGCGTCTTTTGAGTGCAGCTTCGATTTTGCCTTTGGCAGATGATACCTCTCAACTTACTCGCTCTATGGGTACAAGGCATAGAGCAGGTCTGGGCGCAAGTCAACAAAGTGATGCGGTAGTTATTGTGGTTTCAGAAGAGACAGGCCGTGTTTCTATTGCTCGAGATGGAATTATGACAAGGGGAGTCAAGCCAGATCGATTTAAAGGAATTATTAGAAGTGTGTTTACCTCTCCAACAGATGAAGAAAAACAAATGAACAAATGGCACCCCAAGAACTTCTTGCCTTGGTTAAAAGATAAGTCATGATATTAGGATTTATTCGGGGATTACTTACAGTAGAATGGCAAAGAAAGCTTGTAGCCATTGTTGCAGCAGTGATTATTTATACTTTGGTCAATGGTTCCATAACTACATCAATGACCTTAACAAACGTACAAGTTAGAGTTGAAAACTTACCAGAAGATCTCACTGTGGAAGGGCTTCTTCCAGATGGAACGCTTACAGAGACGATCACTCTTACTTTGCATGGGAAAAAGGCTGCTTTGTCATCTTTAACTCCTGGTGATGTAGAAGTAATTGCATCGGGAGCGGGGAAGAGTGAAGATTGGATTTTGAAAGTAAGTCGACGCAATTTACGTAGTTTAAATCCTGAGATAGACCTTATTTCTAACGTTACAGATGTTCGTTATACAGATTACTTGGTGAAGGTGCGTCCTCTTGTAACAGCAAAAATTCCAATTCGTTTTCCTCATCCTATCGGTGAGCCACCTGAAGGCTTCCAGTTTTTGGATACTTGGCCTCAAAGATTAGAGCACACGATTAGTGGTCCAGAAGATCAACTTGAAGATCTAGAAGCTAAAGGTTTTGAGTTGACTTGGGATTTAAGTACTATTAGTAGAGAAGAATTAGATGGTTTAGGTGATTCTCCATGGAGTATGCACGAAGATGAAGTAAGCTATCCTGTTCCAGCAGCTTGGAAGCGTGTTGCTATTCCTTTTTTAAATGATACATTACAAACTTTAAATGATCCGGATGCAGCAAAATTAACGATTAATTTTTTAAAACAAGAGATGATCCCTCTTGATTGGCATATTCCGATTCGTGTGTTTTATCCAGCAAAATATAGAGATACGATCAATCCAGATACTTATGATTTAGAAGAAAATTCTCTTATTGAAAAAGTGGATGGTATCTATGTGTTAAAGGCTGCACTTTTTGCTCGAGGGGTAAGTCGATTTTTTGTAGATATTGCTCGTGATAGTCTTGAAATCACAGTAAAAGCAGCACCAAAATCTGAACAAGAACGTTTAGATTGGAGCATTCAAGTGATCAATCCAGAAGTATTGGAATCTCGTTATGTTGATTTACTTACTCCGACAGATCATGTTGCTAAGCAAGTTACACAAGGAACAGAAGCTGCTACGAGGGCGGAGCTATTAAGACATAGGTTCCGTGATTATATGCGTACTATTCGTTTTTTTCGGGAAGATGGTGAGGTATTAGACCTCAAAATTGAGCTGCAAGGAAATGCTATTCACGTGGAAGTTGATAACGAATAGAATTATAAGGCGCAAATAATTGCGCCTTAATATTTAATTTTGTTTTTCTTTCCATTCTATCCAAGCAATGTAAAAATCATCTATATTTTCAGAACATAGATAATGCATGAATTGCTTGAGTTGCTCTTCTGGCCAATCCCACCAAGACATTTCAAGTAATTTACTGATTTGTTCTTCATTGAATCTTTTACGTATTGGTTTTGCTGGGTTTCCGGCTACGATGGCGTAAGGTTCTACATTTTTGGTGACCATCGCGCGTGAGCCAATAACCGCACCATGCCCAATTTTTATCCCAGGCATAATCATGGCTTCTGCGCCAATCCATACATCATGCCCAATTTCGGTATCTCCTGCACAGTGATAGGCATCAGGAGCATTTTTTGTGTACTCATCACCTGTATAAAAAAAAGGAAAAGTACTTACCCAGTCCATACGGTGACCTTGATTTCCTGCCATCATAAAGGCAACTCCCGTTCCTATAGAACAAAAGCTTCCTATAATAAGCTTATCGACATCATCTCTATCAGCTGCGAGGTAACGTGCGCAGTCATCGAACGAATGTCCGTGATAGTAACCTGAGTAGTAGCTGTACCGGCCTACGATGATATTGGGGTTTTTGACCTGTTCAGTAAGTGGAATTCCTTTAAAAGGAGTATCAAAATATTGTTTTTTAGACATTTCAAGAAAGCCTAATCGTTGTGTTATTCTCAGTAAGGAAAAGAGTCTTTAATTCCTTTTTGTATTTCGGGAATGTGTTGCCAGTAGTTGGTATTGATTCCTTCCTCAAATTTTGAGAGGTTTCTTTCTTTTCCTAGTGTTAGCGGTGAAGGAAGTTTTCGTCCAATACTAAGAAAATAGTCTTGAAACTTCCAAGAACCACCAATGAGCTTATCGGATAGAGAAAGCCAAAGATTAGGAATATTTAATGCATCAGCAGCAATTAGACCATGAAGGCTTGAAGAAGCAATAAAGTCACAAGAGGCGATTTGTTGAAGAACGGTATCAGGATCTCCAGCGATATCGATCAACAAATGATTTGGTGTATTATTGCATAATTCTCGGATGGTAGGTAGTTTGGAGTCGAAATAGTGAGGAATAATACCCCATCGATACCGTTTAGTGGGGGTTGACTGAAGTAACTCGTTTGCAAGAAGACCAGGGTCACCAAAGGGGGTATTTTCTAAGCCAAGTAGTGCAGCAGAAAGTGGTCCGCGAATAAGGCGAACATCCATATTTCTTAGGGATTGGGTTTTACAATTTTTTATAAAACCAGAACCCCAAACGATTACAGGACGAAATTGAAGGCGAGCTAATCGTTTCCAGCGTTTTAAAACCAAATGCCTTAAAAGACTACCTACAGCCATGCAGTCACACGACTCAACATCTGCGTATTCGACTTTGTGGGAAAAAAGCCGTTCGAAAAGCAGCGGAGATAAGGCATCACCAAAATTGCTTAATTTATTGAAATAAAAAAGTTTTATCGTCATTTTGCTCAAAAAAAATTCACATAAATCAATAGTAGCAAGATTAATAGTTAAAGAAAATAGAACTAGTTTGTGCAAATTATATTTTGTGAAAAATCACCACAGAGAAACTGTATTGATCAATTTTTCTCTGTGAACTCGGTGGCTCTTTGCTGATACTTTAAGGAGCTAAATCTTTCATGATCCAATGCTGAATTAAACTCAGAGCAACAATAGGAGCTGTATCTGTGCGGAGAATATTATTATGTAATTTCACTCCGTTTGCTCCCAGTTTACGAAGCTTCTTATGCTCTGCATCTGTAAAGCCGCTTTCAGGTCCGACAAAAAATAGAGTAGAACTTTCTTTTTCTGCTTTTATCCATTTATCTGAGAAGAGAGGAGCATCTTCTGCGATATCGCCAAAATAAGCTGTGCCGATCAGCTGATCCCACTTGTCTAGTGTTTTTTTTATTTTAATCTCGGGAAGATGGAGGCGTCCACATTGCTTGATAGAAGCAATGAGAATGGCTTGCATTCTTTGTTCTTGTGATTCATTGATGACAACCTTTTCACTTCGAGCACCAGGAAAAAGCCAGATTTCGTCTACGCCAAGTTCTGTGGATTTTTCAAGAATCATATCTAGGCGTTTGGCTCTTGGAATAGCTTGAGCCAAAATTACTTTAGATAAACTTTTAGGTTTTTCTTCAATATCCTTTACAGTGACATCTACTTGATACTTTTGTATTGAGGAAAGTTCTGCAAAAGCTAGTTGGCCACGACCATTGATAAGTTCAATTTTGTCTCCTATTTTTTTTCGCATGACGCGGGCTATGTGATGGGCTTCTCGGTCATGGAGAGAGATGATGGCGTCTTTATAAAGGTTATCATGAGTAAAAAATCGATTATCTGGCATGGTATCTTATATTCCACTTGGTAAATTTTCTTCATCCTCCACTACTGCGCCGTTGTAAACTAATGCTTTATTAGGATCTAAAGTAACGAGTTGTCCTTCTTGAAGAATGCTACACGCTGAGTCTGCACGGATCAGTACGGGGATATCTAAGGCTTTGGCTACTAGAGTAGCATACTGGACTGAGTCTTCATCGTCGATATGATTTTGCAAAATGATCCCCTTAGAATTCTTTAAAAGAGGAAGGTAGCTGTCATCACAGCTTGTAATCACAATCAATCGATCTTTAATGGAATAAGCTCGATTTGAATCCGGACTAAGTACAATACTCACTTTTCCATAAGAACGTCTTCCGTGTCCTGAATGACCACGAATCAGCACATCTCCAATACTTTCTACTAACATCATATTGGTTGTACCAGAAATACCAAACGGAGTTCCTGCAGTCACAACGACAAGATCTCCATATTGCACAAGGTTTTTACTTAAACAAAACTTACTTGTTTCCTTAAAGCCTTCTTCAACACTTTTCACTTCTGGAGCAAAAAACGGAAGAACTCCCCAGTTAAACGCAAGTTGATGAAAGTTTTTGCGTACAGGAGTCATGGCAATAATAGGAATTTGCGGACGAAGACGAGAAATCAATCGAGCTGTAGATCCACTACTAGTAAAAGCAAAAATTGCTTTTGCTTGGCTACTATATGCAGTCTGCACAGTACTAAGAGTGACAGAAGAAGGAACGTCATAGCGGATTCTTTCAGATTGATTGTTAAAAAATCCTTGATAATCAAAATCTTCTTCAGCTTGTTGAATCACACTTTTCATGACTCGTACAGCTTCAATAGGGTATTTACCTACAGCAGTTTCTCCAGATAACATGACAGCAGCAGTACTATCATAGATTGCGTTGGCAACATCCGAAACTTCAGCTCGAGTAGGGCGTGGGTTTTGAATCATAGATTCGAGCATTTGTGTGGCTGTTACAGAAGGCTTACCTGCTTGGTAACAATGACGAATCATCATTTTTTGTAGCTTAGGCACTTCACTTAAAGGCACCTCTACCCCTAAATCTCCACGAGCAATCATAATTCCATCAGAAACCTGAAGAATACTATCAAAGTTTTTTACACCTTCAGCGTTCTCTATTTTGGATACGACAAGAATATTGTATTTCCCTTGAGACGCCAGTAAGCGTTTAATAGCCATTACGTGGTCAGCAGAACGAATAAACGAGGCTGCGATAAGGTCTAAGTCATTGTGACAAGCGAATTTAATATCTTCAATATCACGTTCGGTCATTGCTGGTAAATTTAAAATGGCTCCGGGAACATTTACACCGGCATGAGTCTTGATTTCGCCAGAGTTTTCTACTGTAACAGTCACAATACTTTTGTCGTTAGAGATGATACGAGTAGATACATAGCCATCGTTGAAGAGAATGCGTTGCCCTTTTTCTAAGTCTCGCATCACAGAAAAAGGATTAATAGGAATACACTTAGGGTCGTTTACATCTCTTTCTTTTACAAGATGAAGAATATCACCTTGCTCGACTTTTATTGGTCCATTTTCAATAGCACCAACACGAATTTCAGGACCTTTAGTATCAAGAAGTATAGCTAAGCTTGTATTGGTTTTTTCCCGCGCTTTTTTAAGAATATCAATGGTTTTTTGATGCTCAGCATGGGTACCGTGACTAAAGTTTAAACGTGCAACATTCATTCCTGCTTCAATAAGCTCGAGAACTTTCTCTAACGAGTTTACAGCAGGGCCAATCGTACAAATAATCTTAGTTTTTGTTAGTCCCATAAAATATCTCCCGGTCCTTGCATCCCTTGTATCAGTTATTGGCTTAATTTTCTACATAAGCTAGAAATTAGTTAAGTATTTGATTACTAGGGGTTAATCAATCAATGAAAAAATCGGATTAATTTGTTTTTAGGCAATATGAGATTCTATTGAGAATGAGTTTGTTTCGAATAGTTTTTTTTGCTTTGTAAAATTCTAAATATTTCTTTAGATATATAGGAATATTTTTGTTTTTGCTGGAGAAGGAAAAATGGTTTCAGAAATAGATACAAAGGGATTCTCTTATCCAGAAGGGGTATCATCAGAGCAAGCCCCATTAGGGTACCTGAATGGACGAACTTTGCATGTTTTAGGACAAAAGTTTGATTTAGATCTTATAGAAAAAGGGATTAAAGATACCTGTGCCGGCTTTGAAACAATTGCGCTTCTTATGGTTGATATAAGTTTTCATCTTTGGTCAGTAGCAGAAAATACTTGGAGGAATGCTGTAAAGCCATTATTAGGGCGTATTTCTCCACAAAAACAAAAACTAGAAAGTTCTTCTTCTATTGAAGAAGCGTACTTACCTTTTTTTGGTGAGCCAAAAAACACTGTAAACAATGATGATGCGGATTTATTTAGTTTTGTTTCTAAAATTACAAAGCAAGTATCTCCTTCTAAGGATTTAGAGATACCTTCTCCGGGCATCCGTTATATGCCGGGAAGTATCAACACTTCTCCGTTCAAGCAAGCGATTAAAGAGCTTTCATCTATATCTCTTCGGGAGCAAGTTTCTTCGCTTTTATCTTTGTGTGAAACTCATGGCGATCTTGAAGATGAGCAAAGTTCAAAAATGATGAAATTTGCGCTTTCAGTATGTCGTACAGCAATTAGCGGTCAGGCATTTCATGAAACGCTTACAAAAGTGCCAGAAAATTCTATGTTATGGGCGAGACAAATTGTTGCAGCAATGATTTTCTTAGCTGATCGTGATTGGGAGCGGATGTCTGATTTATTAGATCTTGAGTCAGTGGATTTTTCTTTAGATCTTTTACATGGTGAGCTTAATAAAGTATTTGAAGAAATACAAACAGAGCTACAGGTTTATTCACAGACACATGATGCGTCAGGTTTACAGGATTCTTCTCGAGCTACGGCTAATAAAAAGTGTATTGAGGCTGCAAAGATGCTCATTACTGAGCAGGGAACTGTGAATTTTGGTTTAGCAGAGTATATTCGTCATTTCTTTTTAAATGATGAAGAAAAGTACCTAAACCATAATAAGAGTTTATTTTACGGTTTAAAAATGCTTGAAGAGTCTTCCGATTTAAGGAAAGTTGTGGAAAGCATTACAGTACCTAAGAGTGAGTTTTCTCCTTCTCAAGAGCTTTGTCGTACTTTGCTTGGGTATGGACCTAATAAAGTCTTGGATAATACCGATGTGCGGCGAGCTGCGATATCAGGTTTAATGGGTCATCTTCGTCAGGGACGAGTCGGTTCGTGTTTTGCGACTCATGTGGGAATTGGATTACTATTTTCAACGCTTGAGCGTGTCATTTCTGATTTTAAGCAGTTGATTGAAGATGGAAGGGTATCACGTACAATTTTTGGTCAGCATATAGAGTTTCCTTTTCTTATGAGAATGAGTCTTGATACTTGTGATAAAAAAATCATCTTAAGAAGAGACGCTTCTTTGGGTATTGGAAAAGTCAATATTTGGGATCATCCAGGTTTAAAAGCAGCATTTACAGCTATGGGTGTTCAAGATTTTGAAGCTTTAAGTTTGGAGCTGGTTGATTCTTTACTTGGCGAAGAACAGTCGTATTCTACGATAAAAGTTCGTGATTTATTTGAAGGTTTGGCGCACTTACTTCTGGGAGATGGTGATGAGCAGCTTATTGCTCGTGGGCAAATGGTAAGTCGTGGTGCTTTTGCTTATGAAGCGCAAACCAATCACGCTCTTCTTAAGGTATGGGAAAACGTATTGGCAAATATGGCAGAAGCCCGTTTGGATGGTAATGTGAAATCTAGTATGGTGTATTCTATTATGCAGCCGATAAGAGATTTTATTCAGACCATTCCAGATAGGACAGGAGAATTGGAAACTTGGATTTTGGAGAAGGTACTAGAGCAAATTGCACATCGTGCTCAGTATCATTATGACCCTGATATTTCTCATGGGCAGCTTGGAAGCGACGGTCATTCGTCTAGTGGGGCTTTTGTTTTATATGACTCTTGCGTTTCTTGTTCAAAAGGTATGCCACTTTGTTCAAGCAATCCAAAAGATTGGAAGCGGGTAGATACACCTCAAGATTATCGTATATTTGTTGAGAAAATTATTGATTCTATTAAAGACAAAGTATCTGAAGAGCTAGATAAAGAACTTTTAGATAAAACTTTATCTTCTGTACATGAATATGTGACCCAGGGAGATTTTGTTTTACACAGCATATTGCGTTATCATCGAGATAATATCGAGGGAGGGGTTTCTCTTGATCATTACACAGATATTAAGCATACACCTTTTGTAGATCGAACAGGAAACAATTCATCTAAAGTTGTTCAATATGCTTTGGATTTAGATGCAGAATTGAAAACTTTTCGCAAAGAGTTTGATAGTGGAAAGGCTTTTTTAGAGTGGTTGATCACTTGGGGGAGAGAACAAGAACCTAAGTTGAGTCAAAAAATCCAAGAAAATGAGTATTTCCTTGTACCTACAAGAACACCAGGAGTACATGCATTTTCTTTGATTCTTGGGCATCCTTCTTTATCGTCCGCATGGAAAAACGATTTGCCAGTATCAGAGTGGGTTGAAAAACATGTGAGAGAGTTTGGTTTAGAGTTAAGTGAACGGCTGATTACAAGTAATTATAGAGAAAGTATTTATCATTGGGCGAGTCTTAGATTGCAGAATCCCACACAAAAAGCTAGATTTAGTGAATGGAAAGAATCGATTCCTGAGGAATTGAGTTTGAAGGAGTTCCGATCGCTGATTGTTTCCCAATTGAAGTCTCTTTGGGAAGAAAATGATCAAGATTTCTCTCTTGTAGAGAGGCGATTAGATAATGAGATGATTAAAAAATTACCTCAGGAAGATCAAAGTCGCTTACTTGCAAACTCTGTAACTATAGCGGATACGAACTGGTTTCGAAATGAAAACGAAATTCATTTTGTCCTCTTTTTTAACCCAGCAACAGTTTCTATTGAATTGTGGAAAGTTCGAGACGATGGCAATGATCTGCTTAAAATGGATCAAGATAAGTGGCTTTTGGCACAAAGCTGGGAATTTTATGAGAATGGATTAGATATTTATGCAGCGTAACGAAGAAATCGTACTAGAAGATATTGGTTTACATGTACAAACGGCAGGGGAAAATTATACCTGCCTGTTTTTTCGTACACGACCGCTTATCAAACTTGGTAAAGAAATCATCTCTTCTCCTCAAGAGTTAGAAGAAAGTTTTTCTGCTCGTTATTTGGAAAAAGATCTTCAAGGGATTGCGCAACTCATGAACTTCATCTTGCAGGGAAGTGCTTTTGACTTCATTGATGATATAGAAGAATACCAGTATGACTATCAAAAAACTGTGGAATGGGAGTTAAAAAACTGGGATAGTATGGGGCCTCGCTTAAGTGACTACGGTATTTTTGATGTGACAGGCATGCATGAGCCTAAATGTGAAAAAGGTTATTTATGTTTTTATGTAGAAAATGCTCTAAATCATATTCCATATAAAGTATCTATTCGCGTGCCGATAAATAGAGATAAAGTTGAAGGGACTTATCAATTATTACCGTACACGGGAATGGAAATGAAAAATTAAACCAACTATGGCAGTTTAGGAACGGTTATGTAAGGAGAAAAATCTTTTTTACCAACACAGCTTGTGAGTGTTTTTTCAAGGCCTATGTTTTCAGGATATTGCTTATCAAGAAGAAAAAGTGCTTCAGCGATTAAAGTTGGGGGGGCATTCTTAAATAGCTGAAAATTATTTAGCTCGCTCTCTTTTTCCCACTCAGAGTTAAGAGGCGTATTTTTACTTAATAATTGAGAAAATCTAAATTCTTGATTAAATGAAAGTAAAGGAATGATTTCCGTGGATTCAGGATCATTATAAGTAATACCCCAAGGATGTTTTTGTACAACGGAAATCATTTCCTTATTGTCATAAGAAAGATGATTATAAATGTCATAAGATAATCTAAAATCAACTTGTTCTTCTTTCTTTAGTTTTCTAGTTATTGTTGCTAATGGCAAGAGTTGGCAACGACTTTGTAAATTTATTGAGTGTACAAGCTGAGCAAAATCTTCACCAAGAAGAGAAAAAGATAAAACTTGTAGTATAGGCCATTGTAAGATAGATGATTTTAAGCTGTAAAAGTGTTCATTTGATAAAGATGGGTTTCTTATAGCTAGTTGTTGCAAGAGGTTTACTGTTGAGTTAAAAGGAACTTTTTTTGGAGATTGTAACCAATCATCAAGATTTAAAGTAGTAGCGGGGGTATTTCTAGAAGGGGGCAAAGGTGGAATACCTAGTATCTTGGCGATTTCGTTTATCAGAGCAAACCATATCTCTATTTGTGTTGTTTGATCATTATAGCTAAGTTCTTGATGGTTGATTGTGAACTTGCAGTATTGAGGCCCTTTTTGCTCTGGACAAATGCCTCGCATAATGTTTTGGGGAGTAGTATATCTACTATTTATATTTGGTTTTTTTGCAAAGAACTTAAGGTCTTGTATACTTTCTTTTATTAAGTCATATGGGCTTTCTTGATTCGAGTAGATTGTACAGTCAGGGCCAAAAAAATCTATATCCAAATTATTATTTAAAAAATTAAGGTCCATAATTTAGTCTCTATAGGATTTTGAAATGAAGACAGGAGTTTAGTTTTCGTAATAGAAAAAGTAAACCTGTTGCTTAGGTATTTAGAAAGCCTCAACAAAACAAACTTGCTTTAGCTTTTTAAGCTCCAATGGCGCCAACCCTTAAGTTGATGCCGTTGGAGCTTATACTGGTTTTGCTATTTTCTAAAGACAGATCCCCATGATTTCTTTTTTTTCAAAGGATGCTCTTTTTTTTCGAAGACTACTTGAGGGCCATCGATATTAAATGCGTTTGTTAAAATTTCTAACAAATCTAATACTGTTTTTTCCTTCACTTGATTGTTTGGACGAAAATTGCACAAATTAATTTTTCCTTCCCAGCTATAGTTTTCTCCATAAGTGAGCATTAGCTCTAAATCGAATGTGAGGCAAATAGGGCGCATCACTCTTCCATTTGGTCCAATAGGGCTATTTTTTTCATTTAAAACTATTTGGTATTCGCGTCGTTGAGTAACTCTTGGGTAGCGATTTGCATCAATATCTAATTCGTATTCTGCACCACAAGCTTGAGCAGGTATTGCTTTAAAGATATTTTCTTGGCCGTTGCTATTGTAGCCCCAAATATCACTTGTAGCTGAATTACGTATTAAAAAATTGGTAGCGAAACCGAAAGTACCTGATCCGAGAGCTTGTAGAATTGTAAATTGAGGACAAATAGATATAAGTTTTTGAGTAAAAAGCGTGCACCGTTTTTCTAGTTCACTATCATCAGAAAGGTTTAATAGATCAAATGGATCAGCTGTTTTACCTAACATATAAAGCAGGTAAGGAATCCCTTCTTTAGAATATTTGTTAGAAATCCATTGTTCGCATTGCTCTATATCAGTTTCGATATTTGGATCTTGAAAAGTCTCTTCGACAATCTTACCATCGTAAGGAAAGGGGTGGCCGTTAACACCTTGTATTAAGGATGCCCAAAACAAAATATTTCTGCTTTCTAAGTTAGTATGTGGGTAACGAAATAGGGAACCGTTTAATATAATGCAAGCAGAAGTATGATTCTCTTCACCAAAGAAGGTGCGGTTGATAGAACTCGGGCCTATTTTGTAGATCGAATCAGGAATTGAAGGTAGGTCGATATGAAGAGAATATTTATTTATGTGTTGGATAATGTTATGAATTTCATTTATTTCTTGATTAGGGTCTTGTTTAGTATGAAGCCTTGTTCGATCTTCAGTATTTAAAGTGGAAATAAAACCCATATTTTCTGAAGTATAATCGTTGCGAATATTGCTAAAGTCCCAAAAACGTTGTTTTGGTTTTTCTGTCTTTACTTCAGGTATATCTGGAAATTTCGTCTCGACTTCGGGGTCATACCAAAAATCGCCTCTTGGAGTAAGACTCGGTTCTTTATGAGGGTTAGGGTATGGGGTAGAAAAGTCACTAAAATCCACGTATATTCTCCTTGAATTTTTAAAATACAGAGTAGAAGTGTATCATGTAGACTTTGAAAAAGTGTACTTAAACCTCTAATGGCTAACTATTCCGCGCTTCCAATGCGTTAGATGAGGGTGAGATTTAGGGTGTTTTTCTGAGCTCATTTTCACATGGGAGAAGCTAAAGATTGCTCTTATCTAACGTGCTGAAAGCACGTTCGTTTATGCTTCCTAAGGTTGTTTAGGAGCTTTTCCAATGTTAGATCAAACAATCGCCATCTATTGCTTCTATAACGAAGTATTAAAATCACTAAATGTTATAGATGACTCGCAAACGGAAATCGTTTTTATTTCTTTTCTTGGGGAATTCCCACAACTTTTTTATAACACAGAATCAAATGATTGACTCCATTCATTGCTTGATGTGGTTTTTCTTCGCTAGGAAGTTGGTATTGTTCTGCTATTTTATCTTTAGAAAGACTAATTTGATCGGGAATAGCATGGTTTTTTACTTCGAGAGCCCAGTACATAGACGCAAAATCTAGCCAGTGATAAGGCCAAAGTTTGCTTTCTTGTAATTCAACAGGAATTAACCCACTAAAAAACGCTCGGTCAAATGAAGGGTTTTGGCAGATAAAAACTGCTTTTCCTCGTCTAATTTGGTACTCATCAAATAGATTTACGATATCTTCTCTAACTTTTTCTTCAGGTTTCCCAGTCAGGATTTTTTCAAAAGTAAAACCGTTTACTTGGATACTTTCTGGGTCACTTTGTTTCCAGGTGTCTTCGGATTGAGAAATGACTGTATGATAAGAGGTAAGTTCAGTGCCGTCTTTCAAGTTTATGATACGAAAAGCAATTTCAATTGCCCGATGCAGCCTAGGGTTTAATCCATTGCACTCTAAATCAAGAAATATACCTAGCATATGAGTGACGCACTTCCTCTCGACGATATAAAATAGTGGTTTTTTAAAGAATACAAGTAGAATAGAGGGTTATTTATGCTTTTTCAAGAAAATTCACTCTAATTTTCTTGCTATTTAAGATTGAAATTCAAGATAATCGATGGTTTTCCACAATTCTTGAGCTTCAAGAAAAAAGATTTTTTCTTCTGTGCAAGATTTATGAAGCTCATGTATTGTGCAGATACAAGTTTTTTTTAGGTTTTATCGAGAAGAGGTTGAGGTGATCCGACCTTTTGTGCGTTTGTTTCAACGTTGGCGTTATCCCGTTTCGTTGCCTGAAGAAGTTGCAGAGGCATTGGGAGTACCAGCGTCGAGCTATTTACGCTTTGATGAGTTTATCAACTTTTTGAGTAGTACAGGTTGTTGTCCTACTCGACTGTACAAGTTTATGTCGCGCCCACAAGCGGAAGCTGTTTTTGCTTCAGCTTTGCGTAAAGAGCGTTTCCAGCTTCGTTCTATGTTTTCGTATTATTTTAACGAAGGCTGGTTAGAGTTCTTATTGCTTTTTGACGAGCAAGGGGCCTTGCGGCGCTTGTATGTGCAGCATCGTGATCTTCATACAGATCGTGGTGTTGAGATACGTCTTTGTCCACGGGCATTACTACAAAATAAAAACCGTGAGGCTGTTTTGTTACAAGCTCCTTAAGTATCTGTAGTACTCAAGAATTTGAGGTCCAAAATTTGTAGCTCTTTGGCTATTTTCGTGATTCTTTTCCATATAGCTTCACTAATCCATTTGCCTTCAGAGCTATTTACTGCAAGCGAGATTTGGTGTACAGCCCAAACGGGAAGTTTGTTTTCAGAGAGAAGTTGGTTAATGTAGACAAGTAATTCTTTACTTTGTCTACAATTACTAGCGTTTAGCTGCCCTTCGATTTCTTTTTCTAATACATCTTTACTCAGGTCATTTCGCAAAATTTTAGGAAGCACATATTTTGTGCATTTATGTTTAATTTGTTTTTCTTTTTGCAGATAAACAAACTCTCTATAGAAAGCGATATCTTTTAAGATTTGTTCAAAATCAAAATGAATATCTAAAACTTGTTCTTTATTGATAACACTTTCTTGGAAAATTTTTTCTTCTATTTCTGTTACTTCTTTTTCAAGATCTTTAACACCTCTAACTGTATGCCAATAAGTAATCGCTAGCATTTCAAGATCTGTAACAGAATTTACAAGTTCACGGAGAGTGGCTCCTTGAAAGTGGTAGATGCGAAGAAGTTGATAAAGACGTTTGCCGATAGTACATCGGTTATCAACTGTTCCATGAGGGGAGATAATTGCTAGGGCTGTTTTAGTGTGTTCTTTTGTAAGCTTTTGTTCTTCTGGTAGTTTTGACTGGTCTCTATTCACACAGCCTAAAAAAGACTTAAGGATATCATCGTGGTTATAAAATAAGATCCCTGCATATAGAGTGTGATTTTCTAGAAGGTGTATCCAATCTTCAATTGTTGTAGCAGGGTTTGATGAAAAGCGTTTTTCAAGTACAGCCGCTTGTGGTTTTGAAATACTATGTAAGATGGTTTGGGCGTGATCTGGAATATGAAGATGAATAAATTCATCGTGTTCCAAACGTAGTAGCATTTGTGTGGTTAATAGGGGAACGCGTTTTTCAATATTATCAATTGATAAATTATGTATTAAATCTGCATAGTTTTTACTGGCTGCCCAGTCCATTTTTGCATAAAGTTCTTTTTCTAATTGTTTTGTTTTATCCGCAGCTTTTAATAGAGGAAATTGTCTTTGAATACAGGTCAGAATTTTAGCTGCTTTGAAACTAGATTGGCAATATTTAGGCATGGATTGAATGCAAGATAGAGCTTCTTTGTAGTTGAGAAAAGGAATGAATAACTCAATTTTACTCTTATCTAAAGAAAAAATCTGTTGGTTAAGTTCATGGGAGCTCCGTTTTCTGAGATAACGATAAATATTAGTTTCTATTTTTTTGCTCTTATCGTTGTTTTTTATTTTAAGAGTGATATTTGCCCGTTGGTCATCATTATATCTAGATAGTAGCTTGTTGAGTTGGTATACATGGTAGCGATCTTTAATACAAAAAGGGATATAGCGCTTTTTTATAGAAGAGATAGAGTGGTGGAGCCAGCAAGGGCTTTTGTGTTTGATTGCAGGTATTGATGATCGTTTTGTGTCGATCACAACAGGAGGAAGAGTAGGAATTTCAGGCCTATTAAGATTCTTTGTGTTTTGAAATAGTAGACAATGTGAGTGTGAACATATTTGAGTGTTTGTCATAGGAGATCCTCTTATAAAGGCATAAGCCATAATATAATAAGAGAAATTTAGTCAACAATTTTCTTTTATGAAATCTTTATAAGTAAATATTAATATGTATTTTTGTTTAATTAATTTGGTTGTGAAATGACATTTTTAGCTCAGCAAAATTTATCTGATTTTTCCCAGTCTGATCAAGTAATCTGTTCTTTTCTTCAGTATGCTGAGAAAAAAATAGATCAATATGTGGGGGATGAAAAGGAAGTTCAAGAGCTTGCTTATAATGTGGCGAAGCAATTTCTTGGAGAGATTGCTGAAGCAGACTCTTTATCGCTAGATGAGCGTAAAATTCTCTTAGCTCATAGTTTGGATTACTCTGCTGAATCTCTAATTAGCGGGGGGAGCGGAATGGGATTATTTTTAGCTACTATGTACCTAACGAGCATGATAAGTATTGATTTTTTATCAGGTTTAGGAGGAGTGGCTGCTACAGCTTTTAGTTTAGGATTATTTGATAAATTTTCCCAAAGAGGCATGGCAGTAGCTGATGAGAGCGGTTTTTCTAAACTGAAGTGGATGAAAATGGTACGTATTCACGATACAGCTAGTGATAATATGGGGTTAGAAAGGTACTGTTTTCCTAATTTCCGACAATTTCAAGCATATGCTTCTGCTTTAGCTAGTATGTCCGCGATAGCAGCTCAAAGTGAAAGATTGATCAACCCTAAAGGGATCGTGTTGCTTTTAATAGGCAATGATCAAGTGGATTTTAATGGTACTCATTATTTAATTGTGACGCCTAAAGATAAAGGTAGTTTACATTTCGCATTGGAGAAGATCGCTCAAGACCATATATTATCTGTGCATAGATTTAGCACAGAAGAAAACTTCAAGCGCCATTTAAAAGATCTGTCTTTGAGGCATCTTAACGTCAATTTAAAACAAGTTTGGATTGCGGCTCATTGCTTAGCAACAGAAATGCTTTTAGGTTCAGAGACCTTACTTAAATGTGATTCTTCTGATACAAGAGATTTACAATCGATTTCTAAAATCATCGCAAAGTATTTAGCTCCAAAAGCACTTATTGTTACTACTGGGTGCAATGCAGGCTTGAAAAGAGATGAAAATAAAGTAAATATAGCACAGGCACTTCTTATTGAACTTGTTAGATCTTATCAAAAAATTCATGGCAGTGAAGAAGAAGAAGATTTTTATTTAGGTATGGTAGCTTGCCAAGCAAGTTTAGCAGCCTCTAGATTTTTTGAGTTTGCGTATCGAGAAAATGACTTAGAGCTTTGGTATGAAGCTCATCGATCAGATGGTCTTGTTAATGAAGGCGGACAAATTTGCTACACGTATTTTGATAGTGAAGAAAATATAGTAGTAAAGCAGTTTACTCAGTCTATTCTCATCGAACAATATCTCGATTAACTACTGCTAATTGTGTAGCGTTTTACATTTCCCTTATGTGCCCTTAGGCCTGTATATTTTTCAGGTGAATCAACAAGCATGTAGGCATCAAAAATATTAAAATCGACTTGTGAGTATGCTGTTTGTGTGACTTCTACTCGTGCATCTTTTCGGTATTCGATTTCTTCTTCTATTTGAGCTTCTCGCGCTTGAAGTTTTGCTATTTCGGCTTCGAATAAAGGAACTTCTTTTGCAGCTTTTTCAAGTTGTTTTTCTTGACTGGGACCAAGACCTCCATTTTCTTTTCGTTGTCTGAGAACCTCTAAAATACCTCTGCTTTCTTTTAATGAATTTTCATTTTTAGCACAGGTGTTACGTAATTCTCTTAATTCTGTTTTTAGTTCTGTAACGTCTCCTGCTTTAATTGCTGTTTTTACTCCATTTACGCTACCGATAGTGTTGGCTTGAATGATTTTGCGTGCTTTGGTAACCCCTCCCAAAATCACTCCAGGTGTTCCATTTACAAGTACTGTTTCGCTGGCATCGAGATGACTATTCATACACTCTTTTTCAATAATAATGTCTCTAGCTTGTATTTTTGCATTGGTAGCAATCATACAATGAACAGTTTTCTTGGCTTGTACAATACCTTCGTTTTGATGGACTGTTGATGCACCGATAAAAACATCTCCTTTGAGGCTTTTAACGACAGCATCTTCTACACAGCCATGAATTTCGATATCGCCTTCAGCAATTACAGAGAATTTAGGCATCACATCGCCCTTTACAAGAACTTTCCCCACAAACCCAATGATGTTTCCTTCGCTGAAGTCAACATTTCCTTCTACGATATAGATAGGCTCTACATCAATCGTTTGAGTTTTTGCATCCCATTTGATATGGCCTGCTTTTTTTGCGTAGAGTTGTTTCCCGTTATCGGAAAAATAGACATTTGGTCCGACTCTTAAGGCTGAGTTCGCTTGAGTAATATCTTTTTTCTCTACTATTTCCCCGTTGATATGGTAGCCATTTTTACCGATGATAATATCGCCCAATTCCATCAGTAGCTGGTTTCTTTCTGCGATATTGATTTCTTTTACACTACGAGTATCGATAGTTAAAGCTTCCATCATTTTGGTGAATTCTTTTCTTTCATCTTCTTGAAAGTACTTATCTACATTACCAAAAGAGTCATCTACAGCAGGAACACCTCTTGCTATGGTAAAGGGAGCTGTATAATGTGAATCGAGAACCTTCAAAATATTTGCTTTTTGAATACCTACAACAATTTGCTGCTCTTTTAGTACTTTATGTATGGCTTTGAAGGAAATTTCACCGTAGTGAAAGATGATGGCGTCGCATTGCATCCAATCTTCATGAATTCGAAGAACAATACAGCCTCCTTCATCATTTAATGGAATAGTCTCAAGGCGCTTTACTGGAGCCCATTTTCCTTGATTTTTGATATCTTCAGCGATTTTTTGGAGAAGTTCTTCTTCTAGGTCGTCTTCTTTAAAACGAGCACAATATTCTTTAAGGTATTCGATTCGATCTTCCTCTCCATGAAGATGTTGGTCTTCATAAAAAACATGGGGAACCTTAACTTGTACTTCTCCCTGGTAGTAGCGGAAATCAAACTTTTCTAAAAAGGCAGCATCGGCTTTTTCTTGGAGGGCAGTATCTGATTCATTCTCATTATAGGTAATTTTTACGATAGCCTCTTTATAACCGAAGAGAGTTTGGGCTTCTCGTTGCATGATGCGAATCATGGTTCTTTCTTGGGGTAGACCTATAGTTTTGAGTCCATTACGTATGGCAAAGTCAACCGTTTCCCCTTTAATAGTGAGATTTTTCACGCCCATCTTGCACCTCTCCTTAGGATAAAAAGCGGCAATTCATGCCCTTTGCTGGAGCTACTGCACGATTTATGCAGGAAAGGTGCCATATGAAAACAATATTCGGCTAGGGTGTTGAATTCACCCTTTACCCATGCATTTACGGATTTTTTTATAAACTTTAATGTTTATAAATATCGAAGATATATAGTTTGTTTAAGTTTGTTTGTTACAAACTAGATATAGGATTTGTTATTGTGTTTTTTGGTCATTCAAACTCTAATAATCGTTTGGGTTTAATTAATTTTAATACTCAAGAAGATCTTGATTTTACTTCTTCAGATCAAAGAGGAAAAGATGGTTTTGTAAAAAAAGCAGGTAGCGGCATTTTTTCTGGTAGATCTATAACTGTTAACATTAAAAGTAAAAAATATAAATTAAACAGAGGGTCTTTAATTGAATTTTTAAATTCAAAAAGCGAGAAAGGTAAAGAAAGTGAAGAAGAAGGTAGAAGGTTAGAAAAAGGTTTTTTCTTCGGTCTTTTTGGTGGTTCTAGTGATGATGATTTAAATAAAGCTTTATCTGTTTATATAAATTCTAAAGAATCCGAGATAAACAATTTATCAGTAGACAAAGAACAGGGAGAAATCAAGCAAGAAGTAAAGGTAAATCAAAATTCATTGATTCAAAAAACTGGAGAAGTGGGTGTTTTAAATTTTCCTAAAGAAAAAGATTCATCAGTTCTAGAATTAGAAGAAACACAAGTACTTGGAAAAACAGATCAGCTACCAGGAATTCTTATTTACAAACAAGGACTTAGAACACGTGTTACTAAAACTTAGATCATTGGTCGGAGCTAGAAGATCCTGTATCTTTAGAGCCTTTGTGGAAAAACAATCAAGATGAAAGAAATAATATTTTTATCGTTGAAGATTCTTTAGGCAATGCGTTTGCAGCATCTTCAGTAAGTGAATGGATATTGGATAAAAACAATTATAATTTGGGTATAGCGCAAAAGACAGGAGATTTACCCCAGTTTTGGGATTCATCAGAAACTTACCTTGAACTGCTTGATTTTTTGATTGAAGCAGCAATATCAGAAGAGACGAAAGGTCAATTAAAAGACCTTAAAAAACAGGCTATATTATCAATAGAGGTATTATCGAATCTTCAAAATCAGAACTCTTTTTTAGATATCCTAAGTAGTCTTCATAAAGGATTTGTTGGGGGGACAGTTGGAGCTAGCTACTTTGCAGGTAGACAAGAAATTTCTATAAAACAGTATTATCAAATTCGAGATAGACTTCCTGATGACTTGCGCATATTTTTGTTACCAGGTCATATCTTTCATCCAGGAGACCCCTATTGTGTGAATTCAGCTAGAAAAATTTTGCAAAAACAAATAGATCGCTTAGCTCTTTTTTGTTCTATATCTCCTAAAGAATTAGGTTTTTATGATGAATCTTTACTAACTGAAAAAGTAGAGGGTTTACTTAATGCTCTTTCAGAATCTTATCCTCAGGATGTTTCCTTAGTAGCTAAAAGAAAATTAGATTTTACTTGTTTGAGTAGTGATGATTGGGTAGAAAATGAAGCTATATTAAAAGTACCCGTTCTCACTACTGAAAGGAACTGTGTAATTTTGTACTATTCAGCAAAAGAGTTGTTTATTGCGGATGGAAATGAAAATTTCAAACGCACGTTGTTAGCATTTATTGATGTTCTTTTAAATAATGGATTGCTTTCATCAGAATTAGAGATGATAAGAAAAGACTGTAGAAAAGATATCGAATTTTATAAAAAATTGGATGAGAAAGTAAAAGAAAAAATATCTCATCATTATGATGAAGAATTTTCACAAAGAATAGTTAGATCGGTTTTGCGGGATTTAATAAAACTTGATAGTAAAAATTTAACAGATATACTAATTAATTCGTTTTCTGAAAATAATGATCTTATTGAGGAGTTTAATTATTTAAAAGAAAATATGCGGGAAAGTTTTTCTTCAAAAGAGCTTGTGAGTAGATTTAATTTTTATGCAAATAAACCATTGGTTTTAGTAAATGTGTTAAATAATCTGGAATATTTAAGTAAAGATAGTTATTTAAAATTTTATTTCTATTCTATAGGGTTAGAAGAAAGACAGTTTTGCTCCTTAATAAGGAATGAAAGAAATGAGCTTGTTTTAGGATTAGATAATAAAGGGTTCGATCCTCTTATTTTTTATTACCAATATGATAACGACATACAGGACTACCGTTTTTCTTTATTATCTATAGATTTTTAAATCCTTAATACATATCTGATTTTGAAGTTCTTTCAACTAAAAAAAGGGGGAGTTTTCTCCCCCTTTTTTTAGATATTCTACTTTGCTGATTGCTTAGCGATAAGGTTAAGCGCACTTCCTGCCCGGAACCAGTCAATTTGGTTTTGGCTGAAGGTATGATTGAGAGAAATTTGCTCTGTTGTTCCGTTTTCATGTTTCAATTCCAGAGTGAGAGGTTTCCCTGGTTGGAAATCATGTAAATCGACAAAAGAGAGAATATCTGTCTCTTGTATTTTATCGTAATCAGTTGGATTAGCGAATGTTAGTGCGAGTAACCCTTGTTTTTTTAGGTTCGTTTCATGGATACGAGCGAAACTTTTTACGATGACAGCTCGAGCGCCTAAGTGTCTTGGTTCCATAGCTGCGTGTTCTCTGGAAGAGCCTTCTCCAAAGTTATCAGCTCCAACAACAACCCAACCTTCTTTCGCTTCTTTGTATTTACGTGCTACCTGTGAAATTCCATCTACTTCGCCGTTAAGCTGGTTGAGGGTACGGCCGATTTCTTCTCTGCAGGCGTTGACAGCTCCGCAGTACATATTGTCAGAGATATTATCGAGATGACCTCTAAAACGTAGCCACTTACCAGCAGGAGAAATATGGTCTGTTGTACATTTTCCTTCTACTTTAACAAGTAGACGCAAGTTTTGGTGGTCCGTATCCGACCATTCAGTGAATGGGGATAAAATTTGTAGGCGATCGCTTGAGTCGCTAACTTCTACTTGTACCGATGAGCCATCAGCAGCTGGTGCGATGAAACCGCTATCGCCTGGATCAAACCCATCTTTTGGCAGTTCTTCTCCTGTTGGAGGCTCTAGATAGTATTCTTTTCCATCTTCACCAACAAGAGGGTCTGTTAGGGGATTGAATGTAAGGCGCCCAGCTAAGCTAAAAGCTATGACGATTTCAGGACTTGCCACGAAGGAGTGTGTACCTGGGTTAGCGTCGTTTCTACCTGAAAAATTTCGGTTAAATGAGGTGATGATGGAGTTCTTTTCCCCATTTTTCACATCATGACGCTTCCATTGTCCGATACAAGGACCGCAAGCGTTGGCTAAGACTTGGCCTCCAATTTCCGAAAGAACACGTAGATGCCCGTCGCGTTCAATGGTTGCTCGAATTTGTTCCGAACCTGGAGTAATTGTAAGGCTTGATTTTGCTTTACTGCCGTGTTTTACCGCTTGCTTAGCAATACTGGTTGCTCGCTCTAGGTCTTCATAACTAGAGTTGGTACAAGAGCCGATTAAGCCTACAGCAAGCTTTTCTGGATACCCTTTCTCAAGTACAGCATCCTTAAACTTGGATATTGGCCAAGCGAGGTCTGGTGTATAGGGACCATTGATGTAAGGTTCAAGGTTATTGAGGTCGATATGAATGACTTCATCAAAATAGAGTTCAGGATTTTCTAAGATATCAGCATCTGGCTTCAGGCAATCTTGTACTCCATCTGCTAAAGCGGCAACTTCTGCTCTTCCGGTTGCTTTAAGATAATCAGCCATACGTTGATCATACGGGAAGACGGAGCAAGTGGCACCGATTTCGGCTCCCATATTACAAATCGTACCTTTTCCTGTACAAGAGAGGGACTCTACACCTTCTCCAAAATACTCAACAATTGCCCCCGTGCCTCCCTTTACTGTAAGGATGCCGGCTACGGCTAGGATGACGTCTTTGGAAGATGACCAGCCGCTAAGTTTTCCCGTTAATTGAACCCCGATGAGTTTAGGAGCTTTCAGTTCCCAAGGCATACCAGCCATTACATCAACGGCATCAGCACCTCCGACTCCAACAGCAATCATTCCTAATCCACCAGCATTTGGGGTATGGGAATCTGTTCCAATCATCATTCCGCCAGGAAATGCGTAGTTTTCCAGTACAACTTGGTGGATGATCCCGGCACCTGGTTTCCAAAAACCGATACCGTACTTATTAGATACAGACTGTAGGAAGTCAAATACCTCTTTACTATCTTGCGTAGAGCGCAAGAGATCTTCTTCAGCACCTGTTTCAGCTAAAATAAGGTGATCGCAATGAACGGTAGAGGGAACAGCTGTTTTTTTGCGTCCCGAGCACATAAATTGAAGAAGCGCCATTTGAGCGGTGGCATCTTGCATTGCTACGCGATCTGGGCGGTAATCGATATAATCCACCATACGATTGGGGATATTTTCGAGATCTTTATCGAGATGTGTGTAAATAATTTTTTCAGAAAGCGTGAGTGGACGTTTAAATACCGCTCGGATTTTTTCTATTCGTTCAGGGAGTTTCCTGTACAGTTCTTCAATCATGTTTAAGTCAAACGTCATCCGTGTTCTCCTCCCTTGGATTGCTCTTTCCTGACGCGAATTATAGGTAATAATTCGTTAGTTCCAGTTGGAAAAAATTCTATGCGAGAGGGCAATATTGTCCAAGTTTTTTCCTAAAATCAATTATTCAATTTATTCTGGTATAAAATATGGCGATCTGTCAGAATATGCGGGTGTTTGTTGCATCATCTTATCAATTAGCTATCCATCCAGGTAGATTCACTAACTGTCGTTAGCAGTTAGGATATGAGGAATTAAGAGGTTCTTTTATGTCGTTGCCACCGCAAAAATTTCGTGAAATTGTGTTCCAGCTCTTGTTTAGTCAAGAATTGGGTGATTTAGATATGGATTATGCGGTGCCGCTTATGATGAGCGAGCTTCGGGTAACTCGTCGCTCGGTGAAAGAAGCGTTGGAGAAAGGCGAGTTAGTGGGTCAGCGTGCTTTGGAGATCGACGCTGAAATGCAGAATTGCAGCCAGGGTTATAGATTAGAACGTATGCATACTGTTGAGCGTGTTGCTTTGCGCTTGGGAATTTATGAAATGTTGTATGATGAAAAAATTCCTGCTAAGGTAGCAATTTCTGAAGCTATGCGTTTAGCTCGTAAGTTTGGTTCTCCGGAAGGCGCAAATTTTGTGAATGCGATTATGGACCAAGTATATAAAGGAAGAGTACTAGGAGAGGAGGCTCTGCTAGTCGTCTAACAGGCACGAAGTAAAGGTCCGATATGGAACCTTGGAAAGAAAATATTTTACTTGATCGATACACAAGTATTGGTATTGGCGGCCCAGCCCGCTATTTTGTTGAAGTACGCACTGTAGACCAAATGAAAGAAACGCTCAAGCTCTGTCGTGATCAGAGGTTGAGCTTTTTTGTTTTGGGGAAAGGGTCAAATTGTATTTTTGATGACCGAGGCTATAATGGCTTGGTCATTTTGAATCGTATTGCATTTTGTGAGATGGAAAGCGAGGGTGTTTTCCATGTGGGTGCTGGCTTCAATTTTTCTCAGTTAGGAGCTCGAACAGCGCGTCAATCTTGGTCGGGTTTAGAATTTGCATCGGGGATACCTGGCTCTGTGGGTGGGGCTGTTTATATGAATGCAGGGGCTAATGGTCGAGAAACAGCAGATTCTCTTATTGAGGTAGAGTATTTGCATGCTGATGGAACCGTTACTGTGTATGATTGTAAAAATTTGAATTACTCTTATCGGAAGTCACCATTTCAGGATTTATCTGGGGTTATTCTTTCAGCAAAATTCCAGCTCACATATGATTCTGAGGCAAGAAATCGACAAATTGCGATTGTAGAGAAAAGAAAAGAAACTCAGCCTTTACAAGAAGCTTCTGCAGGTTGTATGTTTCGGAATCCGGACCTTGCAGCGGCCGGGGCTTTGATTGAAAAAGCAGGTTTGAAAGGGGTGCATGTGGGAGATGCTCAAGTTTCCATGGTTCATGCTAATTTTCTTATTAATGCTGGGGCTGCAAGTAGTAAAGAAATGGGGCGTCTGGTGCAGGAAATTCAGAATAGAGTACGAGATCAATTCTCTGTCGAGTTAAAGCAGGAAGTACTACAGATCCCTTATGAAGAAGGATTTGACTAATGTTTCGTGCAGATTTGCATTGCCACTCTACCTGTTCTGATGGAACGATGACACCTATCGAACTCATTGATCTGGCTCTTTCTCAAGGCTTATCAGGGCTTGCTATTACGGATCATGATACGGTGTCGGCGTATGAGGAGGCTTTGGAATATGCACAAGAGAAGAACTTCCAATTGCTGTCTGGTGTAGAGTTTTCAGCTTTCCACTTAGGTGAAAGTGTACATCTTTTAGGTTATGGTTTTCGCTTAGATCATGAGGCGATTCAAAGTTTATGCCAACGCCATGTCAAACGGCGTATCGAGCGGGCTACAAAGATTTTAGAAAAGTTGGCCGATCGTGGGATGCCCATTGTTCACGAAGAAATTATTTTTAGTGCTTTTGGTGTTAATCAAAAGACTAAGGGAGCTATTGTAGGGCGTCCACACATCGCACAAGTGATGGTTCAAAAAGGGTACGTCTCATCAATTACTGAAGCTTTTCATAAGTATTTAGGAGACGGCCGGCCTTGCTGTGTAGAGACTAGTACTGTATCAGCTCGTGAAACAGTAGATTGCATTCACGAAGCAGGTGGTTATGCTGTCATTGCACACCCTCACCTTATTCCACATTCTTTTGTCATACGTGATTTGCAAAATATGGATTTTGATGGAATAGAAGTTTATTATGGCAATTTGCCTAAACACCGAGAAGAAAGGGGGTTACGTATGGCAAATAAAAAAGAATGGATGATTACAGGCGGTTCAGATTTTCATGGGTCCGTTAAACCACATATCCGTCTTGGTGCATCATGGGTTGGGGAAGAAACCTTTTCAAAACTATATGAACGTTTCCTTAAACACCACCCTCAATTCGCTTTTTAAAAAAGAGAATCATTGACTTACTGATTGAAGCTATTCAGGAGAGAAAATCAAAAATGACAAAATACGCTTCCCTATTAAAAAAACTTTATCAGACGAATGAACGAGCAGTTATAAAGCTTGGCTTAGATAATTTAAGGGGGATGCAGAAGGCTATTTGGGAGAATGTTCATTCTATTTCGAGTTATCTAGATTTTCCTCAAGCTCAGTACCCTATTGTGCATGTGGCGGGAACTAATGGAAAAGGGTCGGTTTGTACAAAAGTAGCGAAGGCTTTAGAGTTTGGCGGATATCGTGTAGGTCTTTTTACATCACCTCACATTGAGCATTTTTGGGAGCGAATTCAGATCAATGGAAGGTACATTGCTGAAGAGGAGATTGCCGAGTTATTAGGACCTCTTTTTGAAATTGCTGAAGAAAATCAGATTCCGGCTACTTTTTTTGAACTGACAACTCTACTTGCTATGATTTATTTCGCACGTGAGAAGGTTGATATTGCTGTGTTTGAAGTGGGCTTAGGGGGGCGTCTAGATGCTACAAATATTCTATCTCCAACAGTGACAGCAATTACTTCTATTGGCTTGGATCATACAAATCTTTTAGGAGAGACTTTAGGGGAAATCGCTGGAGAAAAAGCAGGGATTATTAAAGAGGGAATACCCGTAGTTTTAGGCCCAACTCTTGTGAACGATGTGATCATGGAAATTGCTAGAGATAAGCAAGCTCCTGTGCATTTAGTAGAAGAAGTAGAAGGGCCAATAGATGCGTTAAATGCTGCTATTTCTTCTAGAATTTTGGATGTTTTATCTAAGGATTTTCCTTTAAGTGAGTCAGCCAGAGAAAAAGGTTTAGCGGCAAGGCCGCCGTGTCGTTTTGATCTTCGCGGGCCGCTACTTGAGTATGGATTTGAGTCTGTAATTTTTGATGTTGCTCATAACCCTGATTCATTCCGAACTCTTTTTGAAAGAGCCCGTTCCGAGTACCCTGAGCATGATATTGAAGTGGTTATGGCTTTGTCTCAAGGGCGTGATTTAGAAACTTGTTTGTGTGCAATTGGTGAAGGTATTGCTCATTACTATCTTGTTGAAGCAGACAATGGCCGTTGTATGAATACAGATGATTTAGCTTTAGCGTTTCAAAAATTAGGACAAAGCAATTTTACTCCTTGTAAAAATCTAGAGGGCTGTCGAAAGGCTTTTATAGAGAAAAAAGCCATTAAGCCGAGGATTTTAGTTGTATGCGGAAGCTTCTTTATCATGGCTATGATGAGTCCTCTTCAGCTTATAGAAACAGTATAAGTTGAAATATGCCTCTATCTATAGTTGCATATGAACGCGGCGAAGCAAAGAGACTACGGCGCAGCGATAGGCTTATAGTGGTCTAATTTTTGGGGTCCACTATAGCCTATATTTTTTTCTTTGCGGCGTGGCCTCTTTGCTTCGCCGCGTTTTTTTTTTCCATCTTGTTGAAGCAGAAAACATTTGTTGTATGAATACAGATTTTAGCTTTGAGGGAGTTTTTTTATCATGGCTATGATGNNTCCTCTTCAGCTTATAGAAATAGTATAAGNTGAAATATGCCTCTATCTATAGTTGCATATGAACGCGGCGAAGCAAAGAGACTACGGCGCAGCGATAGGCTTATAGTGGTCTANTTTTTGGGNTCCACTATANCCTATATTTTTTTCTTTGCGGGGGAGTTTTTTTGCTTCGCTGCGTTTTATCTTTTTATCTAATAATTTGTAAGCAACGTTTTTGTGATTTGATTTCTTCTAAGTCTTCATGTGATTGGGCAAGTCTTGCTTTTAAAAAGCTCGATAAATCTTGTTGATTTCTCTTTAAGAAAGTACTGAGTTCGTTTTCTGAATGGGTAAGTAGGTGCTCGAGATGGCGTACTCGACATTGCATCATAGCTGAGGAGAAAAGCAAAAGAGCTAAGTCTTTTCTATCTCCACTACTTAAGGTATTGCTTAGGTAGAGACGTTCTCTTTTCTTTGGAGAAGAAGACTCTAATACTCTTCCCTTAGTATCGCAGATATATGCTTCTTGTTTATTTCTATTTTTTGATAAATGTTTTTTAAATGTGAGAGATTCTTCAGCGGATAAAAGAAAGCCGTGAAGACCATCTTCTCTACGAATAATCAAAAGTTCGTGAATAGGTTTTGAGTTTCTTTCTAAGAAGCTTTGAGGGCCAGTACTTTCTTCCCAGTTTCTTAGTAAGTTCTGGCTTACGTGTAAGTTTTTAGAAAAAAGGCCTTCATAATTTTTCCATGGTTCTTTTGCTTCTTTGAGTACTTCATTTAATGCGGTAAAACGATTAAGGTTTGTATTTTCTGAGATGAAATTTTTACATTCAATATCGTTCCAAGGAAGTTCAGGAATTTGCTTCTCTCCTACTTGTAAGCGATCGGTGGAACGTTCGATATCGATATCAATATCTGTAGAAAGTTCTTGTTCTATAGCTTGATCAATTTCTTGAGAATGTTCTACAAGTAGTTCTCCAGTTTCCACTGTATCACCATGAAGAATGACATTTTTTGGCATTGGCACTTCTGAAATTTGTTTTTCTTCCACAAGAGATTTCAGTTCTTTTTCTAAGCTAAGCAGTTCTTCTTCGGTAAACTTTTCGCTTTTTTCAGCTTCTTCCAGTAACTGTTTTATTTGTGGTAAAACAGTTTCCCGCTCTAGTAAATCGTTGAGCTCGTTTCTCAACTCTTCAATTTCTTTATCCGTAAATAACTGACTTTTTTGAGCTTCTTCGATTAGACGTTTTGTTTCTAATTCTAAGCCTTCTTCTGGAGATCCTGTTTTTAGAAATTGTCCCCATTTTTCAAAAAAGCTTCCTTTAGATTGTTTTACAAGGATACTCCGTCCTTTTTGAGCGATTTCCCTTCTTTTATCAGGTTCTGCTCTTCGTATTTTTTCTAGTACAGCTTCTTCGAGAAGGTTTTTCATGAGTAACTTGGTTCCTTCGTAATGAGCTTTTATTTCTTCTTCTTCACGATAGATTTCACTCCACTCATAGATATGTTGTACGCTGAGCTTTTCATCATCTGGAATGCCCATTTCTGTTCGAAGAAATTCTTCAACTTCTTCAGAGATCACAACGGTGAGATACTGCTTACCATCTAATAATTTACGTAGACGCATGGATGCTTGTGCAAGGGTTTCACGATCTATACTTGGACGGAAGAGAAGGCATGCTTTAGCTCCATAAGGTAAAGGAAGATCTGCTCCTACACACTGTACTTGTCCGAAATGCGCGATGATCTTGTCTTTTACAGCACTTTCTTCAAGGCCACATGCTTCGGCTATACTGCTGATATCACTACCGTTTACGAAGCGAGGAGTATCTTCACCCTTCTTCAAAATAGCTAATTGGGTACTTTCGCTAGCTTGACCATTAGCGTCTTTAAGAGGGTGGTAGTAAAGTACGAAGTCTTTCTCTAATTCGGGGTGTTGAAAGAGAAAATTGGAAATGTCTTTTGCAACCTCATCATTTCCTCTTCCACGAAAGAGGGGGCCGACATCAATGAGAGCGCTATTTTCTTTTGTCCATTTCTTATCTATGAGCAAGTTTTCTAAGAGATTTTGTGCTTCACTTGCATTATCTATATGAAGTTCGTTTTTTTCTGAGCAAATTCTTGATGCGAGTTTTAGGGTAGATAGGGAGTCCCATTGGACATTGGTTGCCCCCCAGGCAGAAAATCCTTTGCGAGTTCCTGAATACCCAAACATTTTCTTTGCCATACTTAGGCGATCTGCTTGAGTTCCTGAAATTTGTTCGGGGTATTCTTTAACATTTATAAAAACTTTTTCTTTGAGATAAGAGATCAAAATTTTTCGTGCTGCAAGTTTGCCTTCTGCAGTACCTTTTTTTCGATAAAATTCAAAACGACCGACTAATTCATAAGGATTTTTTTTTGCTAATTTTTCAAGTTCTTCTGCTGTATTCACATCAAATACAGATAAGAAGTCTTCTGAGAGTGTAGAAAGCTCTTTTTTCTCCAGGCAGTACTGTGCAAATTGATGAGGATCGGCTCGTTCATCCCATTCCCAAAGATAACATTGCAGTGTTTTGTTGACTGTTTGCCATACTGTTTGAAATTGTGAGGGCTTTGGGGTCCCATTGCCGAGGTAGGGAACTGCAAACTTTTGCTTACCTATTCCGTATTTAGCTCCTGCGCTTACAGTAAGAGCTTGGACTAGATACCCATTTTTTCGTAGTTGTCCTCGCATAAACGCAATACGCTCAAGTAGAGCTTCATCATTTACTTTTAATTGATCTAAGCATTCTACAAAACCGGGAACGTTTTCAGCTTTTGCGTCATCACCGCTTAAGTATGCATAGAGAGCATCTTTTAGTTCTTTTGAATTTGTTTTCAATTCTTCTGCTAAAGAATCGACATAATGTTGACGAATGGAAGGCAAAATTTCTATTTCGTACCTTTCAGGAGAAATGAGCTCTTCTTTATTCTCTTCTAGACGAATCAGGTCTTTAATAAGGGCACCATCTTTTGTTCGGATGCTTCCATCTAAGATATTTTCGTAGATATCCCAGCTAAGGTCTAGACCTTCACCTTGTTCGCTCACGAGTATTGGGGTATCTAGTGGTAAATTAAGCATATCTTGGTAGTGAAAAATACTATCGAACTCGTCGTAAATAACAGCAGATTCTTCAGCAAATAAGTGTTCTATTTTTAAAAGTTCTTCAATCGCTGCATCTTTAGATTGTTTTTCTTCATCTGTGATATTTTCACACAAAAGAGCTTGAATCATCAGGCGTACAATGAGTAAATCATTGGGACGTGCAGCAACAACATTTCCTCGGTCGCGAGCGGTTTCAAGATTTTGTCTTTTTATTTTTAGAACTTCAGCTGAAGTACATTCACTGCGGTTTAAAGAGAAGCGGTACAAACCTTTCCCACATTTTTCTCGAAGAGTTTGTTCTAAATCTTCAGAAGATGTTCCAAATGTTCCTGGTGTCATACATACAACGGATAGCTGCTTGTTGCCTTCTTGAGTACGTGCGTTTAATGCTGCAATTAAGGGGTTAAGAACTTTAGATTTTCCAAAAGACATGACGAGTTGTAGGACTTTATTAGGTCCTTGTTCTTCCACCATACTTCTAATTGCTGTGATTTGTTCAGGGTAGATCATGAATTTCCCGAGATATTCCATTGCAAGAATACGAATATTTTCTCGAGGATCATAGCAGCGAGCAAGATGTACTTCTTTTCCTAGTTCATGGCTGAAAGTGTTCCATTCATCAGAATCTGGAGGCATATTTTGAAGTTTTTCTAATATAGATAGACATCGATCGATTTGATGGAGAGTACTTTTTCCTTCCATACAAGCAATAAGAAGAGATTGAATTTCAGGCCATTCTTTTCCAAAGCGCTCTTCTAAATTTTCTTGAAAAAGAAGCTCCACTAGGTCACTCATATTGAGTTCTCTTTTAGAGTAGCCTAAACGTTTCATAAGATCGTTCATGTCTGTTGAGCGATTGATACATACAAGAAGCTCTTTTTCAGCATGCAAAATAAAATTACTTAATGTTTCTTTTTTTATCAGCAATGATTCAGAGAGTTCTATAGATTTTTCTTTCGTGATTGTATAAGATTTTTCACTCCATTTTTCCTTCGCTTGGTTCATTCTCTGGTCAAATCGATTTAAGATATCTTTTCTGTCATCACTCATTTGCCACTTATCGTGATTCAATATATGAAAAGGGCACTCTTTACTTTCTTTAACATCGAAGAATTGTTTCATGCCCCCAAGGGGTTGCCTTGAAATTTTTTGCTTTCCTATCTGTGTTTTAAGTGGGGTCCATTGTACGGCATCTTTTACTGGCATGGGAGTAAATCGTCCTGACCACCATTGGCTTTTTATGCTTTCGTTTAATCCAATGCTGTTTTCGCTTAAATTTAACTGAGCAATGATCTTAGATGGATCAAAACCTTCTTCAAAGGCCTCAATACGTATAAATTGAATAAAGTTAATCCAAAGCAAATTTTGTATTTTTTCTTTAGGGAAAGAGTTTTGTAGTGCTAAATCTGGATAGTTCTCATGATTTTCTAAGAGTAGTCCTGCAGCCATGATTCTCAAAGCGTGAGCATTTGGGTGATGATCTACTTTTTCTAGAGATATTTTTGTGGTAAGTTTTTTATTTTCATCAAATTCAAAGCTATCTCCAGATTCTATAATGCGAAGAAGTAGTTCTCGTTCTTTTTCTGTGTATGGTCTTTGTATTTTTGACTTCCACATCAACTTAAGAGCTGATTGATAGTCTTTTCGAGGGCGCATTAGATAGTGAAATACGCTATGTAAGTTTTCTTCACATGTTTTAGGTTTGAGTTTCCAATGAACACTTTCGGTATCGATATCCATAAGTAAGAAAGAGTTTCCTGAGCCTTTTCTTTTTCCTTCAAATGTCCATTCAATTTTCTTACAACCATCTTTATCGATTTTTGCAAAGTCTGTATGGTTACAATCAGCTACAAGCATAGATAGATTTTTGACTTTAGAATCCTCTCCAGAAGTTTTTTCTAGTAATAAAGTACGAACGTAGTTTCCTCTTATTTTTCCACTTGGACTGCTCTTCAATCGATATGAAGGATGATTTTCTAGTACCCAATGATTTCCATGTTTGTTGAAGGTAATAAGTTTGCCTGTTTTTGCATCATGACAAGGTAGGGTGACTTTTTGAGCATTTCCTTCACGGTCAACAAAGCATAAAAGATGAGCTGGGTCTACTAAATCTAGAAAAGGAATACAATCATCCGGAATCGGATTACAGTCTTCGATCGTTTTTCCATCGTTTGTGAGTGCTTTTCTGGAACCAGTAGGGAGTAGATAAAGATCGTCTCTTTCTTCGGAATAGCTGCGGATTTTCCCTTCAGTATTTACTAAATATTCGTACACTGTGTCGTAGTTGCCGTTTACTCCTTTGTATTCTTTCGAAGTGATAAAAAGGGTTCCATTTTCTCCTTCCCAGTACAAGAAATTTTGACCTCTTAGTGAAAGAGGAAGGAAATTTTCTTTTACATAAGGGGATTCTTGCAAAGTATAGCGAATATTATTTTTTTTCATTGTTATGAGAAACTCTTCTTTATTTTTCTCATTTTCTCTGAGTTCAATACCTCTGTAATTTTTATTTTGTATAAGGAAACTACTTCCTACCCGCTTTACAAGAAGATTTGCTTCTAAATTACCAATATCTTTAAAACATGGAATTTTCGCTGTATCAATACTCTCTTTAAATACTTGCTCACCTGATATTGTTCCGGTATATAAGTCGATTTCTTGTCTGTCTACTTCATTTAAAATGTTTTCTAATAAGTGTTTTTCTTTTTCTAAAAGTTCAGCCCAAGTGTGTAGTTGCTGGTCTGCAGCTAAACGAACTTCACCTGCGGTAGATCCTTTCCCTTCTTCGAGACAAAGCTGAAAAGTCTTTGCCCAAAGTTCAAGTTCTTCTTGATTACGCTTGCTTTCAGGAACATTTTCGAAAGAAGCTAAAGCTTCTGCTACAAGAGATCCTAGACTAGCATCAAGGTTTGTATAAGCTTTTTGAGGAGAAAAAGAATTCTCATTTTTTGTAAAAGTTTCGATGAGTTTAATGAGGGTTTTTCTTCTTTGGAAATCCAGTTTTTCTAAAGATTCTGTCATAGATGAAGAGTCTTTTAGCTCTCTCTGTACAATGCGAAAAAGACGATGTGTGGATAAAATACGGTAGGCAAGGTCTGAATGATCTTTTTTAGAGTCTTTTTGCATTTTGATTTGTTTTGACAATTCATTATGGATAAATTCTTTCCACTTTTGCATTAAAGCAGGATCGGTTTTTAGCTCTTGGATGAAAGATGATTGTTCTAAGTAGTAGAAGGCATGTTCTCGATTTTCTGATATCTCAAGCATGCTTTCGTAAGAATTTAAAAACTCTAATATTCTATGGAAGCGTATTTCAGGAGCTTCATGTTTTCTAAGTAAGGCATAGAATTGTTGAGCGTTTTTCTTGGAGTTTTCTTCTAAATCTAAACTTTGTGAAAGAGCAGATAATTGATTTGCTGGTACTTTCTCTTCTAAGTTACTGAGTGTATTTCTTTCATGATATCGTGTGATATTTAAAGAGGAAGCTTCTTCTATAATTGGAACTCCGTCAGAATCTAAAATTTCTATAGTAATACCATCTGGTGCTTTTGTGAGTTGAACGATCTCTTCTTCGTAGTCTCTATTCCACTTTTCATCTTTTCCTTGGATAGCCCATAAACATTGACGACACATTTTTTGTAAAGAGTCGATATAAGTGCAATCGTTGAGAGCGCTGAGTTTTTTGCCTTCTTCTGTTTCAGAATAGTTTGGAATGGCTATTTCAGAACTACTGTAGTTTTGATTCCCCATTTGAATAGAAAAACTGTATTGACTACTGTTAATTTTTGATTCGAGAAGGGTGTTCCCACAGTGAGATTTTGTTGTGTAAGGGTTGTTTACAATTTGAGTATTAGAGGGGCGTAGAGCGTTTAGGTCGCTCATTTCAGGTAGTGCACTTAATGCTGTTTCGTAGGGCTGAAAAGATAAGTTTTCAGGAAAGTCTATATTGAGTTTATCTTGGTACTTTTCGCAAAACTTTTGGAGCTTTTTACTTATACTTATGATATCACGATAAGATTCTGGGTCTTTTATATTCTCTTTAGAAATAAACCCCCAATCGCCCTTCAATCCAAAAAGCTTTTCTAAGTCATTACTACTTTTGTCACCAAAAAACTCTTTTTTACACAAATCTGTATCTGGAAAAGAGTCGATTGTTTCTTTTAGTTTTGTGAAAAGATCATCTACTAATTCGACTTGTTTTTGGTTGTGTTTAGCTTTTATTTGATTTCGCTTTTCAAGTTCTTCTAGGAAGGAGTGAGGAGCTGTTTCTAGTGCTTCTTGTGCCTCAATGTATTTCATTTTATAAGCGAAAATATAAGTCTCATCTAATTGTTTTATCTCTAAAAAGTGCTTTTGAAGATCGTAACCTAAGCCTTTCCATAAAAGGTATGAGGAACTCATTTTCTCCCAAGATTTTGTGTCTGCATATCGAACAGCTTCTTTACTAATTCCTTCAGAAAATAGAGGAACTAGTGGAGAATCTTTTGGGAGAGGTTTGTGTAAGTTTTCTAAATTTTGAATGAGTTCTCGCCATTCTTTTCTTAGTTCAGAAGAACACGAAAGATCTTTTTTTCCTGTAGGAGAAAGAAGGTAGTTTTTGAAAAAGTCGGTATATACTGGGTAGGAAGAGAGTTTTCCTTCATCTTTTCTTCCTTTAATCCCTTTTTCGTGTTTTACCGCTATTTCATAGGTAAATGCATAAATCTTAGCCATATCCAGAATTTGCAAAGGAGTGGCCTGCTTGGTATTTTGAATCGTGCTACTAATGACTTCCATTAGCTCGGAAAGAAGTGTTTGCCAATTTTGAAACTCTTCTGGAGAGAGTTTTTGCTTTTTTAAATATTGATCTAAGTGACCTTTTTCAAATAAGGCGAGGTGTAAATAGGCAAAAGCATTGAGAGGTTCTTTTTTATCAGAATTAATGAAATAGGCTCTCTCTTTTATGTCGCGCACTTTCTCTATAACTTGAGAGGGAGTACCATTAAGTTCCGTTAGTAGAGGAATATTGTCTGTTTGTATATGTGGTTTTGTGGAAGCAGGACTTTTATTTGCATTCAGATTTTCACTAAATAAGGTAAGAGAAGAAGGAAAATTTTCTTCTATTGTTTCTCTTCCTAATCGAAGTTCTGTAAAATTTTCAATTTTGTCGATATTTTCATCTAAGCCAAGTTTGAGATCTGATACGCGAAGAATAAGCTGTGGGAGGGTTGCGATAAGAGTTTTGTACTCTCGTTTAGGTAACTGATCTGCTACTTTATTTTTTCCTAAATTTTCACAAAACTCTTCCAAGCCACGCTCAAGGGTTTCTACTTGTAAAGCGTAATCTTCAGCACTGAAGTTTTCAGGAGAGTTACAAAGTTTAGCTAAGGAGGTCAGTGCTGATAAATGCAGCATGGTATCTTGGGCGTAATATTTTTTGGTTTTTCCTTGGGTTCTTAATGAGGCAACAAGAACCATCCACGCGCAGTTACCTGATCTTTGTCCTGTGATAAGATTTGAGGATCGAGTTTCTTTACCAAGTTGCTTTTTCAACACATCTTCATAAATGTATTTGTCTTGGTAAGATTCTTCTTCTACATCTGCTAACCCTTCTAAAAGACGTCCTTCTAATAATTGAGAAAGTACATCGTTTATACGGGCTTGTTTCACATTTTTCCACTCTAAGAAGACAGGTGCCTTAATGACACAAGGGTTATTACGATCACAAAAATATTTATGGTAATGTATTCCGGCTCCTGTATTGATGATGCGAAAGCGATATTTATTTTTGCTCGTTCGAGTGACTTCATAAAGAATACTATGACCACTAGATTTATCTTGAGCATCCCAGCCTCCTGGAAATAAATGAGTTTCTCCAGATTTCATCTTTTCAATATCTGCAGCCCATTCATTTTTTATTGGGATAGATGCGTTTTCTCGTTCTGCTCTATTTTTTGTTTGTTCTAGTGTGCTTTCTATAATCTTATGTCGTTCATGTAACTTTTCATAACGTTCGGTTTCTTTTTCGCCGTTTATAGAGCTCTGTTTAAGCAGACTTAAAAAAAGTAAGGACGATTTGGAATCACTCATACCTTCAAGTCCTTCATAATTTCCAGTAATTCCTTTTAAAGTACCTTTGCCATAACGATCTGCAAAAATCTGGAAAGGAAAACGAGGGTCTTGGAGGCTTTTGATAGGCTCTTGTTCAAACATAGAAAAGGAAAATAAATCTTCTTCGTCTTCTAAGTGTTTTATTGATAAATGCTTAAGAATTTCATCAAATTTCGCCTGAGAGGAAAGACTTAGGTTTTGTACATCAAAATGTTGTTGAATGAGTTCGCGGTGAGGATTTAGAGCTGCTTGCATATCTTCTTCGGAAGCAACGAAATGTGCTAATTTTTTAAAAAATTTAGCATTAAGTTTTAAGACTGGAGAAAAAAAGTGTTTTAAGTGGGTGATGACAATGATTTTTCTTTTCTTGATACTTCTCGTAAATCTTTGAGAAAGAGAGGGAGGCGGAGAGCTAATAAACGATAAGGCAAGATCATTTACTCTTCTGTCTAGCTCACAGTACTCTTGCTCCCACTTGACATATTTTCTTTTACAGTACTTTTGACAGGATTTTAATCCGACATATAAAGAATGTTGAAGATTTGATATATCCATGATAAATAGCTAGTTTGTTTTTTTACTATTTTAACATTTATTATTAATAATAAATGTTTTTTTGTTTTATTTTTTTTGATAAAGCTGGAAGCGTAAAAAATGAGAAAGATATTTGTTTAAATGTCTTGATATTAAGCTCTTAGCATGATAGAAAAATTTTACTCTTTTATTTTATCTTTTCGAGGCGTTTCCAGTGTCTATCAACACAAAGGTTCCGATTCCAAGTTCTGCGAAAAAATTAGGTCAGTGGTTTAACGATCATAAATCGAGCAAAAGACTTATTTTGAAAAAGACGAAGCCAGAAATTTTGATTTGTAGCACCAAGATAGACTCCTTAAGTCTCTCTTTAATTACGGAGTCTTGGAAGTTGTTGATTGAGCGGGGGGAGTCTTATAGTGCGATCCATAGTACTTCCGATAGTACTGGGATTCTTACAGCTATGAGAAAGCCTGGGCAGTACAAGAGGCTTTTTAAGTATTTGATGAAGACTCCTGCAAGTAAGGAGGGGCAAGGCTTGCTTGATGCTGTGGTGGATCATCTTTTTAAAATAAATTTTAAAATGCAGTCATCAGGTACAAAGTTTTATCGGGATTTCATTTCAGGTTGCTTAAGTGGACCTGCTTATGAGGATTGGAAAGTTTGGAATGCCAAATGCAATGAGGTTTATCCCATTCTTTATGAGTTACAAGAATTGATTCCTAGAGAGCGCTGTCCGTGGAATATTTTTGCAAAAGAGTTAGATTCTAAAGACTATCAAGGTTATGTACCCTTACTTAAATCGCTTCAGAAAAATGTAAGTAAGTTGCTTGAAGTGAAGCTTCAGCCTAATTTTGATAAAGTATATCGCTTTGATCGTTCTCCAACAGTAGCAAAGCAAAAATCAAGACTTACTCTCAATTGCTTATATAAAGTCGTAAATAAAAAAATTCCAAGAATGATCCGAGAGGCTGAAAATTTTCTATCTTAGGAAATAAAAAGGGGAAAATTCCCCTTTTTATTTAATTTATTAATCGCGAATGAGTTCTGATTTTTTTATGTTGGGGTGATATAAGTTGTCAATTTCGTAGCTGTTGTCTTTATACATTGTATTTACTTTTCCTTTGATTTCTTTTCGTCCGCTACGAATAATAAGTAAATCATCACGGGGACCATGTTCAGGAGGGGTTTTCCAAAATACAAGAAAACGTTCGTGTTCATCTATTTCGAGTCGGTCTTGTGCTTGCCATTGATTACGTTCAGAACAGTACCAACGCTTAGGAGTTTCTCCATCCCACTTGATAAAGTGGTCATCACCTACGCTAAGATCAAAATCTGTACAGTTAATGATGGTAAGATCATCACGTGTAGGAAAAGTAAGTTTCCATACACTTTGCACTGTGGGTCCTGAGAGTTCTTTTTCTTCAAAGCATGGTTGACATTTGAAAGGAAATTCAGCTCCGTAACTTTCTTTTAATCTCCACATAAAGAGGTGCAATTGATTTTTGACAATTTTATCATCACTATCTAAAAGCTTTCTTAAGTCATCGAAGCTTAAGGGTTCTTTTCTTACTCTAGAGTCTTCATTAGAGCCTTGCTTGATCGTTTCTGTATTCATTGATGTATGTATTAATCCCATAAAAGCTCCTTTTTCAAAAATGTGAAAGCGGTATCCTATGACCCTGAAAGCTATTCTGCAAGAAGTTTTTAGCTTCTTTTTTCTTTTGAGGGAATTCTCTCAGAGAGAAAAATCTCTAGCTTAGCTGTAATTGCTGCGTTAATATAAGTCATAAACCATAGAATTCTGGAGGATCCACATGGATACATTTCTCTCTTATGTTTTTTCTACTAATGCGATGGCTTTGATGATTCCTCTTTTAATTTTTGGAATCAGTATGTGGCTCTTTGTAAAAGAACAAATTAAAGTATGGATGACTCTCATTTTGTTTGGCTTTAGTATGTTTACCGGGCTTGTGATTGTTAACCATGACTTACTTCGTGATGCTTTAAAGACGAAACAAAATAAGCAACTTGCGAATGTTAGAAAATTAAATCAAAATCTTGAAAAGCTGAATGAAAATATCCTTTCTTTGCATTCTGCTTTGAATCAAGATAGAAACACCAGTGAACAAGTTGCAGGGAGTTTTAACAAGCTTTCGGAAATTATGGAAGAGCAGCAAAATCATTTCCAATCGTTCACAATAGAAATCTTAAACAAAGTAGAAAGCATGGCATCACAACCTCAGCAAGAAGAAATAGCAGAGGAAGTGATTGATGGGTCTATTCAAAAAGCAATAGAAGAAGTTGTGGAAGAAATTATCGAGCAAGCATCTGAAAACAAAGAGTTTATAGCATCTGATCCAGAGCTTGCAGAAAGTATCTCTGAGGTCATACAGGAAATATCTGAAAAAGTATCTCAACCTGTAGAAGAATTGACTCCTCCGCCAGAAACTACTTTAACAGAATAAAGTAGAAATTTTGGCAGGTAAATTCTAGATCTGTTGCTTACAATTCCTTAGAAGTGTGGAATAAAACCACACTTCTTTTTTTCTTATTTAAATTCCTAAAAATTAACAATTTATAAAATAGTGGCTATTTTATTTTTTTTCATTTTCTAAAGTTTTTAATTTTAGAGAGTTCCTAAGTTTCTTTATTTTATTTTAAAAAATGGCTTGAAACCTAAGGTCATTAGTATTTGAATAAAAAATTAAGTATAGGTAGGTCCGAATGTCTTCACTAAAGATTAGGCCTAAATCTCGAAGAATGAGAGGACTTACAGAAATACATAATGAACGATCGTTTAAGAGCTTTGTAGCTATGAAAAAATCGCCTTTTTCTTTTTCAAATTATTTTCCATATGCAGCTTGTGTGCGTATTCAAGCGTTATCCACTGCACTTATCGCCGTACCGAGCTTATTGCTTGGAACTCCGTCAGCTGAAGATTTAGAAACTCCTTATCTTTCGAATCCTACGTTGATTTCGGAGCTGTCATCGGATGAAGCTGTTCATCAAAAAGCGCCTGTACCAGCGAGCGGATCAGGGATGGCTGGTTCAGATCGGAACTTTGCTTTTCGTAAGGTTTCGAAGCAGGATGGTTTGCGCTTTAAGGTTCCGGCGGTCCAGTTAGAGTATGTGCATGGAAGGCCTACGGATCCATACGTTGAGAAGCTGATGGAAACGCAGATTCCTTTGTCCGTGACAGAAGACGGGTTTGTAGCTCCTCGTGAGGGCTCAAATTTTGAGTGGATGTCGATTAAAGAAGTGGGAAAAGAGGGACAGCAGTGGTTTTTTGCAAGTGCTGTTGTTCAGATGTCAAAAGCGATTGTGAGTCGTTTTCGTGAGTTGGGCATTGCTGGTGTAAGTGTTCGACCTCACCCTGAAGACATTCATGAAGGAAAAGATATCAGAAAGTCTCCGGATGCTCCTCTTCGTTTTTTGATTGATCTTCCTACGATTGCTGAGATGCATACGGTTGGTTCGGGGCCTCGTATGGAAAAGGGCGCTAATCATGTAGATAGTCCGTTACACCGTCGTATTTTAAAAAATTCTCCTACAGGTGTTGGCGGCTACATTCTTGATGAGCAGTTGAATAATTATGTGCACTATCTCAACCGTCACCCTGGCCGACAGGTAGAGTTGGCTGTTTCTGGTTCAAAGAAAGCTGATGGAGGTCAAAAGGCTGCGATTGATTACATGGTTGCTGAAAATCGGCCATGGACTGTTTTTGCTCATGTAGCAAATACAGGGAGTGGTGATTCTCGTTTTCGTGAAACGTTTGGTTTTAGACACAACCAGCTGACTGAAAATGATGATATTTTTATTTTTAATTATGTGACTGAAGGCTTTACAGATTACCACGTTCTCTTTAGTTCCTATGAAGCACCTATTGGTGATTCACAGTGCTGGCGCTGGCGCTTAGGAAGTTCTTATTACAATTTTGTTTCGGCGACAGTGGGGATTTTTGATTCTCAATTTAACGGTGATGGTTATTCCATTGAAGGGTCTCTGATTTGGAATTTTTATAATTCTGGACCTTGGTTCTGGGATTTGATTTCAGGGGTTCGTTGGCAAAATATAGAAACAAATACGAGCAGTATGGGGGTTTTTGTTGCTGGAGCTAATGAAAATTTCTTTATTCCTAAAGTAGCAGTACGTGTTGAGCGTTTTGATTCGCAAGGAAATGTTGATGGTGAAATTAGCATGGAACGCAATTTTTCTAGCATTGCTGGTACAAGCTCTGATGTGACTCAAATGGGGCGTGCAGATGCAGAAAAAGATGCATGGATTCTTAAAGCTCGAGGAAGAGCCAGTACTTGGTTAAGTAATTGGTTTGATCATGATTCAGCTAGTCGATCGAGAAATCATTTAATTGAAACAAGCTTTCAAGGGCAATGGACTTTTCTAGATCGCGTGATTCCACAGTTTGAAATGACTGCAGGTGGCCAGTACACCGTACGTGGTTATAGAGAAGGAACTACTGTGGGTGATGCTGTTATCGTTGGAGGTTTGGAGTATCGCTACATTCTTCCTCATTTCATTAAATTAGCGGAAGGTCCTTCAAAGGAAACAATGAAGGGAGAAACCTACCGTCACTCTCCTAATCCAGTTCCAAGGGAACAGAATTGGGACCTCGCCATTGGCGCGTTTGTAGATGGAGGCCGGGTAGTTCCCCATAGAGCCTTGTCTAATGAAGCCAGAAGCTGGCTACTAGGTGTTGGTGTGGGAGCTGAGCTCTCTGTTGACACTTGTTTAAGACTGCGTATCGATTGGGGCTTTGCCTTGAAAGATGCTGGAGTGGGGACAAATAAAGTTAACTCCGGCAGCAGCCGCGTTCATGGATCCCTAGGACTGAATTACTAAATTATATAGAGAGAGAAAAATGCAAGGCAACAAAGGTTTCAACTCAGGCAACAAGTTGGTTTCCATTCTAAGTGCAGATTTCTTCGTGAAACAGGCGAAGAACCTTTGCAAGGGAGCCTTCGCGGCATCTATGTTTCTTAAGTCAATGGCTCTGATGGCAGGGCCGACAGGGGAACAAGTGGTAGCGGGAACGGCGACATTTGATCGTGTCGGCGACCAAACTATCATCCATGCTTCTGATGGTAGTATCATCAACTTTGATCATTTCAATATTGCAAGTCACGAGTCGGTGCAGTTTGTGCAGCCGAGTGATTTAGCTCGAGTATTGAACCGTATTATTAGTGGTGATCCGACTCAGATTGATGGCTCCTTGCAGGCCAATGGTCAAGTCTATCTCTTAAACCCAGCTGGTGTGATTTTTGGTCCAGATGCCATCGTTGATGCTGGTGCTTTCTATGCTGTTGCCGCACAGATGAGCAATTATGATTTCCTTCACAACATCAATCGTTTCACACAGTGTGATGGGAAGGTGATCAATTACGGAACCATTACTTCTGATCTAGTAGCTCTTGTCGGTGAGTCTGTTGCCAACCACGGACAAATTATTGCGGAAAGCGGAATCGTGACCATGGTCGCGGGTGAAGATGTTCTCTTAAAACCACAAGGTGGACGCATTTATGCGAAAATTGAAGGGGCTATTGGAGAAGATGGACGTCCTGTTGGTGTAGAAAACACAGGAGAAATCATTGCTGAAAATGGTTTTGTGAATTTAGGAGCTGGAGATATTTTCAGCTTGGCGATCAATACAAGCGGAACAATTATTGCTGATACTATCGATATCAATGGTGGGCAAGGTGAAGTTCATGTTAGTGGTATTTTAGATGCTTCTATCAGCGATATTGGTGAATCTGGTGGTTCAGTTCGCATTCAAGGGGATAAAATTGCGATTTTAGGCGGTGAAATCCTCGCTAGTGGACATACCGGAGGTGGTGAAGTTCTTATTGGTGGCGGTGCTCATGGTGCTGATGAGTCCATGAACAATGCTTCAATGGTATATGTGGCACCTGATGCAGAAATCGATGCTAGTTCTCTTATCGCTGGTGATGGAGGAGAGGTTGTCGTTTGGGCAGATAAAGCTACACGTTTTCACGGAAAAATTACAGCTCTCGGTGGTATCGAAAGTGGCGCAGGGGGATTTGCTGAGGTTTCAGGAAAGAACTATGTTGAATTCAATGGATTAGCAGATCTTCGTTCAGATCATGGTCCTAAAGGAACCCTTCTCCTTGATCCCAATAACATTACGATTTCAAATATAGGAATTCAATCTGCATTTTTTGATGGCTTCGATTGGACGACTCTAGATGACTCTGCTGTAATTTTTGCAAGTACTATTGAAAATCAGTTAAACTTCTCTTCTGTGACAATTATTACAGATGCAACTGGAACAAATTCAGAAGCTGGAAATATCACAATTTCTGATTCCATTACGTCTCCAGCAACAGCAGAAAGTCTTATCTTACAAGCTCATGGTGACATCTATGTAAATGCAAACATAGATTTCTCAGCAAGTACTGGTGGCTTTGTATCACTACAAGCAGACTCTGTTTCTACAGATGGAAGTGGTGCCATCGTTAATGGTGGTGGTGTCATTACTGTAAACGCAAACACTGGATTAGAACTGACTGCAAGCAACGGAATTGGTTCATCAGGAACTTATCTTTCTGTTGTAGGGTTGAATGACTTTTCTGCAAGTTCAACTACCGGTGGTATCTATGTAAGCAACAGTGGATCTGGTGATATCGCTTTTGCTACAGTGAATGGAACAACAGGTGTTACAACAGCAACAAGTGGTGAAATTTCAATCATCAACACTGATGGTGCGATCAATGGATCTGCTAGTGTAAGTTCTGCAGATGATCTTACACTAAATGCATCTGGAGGAATGAACCTAGGTGCTGCAACAGTAGCAGGAGATTTATCTCTTTCAGCGGGAGATAATATTTCTCAGACTGGAGCTTTTACAGTTACAGGGACAACAGATATTACCACAAATAGTGATGATAAAACGATCACTCTTACAGATGCAGGTAATGCTTTTAGTGGACAAGTCAGCATCACAAATCAAGGTGCAGGCAATTTATCAGATGTAGCAATTACAAATAACTCTACCGCTCTAGATCTCGCTACAGCAGAAATTTTCGGAGACTTCACTTTTGTAGGTGACACTGCATTTGCAATGCCAGCACTTACAGTCCATGGTGATCTATCTGTTACATCTTCTGGAACCATCACACAAACAGGTACTCTTTCTGTTGACGGTGCGGCTGCATTTGTGACCAATGCAGATGACATGGCGATTACGTTAGATAATGTATCTAATTTGATTTCTGGGGCAGCAAGCTTTACAACACAGTCTTCAGGAGCAAACACAGCTCATGTTACTTGGATCAATAATGGTGGAGCAAGCTCTTTAGGTGCTTCAACAGTAGCAGGTAATCTTAGTATTACAAGTGATAACGCTGTTGATATAGCTTTAAGTAGTGTTTCTTCTGATATGACCGTAAGCGCAGGAGATGTGATTACACAATCTGGCGCACTAACAGTTGCTGGAAATTCTGTTTTCACAACAACAAATGATGATAAATCAATTACTTTAAGTGATTTGGCAAACTCTTTTTCTGGAACGATTGATGTAAATACACAAAGTTCTGGTTCTAATCTTGGGCATATTTCTTTAGCATCAACAGGGTCTGTAGATGTTTCTACTTGGGCAATTGCGGGTGATCTTACAGTAGATACGGGAGCAGCGATGACTCTTCCGGCAATGACTGTACCTGGAGACCTAAGTATTATTGCTGGTGGAGATATCACTCAAAGTGGAGCGATTACTGTAACAGGTGACTCAAGCTTTACTGCTGATGTAGATGATGCCGTTATCACTTTATCGAATGCTAGTAATGCCTTCTCTGGATCTGTAGGGTTTACGACTCAAGGAACAAATCTAAGTCACGTATCTTTCACTAATAATGGAGCAACATCACTTGCAGCATCAACTGTAGATGGTAATTTCATTGTAGATTCTGACGGTTCTTTGAATTTTGCAAATACTTCTGTGTCTGGAAATCTGACAGCAACTGCTGGCGGAGTGATTTCACAAACAGGATCAATCACAGTTACAGGTACTTCTTCCTTCACTACAGATCAAGATGATATGGCTGTGGTTTTAGGAGATGAAAGCAACTCTCTTACAGGAGCTGTTACGATCATTACTCAAAGTAGTGGTAGCAATACTGCTCATGTAGATTTAGCAAATACTCAAGCTCTTAGCTTAAGTGGATGGGTAGTTGCAGGTGATCTTAATGTAAGTAGTGCATCGACAATCGATTTTGCAGCAATGACCCTCCCAGGTACATTAGATGTAGTAGCTGGGGGAGCAATCACTCAAAGTGGTGCCTTAAATGTAACAGGAGCATCTACATTTACTACAAATGCAGATGATATTTCGATTACTCTAAGTAATGGAAGCAACAGCTTCAGTGATACTGTTTCTTTCATGACCCAGACATCTGGTGGAAACACAGGTCATGTAAGTTTCACAAATGCGAATTCTACATCTTTAGCAGCATCTTCTATAGCTGGTGATTTAACCATCACAACAACTGGAACGACTGCATTTGCTGCAACTACTATTGCAGGTGATCTTCTTGCTAGTTCTTCTCAGACTGTTACACAGACAGGTGACTTAACAGTTGGTGGATCTACTAGTGTAACTACAAGCACAGATGATCAGTCTATTACTCTTAACCGAGCCGGCAATAGTTTTACTGGTGCAGTAACTTTAGCAACTCAAACAAGTGGTGCTAATAGCGGAGATATTGCTTTCACTAACAGTCTAGATACAACAGTATCTGGATGGACCATGGGTGGTGATTTAACTGTTGTATCTGGTGGAAATGTATCTTTTGCAGCAACAACAGTACCTGGAAATCTCTCAGTAGATAGCTCTGGTGACATATCACAAACAGGTGCATTAACTGTTTCTGGAACAAGCGCATTCACTACAAGTGCAAATGACCAAACAATCACTCTGACTAATGCAAGCAATGCTCTTAGTGGATCAGTTTCTTTCTTGAGCCAAGGAAGCAATTTATCTCACGTTTCCTTGACGAATACAGGAGCAACAACTCTTTCTCCTTCTACAATCACAGGTGATTTTACTTTAGATAGTTCTGGTGCCATCGTCTTCTCTGGTACTTCGGTATCGGGAGACCTTTCGGTGATTGCAGGTGGAGCGATCACTCAGTCAGCTGCTATTTCTGTCACAGGAACATCTACATTCACAACAGATGTAGATGACACAGCAATTACTTTAACTAATGCTGGAAACGCCTTTACAGGAACAAGCACATTCACAACGCAAACATCTGGTGGAAATGCAGGGCATGTAGCTTGGACAAATAATGGTGTAGGAAGTTTATTTGGAGCATCTACAGTTGCTGGTGATCTTACAATCATCACTGATGATACTCTAGATATGGCGGCATCTTCAGTTGCAGGAAATTTAAGTGCAACAGCAGGTGGGGCGATCTCGCAAAGCGGAACATTGAATATCAGTGGAACTTCGGCTTTTACTACAAATGTAGATGATATGGCTGTTACATTGTCTGATGCAAGTAACGTATTCACTGGTGCGGTAACTGTAACCACACAAAGTTCTGGATTAAACACAGCCCACGTTAGCATTACAGATACAACAGCTCTAAATGTAAATTCGTGGAATATTGGCGGTGATTTAACTGTTATTAGTGGAGCTACTTCAGATTTTGCTTCTTCTACAATTGCAGGAGATCTAACAGCAACAGTATCGGGAAATATTACTCAATCTGGAGCATTGACTGTTGGAGGAGCATCATCTTTCACAACTGATGTAAATGACGCTACAATTACTTTAAGCGATGCATCTAATGCGTTCTCTGGAGCTGTTACATTTACAACTCAAGGAACAAATCTTTCTGATGTTGCTTTCACCAATAATGGAACTGGTACTTCTATTGGGGCTTCTACAGTTGCTGGTGATCTGACTTTGATTACTGATAGTACTCTGTCTCTAGCAGCCACAACTGTTGCGGGTAACTTCTCTCTTACTGCTGGTGATGATGTAAGTCAAACTGGAGCACTAACTGTAAGTGGAACTTCAGCATTTACAACAAATGTAGACGATAAAACGATTACGCTAAGTGATGTAGGAAACGCCTTCACAGGTGCGATTACCTTAACCACACAAGGAACAAACCTTTCTCATGTTTCTCTTGTTAATAATGGTACAGCGACTTCAATTGCAGCTTCAACCGTAGCCGGTGATCTGACAGTTGATACTGACAGTGCGCTTTCTTATGCAGCAACAAGTGTTTCTGGAAATCTTGTATCGATTTCTGGTGGTGCATTGACTCAATCTGGTGCTTTCACTGTAGCAGGAACATCTTCATTTACAACAGATAGCAATGATACAGCAATTACTTTGACAAATGCTGGCAATGCTTTCACTGGTGCTGTTTCATTCAATACACAAACAGCTGGTGGAAACATAGGTCATGTAACTTGGACAAACAACGGACTTGGTTCTTTACTTGGCACTTCTACAATCGCTGGTGATTTGACAATCAGTACAGATAGTACATTAGACATGGGAGCTGCTACAGTAGCTGGCAACCTCAGTGTTACTGCATCTGACAATATGACACAGAGTGGTGCTCTTTCTGTGACAGGAACTTCAGCATTCACAACAGATGCAAATGACAAAACCATCACTTTGACAAATGCCTCTAACATTTTCACTGGTGCTGTAACCATCACGACACAAAGCGGTGGAAGTAATGCTTCTCATGTAGCAATCACTGATACTACAGCAGTGAATGTAAGTGGATGGACTCTTACAGGTGACTTAAGCATTGTAAGTGGTGAAACAGTTTCTTTTGCAGCAACAACAGTACCAGGAGACTTAACTGTTACAGCTGGGGATGACATCACACAAAGTGCTGCTTTAACAGTTAGCGGTGCATCAAGCTTTACAACAAACGTAGATGACAAAACAGTTACCCTAACAAATGCAAGCAATGCCTTTACAGGAGCAGTAGGCTTCACCACTCAAGGCACAAGTAACTCTCATGTAAGTCTTGTAAATAACGGAACAGGTACTTTAATTGGAGCTTCTACAGTAGCTGGTGAATTAACCGTTGATACAGATGATACCTTAAGTTTTGCGGCAACAAGTGTAGCTGGAGACCTTGTAGCAACATCTGGTGGAGCAATGAGCCAGAGTGGTGCTTTAACAGTGAGTGGAACTTCAGCATTCACAACAGATGTGAATGATATGGCCATCACTCTTACAGATGTAGGCAATGCCTTCACTGGGGCTGTAACGTTTACTACACAAAGCGCGGGTGGAAACACAGGGGATGTTCAGTGGACGAATAATGGAGTAGGTTCTTTATTTGCTGCATCTACAGTAGCTGGTGATTTAACCATCATTACTGATGATACGCTTTCTATGGCAGCAAGTACGATTGCTGGTGATTTAAGTGTAACAGCAGGAGACAATATTACTCAGTCTGGAGCTCTAACTGTAAGCGGAAGCTCAGCATTCACAACAAATATAGATGACAAAACCATTACTTTAACAAATGCAAGTAACGCGTTTACAGGTGCGATCACATTCACGACTCAAGGAACAAGTAATTCTGATGTAAGCGTTGTGAATAACGGAACAGGCACTTCAATCGGAGCATCTACAGTAGCTGGTGATTTCACTGTA
>PAQS01000004.1 GCA_002709385.1 Waddliaceae bacterium
TAAGGGTTTTATCAATGTATGAAAATATTTTATTTATTGAATCGTCTCCTAACTTTTCTAGATACGTATTCCTATCTTTTTCAGGGATTCGACAAATTCACCAACAAGAACGCTAAAGAGCTTCTTCGTCAAATTTTCAGCGCTATTGAGTATCTATTAGAACAAGAAATCTTTCTGGAAGACCTTAACATCGATAATATTCTAATGGATCAATCAGGTGCAGTTAGGATCATTGATTTTGGAGAATATAAACCATTTTCAGCAGTAAAAGACCGCCGTTTTTATCTATTAGGTATTGAAACGGTTAACATCATCACCCAGATACTAGCGAATTGCCAAGATGTGAATATTTCCACCTTAAAGAGACTCACATGGGCTAGAAAGACTTTTACAGAAGCCTATTTCGAAGAAAATCACAAAAAAGACCTACAATCAGTCCGAGAAATCATTTTCTGCTTCTTTTCAGAGCTTTCTTACTTATGCTAGAATAGTCTGATAAATTAATGGTCTATACAACCTATTGATCCGATAGTTCGATATCAATAAATATTTTCTGAATTTGCTTCATATACTTCTCGACAAACAGTCATTAAAGTATCGTGATTATCTACTACCGGTTTAATTACCTGATCTAAAAGAATTTATATATTCCCTAGCATCCTCAAAACGACATTTAGCCCGTGTAGCAAAATATAAAGTTAATATTGAAGCACTCCTATGCTCTCCTTTAGAGCAATGTATAAATACATCTTCTCCACTGTTAAGGGTTTTATCAATGTATGAAAATATTTTATTTATTGAATCGTCTCCTAACTTTTCTAGATACGTATTCCTATCTTTTTCAGGGATTGGATAAAAAACATGCTTAAATTTATTTTGGCTAAGATCTTCATTGAAGCTGTCTTCATGGTCTGGATTTGTACTTTTATTTAAAGTGATAAAAAGACTCGGAGAAAAGTCTTTTTCTGGTAGTTGCTTAAGCCCCATAAAATCTCCGTATAAATCATTACGCTGTTTTACTGCTTGGACTGTTGCTTCATAAAGATTTCCCTTTTTTGTATTATTTTCTAGACTTTACAGCCCTAACTGTTCTCTTACTTGATCATCTCCTAAGTAAATAGCTCCCCCATTCTCAGAAATAGTAATTTGATGATAAGGTTCTAATATACCATCTCCATACTGAGAGTTTCTGTATTTATTAGGAGAATTAATTTTTTTTCTTAAAGATAAAGAAATATCTATTCTTAATTCACTATTAAAAAGTCTTTTGTATTTCCAGTCTTGGAGAGGATTTTCAACTTCTTCAACTTCTTCAACTTCTTTAACTTCTTCATTTAATTTTTTTTTCACATAACTATTAAAATACATTTTTAAATCTTCATCTTTCACTCCACCAAAAAACAGAAATCCTTTACTTAAGTTTTCACTATCTTCAATGTTAAATTTATATTTATTGTTATTGATAAAATCAATTAAAGACCCCCTGTTTAAACATATTTCTCTGCCTCCAATATTCACAGTAATAGACCTTCCATTAAATAAAAAATCACCACCTTCTCTTACGTAACCATTAAATCCTTTTTGTTTCTTATCACCTGAAGCAACAAAAACAGAATTTTTATTTAAATTATTTAAATCTAAACGACGATAATTATCCAAAACAAACCTAAAATGAAAATTTAACACCTGTTATATTTTAACTTTTTTTTTATTTTTTACTAACCCCATAAACTCAAGTTTTCTCACTTGCCAATTTTTAAGTTTTTTGTTAAAAATTGGCATATGAGAAAACTAGCTGCAAATCCATTTAAATTTGGCGATCCGGTGGACGGAGACTATTATCTCCCTCGTCCTGAGTTATCTTCTATCGTCAATCAGTTTTTAGAAAACCGCATTCATATTGTCTTAATGGGACCAAGACGCTTTGGAAAAACGTCATTTCTTTTGAATATCTTGGATCAACTTGAGAGCAAGGGTTTTAGTTGTATTATCGTTGATATCTTTAACATCACCTCCCATCGAGATTTTTTACATCAATTATTACGGGCTGTCCGAACTCGTCGATCTTTTCGTAATAAATTAAAAAACTGGTGGAATGGAATTCGCCGTCTCATGCCTACAGTGACTGCTGATTTCGATGTTTTAAACGGTAGCTCGAGTTTTGGTTTTACTTTGGGACATTTGGCCGAAGAAGATATTAAAACTGCCATTCAAGATCTTTTAGAAAGTCTTTCTGGATTAGGAAAACGTGTTGTTGTTGCTATTGATGAGTTTCAGAAAATCTCTGAAATTGATGATAAAGGATGGTTAGAGGCTACATTACGTACTCACTTCCAAAGAATGCCTAATGTCTCCTTTCTTTTTACGGGGTCTCGAAAAAGTTTGATTTCAGATATGCTAAACGACCCCTCGCGCCCCCTCTACAGATCCTGTCAAACAATCGATTTTCCTAGTTTTGGTCCAGAATTTACTGATTGGGTGATACAACGCTTCGCTACTGTAGGAATTTCTTGTGAAAAGGAAGCTATTATACATCTACGAGATCTCGTGCAGGATACCCCAAACTACGTGCAAATGGTCTGTTTTCATCTGGTAGCGCAAGCAAGGCTGAATATTGGACTATCTGAAGTGGAAGAGGTCTTAGATACTGTAGCGCAACAGAATGCATATGCTTACCAAACATTGCTAAATTCTATGACGCTTGCTCAGCAAAGAGCTCTACGATTAGCTGCAAATGAACAGAGGGCTTTATTTCAAAAAGACTTGATGCTCCAATACGAAATTGTAAGTGCTCCAGCATTGCATTCCTCGATTAATGCGCTAAAAAATAAAGGAATTTTGGACGAAGAAGGAACAAGCAAAGGAAAAGTCCTATTTGATGATCCTTTATTCGCTTATTGGTTACAACTATGCTTTGAAAGATAAACTTATAAAAAATAAAACGCGGCGAAACAAAGAAGCTAAGACGCGGCGGAAGATTAGATTATTTATAATGGTCCCCAAAAACTAGACCCGTTGATTTACTCCCTTAATTTCAAATTACCTTTATTTATTATTAACAAAGACAATTATCTTATTTTTATATTAAAATATTTAAAAATATAATCACTTCTTTTTATGTCGATGGGAATATTATGGGTGATTTTCATTTTACAATCTCGACTGAAGGGAAGACTTACGAGTTTGCCCTTCACGAGACGGAAACAGGATCTAACAATGTTCAATCAGGATCGAGGGTGTATTCTGTCATTCCGAAAAATTCGGACGATACTAAAGCAATTGAATTACTCCTTAAGCAAACCATCAAAAACAGCTCTTGCTCAGTCAATGAGCTTGCGCATAAATTAAAACAGATTCCTTCCGTTACCAACGTGACTGTTCATTCAGTTTCTGAAAATAACGACATAGCTATCAGGTATCTGGAGTTTTCACCGCCTTCCTCCCCTCTCCAAGAAGTCTCTAGATCCAGTGATCTTATTGAACAAAAGCTTCGCGACAGTATAAAACTACTTTCTCTGGGAAAGGATACCGAACTCAGTGAGGATGAAGCATGCGATCACCTAGACAAGGCTATTGAGCTTTTGGAAGAAATTTTAAGTCTACAAACGACTGAAGCCGTTAAGAAAGAGGTTATTGACACTCACCGTTCCGCCATGATTGAAGAAGTTGCGCGATTTTGTGAAAATCACTACGTTTTCCCGGAAATAGGGAAGCGTTGTGCGGATAAAATACGCTCTACTGACTACTCATATATTAGCGATCCCGAAACTTTTACACAGACAATTACATCTGATATTCGCTCTATCGCTGAGGATAAACACATTGAAGTCTTTCTTCCCACTCAGAATTCCTTGGCAGGAATAGCATCTCTCTCAAAACCTCCCTACGGAATAGAAGAGGTTTCAGTAGTAGATGAAGTCGCTTATATGCGAATAAGTGTTTTCGCAAATGTGGACAGAGACGAAGACGGCCATATCATCCAAGATAAGGGGGCTGCCAAAGCCCTAGAAGAGGCTATGAATACAATACGATCTGCAAAAAAGGGAATCATTTTAGATCTACGCAATAATGGTGGTGGTTCTTTTGATATGGTTCAGCTTTTATGCTCATATTTTTTGCCACCGGATACGAAGCTCAGTACCATGGAATGGCGCAGGGGATCAGAGAAAGAAATAAGCAGCTCCAATACTGTGTCCTACAACGAGATTTCCAAGAAATCTCGCATACTAGAGATTCCTCTATTTATCCTCTGCAACAATAAAACTTTTTCTGCAGCTGAGGAATGTACTAACAATATGAAGACTGTTGAAAGAGCGTTAGTGATTGGTGGATTAAGCGGTGGAGGAGCTAACTTCTGTGAACTCTTCAGCACAGGAAGCCCCTTTAAAGAAGAAAACCTAAATCCACTATCTCCCCGAATTAAGCTTTCACTACCTGTAGCAGAGTCAATCAACCCATATACAAAAACTAACTGGGATGGAATAGGGGTCATTCCTGATATCATCACTACAGACGATGAAAACCCGATTTCTGTAGTGCAAAAGCTTATGAATGAATTATAAAAATTTATTCCGCTCTAGACAATGAGGTCCACTATACACTATAAATCTTCCGCCGCGTCTTAGCCTCTTTGCTTCGCCGCGTTTTAAATTCAATATCTATACGTTACGACTTTTTCTTAATCTCGCTTCATATACATAGCAAAAGCCAAAACCTGGCGTTTTTCTGGAACTTTAAAGCCAATATATTCGTTATGACAGATATCTGTTACAAACCTCAAATCATTAGCAGTTTGTCTCGTTATAATCTTGCCTTCCCAGAAAGCATCAATGATTCTGAATAATGCTTTCCAGCGCCTGCGGCCGCAATTCAACGGATGCTCTTGTACCCAATTTTTGAGTGAATAATGCGCGATATATGATTGGTAAATTCTACCACTATTTGGATCTTCCCCTTTAATCACAACAAGCTCATGGCCAGGGAAATCTATTTTTACATCAGGAAATTCGTGATGTTTCAAGTCTAAAGACTCTAGTTGCAAATGAATGAGTGCTGCTTGATGGCTATTTACAACAGTTTTAAGATGGCCTGGATTCTGAATAGATGTATAGATAGGAAAAGTCTCTGCACTGCAGAGTTCAAAATACTCTGTAGCTAATTCTATTACTGCATGAGCACTCACTGCACATGCTGTACGGTAATCAAGATCTTCAATCTCTTTTGTATCTTCCCAAAGGTACATACAAGCACTTTCTGCCAAAGAGAGTCTTTCTTCTTCGTTACTGTTAAGAATTTCTTTTTCTACATATTGTCTTAAACAACGAGAATCCACATGAGGATTGGATAAGGAACTTGGAATATGGTAAAGTTTTGGAGTTTGCATTTGATTAAAAACAAGGCTAACAATCTTTCCAATGAATTGTTGTCCATTAGCATCTATCACATTATCATAAGAAAATAAATGCCCTAATAAATTACACAGCTCTTCATTTTGCTGTTGTCCACTTAAATTTGCGTGTTCTAAAAATTCAGGAAAAATACTCGTAATTTCACCTGTCTCAGATATAAAAACACTTAGTCTATCAACTAAAAAACTAAAACCACTATATACATCTACTGGATGTGAAAACGAACTAACATTACTAAAAGCCATACAAACACCTATTTTTTAATAAAAACAGTATCAGGCTTTTATAAATATTTATCATAGATGATATTTTTATTTTATTAAGACCTCTAGAATGGCCAAAAGTACAGAATTGTAGGTAAAGAAACGAGAACGATTAAAATCTCTAGCGGGAGCCCTAATCGCCAATAATCAGTAAAGCGATACCCTCCTGGTCCCATTACTAGAGTGTTTGATTGATGACCAATGGGCGTCAAAAACGCACATGAAGCCCCAATCGCTACAGCCATCAAAAAAGGATCAGAGGATACACCTAAAGAAGAAGCAACTCTTAAAGCAATAGGAGCCGCTAAAGCTGCTGCCGCTGCATTATTAACTAGGTCTGATAAAAACATAACCGTTATCAGAAGAAGAGCCAGTACCCATTCTGGCCCTAGACTCCCTCCAACTTGAAGTAAAGACTCCACAATCATTTGTGCAGCTCCAGATGTTTCTAAAGCCCGTCCTACGGGAAGTAAAGAACCGAGAAGGACTATAATACTCCAATCCACGTTTGCATATACAGAGCGCACGGGAACAATTTCCATTGCCACCATTAGTACAGCTCCAATAGAAAAAGCTATTTGAGGAGGAAATATTCCCAAAAGAACGAACCCAATAGATAATAAGAAAATGATGATTGCTGAATAAGAATTTTTAGATAGACCAACTTGAATATCTCTACTCTCTAAAGGCAGACAGCCCGTTTCTCTCATCATTTCCGCCACTGCATCTTTTTCCCCTCGCAACAAGAGAACATCTCCAGTATTCAACCGCATTTGATTGAAGCGCTGACGTATTTTATTACCCTGTCGCGCCACAGCTAACAAAGCGACTTCATAACGCTTCCTTAGTGTTTTCGCTAAGGGCATTCTTCCTATTAAACGAGATTCAGGCAAAAGCACCCCTTCCTCAATCAAGTGTGCTTCTTTATCTTTAATTTTTTTCTCTAATTCTTCATTAGAAACAATCTGAAGATCTGTTTTATCTAATACAGTCTTAAGAGCTTCTGGTGGGCCTTCAATGACTAAGATATCTTTCGCTTTAAACTTTACTGATTTTCTAGTGCTGAGTCTTTTTCCTTCTTTATTTGCTCGGACAAGAAGAACAAGTTCTCCATCTGCAATGTTTTGCAAATCTACGAAAGTTTTTCCAATCATTTCGCTTTCTTCTGGTATTTCTAATTCTGTTGTATAATCCCCCACATCAAAAGCACCAAAGCTCTTATCAGGGTCCTTGCGAACCGGGAGGAATCTCCATCCGATAAAAGCCAAAAAAACAATTCCTAGGATCGCAGTGGGCAACCCTGCAAACGAGTAGTCAAAAAGACGAAACGTCATACCAGAGCTTTCTTCTCTAAAAGCAGAAACAATAATATTAGGAGGGGTACCGATAAGAGTTGTCAACCCACCTAAAAGAGAACTAAACGCTACAGGCATCAGAAAAAGTGAGGGAGACCTATTTTGTTGTTTTGCAGCCCTCATTACTAGAGGTAGAATAACAGCAAGAGCGCCAATATTATTAATAAAAGCTGAAAGGAAGGCTGTGATACCGCATAAAAAGATAAGCTGTTGGCTTACACCGAACTTGTTCTTAGCCAAAGAGGCCGATAAGTAATCGAGCACTCCAGAATTCTGGATACCTTTACTAATGATGAGTACAGCAACGACAGTAATAACCGCAGGATGACTAAAACCTAGGAAGGCTTCTGAAAATGGAACCACACCAACAGTGCTTAAAAACAAAAGGGTTGCTAAAGACACAAGGTCATAACGCCAACGATTCCAGATAAATAAGGAAAAAGTAAGAAGAAGGGTCAATAGCAAAAGGGTTGCATGATAATGGACCGGCACGAGCTGAGGGCCTCCAGAATATTTGCTTTCTTTTGCTATATTCTATTTCTTCTAGACAATCAATGTACAAGCACTGTTTGCTGCAAAAAGAGCTACTTCAAATAGCTTGCATAAACCTTCTTCTGTACCACTATGATCGAAGTAAGGGTCCCAAGACAAATCTGCTAAGCTATCACTAATGGTAAACATTGCACCGACGCTCATTCCTAAATGCTCGCCCACTGCAAAAAGAGCGGCTGCTTCCATTTCTACAGATAAAACCCCTTCTTTTTGAAGCTGTAAAATATCTGAAGCTGTTTGTCTATAAAAAGTATCCAGTGTCCTAGATACTCCTTGATGGCAAGGATACTTTAACTCTTCGAAAGCAGAAGAAAGAGTTTCTAGCATTTTCGGACACGAGTCTGCATATCTTCCTGGTGCAATATAGTGTTGAGAAACTCCTTCATCTCTCACTGCGCGGTCACAAAGAATCAAATCACCTACTTGAAGGTGCTTCTGTAAAGCTCCTGCTGTCCCCATTGAAATACACCGCTGTACTCCCCATGCAAATAAGGCTTCTAATTTTGCGGCATTATAAGCAGCTCCAGGACCAAAATATACAATCGCTACCCCTGGATGCTGATCAAGAAAATATAGCTGTTTAAAGTAGCCATCGCATTGAGTGCATTCATAAGACTGAAGCACTTGAGACAGAAAAGATTTTTGGTATAGAAAAATCACAGTATGAGGTGTTGAAAATGACGGTTCAGCCCCATTATCCATTTTATATTTTAAGTATAGTTTGGCATCTGTGACTGATGGCTGAAGGTGAGAGAATGTGTCGGTCATTACGAGTTTATTTACCATTTTTATTTTGTATAGTTAAGTGAAAATTAAAATATTTTCATGATTCAAAACTAATAATTAGTTTATGTTATTTGTAAGTTTAATGTTTTTACACATTTATTTAAAATTAATCAGAATCATCTTCGTCACATAACTCAAAATTATTTATACATTTTGTGTTTTTATTTAAATATGTAAGTAAATTTTCTATACGGTATTTTTCATTTGACACAGGAAAAATCATAAATTTAAGCATGGTTTCAAATGTTTTTTTTGTTTTTTCATTATCTATACCAGCAGTTTTTATTTTATCACAAAACATATCAATAAATTTTTTAGCGGCACCTTCGTTTTCAAACTTATTTTCTAAATACCCTTCCACAAAACGAATAAATATTTCATTTGTTTTTGTTAAAAATGCTTTCACATTTCCTATGTTATTTGTATTTTCAATAAAAACAAAATAATTTACTAAATTAAAATTACCTTGTTCATTTTGATTAATATCATTAATTCTATCTAGATCCAAAGTATGATAAATAATATGTTCTATATTAGTAGAAATAAAATCATTAAAAGTAGTGCTGAGATTTTTAATTCCCAAATCCTGATTTAAAAAATCAAAATTTGTTTTATCTAAAAATATTGATTGTGATTCTTTTTGTTGACCAGTATTTCCTTGTTGACTAATAGTTTCTTGTTGTTGACTAATAGGTTCTTGTTGTTGACTAATAGTTTCTTGTTGTTGACTAATAGGTTCTTGTTGTTGACTAATAGGTTCTTGTTGTTTTTTTAAAAATATATCAAAAACATCTTTTACTTTTTCATTACTATCCCCAAAAAAGATACCTTTTTTTAAGGTAATTTCCTTCCCTTTATCATCTTTAAAATTATTTGAGTTTAAAAAATCAATCAAAGAACCTTTATTTAACTTAATGTCTTGACCTTCAAAAGTAACAGTAACACCAAAAAAGAAATTTCCTTTCTTTACGTAACCATTTTTTCCATTTTTTCCATTTTTTTCTGTGTTAACGTTTTCATTATAATTTAAGTTATATCTTCCAGTATCTTTATCAAACCTATCATTAATATCATTAATATTATTAATATTATTAATATTATTAACCATAAAAACCACCCAAAAAAACAAATTAATATATAACCAATTATACAATAAAAATATTTTTAGCAACCTACCGTTTTTATTTCCTAATTAATATATGCGAAATATAGTGCCAATAAGCAATAAATTCTTCTAATTTTTTGAATCCTGCTTTTTCATAAACTTTAATTGCTTTCATATTTATAGATTCTGGGTCGATAAAAACAGCCGATGCATCAGGAAATTCTTCTTCTAAAAAGATTGATCATCTATACCGCTTTAGAAATTGAAAAGTTAGATTATTTTTTCATTAATAAAAAACTAACAAAGAGCTCTATTCTTAAATAAACTTAAATCTAATAAACCTAAAATACATCCCCACCAAGCCACTCAATTCTATGATTCAAGCGATTGGAAAAAGAAAATCGTTTATTTTTTAGAGACTTAATAGAATTATATAAAACATCACTTACTAGTGAAACTTCCACTTTTTTGTTTTCTTACTTTCCTTAGGCTTCTTTGCAACATAAATTTTATCAGCGTCTTTACTTGGATCGTGCTTCTTAAGTAAATCTTTATTTAGAGCATTCAAAGCCTTACACCCTCCGTGGGAAGAAGAAGGACAATTAAACAAATACTGATTTGGCTTAACTGTGCTATCAAGCTTCATCGCTTTCTTTTTCACTGCTAATAGTTTGGCACAACGATGACATTCTATTTTATAGATATGATTAGCCCCCGAACTTAGCATATGAATACCTCGCCGATCCCTCACAAAAGGAATTCGATCAAGAATCTTATCGTACCAATGTTTTTTACGGGGTTTAGGAATCGATATGACTGTTTTCTGCTCTTCTGGCTCCTCTACCTTACTGAGATCTGTAACCAACTCCCCTAAAGCCATATTCGATGCTTCTAGTTGATCTACCCGAGAATTTACTGTAGCCATTTGCGTCTGAATCGCTTCTAATTGCTGGCGAACTTTGGGGTCCATCATATTGAGAATTTCATGCTCTCTGAGTATCTGTTTGACTACTTTTGCTTCAGATCTTAACTCATTAGTTCTTAATTTATTAGCATCCATAATCCCCATAACTGTAGCGGGGTTCACGTTATTTTCTTGTTCGTTCTGTTTCTTCAATAAGAGCTGAATAAGTTCAGGGCTCAATGGTAATGGCGTTTGTCCTTGAGGTTTAATTTCAGGTATCTGTTGAATTTCGTCTTGAGGCTTCTCCCACTCTACTTCCATACCCCCACTCCTCCTTCTTATTTAGAAAGATCTTTTATAAGACCTTCCAAAAACTGATTATACTTATCTACTTTTTCTACTCGATCTTTCAACTGATTCAGCTGCAATTCTAAAAAACGCACTTGAGCATCAACATATTTCTGCACTTGTACCTGGATTTCAGCTTCACTTAGACCTGCTTCTTGCAATTTCTGAATGTCAGGCTTGATAGGCTGTGGATTTGTCTGATACAACTGAGAAGGAGTAACCGCTAAACCATCTAAATGGTTTTGAGGATATACTACTGCTTGTGGTGTCACTTGAGGTACAAATGGCACATAGTTTGCCTGATAAGGCTGATATGGTGGCACAGCATAAGGATACGGCGAAGCCTGAGACCCTGGATATGCTGGGATTTGATTAGGGACTGTATACATAACGATTCCTTCACTCACTACAAAAGTTCAATGACCTGTGCTTGGTTTTTATGCTCCCAAAGATTTTGGCTACTCGCAATGAAAGATCCACCCTTCACAGCTTCATAAAATCGCTTATCATATTCTTCAGCCTTACTTTGGTATAAGCTGGTATTAGAGCCATTTTTTGCTAATTCTCTATATGTCTCCACTAAAGCCCAATAATACTTAGGTTTAATGTTCTTGCTGCGATCTAAAATTGCTTCATAAGCATCTAAAGCTTCTTCCATCAAACTTCGCTTTTCTAAGAAATTTGCTAAGTGAGATTGTCTACGTAAAACTTGCCCTAAGTAAAACAACAACTCTCCATCATTAGGATTCGCTTCTTGTGCTTTACTCAGCCATTCTTCAGAAACTACAAGATAACTCTTTTCTTGTTCCGGATCTTTTTTTGCTTGCAAACATACAGATAAAATATAGAAGAGCTCTCCTAATGCTTGATCTATTTCAGGCAAAGATTCTTTTGTTAATTTACTCAATTCAATCAATTGCCTAGAGATACGTACTACTTCTACAAATCCAGAATGAAACGCCTCCACATATTCATCAAATCGCTTAATCCATAAATGTGCATTTCTCTCATCATCCCCAAAACCTAGATCTGGCAGGGCTTTCATAAAAGCTTGAAGGGTTTTGTTTTTTTGTGGCTCTATCAATTTCCAAGTAGCTCTAACATATCCTTGTGTACAAGAAGGGTGCCCAGGAATCAATTCCAAGCCTTTCTTAAAGGCTTTCAAAGCCGAATCTATATCACCGGAGTCTAGAGCTGCATTTCCTTTCTCAAGAAGCTGTTCTACAAATTCTTTATATTCATTTTGTAGCTCTTTATTAGACTTCACACTTTTGATCGCAGCATCAAACTCTCGCTTACGCATGATGTCTACATTTACAGCCATGAGAACACCACAACCACCTAGGCGAGAAGGACACTTCATTGTATATTGATAAGGCTCTGTGCTTAAATCTAAACGAAGGGCGCTATCTTTTTCACCTACAGCCATATGGCTTCCACAATTCCAACAAAGCACTTCAAGTACTTTATTCTTGCTAGATTCAAGAACACAGACTTTTGGTTCACGATGAAATAAACGATGGAAAAGATTTTTTTTCTTTTCTCCCGTATTTAACTCAGGCTTTTGTACTTTCCGTTTATTTGCTTGGACTGTGATGGCATCACTCGCCCTCTTTTGCAACTCTTTGTTCTTTTTCTCAGCAGCATCTAAACGCTCATTATAAAATAACAATTGAGCACTCAAGTGATCGAGCTGCCCTTGAGTACTCGCTTGAACAGAAGCAACGGGTTTGTGTTGCTGAGGTAAATACTCAGAAGAAACTGCATTATTATATTGCTGTGTGAGTGGAAATTGGCTCTGCATCCATACACCTCTCATTAATCAAGCAGCCCTTCATAAATGTGAATGTACATTATTGTCAAACAATAACTTGGATCTTCTTTTTTTGAGCAAGCTGTAAAAGTAGTCCTTTTTCATCTCCTTTGATGGGATTATTCTTTAAAAAGATTTTACCTTCTTTCTTGGGATCAATCGTTTTAATGAGCTTTTTAGCGCCTTTAAAGCCAATCTGATTGCCGTTGAGTTGAACACACTTAAACGTCGGATGGCTATTAAGAAGCTTAGCTAGTTTTTCCATTGGTGCAGAGGTAATTTCATTCATTCCTAGAGAAAGATGCTTTAATGAACAATCTTCTCCTAATACCTTGATCAAACCTTCTAAACTCGTGTCATTTAATTCCATCGAGAATAAATCAAGATGTTCAATAGACGGCTTAAGAACAGCTTTTCCTAGCATTTTTATTTTTTCGATATTCAATGGAATTCTTTCGATCCCCAATTCACAAATGCTTGGTCTCTCTTCTATGAGTGAAGCTAAGTGTTCAAAGGCTTCCTTTTCCAGGGTATTGCCTGAGAATGTTAAATCATGAAGATCCTTTCCTAGCTCTCCAGCTTGTTTCATTAATGCGCATAATGCTTCTTGCGTGATTTTGTGATCGATGACACTCAATGCAGTGATTTTGTTTTTTTTCCATAAATCACGGATTTGCTCTTCACTACAAATGGAAGCGTTGCGAATACATAGCTGCCTTTCTCCTCCAGGTACATTATAAACTCGGTAACCCAACTGTTTACGTTTGCGCTTTTTTTGAGGCTTAGGCTTATCTTCTAGTTGAGCATCTCTAATTTCGCTCAGAAAATTTTGATTGAATGCATACAGACTCTCAAACCATTGAGTAAAATCAAGTTCTACTTCAACTTCTTCTGAAAGAGGTATTGGATAAAATGTTTTTTTCGCTGCAGGAGTTTGTTGAATATCCATATTTTTTCCTATCTTCTTCTCGCTTTTCTCCGATACGAGAACCTTATTTTAAATAAATAGATCGTCTTCTGTTTTTTGCTTGTCTGCTTCTGAACAACTTTTCTGAAATTTAGCTGCTTTCGACCAATAATGTTTTGCGGTGTTTTTCAACTCCTTTAACAAGCCTTGCCATGGTTTTTCTTCTTTTACTCTTTGTGGAGTTTCAATAGGCTGAGGAGAAGGACGATATCCTGCATTAGGAATTTGGTACAGTTTTGGTTTCATATGAACCAGCACAGGATCCTTAGGATCAACAAGAATTTTATCTAATTTTCCATCTATATCGTGATAATGCAAAGCAATCTTACCTTCTACAGGATTTCGATCTGCTTCGATGATGAGATATTTCTCACCGTTATCAGAACGTGTATAAACCCCTGGATACATGGTATCAATGAACTGCTTTGTAATCTGATTGCCATACTCATCAACTGTAAATTCTTGGTTACTATCAGCAAATCGTTTGGCTTGTCTCATGTAGGCTGCTGCGGTAAAACGAATAAGTTCATTAGTTCCTTCTAACTGAATAATCCCCACATTTGCATGAATAGCTCCCATTTCAAGGCGCGCATGCATGGGGTCTATAGGTAGCTCTACTTCTTCTTCTTTAACACCAGGCAAAGAAGGAAATGCTAGTGGAACTTTTTGTCTTTTAGATAAAGGATAAGGATATATCTTACTTTTAGCTTCTTTAGGGGCTGAGGCTACTAATTCAGAAATAGGTTTTTCTGAAGAGTCCGTGTCATTACTTTCTTCAGGTTTTGTCTCATTCTCAGAGTTTTGAATAAAGTCGCTAGTAATCGCACTCATGCGTTTCAATAGATCTTCATCTGGTAGCTCATCTGAAGAATTGAAGTTTGAATCATGATCATTGGGCGTATTGCCCGTAATTGAAATATCAGACATGTATTCTCTCCTTTTAGGTAGGTAATGTTAAACGCCACACCTTAAAGGAGAGAAAAATAAAGCTGAATGGATTTTTACTTATTCGTGTTTTAAGCTCCAGCGGATTAGGTTACAATTGGAGTTTGAAATTCAACAGGACGTAAGCATCTTTCCACAAGAAAGTCATCCACAACATTAGCAAAAAGTTGAAATACAGATTTAGATATTCCAGTTACTACCCCTACAATTAAAGCCGTAAATGGAGCCATTGGTACGGCTAAAGCACAAATAAATGCCGTAACTGCAACAACATTAGCTGTAATCTTACTTCCATCAACAGCTAAACGCCTCCAAGTAGCTGTTCGAATGTTTCGAACAAAGTTTTCGCTGGCTAGTTTATTATAGTCTGATAACTGTTTACCTTCTTTCACTAATTCATAGGCTTTTTTAGCCTCGGCTAGCATATTTGCACTTGTGTATCTAGAAAAATGACGGCATCTTTTTTCTTCAAGACGAAGTACATTTGCATTAATCTTCTTTCGAAGTTCACTAGGCTTTATATGCTGACCTGATTTGAGGCTAATAAATGTTTTTTCTTCAATTTTTTTTCTTTCTTCCGTACTTACAGCTATCGTTTTTTCTAAGTACTGTTTGAGTTGATTAGAGGCTTTCTTTAGATCACCATCTAAACCACCCTCTCTACCAAAATGTTGATAGTGATTGAAAAGTAGCTGTGATCGTCTGCTAAGTACCCAAGTATCCAAAAAAAGCTCAATAATAGATGCAATACCAGTCATCCATACAACAACCGTCCCTAAAGCCATCAAAGAAGTTTTGGCAGAAAGAAAACCTACAGAAGAAATAATGGCTAACACATCTCGTACAGCTTCTAACGTTGTATTAGCTACAGTAATCATCGATTTAGCAAGCATTTCGAAATCATGTAAAGAAACACTCTTGAATCCTTCAACAACATTCTTAAATAGCTTCATTCCGCGAGAAGGTAACCCTACAATGGAAAGAATTCCCAAAGCTGCCCCAGCTTTACCCAAAGCACCGGCTGCTTTTAAAGAAACTGCAGCAATAATTTTAAAAATATTTTTTGTTATAGCGATAATACGAACTGAATATTTCCAAGCCTTCTGATACCAAGATAAGGACTTAGTGACTCCATTCTTGAATTGAGCAGAAGTGGGTGGCGGAGGAATAGGAGGCATAGCTCGTCTTACGGATGATGTTGCAGAAAATAACTTATCCTTAAAATCATAAGCCAAGCCTAAAGCGATAGATCCTGGTGTAGGCAAAACCACTAACCCTGTCATATATAATCCTCCTCATTGTAATCCTTAGAAAGAAATCCTCTCTCTCACTATTAAAAAATTAACAAAATGAAATTTATATATAATTAACTTAATATAAAGAGTTAAACAAGACTTTACTTATGAAATACGAAGAGGAATGGTCATATCACCACAGAGCCACGAGAGAACACTGAGAAATTTTGCAAATCTCAATTCTTTTCAGTGTTCTCTCGTGGTTCTGTGGTGATAGAGATATTTTAGCGAACTCTATCTACTCAGTAGATAAGCATGCTTCATTTTCTTGAGTTTTTGAAAAATTGACTGGTCGAAGCCCTTTCTCAAGCCATAAGTCTTCGATCAACATCACAGCCATTTTTGTAATAACTTTTGTTAGTGCTGCTGCGGACCCTACAGCTAGCGCAATATACGGTGCCATAGGAATCGTTGCACAAGAAATAAAACCGACAACACCAATGATATTTGCAGCGATAAGAGATCCATCCATACCTAATCGACGCCAAGCCATACTGCGCATATTTTTGATAAGGTTAGAAGCTGATTGTTTGTGTTGAGTATTGAGAATATCTATCTCTAAAAGAGCTGCTAGCTCCTTAGCTTGCTTTAACATTGTTTTGCTGGTACGGCTAGAGAAATGTTTTTCTTTTTTTAAGCAAAGAACTTTTACTTTTTTGTCGAAAGCTTGCTTCATCTCCAAAAAGCTTAAACCTTCTTTCTTAATCACACTTTTTGCGATTTCTTCTTTATCTTTTTGAGTAATTCCTATGACTTCTAAGAGGTAAGAGCGAAGTTGAGTACTATCCTGCATTTCCTCTTCATTCTTAAAATGCTTGAAGTTTTTGCGAAGAAATAGAGCACGCTTTGTTGCAGCAACACTATGCATTGTTAAGCCGATAACAGAAGTACCAACACCAATCCAGCCAACAATCAATCCGAATCCTTGTAGTGCAGGCTCAGCAAGTAGAGTTCCAAAAGCACCTAAAACAGACAACGTCGATTTGAAAATATCTCCCGTAGCCTTTACTACATTCATCGCACCAAAGCACAAGGTTTCAGAATCTCTCAATACAACCCCAGCAAAAACCCCTTTAACTCCCTTCACACCAGAACACGCCGAAAAGAAAATTCCAACAATAGAAGTTAAGCTTAAGGCTGCAGAGGCTGGAACAAGAACTTTCGCTGAAGAAACTGAAAAATAGGAAATATGTTTAAAGACGTGCTTTGTTGTTTTTATCCCGTGGCGCAAATATCCCCAAGCACGGTTGCTGAAAGAAAATGCTTGTTGTGAAACAAGATTTATCTTCTTATCAATTTCTAAGTCTCGAAGCCAACGCTCTCCTTTTCCTTGTATTTCCAATAGATACTCATGAGTTCCTTCAAGTGGAAGACAGGAAGAAAGTAACATGTCCGCTCCTTAAATTTTAATAAGAAGCGAACATAGTAACGAATTTTTCTTTTTGTTTCAAACTAATTTATTAACTAAATTAAGCCCCTATAAAACTAGGTCTTTTCTTATTTTGAAAAGAAGAAACTCCTTCAATGAAGTCTTTTGTACTTGTGCAATGAGCAAAAGCATGCGCTTCAGCCTCTACTTGTTCTTCAAAGCTTCGGCCAAAAGAGCTTTGTATGAGTTTTTTGCTTTCAGCATAAGCTACTGTTGCTCCATTAGCTAGACGGAGTGCGATTTTTTGGGTTTGCTCAGCTAAATTCTCTTGTGGCACTACCCAATTCACAATTCCAAGATCTTGAGCTGCGCTGGCATCAAAGAGATCCGGCATCATCATTAATTGCATCGTCTTTCTTTGCCCAATTAAGCGAGGGAGGAAGTATGTAGCCCCGCCATCTGGGCTTAGACCTACATTGCTATAGGCCATTGTGAATTGCGTATTTTGTGCTGCAATACATAAATCTGCAGCTGCGATGAAGCTCATTCCAACACCAGCCACACTTCCATGAACAGAGGCAAGAACTGGGATGGGTAAGCGATAAAGATTCATAACGGCTTGGTTAAGACGTCGAATCATGCGAACAACCTGCTTCGGTAGTTCATTTCTATGCTGGAAAAAATAGGCTAAGTCACCACCAGCCATGAAAATAGGGCCTTCTCCATTCAAAATAAGAGCCCTGATTGAATCATCAATCCGTACTTTTTCTGTAAGATCGATGATTTCATCAATCATTTGTGGATTCAGAGTGTTAGCCGAATGGGGGCGGTTTAGTGTAATTGTAGCGATTGAGTTTTCTACATTGTAAAGGACAGTGCGATTTTCCAAAGTTTGCGCGTCAGACATGGTAGCTTTCCTCCAAGATTTAAAGGTAAAAGACTACTCAAAACTAACGATATATTTTTTTAAACACTACCGAAACAAGCTTTTTTTTAAGAAGATCTCTTCGTGCCTTCTAAGTTTAGAGTCAGATTAGGGAGGTGCTCGCAAAAAATGAACTGCTCAAATTTTACGCAGTTACTTATATCTAACTCTTGTAAAGTTTTCAGAGGTTTTAGATCTAAATCTTGATTAAACACCATGCAATGGCTCATCTTGATTCTTTCTATGGAATATAGGCCTGAGAAATCAATGTACTGGTTGAAAGCAATACAGTGGCTCATATTCAAGTCTATCAATAACCTGCATTTACTTATGTTTAATTCTGTTAACTCTTTCAGTCCTGATAAATCTAAGGATTGAACTCCTTGGCATTTTTCCATATTGACTGTTTTTAATCGCAAACATTTAGAAAAATTTAATGCTTGAGTAAAACGCATAGAAGATGAGAAATCGAAGCACTCTAAAAGAGGCAAATGTTCCAAAGCCAAATATTGATTAAAGCTCGAGCATTCACTCATGATCAGTTTTTCTAAAGAAGATAAACCTTTTAAAGTTAATGGACTATTGAAGAAAGTGCAGCTTTTTATTTCTAAGGCTTTTAATTTATTCAAGCCAGATAAATTAAGTGGCTGATTAAAAACGCTGCAGTCACACATGATCAAACTTTCTAAAGAAAATGCCTTCGAATCCTTCTTTACCAAAGTCAAAAGACCGTTAAATCCGATACAATAACTTAGGTCTAATTTTCTTAAATGATGCAATGAAGACAAGTCTAAATTCTGATCAAGTGCTTCACATCTACTAAAATCGATTTCCTCTAAAGAAGCACCTGTATGTGGAAAAATCAATTCCGAATTAAAAGACCAACAGCGAGATAAGCATAACTTTTTCAGAGATTGCAAAAACGACAGATCTAACTTTTCATCAAACTCCATACAGAAAGAAAGATCTAGGGTTTCTAAATTCACTAGAGAAGATAAGTCTAGTTCTTGCTTAAAAGAGGAACATCCCGATAGGTTCAGTATCTTTAGTTTTGGGTTTTTAGAGAGGTCAAGTGGAAAATTAAATAAACTGTCGTGAACTTCTAATACTTCAAGATTGGGCAACTTTTCCAATATTTGATTGATTTGATATTTACTCGTACTCAAATGTGTCAGATTTATTCGCTTAATAGATGGGGCTACACTCTCACTCATGATTTCTTCAAGAGAATAGGTTCCTAAAACATCTCCTAAGCGAATAGAGCCTTTATTGAAGCAAAGGGGCAATCCGAGAATTTGTGCTTGTCTCATTTTTTTTGAACTTAGCGCAACACTCCCTATAAACTTCCTATTACTCTCATAATTTCCGGGATTTAGAGAGCTTAGAATGAGTGTTAATACTTCAAAAGGGAGATCGTTTAGCTCTGTTTTTTCTTCTTCTACTTCGTCAGAATTTCTTGAAGCTGAATTTATATAAGATTTTAACAAAACGTAAGAACCTAAAGCACTAAAAACAGCAAACATAAAATTTCCTTAAAAACACTTAAAATTAAGGTAATTATATATTCACATACAATTAGATGTTTTAAACAGTTCGTTAAATTCTTATTAAGAATAAATGTTAAACTGAGGATTCTGCGTTAGCTTCTCCTTTTTCCTCTGAAGCATCTTTTAGCAGTTCTCCATCGTAATACAACCATCGACCTTCTTCTCGACGAAATCGACTACGTTCTGTGAAGGAAGCGTCTTTATCAAACTGCTGTAACTCTACATGAAACGTCACCCAAAACTCATCATCATTACTACCACTTTCAGAGTTTTGAATTTCTAGACCTAAGAATTCTGTCACTTTACTAAAGCGAAGAATCTCACTCTTCCATCGATCCATATCACTCTGAAAATGAGCTCCTTTTGGATGAGTGGTATGTACAATATACTGAGCGTTTCCCGAAGCATAGGCACAATAACGTGCTTTCACTAGATCTTCAGGTTTTTGAGGTTCAGTGCCTCCGTGAAAAATACGGCAGCATTTTTTATATTTAACCCCACTCCCACAGCGGCATGGCTCATTCGGCAATATCTTCATGTTCTCTCCTCCTATTTACAAACTTAACAGTATTTGACAAGAAGCTCAAAACACTTTATCACTGTGGAACAAAAAAAACACAGTACATCACATGATACAATGCACAAAAACAAGAGAAGAAATCTCCTTAAATGGGGATAATCTTTGTCTGAAACAAGTTGAACAGATAGCAAAAGGTGCGGCTGTATCCATCGCATCTGATGTAGAAGATAAAATGCACGCAAGCCGAGCTTTTGTCGAATCTGTAGCAGCAGGAGAAACTCCTGTATACGGTGTCAATACAGGCTTTGGCTATTTCAGCAGAAAGCGTATCGAAAACGATAAACTTTTAGAGCTTCAAAAAAATATCATTGTAAGTCATGCCTCTGGCTATGGAAAACCCCTTAGTATTCCAGAAACACGAGTTGCTATGTGTTTACGCTTACATGTTCTGAGCAAAGGATATACGGGAGTACGTTATTGTCTTTGTGAAGCTTTGCTACATCTCATCCAAGCTGAAATTTATCCCGTTATTCCAGAGAGTGGTTCTGTCGGAGCGAGTGGTGATTTGGCTCCCCTTGCTCATTTAGCCATGCCTTTGATCGGACACGGAGAGGTTTTTTATAAAAACCAACGGCTCCCTGCATTAGAAGCTCTCAAAGAGGAAAAGTTACCTGTCTTCGAACTTGCTGAAAAAGAAGGCTTAAGTTTGATCAATGGGACACAGGTAATGTTGGCTGTTGGAAGCCTCGCTCTGGCAAAAGCTTGTCGAGTTGCTTTAATGTCTGATAAAATCACTGCTTTATCCTATGAAGGTATGGAAGCTCGTGTTGATGCTTTATATCCTAAATTGCATGAGGCTCGTGGACAAAAAGGACAGTGTTCTGTTGCTGCGCGTATCTTAAGTGAGCTTGAGGGTTCTTATTTAATGGATAGTCATTTTAAGGCTCCCCGTGTTCAAGATTCTTATTCCTTGCGTTGTGCTCCTCAGGTGCATGGACCGAGCCATGATTTGCTTGCGTTTTGTCGTGATAAAGTAGAGATAGAACTCAATGCGGCAACGGATAATCCTTTAGTCTTTTCAGATGAAGGGAGTATTGTTAGTGGCGGGAACTTTCATGGTCAAGTTTTAGGTATGGCATTTGATAGTGCTTGTGCGGCTGTATCTGAGCTTGGTAATATTTCTGAAAGGCGGATTGAACTTTTGCTGAATCCAAATAGTAGTGAACTCCCCGCTTTTCTGACCCCTTATGAAGGTACTCATTCCGGTTATATGGCAGCGCAGTATTTGGCTGCTTCTTTGGTGAATGAGAATAAAGGCTTGGCGAATCCGGCTTGGACCGATTCGATTCCTGGGAATGTCGGTGTGGAAGATCATGTATCTATGGGAATGAATTCAGCCAAGAAATTGCGCAAGATTGTGGAGAATACTGTGACTATTTTGAGTGTGGAAGCTTTGCTTGCGTCTCAAGCGATAGACTTACGGATCTCTCGTCAATTAGGAAAAGGTACGGAAAGGATCTACTCCCTTCTTCGTGAGCGAGTACCAAAATTGGATACGGACCGTGAGATTCACTTAGATGTTTCTCGGTCTCGACAACTTATAGAAGAACTCATTGCTGATTTGTAAGGTATTTTAAGGAGAAGGCATGTCTTTGTTGAGTCTCGATAGTCAGGATAATAGTACCTCGACTACTGATGTGGATACATTTATTCAAAAGTATGCACAACACCCTCGCTATATAGCTCCTACAGGTTCTCAGCTTCATGCGCGTAACTGGCAGTGTGAGGCGGCGCTTCGCATGTTTTTGAACAACTTAGATGCTGATGTAGCAGAAGCTCCTGAAGATCTCGTCGTTTATGGGGGCACTGGTCAGGCTGCTAGAAATGTGGACTGTGCTCAAGCGATTATTAAAGCTCTTCTGCATTTAGGAGAAGATGAAAGTTTACTTGTGCAATCAGGCAAGCCTGTATCTGTTATCAAGACCCATTCGGAGGCACCACGGGTTTTGATTGCAAATAGTAATCTTGTTCCTCACTGGGCAAACTGGGAACACTTTCAAAGTCTCAAAGACCAAGGTTTGATGATGTATGGTCAAATGACCGCTGGAAGTTGGATTTACATAGGAAGCCAGGGAATTCTTCAAGGGACTTATGAAACCTTTGCTGCTGCTGCGAGAAAACACTTTGGCGGTACTTTAAAAGGAAAAATCGTAGTTACAGGTGGTCTTGGAGGAATGGGCGGAGCTCAGCCTCTTGCGGTTACTATGAATGGGGGTGTTTGTTTAGGGGTAGATATTGACCCTGAACGTATTCAAAAACGCATTGATACGCGTTATTGCGACAAAATGACGCACGACTACGAGGAAGCAATCAAGTGGGTTTTAGAGGCTAAGGAAGAAGCCAAACCTCTTTCTGTTGGTCTAGTTGGTGATATTGGAAACGTTCTTAGACAAATGATTATGGATGGTGTCTTACCTGATTTAGCTACAGATCAAACATCTGCCCATGATCCCCTTCATGGCTATATTCCTTCTGGCCTGAGTTTAGAAGAAGCAAGAGATCTACGTGAAAAGGACCCTGATACTTACAAAGAAAAATCCTTATTGAGCATGGCTCAGCATATTGGTGCTTTACGATTTTTTCAGAGTAAAGGGACTGTTGTCTTTGACTATGGAAATAATTTGCGTGAGTTTGCACGTCAAGGTGGAGCTCATGATGCTTTCCAAATCCCAGGGTTTGTACCGGAGTATATTCGTCCTTTGTTTTGTGAGGGACAAGGACCGTTTCGTTGGGCTGCTCTTTCGGGTGATCCTGAAGATATCTTCGCTACAGATAAAGCTCTTATGGAGCTTTTCCCAGAAAACACTCATTTAAAACAGTGGTTGAAACAAGCTGGCGAGCAAGTAGCTTTCCAAGGTCTTCCTTGTAGAATTGCTTGGCTGGGACTAGGCGATCGAGCTAAGGCGGGTCTTTTATTCAATGAAATGGTGCGCGATGGTCGTTTAAAAGCTCCTATTGTCATTGGACGTGATCATCTTGATACTGGATCTGTTGCCTCTCCTTATAGAGAAACAGAAGGAATGAAAGATGGGTCGGATGCTGTATCTGATTGGCCTTTATTAAATCTATTAGGAAACTGCGCTAGTGGGGCAACTTGGGTTTCTTTCCACCATGGTGGAGGTGTTGGAATGGGATACTCCCAACATGCTGGTATGGTAGTTCTTGCTGATGGTTCTGAGCGAGCTGAAACATGCTTGAAAAGAGTCTTACAAAATGACCCTGCTTCGGGAGTCATTCGACATGCAGATGCTGGTTACGAAGAAGCTAAAACTTGCGCTTCTGAGCATGGCCTTGTCGATTTCAATACTCTGCATAAATTGTAGTGTGTGAAAAACACCACAGAGCCACCGAGTGCACAGAGAACTTGTATCTTTTTAACTTTCTCTGTGTACTCGGTGGCTCTGTGGTGATGATTAATGAGAGGCAGAGTCACACTCTCTCATTAAGCACAGCAAAAAAGAAGCGCAAATAAGCTAGCTAAAGGGCTAGGGCGTCGCACAACAGTCACCACCGGAGCACTTGTGTGATGTACTACCTTTGTTCCAGGAGTATGTACTACGTGCTTTACTTTAGGCCTAGTATGATGAACGATAGTCGGCTTTGGGGTGTGTACTACGTGTTTCACTGCAGGCTTAGTATGATGAATGACGGTTGGCTTTGGAGTATGTACTACGTGCTTTGCCTTAGCAGGCTTGGTGTGATGAACAACTTTACGCTGACCTACCATCTTACCACTTTTACCAACCCCATGATGAACAAGATGCTTTACGCCACCTTGTCTAGCTGCAACTTTTACCATGAATATACCTCTTAAAAAAAACAGTTTTTATTTAGAAGAGGTAACATTATTTAAAATAATTGGTTTTAAATCAAGTTAATCTAAACTTTTTTTTGTTTTTAGTTTTAGTTGGTTTGACTTTATTGTAGTGTGTGAAAAGCACCACAGAGCCACCGAGTGCACAGAGAACTTGTATCTTCTTAACTTTCTCTGTGTACTCGGTGGCTCTGTGGTGATGATTAATGAGAGGCAAAGTTACACTCTCTCATTCTCTCTCATTTAAATTTCAAAACTAAATCCCGAAGGACTCTTCTCCGAATATTTCTTTTCTACATCAGCACTCAATTGCAGATAACTCTGCTCTAACTCAGCACAGGTATTCATAGCTTTTTTCTTACTTTCACCACCCTGGCCATCAGCATCGTTATCATCAAAACCTAAAATTTTAATACATTTGAATGACTGAAACCCAAACCTTAAAGGAGTCTCGATCGTTTCACCTATGGAGTACTTTGTTTTATGCAGATCTCTCCACATACGCTGACCATAAACCTTCTTCTTTGCGCCACTGCTTTTTATCCACTTTAAACAGTTAATACTAGCCTTCGCTCCACGCTTTATCGTACGACCCGCATATTGCGCTGTTCTCGCTCCCCCATAAACCGCTAAAACCAAACCTGGGTTTACTGCAAAGTCATCGGCAATAGGCAACGCCATGTTTCCATTCCAATCTAAATCAGACCACGCCTTCCATCTCTCACGGCTTTCATCTAATTTGATTTCACTAGGGGTTTTGTCATTGCTTAGTGAATATAGATCCATCTCCCTTCCTCGCAAGATTTAAGGTAAATGGAGCTATATCATTGATTAGTAATTATTTGTCAAATTGATTCTATATAAAAGAAAGAAACATATCTCCTAGAGATACGTTTCTCCTGAAAAGAGGGAATTGATTTGATTGTGCAAGGTTACTTTTCGCTGCAAAGCTTCTGTTTGTGGACGCATGGCTTGCAAATACTGAAGAATTAACTCGTTTTGTAAGCGAAGGTTTTCTGACCAAGCTCCCAAAACTTCAGATAAAATTTTTCCAGCACCTTCTTGATAAAGACGATCTACTTCGCTGTTTTCAATTTTTACCATTGTTACACCTCCATTATTAATTTAAGTTTATTATAATCAACAAACTACACTATTTCAAGTACATTTAATTAATCTTTAAATTAGTATATTTTCCAACAAAGGGGGTAATTTACGTTCTTTTCGAACTCCGCGATTTGTCAAAATTTTGAGTAGATCTCCAGGCAGTATTGTATCTAAATTTCTCCAGCTACTGAATGGTACTTTAATAAGTAGATTTTTCCCAGGTTCAACACCATAACGATCTCTTCTTTTAAGCATTCTTTCGCTTAGGGGTTTTTCTTTTAATTCACGTTGGATTCTGATATTCGTTTCAATAATTCCGGCTATGATGGAGTGAACGATGAGTCCGGAACATAACATTCCTTCATTCCTTATATCCTTATATTCTTTATCTAGATCTAGTTCTTTTTCTTTGAAATACTCGTCGTGTAATTGGAGGTATCGTTGAGAGCTTTTTCCTCCATTAGAAATACGAGATGCAATGGCAAATCTAGATATTGCCGACCATAACTGTCGGTAAACAGTCACTTGTTTGTTCTCTAATGGTTTTTGATGATTTTGATGTAGGTCGCAAATAGCTTCTTGAAAGTATCGGTTGATCACTTGTTCCCAATCATCGTTTCCATAGGCAGCTTTTAATAGTCTTTTTCCTCTAGAAGATACCGATTTTGCGAGGTCTATATAAAATGCTCGACCGGTAAGGACTTGTTCAAGGCTTACATTGTCTACAGATAAGCCACTAAAATACATATGTGCTGCTTTTAGTCTATGATTCTGATCTTTATACATTAAAAACCCGTGTTCATAGCGAGAGAAAAAGAGATTCATAGCAGCAAGTGATACACCAAGTTTCCCTTTATAGATATTTAGATGAGGTAAAAATTTTACAATAAAATCACCGCTTTCATAATGATCTTCGAAAGTACTTTCTATTTCTTCAACAAGGCTTCTACATTGTTGACCATGAAAATAAAGATCGTCATTTGTTTTTAAGATTCCGATGCGATGAAGTTGGTCGATTTGTTGAAAAAAATTGCTAAATGATTGAATTCTTGAGAATTCTTGCCTGGATATTTTTTGAGGAGTCTCTTGTTTTTTATAAGCTCGTATAGCGTTAGATAAACGTTCGATAAGGTGAAATGTTTTACTGAGACCTTGTGTTTTAAAGGTCCATATATGCAGCATATTCAAAGCATACTTCGTAATTCCGGAGGGAAAATGCCCTTGTTGTAGATACTTCCCACAAATACTATTAAGCCGCTGATCTCCAAGTGTATTTTCTAAAAAATCTCGAACAGCTTTTGCTTCATACTCATCGAGTTTTACTTCTTTTATACCATGAGATAAAGAACGAAGATATTGAAGTTCTGTATGGGAAAATTCTTCTTCGTTTCCTCCAACATCACTCACTTGATCGCAACATTTTAATTTGCTGGAACAAGGAGAATTCGTAGCTTCTGTATTTTCTTTATTGGAAGCATGAGAACTATTTCGAGAAGTATTATTTAGGTAAAGCTCTCCTATTCTTTGTATACTTTCTATGGCTTCTGTACGTCTTTCTTCGGGCTTTACAAGTTCTTCTGAATAGTTAGCTACGCTTGTAATATTTGGCGATGATAGCGAATGAAGCATGGTGGCTCTCCTTGAAAAAGTCTTGATTCAGACAATTTGTATTGAAGCGCCACATCATTCCAAGAGCTTTAATATCTGTAAATGATTAATCGTTTGCGTCTTTGTAATCCTTTATAAATCTTTTTACCATTTCTCTAATGGAAGAACGTAAGTGTTCCGCATATAATTCCGGCGTGGTTATCTGCAGCATATGCGTACCCCAAGGAGAAATCAGGGTCATGATTCCCTCGTTTCGCTTTAACTCATCAAACTCTTCAACCTTTAATTCAATAGAGTAGGCAAAACCAACCGGCGCTGCGCCTTCTTGATATGTCAGTGGTAAACTAATCACCTGACAGTGTAAAACTGTAGCATCTCGATGCTCTGTTGTTGCAATATTTGCATTCATCAAATCACGACGAATCATTTCTTCAAGTGCATTCTCTCCTGTAGTGTTCTCTGTTTCAGAATCACTATGAGAGAGCTTAATCACTTCTACTTTAAATCCTTCGATATTTAATAATGCATTGTTAGCGTAACAGTGAATACTGAACAATGTAGCAATGGTTACACATAGCTTAAAGATCATGATCTTCCTCTTTTTCTTCTAATTCCTCTACAACCTTAACCTCTTTCGTTAGATCGCTTCTTATATGTAAATCTCTTTGAGGATAAGGAACTTCAATTTTGTAAGTGCGAAACACATCGTCTAAAGCCCAAAGATAGGCTGATTCAGCGCTGCGCAAGTGTTTTGATCCGTATGCATCAAGCCAAACGACTAGCTCGAAATCTAAACTGCTGTCACCAAAGGCTACAACCCTGACTTTTGCTTTTTTATGGCCTTTTTTCTGTAGGGTATATTGCACGCGTTCTGCCGCTTCTAGCGCAGCTTTTTTCACTAAATTCTTATCGCTATCGTAAGCTACACAGAAAGGAATACGTAATCTTCTATGAGCGTCTTGCAAGGTCCAATTGATCACACGTGCATTAACAAACTCTGAGTTAGGGACAATGACGTCAATCCCGTCATTTGTTTGAACAAGGGTGCTTCTAAAGTTAATTTCGAGTACAAGCCCACGCAAGCCCTGTTCTAGCTCGATAAAATCGCCAACATTGAGGTTACGCTCAAAGAGAAGAATGAGCCCTGCAAAGAAATTGTTTACTATAGATTGTAAACCGAAACCAATACCAACACTGAGCGCTCCTGCAACTAAGGCAAGGTTGGTAAAATCTAAGCCCATACTTGCCAGTGCAAAAACAGCACCTGTAGAAAGAATTACATAGTGGGTCAAACGGCCAAAGTTGTATAAGACCGATTTATTAAAGCGTTCCTCATGTTGTTCACCTAGTCTTCTTAAAGCTTTACGCATGAAACTAGAGACCCAAAAAGATAGCCACATAATGATGACTACACGAAACAAACCTAAGAGCGTAACTGGCGTATCACTGACGGTGAAAATGGTATAATTCAACCACTGAGGAACCCCCACAAGCGTAGATAAAGCGCTGCTACCTATTTTTTTGAAAAAGAATAAAAAATCTCCACTGTTATTCTCTTCTAAATACTCTAGCAGACCTAAAATCTGTTTACCCTGTCGAATAGCCCCATCAATTTGTTGCAGAAGAACTAAACTATCCTGTGCAAGGTTCAGCCTGTTTCTTAAAACTGTTTTTAATTCCTCGGAAACTTCTTGGTTATTCGAAGCTGAAACAGCTTGTACAGCCCGATTCAACTCCCTTTGACTCCCTTCTTCCCATTTATTTCGAATGGAAGAAATGCGATTCAACTCACCGTACCAGGCTGTGATTTTTCGTCGTTGAGCTGAACTCAACTCTTTTTCAGAATCACGTAAAAGTTCTATCAGAGCCAGTTTAGCTTCATATGTATAAAGTTCCGACTGGTAGCGGGCTTGTGTAGCTTGAGCATGAATGAACTCTTGCTTTGCTTGTAATCCTTGAGCCTTAGAAAGTTCATCTTCACCAACAGGCTCCAAAGCACGCGCTTCGCTTCTTTCTACTTCGCTTTTTACTTCATCAACTTTTTGCTGCACATCTTCTATCGATCGAAGTAACTCTTCTGTATTTAGAGATCTGGTATCTAATCGATCTCGTGCAACCTGAACTTCTTCGCTAAGTTGAGCGATTTCTTTATCTAGAATTCTTTGGTTAGCATGTCTTAAGCGCTGTTGCTCTACCCTTAGTTCCCTAGAAGACCACTCAAAAATGATTTCTAGAGCGAGTTGCAAGCGACCAAGGCTTCTTGATTCTGTGCTTGAATATGCTTGCATGAGTTCGTCAGATATTTCTTTCGATCGGGATAAAACCTGCTTTTCTGCTGTAATATCTAGATTACCCGCAATGAGGCTTTGTTCTTTGCTTTGCAAGCGCTGCTCTAAAGCAAGATATTGCTCCAGTGTATATTCTGATAGAAAAACCTTAGAACTTGGAATCTTAGGGCTTTCGATGCGACGCCTTTCTGGTAAAGCGTTGATATTGAAACGAACTCTTTGAGCTAGAGCTAATACTTCCTTGCGTTGTCCTTCATCAAGCCCATTAATCGCTTCATCTAAAAGCGCTAAAAACGATTCAACATTTCCATCTAATTCTTCAAGATCAACATTTAAATATCTCCACCATCCCGGCTTAAGATTATTTAAATCTGGTATACTAACGAGTTCTTTTTTGGATTCGCTAGGAAAGACCTCAAAAAGAGCTACTGCGTTAGGAAAAATTTGGATACATGCTGTTGTACAGAAGAACCCGAAGATAAGAAAAAAGAATTGTCTGCGGTGTTTTTCATGCATGCACTTCACCTCATAGAGATTGTCGGAAATTCTTGAAATTTCTTCAGAAATGCAGTACTGATTTGCTCAAAAAATACAAAATATTATAGCATTAACAGCTTGGTTGTTTATCAGTTACAATTACCACATTATTTCTGCAGAGTCTAGTCTCTTTACTGGATTGTTTTTTAAGTACTTCGAGTAAATTCGAGATTACTCCCTGCTTTAACCATGTAACTACGAGGGATGCTTGGTTTTCAATTTTTTACAAATTTGAAAACTTTGCTCTATATTTAGGATGAAAAATCTGCTACTTGGTCTATTAACCGCATTCATAACATTCGCACCAGCTCTCAAGGGGGAAGAAATGACAGAAGAAAAACCTCTACTTGTGATTATGATGGGCCCTCCTGGGGCGGGAAAAGGAACTCAGGCTGTGCGTTTAGCAAAGCAGTTTGACTTACCCCATATTTCTACAGGTGATCTCTTTCGAAAAAACCTAAAAGAAGGAACTCCTTTAGGTCTTCAAGTGAAAGGAATCTTAGATGCTGGCGATTTAGTCCCTGATGATATTGTAGTAGATATGCTTTTTGACCGTATTGCGCAGAAAGATTGTCATAAGGGATTCTTACTAGATGGTTTTCCAAGAACAATTCCTCAAGCAGAAGTTCTTTCTTCAAAAACAGATGGTAAGTTTAACGTGGTTGTGTTGGACCTTCGTGTAGCTGATAGCGAAATTGTAAAACGCATTACCGGACGCCTAATGTGCAAAGAGTGCGGCAACATTCAACATAAATCCTACAGCCCTCCTGCTAAAGAAGGTTTGTGCGATGCGTGCGGTGGAGAGTTATACCAAAGAAGTGATGATACTGAAGAAGTTGTAAAAAACCGACTAGATGCGTATCACAAACAAACAACCCCACTTATTGGCTATTACGACAAGCAGAGCATTCTCTACTCTGTACAGGGAGAAAGCGCTCCTGAAGAAGTATTCCAAAATCTATGTAATAAGCTTGAAACAGCTAAAATATAGTGTTTTATAAAATTTCGGTAGGTTTTACCTCCTAATATTGTTTGGGAGGTTTTAGACTACCGAAATTCTTTTATCTTACCTAAACCCACTGAGCAAAATGAAAAGGCGAGCCATAAGGACTACAAGTAAGCCTTCTCTTCTGACCCCCAATTTCTAATATTAAAAAGAGCGCAGATCCCTTAATAAGCGGATTCACTGCTTCAGGATTTTCAATACGCAAATTTACATCTTTACTAGTAAATTTTTTCATTCGGTTTTGAAATGATGTGAGCCCAGCTGTTGTCTCAACACCAGATCGATACCCTGCAGCTAAATAATGATAGAGGTCTCTGCAGAATTCTTTTTCTGTTTCACGATCAATTTGATATTTTTCAAGGCTGCTTTCAAATTGACACAAGCGATTCGCTAAAAGATCCAAATATTTATCATAGGATGGTGGAGTATAAACATCAGCTCCTCTTTCTTGCGCAAAGACCTCGCATAAAATGTAATCTAGTGTATTTAAAGGGTTTTTATCTGACTCAATTGTAAAAGTCCAAGAAGAAAACTGCTCTTTGATGAATTCTTTCTTATCTTCACCTTTTAAACTTTTACCAGAAGTTTTTAAGCTTTTAAAAGCTTCTACACCACTTTCTAGGCTGCTTTTTAGTGTTTCTTGACCAAGATAATTAACTAGTCTTATAAGATCAGTATGCTCTACTAAAATGCAGTCCTCGTAATCATCAGATGCTTTTGTACACAATTCATGCTCTAGTGAAAATCCCCAATCCCATATGTTTCCATAAGTAAATACAAGCTGACTCATAGACAAATTCCCTTCTCTATACGTAATGTTTTGAGCGACGAAATTGACCTGAGAATAGTGTAAAGCATTTATTGAATCAAGATTGAAACGAATTAAACCATCATACTAAAAGCACTGCTCGCAAGTGAAAATGTAAGACTAGACAACATAATTACATTTAAAAGTTCAAGACTCACTCCCAATAAGGAAGAAACTCCTAAATTTCCATGCAATTCAATTTTTTCAATCTTATCATCACCTAAAACTTGTTCAGACCATAAATAAAATGCTGAAAGAGCTGGGTATAGACGGATAATAGGAGGGATATAGAGTGCTGATGTATGATTTAAAGCAGTTGATGCCCCTGAACTACAGGTGTGAAAACCACGCCATCCAGATGTAGAAAGATCAGACTTTAAATGAGCCAGTTCTTTTTCTGTTAATCTTAACTTAATCTCAAAAAACGGACGCCCACCCGACTTCGCTTTTTCTATTTTGCGATCTAATTTTCCCCCATTCACCGCCGTACACATCACTGTATAAGCATCTCCATCAACAGAAAGCTCTGTATGACCACCACCAAGTATTACCTGACTCGGCCAGTATAATAAACTCACTTCATTTACACGGGCAAATTGTTCTGTTTGTTCTATGTCTGTACTTAAAACTTCCACTTTATCAACCGCAATACTTAAAGAAGTAGGGCTTGTATTTTCTAGCTTTTCTAAAGAATTTGTTAATCCAAATTCATTTCTTAATGGTGCAATTGATAAATCAGACATAAAAACCTCACAAATTAAACATGCGATCTTAAACAGTTTTTTAATTTAAGTCTATTTATAGATTTAATAACTACATAATTTAAAAACTATCTCCAATATGTTAAAATATTAATTATGTTATTAGAGATCGGGAGAAATTCTTGTGAGACTTCAATTTATCACTTTGGAAGAGAGACTTGTTTTGGATGCGGCAGCTCTTGCTGTTTTGTCTGAAGGAATTGATGGGACGCCTGACAATGCAGAGCCATCGGAAAATGTGCAAGGTTTGGATGAAATTCTAGCTGAATCGGCGGATTCCCCTGTTTCCAGTGAAATTGAAACGAATGTTTACTCTGTTTTTGCTCATACTCGATCTCAAAGTATTTTGGATTGGGATAAGGGTCTTGAGGGACTTGGTAGTGATTGGCATGTGAGTGCGGTCGATAGAGGAGATCTTTTTGCAGATTTGCCCACTTTAAATGAAGATGGTGATTTAACTTATCGTTTTCTTTCTGGAGCATCTGGAGATATTTTTGTTGAGCTTCGTAGTTCGGAAGGCTATAGCCGTGGAGTTACGATGAGTTTAGTTGATGCTCAGGGTGCATCTATTGAAGCTATAGATGAGACTGCTAGCGAGGATTTAGACCCTTTAATTGTATCTTCTGATGACATCAGCAATCATGAGGTTTTTCCAGAAGATGACTTTGAAGGAGTTGTTAAATTAATTCTACAAACCTTCAGCGGTGGTACTTTCTTATGCTCAGGAACTCTTTTGAGTGATGGTCTCCATATTTTAACAGCAGCACATTGCGTAACTGATAGTAATGGAGATGTGGATATCAGTACGGTATCCATTCACTTTGAAACAGACAGTGGCAATCAAATTGTTACTGGGAATACATTTTTTGTGCATCCTTCCTGGGAAGGAAACCTAAGAGACGGCGGTGACCTTGCTATTATTCGTATGGATAGTGTGGCACCAGCTGGAGTGTATGGTTACGATATCAATCGTGATAGCAATGAAATTGGTGAAGTAGCCCATAAAGTGGGTTATGGCCGAACTGGTACTGGAGATACTGGTGCAGGCAGTTCTATTGGCGTGAAGCATGAGGGTGACAATCGTTATGATTCTGATTCTGGCATCATTAATCTAATCAGTGAGAATACATGGGCTGATAACCAGTTAGTGTTTGATTTTGATAATGGCACTGCTGAGAATGATGCTTTTGGCTTTTATTTTGGGGTAAATGCTGATCAGGTTCAGGATTCATTTTATGATGATCTGGGTCTTGGTGATCTAGAAGTAGGAACGGCTCCTGGTGATTCTGGTAGCCCCAGCTTTATCAACGCGGAAATTGCGGGCGTTGCCTCTTATGGGCTTACCTTTACTGATGAGAGTAGCCCAGATTTTGTGAGTGGCTTGAACTCCAGTTGGGGTGAATTTGGAGGAGATAGTCGAGTATCTGTTTTCGCTACTTGGATTGATAGTATTGTTACTCCACACAATACAGCGAGTCTTGATGGACAAATCTACGAAGATCTCAATGCTGATGGCATACAGAATATTGGTGATGTAGGTTTAGCTGGAGTAACTGTAGAGCTTTTCCGTAGCAATGGACTTTTTGTGGGTAGTGCTGTTAGCGATATTAATGGTAACTATTCCTTCGATGGACTCGTTGAAGCAGAGTATTACGTTCATGTAAGCGAAACAAGTAGCCTCAAGATTAGCCCATTTAACATTAATAATAATCTTGATCCTAGTAGCGGAAATAGCAGTAACATTCTTGTGCTCGATGCTTCAACTACCACGGCTCCACTAGGTGCTGTTTATCAACTGGGGTCTATTGGAAACCGTGTATGGGAAGATCTCAATAACAATGGTTTGCAAGATTCTGGAGAGAATGGTATCGAAGGTATTACCTTGCACCTTCTTGATGCTGATAGTTCTGCTATATTGGAAACGACAACAAGTGATACGAATGGGCTTTATTCTTTCTCAGCAGAACCTGGCGAGTACCGAGTAGAGATTGTACTACCTTTAGAGTACAATCTTAGTCCTATTGATCAAGGGGCAGATGACTCTATTGATAATGATTTTTCTGAATTTGACTTTCGTACAGACACCATTACTTTATCTTCTGGAGAAATACAAGATACTTGGGATGCAGGTCTTGCACCAACAACTCTCATAGAAGGTTTTGCTTTTCAAGACGCCAATGCGAATGGTGGTTTAGATCTTGGTGAGTCAGTTTTCTCGAATCTCAATGTTCGCCTTTTAGGCGCTAATCAATTATTAATAGCCGAAACACTTACTGATGCCTCTGGTAGCTACCATTTTTCTGTAGCTCCTGGAGATTATATTGTTGAGGTTATTGCTCCTGAACACGTTAGCCACTCTCCTCTTGGTCCAGATAACGACATCAACCCCAATACTGAGCGTTCCGACCTTATTGAAATCCTTGCTCATGGAGAAACTGTGCAGGTTGATATCGGGCTTGTTGTCCAAGCCGTTATTGGAGACCATGCTTGGTATGATTTGAATGGAAATGGTCTTCGTGAAATTACAGAGCCTTTTATTGAAGGAGTTACGGTGATTTTACGCGATCCTGATACCATGTCTATTCTCGTCAATTCTGTAACAGGATTTGATGGCTCTTATCAGTTTTTTGTAGATCCAGGTTCTTATATTGTTCAATTTCAAGCTCCTGCCGGATTGATTCTGAGTGATCCTTTCCAAGGGATCGACCGAGACCGTGATAGTAATCCTGATCCTAGTAGTGGCTTAAGTGAAGTGATTACTGTATTAGGAGGAGAGGTCCGTAATGACATTGATGCCGGAGTGAAAAACCGTGGTGCAGCTAACCCTACACGTAATTTTATTCTCACCTTCAGCGAAGGATATGAGCCTCACGAAGTTCGTTCATTTCGTTTGCATGATTGGGCAAGTCATAACAACAACGAATCATACCCTCTAGATCTAACAGAGGACGACTATGATTTACTTTTACGCCGACAGCTCCTACGAGATAACCTAGACTAACTATTCAAAATCAAACTCATCATCTGATTCTGAATCCAATTCAGGATCAGATTCAAAAGTGTTGATGCATTTCACGTACTCGCTTTTTACCCAATTCTTTTTTCGAAAGTCGTGCAATTTATCGTTTTCTGTTAAGACTTTAGCTGGATCAATCACTTTGATGATAAATTTTCTAAATTTTTTAGTAACCCTAAGATTATCCATAGAAAGAACATAAAACAACCCTAATCTATCACATTTTCTCTCAAATTCACTGAGACTATTTCTTAAGAGATTCCATTCACTTTTATTTAAATCTTTATCTATAAATTTTCTTAATGACTGCGCCCGTTCTTTCATTGGCATCAAACACTTGTACTCATCCATCATTTGAGGATTTTCTATCCAAGGAAGAGATGTCGATTCTCTAATAGTACTCTCTAAACACAAAGAATTGATCGTACTAGGAGCTTTCTTGCAACCTAAAACCACTCTTTGTCCCTCAGTAAATTGACACCACGATTCGTAAGATTTCTGCGACAAACAAGCTACTTTACCAAAAAAATTATTCCTAGAAGTATACACAGGAAAAACCCATTGGGATATCGTGCTATCATATTTCACATCTTCCCTAACAAGAGCCGCTGTATTCATAAAATCATGTACTTGTACTGAATTCAGCGTTTGCCACTTCATAGAACCCTCTTCTCCTTGAGCAATTCTCTTACGAAAACAATCAAAAATACGATCTTCTACGTAGTCTTCAGTTTTTTTGAGTTTTAAGTAGGATCTAAAATGAGCAAATGTTGCTTTCCACTTTAAATCATTTGTCACAATTTGATTGATTGACGAAGATAAGAACTCAATAGAATTTAACTCCCTTGATCCATACAGACCATCGTCTAGTTCGCCAATATCTACAATAGACTCTAAATCAATCAACTTAATAAGAGGCCCTGCTTCTTTATCCACAACTACACAGTTATCATCGTGTGCATCTGTATGAACAAGGCCATAATCAGACAAGGATGCTATGGTATCAATGAAAGCCGAACATAACTGGACAAGCTTACGAAATTTTGTTCCAGGAAAGGTTAGTGAATTTAAAATATTTTCCTCTTTATTACTTAAAAGATCACTATTAATCTCCATAATCATAGAACAACTTTCTCTAGCACCTTGAATCCTAAAAGTAGGGCAAAAATCATAAAGTTGTACAGTGATGAAATCAGCGAGGTTTTGAACTCTTGAAAGCTCATGTGTGGCATAAATCGTTTTTTCCGCTCCATAAATTCCTAAAGTGGGGCTCCACACCTTCCATACTGGGGCGAAGGATCCTTGCCCCAATTTCACTTTAGTCGAAGGCTCAACCCATATATCACCTTTCGGTGTCACTCTAAATGAGCATGGAGCAGATAAGCAAGGAAAAGACTTCTGCAAAAAACTTGGACGAGATGACATACTTTTATTCACATAAACACTCTCGTTGTTCATATAAGCACAAGCCAGCAAACCTAAGTACGATTTGCTTATGTCATGACCAAAAAATGCAAGCTCTTGATGTTTTATCTCCCAATCATTTGGCCAATGTAACTCTTTATGAGATATGCTTTTTGAACGAGGAGTATTTCCACAATACAAACTACTTAAAGTCCCTTCGTAACCATTCTCTAACAAAAGCGCTACATCATTTTCTGTAAAAATCAAAGTATGTGGTAAATGCCATTTTGCTAAAATCGGATCTAAGAAACTTCTTTCTGAAGGATCTTTGGATACAAGAATAATCCCACCTTCTTCTTTAGCTAGAGAAGCTAATCGAGAAAAAAACTCTTTGCAAAACCCTGTTATCGCACCTAAATCATTAAGAGAAATACTTCCGTCTTCATACAAAGAATAGAGAATTTGATCGGAATTTCCTCCAAAACCATCAATATTTAAGTATTGTTTGCAATTAAAACAATCTATATTTGAAGTAAAATCACTAGATGGAAACATAAAAAAACCATGCATTAATTAAATTAATCAATACACAAAAAAATAAAACATAATCAAAAATTTAAAAAAAAGAAAAAATAAAGATTTCTATAAAGTAGTCTTTCCTCCTCCCGAGTAAAACTAGCCTTTATAAAATCTCACGATGATTGAATCATCTGTAAAATGTGGGTCATCTGTAAGAAAATTGATACGATTACGGCGCAGGTCTTTTGTCACCATATCCTCTGATCCAATCTTACGAATAATGGCATGAGGGCATAGATTCTCAATAAGAAGCTCGGCTTCTTCTGCTCTATCTATGTTCTCTTCATACAAAATACTGATCATTTCATCGATACTGACTTGGTCATTTTGTTTCTTCTCTACATAAATAACCATAGCAGGCACTTCATGGTGATCTACATCAATTGTAAAAGCAGCCATTTTATCTCCTAAAAAAATACATGTTTAGTAAAACTAACAAAGATTAAAAATCTATGCGTTTACTAGTATAGATTTTTCTTCTTCTTGGAGACAAGTAGTTAATAATTCTTGAAATGATTCTAAAGACAAATCGCAAGATTTTACAGTTTCTGCAGATTTACAAATATTTTGTAATCTATTTTCATCTTGAGGTTTTTTTTGCTTTTTTAGAGAAAGAGCCAATTTGGCAAGTTCTTCTGAAAGACCAAAACCTAAAAGAAGAGCTGCGATAAAGCCTTCATCTTCACGGCTAAACCATTCATCTTCTCCCTCTGACATGAAATATCCAAGATCTACATGCTGAAACAGTGCTGCTAGTACACATAAATCATCTAGGCCTTGTTTTTTAGCCATAGAAGCGCAAACAAGAGAGTATTCCAGTGCATTGAGTTGAGTGTTAGGTAAAGAAAGCTCAGCAAGACGCTGTAGATAATGAGTGACCGCACTATAACGGTCACTCGTAACATAAAGGTCCATTCAAAAAACTCAAGTTCTGATTTAATTCACCACAACTATAGTCCGAACAGACCTTAGATTAAAGAAAAATTCTTATACAATTCCCAATGCTTATCTAAAAGACCTGGCATAAGATATAAGAACCAATCAAAATCGATAGTGCACCGAATACTTGATACACCTTATTAGGCATTTCCAACATAGGTGAAAATAGCTGTATAAACCTCTGTGGGAAAGCAATCAAACCAATTCCTTTAATCAACGATACCCACCCTAAGAAGGTAATAACCACGGGCCACGCCATTACCCAAACATTGTGCATACTTACAATAAACGCACCCAAGAAAAACGCGACTACTCCGGATAAAAGTAAGTACTGATCATCTTTCATGATACTTTTTTGTAGGCGGGAAAAGCGACTAGGGCTCGCAAGCATAGCTACACCAGCTACAAGTAAATATAACCCCATTACTTGAGCAAAAACATAAGACATCATGGCCTCCTCCTCTCAAAACAAGCAAAAGTACTTGTTTTTGATTCAATAACCCCACGACATCATTATAACATATTTTTTACTAAAAATAATGGGAATAATATCTTTCTATACTTCTAAATAAAGTCTTTAAAAATCCACAACCATTACTGTGATATTATCTGTTGATCCTGATTCATAAGCCCCTTTAAGTAAAAGCTCAGCACAATGATCTGCACATAGGTTCTTTTTCTTTGCTAGCGAGAGAAATTTGCCTGCTTCTTTCGTGGAAACCGTATCCCATAAGCCATCACATGCCAAAATAAGGCGAGCTCCTTTAGGAATCTGATTCATGGAATATTTGGTGATTTTTGGGTTAGCTACCACACCTTTTACCCCTCTATCACCTATAGCACGAGCCACAGCTAATATTCCGTTTACACGGTGCCCGCCAAAGGCTTCCCAAACACAGCCACCTTCTTTTTCGATTTTGTTCTTATAACGCTTAATTTGGGGTTTTTGATCTTCACTAAGTTGAATCACAGAGGAATCTGTTTTATGTAGTACAGCGCGAGAGTCACCTACATTTGCTACCCACAGAGCATCATTGATAATCACCGTGATCAGTGCTGTACTACCATCTGTTCGATAGTTCTCTTCTTCCAAAAAGTTTTGATCAAGATCTTGGGTAGTGCTTTTTAGAGCATCCCATATTCCCTGATCTGTAATTTCTTCTGGATTATGTTTAATCAGGTTATCTTTTAGAACTTCCTGAATGTTTTCTGAAATATATCGAGCTGCATTTTCACCTCCGTGGCCATCAAAAACTCCCATAACAGAGACTTTTTGTCCGTGTAAATCAATAACAAAATTTGCTTCACGGTCTTCCATTACATGGCGACGACCTCGACATGAAGCTGAAGCCATTTTGTAAGGCATCCCTTCGATGATTCGTTTATGAAAGGCAGGTGGATTAATCGAGTTTTTGGAAGAAAAAATCTTTGTCCAACTTACAGGATTAGAAGATTGATTGCTTTGTTGAATGATCGCAGCTTCAAAATTCCCTTTTATACGTTCTTGAAAAGTTTTTTCTTTAGGCTCTCTTTCTTTTACTTCTTCTAGAAGGGCTACTTGTTTTTCTAAATAGTCAAAAACCTTCTTATGCTCAGCATTTTTATCCCACACCCCATCTTGTAAGAGAGAAATAATTTTATTTAAAGTACTGCAACTTTGACTCTTTTTTTTGAAGTCTTCATCACTTTTTTTGAGAAAATGGACAACTTTACCTAGTTGTGTCTTTTCACTATTGGCATTTTTAGTAAAAAGTAGCTGTGCACAAAAAATGAGATCATCCAGAGAAGTATCATATTTTGTTTTGCCTAGAGAGTAATGAAATTTTCTCCCATCCCAAATTGTCGCTACATCATTGAATCCGCCTTCTTCAAGAATCTCGTTCAATTGATTGATTGTTTTTACCTTATTGGCAAGTTGTAAAGCATCTAGTGTTGTTGTCATCTCATATCCTTATCATTTGAAACAGCCTAAAATAAGAAAGGGTTTGTATAGCAATAAGTTCTAGAACTCTCAAGTTTTAAAACTTGGGAGCTAGCCATTGGAGCTATAAATCGCTTATACTATTCTTATGAATCAGCAGAGAAAAATTATTCATATCGATATGGACGCCTTTTTTGCTTCAGTGGAAATTCGGGACCGTCCAGAACTGGCAAAGTACCCTGTTGTCATCGGAGGCTCTCCTGAAGGACGAGGGGTCATTGCTGCTGCCAATTACGTGGCACGTCGCTATGGGATTCACTCTGCTATGCCTTCATATCGGGCGCAAAAACTTTGTCCTGACCTCATCTTTCTACCTTCAAATTTTGATAAATACAGGCTAGAAAGTCAGGCTATCCATGAAATTTTTCACCGTTATACAGATCTTATTGAACCGTTGTCGTTAGACGAGGCTTATTTAGATGTCAGTGGAAAAAACCATTGTTCTGGCAGTGCAACTCTAATGGCTAGAGAAATCAGAGAAAGTATTTACAGAGAAAGGGGTTTATGTGCCTCTGCTGGAATTGCTCCAAATAAGTTCTTAGCAAAAGTTGCTTCTGATTGGAATAAACCTAATGGTCAGTTTGTAATTAGCCCTAACGAAGTCTCTGAATTCGTACGTTCTTTACCTGTAAAAAAGATTTCAGGAATCGGAAAACGCAGCGCAGAAAAATTAGAAACTTTGGGGGTTTACACTTGTGAAGAGCTGCAAACTTTATCTCTCTTAGAGCTACAACATCATTTCGGTGTGAGAGCTTATCGTCTTTATGAAATGGCTCGTGGTATCGACCCTCGCCCTGTTCAAGTTAGCCGGCAAAGAAAAAGCGTGAGTACAGAACACACTTTTTCTAGTGACTTACTCACCTTAGAAGACGCGAAACCAGCTATCAGAGATATTTTTGAAAAACTTCTACAACGATTTGAAAAAATTCATAAACATTACAACATAAGAAATCTTTTCATAAAAATTCGTTTTAATGACTTCACAATTAGTACTGTAGAGTCACATCTAAAAACAGAAGCTAACTTAGAAAATTTTATAGAGCTTCTTGAAGTGGGTTTTACGCGAAAAGATTTACCTGTGCGTTTAATAGGTTTAGGCTTCCGTCTAAACCCAATTAATGAAGTACAACTCACTCTCTGGCCTATGTAAAATCTTAAATCTCAGTGAACTTGATTGCAGAAATTGTAGTGTGTAAAAAACACCACGGAGACACAGAACGTTGAGAAGATACAAGCTCTCTGCGCACTCTGTGACTCTATAGGCTTTATTGAGAATCAGGCTCTTTATCTAAATACTGGACTCTTTTCACTTGTGTTTGATTCCATGGATCTAAATCAAAATCTGTTGAAAACCAAGCGTCTAAAATTTCCTCCATAATAGCAAATGATATTAAACGCAAACTAAGAGCTAGAACATTTGCATGGTTCCATTTTCTTGCTCCTTTTGCTGTTTCTGCATCTACACATAAAGCTGCTCGGATTCCTTTTGTTTTATTGGCTACAATGGATGCGCCTGTACCTGTCCAACATAAAACAATCCCTTCATCACAAGCTCCCCTGCTTATTTGCTCTGATGCTTGCATTGTAACAAGGGGCCAATCTTGATTTTCTTCATTTTCTTTTGGTCCGAAATACTCCCATTCATGACCTCTTTTCTTTAATTCGCTGAATAATGTCTCTACTAAAGGAGTCCACATATCAGAGCTCACTGCAATTTTCATCTTGTCACCAATGCTTTTTCAAACCCCAGAAAATCAAGTACTTCTTCTTCTACATGACGATTTATTCCTTGGTAGGGGTAGTTATGGAAAAACAAAACAGGGTTAAAATTGAGCTCTACAATGGCATAGTTTTCTAAAGTAGCAGGGACTCTGATATCTGGTATCATCATGTCAAGTCCACAGAACCCTGCATTGACAGATCCTGCTGCATGAATAGCAATGTCTTTATAAGTAGGATCCATAAAATCTGTCATATCTAAAGCATCTCCACCGGTGGATACATTGCTATTGCGTCGTAAGAAGACTTGTTGCCCTGTGGCAGGTACGCTATGAGGAGAAAGTTCTTGTGTAGCAAGAAACTCCCTTTCATATTTTCCGATATGAATGAACGTCTTTGGTGTTTTATAGCTTCTTGGGTCGTGGTTTTTGATTTGAGCCAGTTCTTCGATGCTATGTTTACCATCTCCTATCACATTGGCAGGAACTCGCTTTACAATACCGCAAACTTTGTTATTAATTACTAGAAAGCGGTATTCCTCACCCGGACAAAACTCTTCAACTAAAACCGTTGCGTCATGCCTAAACGCAGAACGAAGTGCTTCTTCATATTTATGTCGCTGATTGGGTCCAATAAAGAAGATGGCAATACCAAAGTTGGTATTAGAAGGTTTAACTACTAGGTGGCGATCTCTGTAAAGAGGGTAATCCTCTAACGCTAAAGCAAGATCTGTATATGCTCCTCCTTGCGGAACAGAAATTCCATTCTCACGAAGAATCTGCTTTGTTACGACCTTGTTTTCCATTAACAAAGCTGTGATGTATGTGTCTTTAGAGGTTTTTGTCGCCTCTTTTACATACTCTACTTTGTCTCCCCTTGTCAGACGAAGAAAATTTTCTTTTCTATCCAATACTTCAACTTCAACTCCACGCTTTTTACACCCGCGAATTAAAACCTGTGTAGATAGCTCTAAGTCTTTATACTCATCAAGAATAAATTCAGAATAAAGCTCCATCTCTTCTTGCTTACTAATGGAAAGAGAGACTTCTTTTTCCAAAGTTTCTCGTATTTGCTCATTAGGTTTCTGGTTTAAAAGAGTTTGGTGATGTTCTTTACTCAAACGAAACGTAAATTCTTGATGACTTTCTTTACGTTCTTGCATGTCTGCAAGAATTTTAGCTGAAGGTGTAAGCTCTGGATTATTCAGTTTTTCTTCTTGTTGGCTAAGGTTTTCTTGGTATTTTCCTTTTGGATAAACCTCATCGAGCATTGCAGCGATAGGGCGCATCTCGTTGATCATTTCTAATCCCCAATCCCGTACAGTCGTTGCTTTTCCATCACGGTAAAGAGAAAGATCTTTCTTTCTACCGTAGAGAGCTACATCGCTTTGGTTTTGCACAAGCTCGTTATTTTCGCGAACACGTATATCAGGACTTTCTTTCGTCAGGCAATAAATCATAAACAAGTGAATAAAACGTAATTGATCCATACCCAAACCACTTGGTAAATACGGGTCAATATCCAAAGAACGAACTTCTATGTAATGTACTCCTCTTCGTCGCAATGCCTGCAAAGCACGTTCCCCGGCCTTGACTACTTGCTTTGGACGTATACGAGAATAGTGCTCTGCTTCATCTTGTAAAATATTATGATTGAGTTGAATACGTTGACCATCACGGTAAATCCCTAATTGTCTGTATTCTTCCTTCGATGTACGTAAAGCGTAACGCATATCACGTAGATACGTCATAATATCATTCACGGATATGGCATACTGGGATTGGATTTTGCTGTAATACCCAAAAGGGCTCATTCTAAGTGAGGTCCCCTCTGGTGCGTAAGTTGTTTCTGGGTCTAATAAATCTAGAGCTTTATCGTCTGCTTCATGAAAAGAACGATCGACTGCCGGAGTTGCTCCAAATAGATAAGTATTTAACCAGCCCATACGCAAGAAATTACGGATGATGCGGAAATACGTATTGGAACGAAAGAGAATAAAGTCTTCTAGCTTATCAGCAAATTTTTCGTGGAGAGACCTCCAAAATTGCTGACCAAAAGAAAAATTATAATGTGTGCCTGAAATCATTTGCATGCGAATGCCATATCGCAAAGCTATACCACGGCGGTAGATATTTTTGTTTTGTCCAATATCACACGTTCCATAGTAGGCAAGAGGGATCTCATCATCAGCTGGTAAGCGCCCAGGCATACTTCCCGCCCAAAGAAATTCGTTTTTTAAGTTTTGTGCGACAAAACGCTGTACCTCTTCCATGTAATGAACGGTAGCTCGTTGTTTGACAAACGGAGGAGTTACTAATTCGATTTGTGATTCAGAAAAATCTGTGCAAATATAAGGATGTGTGAGAGCCGAACCTAATGAAAGGGGATGCGGCGTATCTGCGATATTACCTTGGAGATCTACTCTCAGATTTTCTCGCTCTAGACCATGCTTAGAACGCTTTAGTTGATGAGTATTTTCAGGTACACGAAGAAATTCCATTGCTTCGTCATAAGTCCAGTGCATGCTAGGATCTCCCTCGATCAAGTGAAAAGCAAGAAGAATCCATTATAATGATTGAGGATTTTCTTTCGAGATCCTAAGTCCTATGAAGTAATGTTTTATTTTTTAGATAAACTCTTCAATACTTGTCTGTAGGAAGTTCCTTGTGTTTTTTGTAAAGTAGAGCGAACCTCTTTTTGTTCCGCCGTACTGAGTTCCGCATATTCTTTTTGTACTCTTGCTTGTTGACTATCATCTATTGTGTAACCCATCAGCAATAAAGGGAGTGCCATCTGATCCAATACATCTAAAGCTCTAGCACTAGAAGATCCGCTATTTAATAACCCTGTGTAATTAATAAGACCGTCTGGCAAAGAAAGTATTTCTATTTGAGAGTTCAATTCTTCTATTTTTTTATTGATTTTTTTTATTTCATCTTCATTTTCAAGCATACCTTTTTTTAATTCATTACATTCTTGAATATCTTCTTCACTTTTATCTTTTTTATTATTTAATTTACTAATTTCAACTTCAACTTCACTTTTGTCTTTTTCACATTGTTCCAATTTATCTTTATAAGAATCCATTTTTTTGTATAATTTGCTTAAAGCATCTTTTTTTTCTTTTGGTATTTTTAAACTATCTTCAATAGCTTCTTCTAAGTTTTCTGGTAGAGAGCCACTTTGATTTTTGATTTGCATAAGAGAAACCTCACCTTCTTTGTCTATTATTGGAAGATAGGCTACTGCAGAAAACTGTTCTACAGCTTTTCCTTCTTTTACTGGAGCTCTTAAATTCTCTAGGTTTCCTCGGAGATTAATGGGGTTTTGACGAACGACAACGTTACGGAGGACTTGCCTCTCTTCCTCATCATGATGGGACAAAAGCTCTACAGGCATCGCAAAAAAATAGGAACCCCCAGTTGATCTTTTCCCTGTCAATGCATCACAAGGATACAATTCTACAATAGCCATTCTTGGTGGGGGTTTTCCTCCTTTCCAAGTTTCCAAGGTACTCAATAAACTTTTGTGGACAGCGAATTTTTTCTCTATCAAAGACTTCATTTGTCCTTTTTCTTCAATAACACCTTCGTTACGAGCTTTAATTAAATCTTGAATACTAACAATGTTTGAGCCTCGAGGAACATCTTCTTCATTTGCAGCTAGTTCATTTAACAGAGCTTTTCTTTGTTTCTTTGTTCCCTTTGATGATTCTACTTCTGCTTCCGTTTCTGCTTGTGTTTCTGCTTTAACTTCCGCTTCTGTTTCAGCTTCTGTTTGAGACTCTCCATTAGCATTTTCTTCTCCTGTAACTTTCTTAGGTAGATAAGGAGCATACTCTGAATCCCAAGATTCCTTAATTTTTTTACTCAATATGTTGACTTCACCAATGGTCTTTTCCATTCGCTCTGAAATAAACCCTAAATCAAGAACTGCTGAAGTTATCTTGCCTAACTTTTCTTGTATTGAATTTAAATTTTTCAACTCTTCTTCAATTTGTTGCTTAAAAGCAATTTGAGTCTCAATAGAGCCTCCACCTTTAAGAGCAGAAAGTAATTGCACCTCTATATCCGTGGATTTTATGACGGCTTTATCCATCAAGGAAATCACTTTCCCCCTAGCTGCAAGATATTCATCGCTTGGAGTTTTTCCGAATTTTTTTGCCATCTGAGCTTTGATGTCATGTCGACAACGATGCAAATGGGATTGAATTTCTTGTGTACGAGACATCAAGCTCATCACACGCTCATTTTGATCGCTTTGTTCTTGATTTGCTTTAAGAGCATCAAATAAATAGAGTTCTCCCCCATCGGGTTTGAGATTTTTTGCTTCTTTTTCTGAAACAGCAAGAGTTACGCTGTGTCCGCCTTCATCACCTAAAGCTCTCATTCTGTATGCAGCCTGACAAAGCTCTGCTGATCCATCGGGACCTATCGGAAGCAAGGCTTTTTTACCTTTCAGTCTGCGCAGCTTTGGTTGATCCACTCCACGAGTATCTTTTTTATTGTATCCAAAACAAGTTTCTTCTAACTCGTCATCATGTAAATCGTGCTTCTCTGCTAATTCATAGTTTTCATCTCTTTGTACTAGGCGTTGACGATTATCTGGATCGGGGTGAACAAAAGCTACGACTCGTTTTGCGGTTGTAGCAATATTTTTTACTAATTCAAATACTGTCTTGTTATCCGCAATACCTGCTTGGTTGATAAAAGCTGCATATGTAAATTGCCCATCTGTCTTCTCCCCCATTTTTTGGACTAACCAATCTGCTTGGGCCTTTGGATCCTCTGGAAATTCTTCAACAAGAGAGTCTAAACCTTCTGGAGATGATCGAACAATACGGTAGAGAACTTCTGCAACGGCTTGGCGTCCATTTTTCTTAAAATCAGACATATTTAATAGTGGAGCACCATTAGGATCTCCTGTTCCAGTTAAACCCGCTACTGAAGGCAAAGCAAATAGTGCCTGTTGCATAGGGTTTCGAATTTGTCTTGTTGTTGATTGCATATACCCTTGAGTACTTGCCGCACGAACAAATTCCCAACGTAATTGTCTCTGCCATAGTTCATTACCAGAAAGAACTTCTGCAATATTTTGTTTTTTATCGAGAACTTCTTGCAATTTCTCCTTTAATTCTTCATTTACATCGTTGCTACGTACTATATTAGAAGCTTGTTTGTTTAAAAATTCACTTCCTTGCGGTTTGTAACTTGCTAGAAGATAAGTCATAAGTGTTTGCATGACAGAATCGCTATATTTTGTTGTTGCTGAAACGGTTCCTGCAGATGCTGGTACCGCTACGGCTTCATTTTTGGAATCCCAATCCACACTCACGCTAAAACGGTTTTTCAAAAGAGCTACTGTAAGAAGCCCTCCCTCTAAACCTAAGGTTTTTCTTAAAACCCCTAAAACTTTATCTTCTCCCAAAAATTCGCTAATCGCTTTATTTTCTGTACCTGTAAGCCAATCGACGAATTCTTCTTTACTATATTCCTCTGAGTCTTCGTAGAATTTCCCAGCAATCGCTTTTAAGCCTTCTTCTAACTCTTTGGAAGAAAGAGAAGCTTGGCTATTTTTTTCAATAGCTTCTCTTAATATTTGAATTTTTGAATCTTCTTCATCTTCTGTATTCACAGAAGAAAATATTGTTTCTACAATCTGTCTGGAGGCTTCTCCTAAACTAGAGTCAGGCACCGACCGATCAATTTCTGCGCTCACTTCACTATTAGCTCGAGATACTCGGTCAAATTCATCAATAAAGAATGCTGTTTCTTCTTCATGAAACAAATCATACATTCCCTCTAGTACATAAATGACTTCATGAAGATTTCTACTCTCGTCTCTGGCAGAGTCTATCTTTTTTTTCAGTTCTGCAATCTTTTTTTTAAGCTCTTCTTTCTCTGTTTCTGTCTCTGTTTGTTTGAATAAGCTATCTTCACATTCTTTTTTTTCTTTATTCCATCTATCTATTTGACTTTCATGATTCTGAAAACTGTAATCCAATTCATCAATTTTATTCTCTAAAGAGGCCAGGTCTTCCGCTGTCATCAAAATGTATCCATTCTGATTTTTTGCTTGTAACAACTCTTCATAGGTATTCGTAAGCTTAAGTAAATCTTCTGTACTATAATTTTCAGTAATGACAGATCTGTCAAAATGAAACGTCGTTGCGGACATCTCAAACATTAAGCGTGTTGCTGGATCCATATCCTCTTTATTCAAAGCAAAGAGTTCTTTTGGAACCATTCCTATTGGCGTTACCCCTTCTTCACTTAGTATTGCTAATAATGTTGGAAGAATCACTGATGTTTTACCAAGACCCATGCGTAATTCTACCAAACGATTAGGGTCTTTCATCAGAGTGGCAATAGTTACTAGCTGCTCATCGCGTAGACTAAAACCTAAAACACTTTGTGCGTAATTAATTTTATCTATATGGTTTACGACTTTTCTTTGAGCATAACGAAGATCATTTAGAGCTTTATCAATTTCTTGTAAGCGTGCAAAAAGATTTCTATCTGCTGATTGAATGGACTGGTAGACGTTTTGAGATCCCAGTTTCCATTGCTCATCAAGTTCTTGAATTTTGCCACTAAGTTTTTTTCGCTGACCTGATTTCAAAAGAAACTCTGGCCTTCTCATTTGGCTTAAATAATGATTGCGTTTTTTAGCAATCTTACCCAGTCTTGTTATTTCTGATTGTCCCTGACGAAGAGCCTGGAGCTGGACTGATTTTTGAGTATACTTTCGTACGTCCCGGTTCAAATTGTCATATCCTTCTTTTTGAAAATCTCCCCGGCTTTGCATGTGTTGAAGAGTTTTGATAAGTCTCGACTGACTTATAGCCCCTGAACGTAATTGATTTCTTAAGTGGATTAAGTTTTGATCGCTTCCAGGCTCTCCTAAACGTAATTCTTGTAAAATACTTGCTTCAAGGTTTTTGAGATCTTTTTCAAGACTCAGTGATTCACTGTTTACCTGCTCTACTAAAAGTGCAAAATCCTTGTATGCAATTTGCTTTTTCGGTTCGTATAAGTTTTTCTGATTTAGTAAGCCTTGTTTTAGTTCTTTTCCATACGCAGATTGTGGGTCTTCAGGGAGAATGCCGATAGGTGCTAGGCCTTTTTCTTTGTCAAGTTTTATATTGATTAAATCATCGATTATATTCGCAATCCACTGGAACCCTTTTCCGTCACTCTTTAAAGCTTTTCCGTTAATTTTTTCTATCTTATCGCCATTTTGTGAGAGCTCAATTCCAAAAACACGATGCTTTGCAAGTTCTTTCAAAATATCATCTTTCTTTTCAGAATTAGAACTAGAAATGATATCATACGTTTTCCCAATATCAGGTCTCCACCTTGCCTGTTTTTGTTCACCAAGTAATTTCTTTGCCCTTTTAATATAGTTTTCGTTTTTCAGGTCATCAGAAAGCTTCTCGAAAACTTTTTGATAAGGAGTAATCAGCTGCCAAACCGTCTGTTCATGCTCGGATGCAGATAATCGTTTTTGAACATAAAATAAAACATCGTCTAAGTCCTTACCTATATCAAATAGATCACTAACCTGTTGGGTTTTTAGAGAATGCAGGTCTCGAGCTTGAGCAAGCTGAGTTAATTGACGTAATCGATACTTAGCAGCACTAAATTTTCTTAGTGCTTTAGGTAATTTACCTATAGTACCTTTTTCATAAGCTTCTTCAGATAAACGCTTAAATTCTTCAGCAACTCTTGAGTTCTTCTTATTTCCTAGAAAATCTCGCAGCGCTTCCTTTTCTTTTACAGTTGGACGATCTCTTTCTCCCGAAAAGAACTTCTCAGATTTTTGAAGAAACTGAGAAGTCTCGTAAGTATTTGAGGTAAGTTCTTTAACTGATGATTCTTTTTTTTGCCCTTGAAGTACCTCAATTTTGTTTTGTACACGCTTCAGCTCATCACTTAATCCTTTTTTAGAAGCTGCTCGCGTAGTGAGTTCTTCTTTATCCTGATACTTTATTTCGCTCTCCCCTGTCTCATTAGCAATCAGGATACCTGCTACAACTCCAGTAAATAACGCGCTACCTGTTTGCTTAGCTCCCATAGAGTCCAAAAAAGTGTCCATTCCATTCTCAGCAAAAAAACCTCTACTTTCCAAATCATTATAGAAATTTTTCATCTGTAAAGGATGTCGAAATACGTCACCAATCAACCCAAGAAGTTCTTTGGGTTCTTGAAGCGCAAGCTCTCTTAAATCCGCTCCTTCTACTAGCCGCATAAGGATGTGCTGATCATTACCTAGCGCATCCATAAGAAATTCTGGAATTTCAATATCTCCTAGAGGTCTAGAATCAGGACTGGAAAATGGATGGACTTTTAAATTTTCATCCATACTTACCATAGCTCGGATAAATTTTTGTTTAGAAGTAACTTCTAAAGTCATTTTATGAATAGGATCAACAAAAGAAACTATTTGATTCATACGTTCTTCAATAGAACTTAACTCTCTTTCAAGTTCTTGCTTTTGATTTTCAAGTTCATTCGTGTCTTTCTCTTCGGTTTTTGCTTGTTCTATTTTTTTTGCTTTAAGCTCTATCTTTTGTTTCTGGGATATTTTCTGATTTTTCATTGTTTTCACTTCTTCTTGTAGGACTTCATCTACTTCCTTAAGAAGCTCTGATAGATCTTCAAGTATTTCTAATTTGTGCTCATACTTAAAATCTTCAATCTTTTTCAAAACAATAGAAATTCTTGGAATTTGTACTAAATAAGGAAAATTTCTTTTGATATTTTCCGCTTGTGTTTTGGCTTCATTTAACCCTTTTTCTGCTGCTTCAAATTGTTTACTTTTTTGATATCCAATTTGAGAAACGAGTAAAAGTTGTTTTCTCGCTTCACTTTCTACAATCTTATAAAGTTCTCTTTCATCTGCACTTAATCCTTCTGGAAGCTTGATTTCTTCAAAAATAAGAGGGAGATCTTGACTCTTCCACCCATTCTCATAGATATCATTTCGATATTCCCAGAAATTTTGCAGAAGCTCGTTGAATGTGAGTGGATTTACTCGTTTATTCAGCGTTTCTCTTTTCTCGTTATCAGAAGGATTTTTTCCAAACCTCAATAACATGACCATTAACTCTAGAGAAAACTGTGTAGGTAGACTCAGTTTAGGATTTATGCTTTGTCCTGAAAGAAGAAAGCGTTGATGAATATCTAAGTTTAAATCTTCTTCTGATAAATAAGTTGCTCTTAAACTTTCTAATTCATCGATTTCCTTTTCAGTCAAAGCTCCTACGCCGATCAACTGTTCAGTAGAGTCATCAACCTTTATTCCTTTTAACTTACGTAAATCATCATAGATCACAGCTAAGCGATAGGAGGGGTCTGCTTCAAAGACACTTTTTTGTTCTAATTTTAATCTCTTCTCAAAATCTCTATTGTACAATTCCATACGTACTTTTAGTGCTAATGTATCGATATGAGGTCGTTTTTCTATTTTCGATAAACTTTGTGCTCGCACTAATTGAATAATATTTTGGATACGTTGTTGATTAACTCCGTTTAGTTTACTTGTATTAATTTGATTAAGAGCTTCTTTACTTTTTATTCGCCACTTTCTTGCTTGTGACCCTTGGGTGGCTCCCTGGGCCATGGCTAAATAATACGCAGCAAGATATAGCTGTCCCTCTGCATCACTTTTCAAAGATCCATCAGGACTAATTTCAAGAAGCACCGGTTGAGGTAATTCATTTTGCTTAAAGTGTACAGCTCCTTGCCCGACCTCCACAGAAAATTCATAGGGAATAAAAAGAATTTTTTCTTTCCCTTCTCTTGTTCGAATAGGGATTGCAAAATCTTGATAATGATCTCCAAATCTTTCCAACATGGCTTTATGAGCATCTGGATAGACAGTTCCTAAACAATCATTTCCACGAAAGATTTCCCAATTCTTATTTTTTCTCTTTAAGCTATACTCTGTGCCTTTTAACTGTACATAATCTACAGATGTTTTTCCTTTTAAACTAAACCTAAGTTGATTAAATGGAGACAAGCAGGAGAGTTTATTTTTGCTTTCCAAATCTTTTTGCTGTACTAAGTTATGAGTATCTTTATAATTAGAAACACGCTCAATCAATCCTGTATCTTTATTCAAGTACACACGCAATACATCTTCTTGATTGATACTATCTTCCCTAACGAAAAGGTAGATCTGACCTCTTTTGTCTTGCCATAAGCCTCGTTCTTGTAGCAAATGATCGAATGGTGTTTTTTCTTTAACACTTGGATTAATAAACGTGAGTTCTTTCCCTTGCCACTCTCGATGTGCTTCTAAAGTATCTGCATGCATGCCATAACTTAAGGAAAATATCTGTCCTTGATGCTTAACTTTATAGGTAGCGATACCAGCTCCAATTTCTCCCATTCCTTCTTTAGGAGGAGAATGGCCAAAAATTTTCTTAAAACCTGAGTTCTTTACCATTTTATCAATTAGTGGCAAGAGCTGCTCACCTCCAGCGTCGGATCCCAGCCTTGCTCGTAAATCAATTTCTCCAAGTACCTTTTCTCCATCCATATATCGGAAAGCAAGTAGACGCTTCGGGTCTTTATTCCACTGACCGTTATTATTTAAGATATCTTCGGCTTTTTGGGGATAAAGTTTCTTTAGTAAATTTCCGAGCAACTTTTCTTCGATAACATTTTGCTTTTGTATTTCTGGAAAAACCTTTGATTCAACCCAATGTAGTAATTGAGAACGGTGTCCTTCTGAAACAACTCCAATATGGGATTGAAGAGCTTTATAAGCATATAAAAGGACCGCTAAATCTTCTACATTCTCCAAAATTCTTTGATCTTCTTCACTTTCCCATTTCCTTTTCACGTGGGAAAGATAAAAAGCCATTTTGGTTTGTTTTACATTACGTTCATCACTTGCATTGAAAATATTAGATTGTTGGTTTTCCAGGAGATTATAATTAGGGATTTCTTTTTTAAAGTCAGAAAAAAGGCCGTTATTTCCAATAAGAAGATTAAGTCGTATCTTTTTCTCTTTGCTTAGATCAAGAGCTCTCTCGTTCGCTCCTACAGACTGACTATACTTTATCCTTTCGTGCTGAGCATGAATAATTGTGTTTTCTACTTCCCATACTCTTTTCCCTATAACACGGCCACTAAATGGCATAGGAGCTTCTTGTCCTGATCCATAAAGCAAGGGATTATCTAAGCCATGATTATTCCATCTATCTAAACTCGCTTTACATTGCTCTTCAATACTGGCTAAGACCTCATGTAGAAATAAATGAGCCAATGTATTCTTTTTATCATGAGCAATTAATAAAACCTCTTTTAAAACCATAACTCCATCAATCAAAGAATCTGTATTATCATCTATCCAACCTTGAAGTACTTGAGTACCAAATATGGTTTCTCTTAGTAAATTTTGTACCTCTGGATTATCTAAATACTGTATATTTTCTTTCATAAATGCGATGGTCATAGAAATCGATTCTGGACTATACGACAAAGCACTACTTTGGCAAGCGTCCCCTCCCCCTACAATTGCAGTGACTAACTGTGTACGAATGTGAGGTGGCAAACTACTTTCTTCACTATTACGAAATAACTCCAGAAAGTGTTTCATATGGCTTGCTTGGCGAGAATCATCAAGAAAGCGCTTTACATCTCTTTTTTTATACTCTCCTTCCGACTGAAGCATTAGTGGGTTCAAGGTTAAGCAATCAGATGTTTTTTCTTTATCTCGTTGGAGCTGCGGAAGAGGGTGTTTTTTAATAAAAATATCTCCCATAAGCTCTTGCTTTCCTTCCTCTGAAGAAACAAGCAACCATGTGGGGCTTCCTTCATTCCCAAAGACATCGTCTTCGTTAACATCACTAGGTGTTTGAATACTTAATCTCCCAGCATGAGCAAGTAGATAGGGATTGTTTTCAATAGGAGAAGGGATTTCTTCATCCTCTATGTTTTTTTGAATACTCGTTTTATTCTCACAATGCTCATAAAGAACCTCTGAACCAAGACGCAGACTTTCTACGTGCAAATGAGAATCTAAAATCCCTTTGACCTGTGGAGGCAATTCACTGGTTTTCATTATGATTTCTATGGGATTTTCTTTGTTTAAATCAGGAATGGATAAACCAAGTTTTTCTTTTTGAAGCCCCTTACATATTAGCTTGAAACCACAGTCTACCCCTCCATCTTGCGCGATAGGAAAACGCCTTAATCGAGTCGCTCTATCTACCCCATATCTCATAATAATTTCAGATTGCCAATTAGAAGCGCTACGGCTTGCATTTTGTTCTTTACTTTGAGGTTCTAATATACTAGAAAATTCTGTTGTCCGATCGAGAAACATGTATTCCATTCCTGAAATTACCTTATGAAAAGATCCGTATCCTGATTCATAAGATCTCCCGTCCAAATTTCTTCCATCAGTTTGATCTGATCGCGTAAAATCTCGTAATGCAGCAATTGTATTTTCATGCTCTGTGCTTGAAGAAAGCCCTGTTTTCAAATCGGAAAGAAAATTAGTTAACGAAAGAAAATCCATGGTAAAGTGATGGTAAGCTAAAGGTGTCAAAGCATCCCCTGTTTCAATTTCTTCCAAGCTACCTATATTTTGCTCATTCATGTATTCAATAAATGAAGAAAAGAAAAAAATGTTATCTGTGTTCATTGACGAATTTGTACTATTATGCCATTGAATACCATTGATCTCTCCATCTTCTAGATATTCGTATCTTTCACTTATAACACCTTTTATCCACTCTTTTTTTAAAACATGGTATGCATAAAAAGCTCTTTTATCTTTTTCTGGTACTTTATCTAGAGGAATGTTATTCCAGTTATTTTGTTCACCTTTGTTCCATAACTCTTTAATTTTATCTCTCGGGATTTTACAGACCCAGTCCACTAATTTTTCTTGTAAGGCCACTTGCTCTTGCCGCATAAAAAGCATCCGAATGGCCTGTGTTTTGTATAGCTGAAGAACTAATACAGGGTCTTTAGATAAAGCCCCCATCTTCAATTGGCCCTCCCAAGCGGAATGTTCTAATTTTCCTAAAAGGCTCGTCCATTGCTCTCTTTCTTCAGCATTGCAGCCCAACCAAAAATCTGCGCGACCGTTTAACATGTGCTCATGGGGAGTTGCGATACTTTGTAAAGCTTGCCGGGAAAGACGTAAGGCTTCCGCAGCTAATTGCTGCTTCATAGATAAACTGGAACTTTTAACGGATTGCTCTAGTAAAGATTCAGCTTTTTCAGCTACATTTTGAAGACTTTGCAAACAGCTCTCTCTGTGCTTTTGCATTTCAGAAGAAGAAAAAAAGTTACGGATTTTTTCTTCTTCTAGTTCTGGTTTCCAAGGAGAAAGCTTGCTTAAATCCTTAACAATCTCTTTATGCCTTTCCACAAGAAGCCTTTCTTCTCGCAAAGTTCTTAGAGCATAAGTATGTTCAGCTTCAATGCTACGCAACGCTCTATCACAAGCTACCAGTTCTTGTTTCTTTTTTTTGATTCTTTCTTCGTAATTGGGGCGTAATTCTTCTTGTAATTTTTTTAGTTCGGAAAGTTCACTTGATTCTAGGATCTCTTCCAATTCATCAAAAATACATTCCCATTCACTTTTTTCAGGATTTCTTTGTCTTTGAGAAGACGTATCTGAGATTTCTTTGTATTCTTCGTTTAATCTTTTTATTTCGTCTTTTGTCTTTTTGACCTTTTTTTCTTGTTCCCTAAAAGCCGCATTAGACTTTTCATTCATTGTTTCTATACATTCAGAATAATTTGATTTATTTTTTTCTGTATTAGCACCTTTTTTTATTCCTACTAAAATATTCGCAGCATGTTTTACAAGATTTTCAAGTTCCTTCAATTCTTTAAATTCTCCTATTTCTCTTAGGAGATTTTTTATGTTTTTTTCTATTATTAAAAATTTATCTTCTGTCGGCAGAGATTGTTCATCATTTTCCAGAACAAGTGTTCCCACAATATCCTTCAGTTTCTCAAAAAACTTCTCTTCTTTCTTTAAGTGCTCTTCAAGTTCATGAATTTCTTTTTTCTTACTTAAACGCTTTTCTTCTTGCTCGATGATCTTTTTCTCTTTATCTAAACTCTCTCCGATAGCATTTTGTAATGCATCTGTACTTGCAAAAAGTTTAAGGATTTCTAAGACATCTTTACGACTATCTACTAAAGTTTCCAGTTCAGTTCGTAATTTGGAGTATTCGTTTTCTTTTTCCTTAATCGCTTCTGAAGACTCTCTAATCTTTGCTTCTTCACCTTCTTTAGATTCTTCACTTATCTGCTCATAATTTACTTGATCTCCCTCTAATACAGATAAGCTATTTTCAATTTTTGATTTTTCATGTAAGAGTAAAAATTCTTTTGAGACTACGTTTTTAAAAGCTAAAACAGCTTTAAAATGCTGAACAATTTGTCTATGTTGAATATTTTCAACTTCTATATTTGTAGATCGTAATTGCTGCACAAAAACACCAATACGGTGGCGCATTAGACTCTCTGAAAGAGTTTTATTTTGAAACTGCCCTTTAATATCGGATGGAGAAGCTGTATTATATTTCTTTTTTAAGTTACTTTTAGCTGTATTAATATAGCTTTCATAATCATCTAAATTTGAATTAGATGGTATAAATATACAATCTAGAATCCAATTAAGAAGCTTGTCTTTATCTGGTTGAGTTAATTCGAAATTAGTATAAAGTAAAAATATATCGTAAAATTCTTTTATTAGCACTTCATTAGAAAATATCGACTCACTTATACTTTTTCTAAAAATTTCATAAACTTTTTTTACATCATCAACTGTTTGACATTTTTCTGATTCAATAACACAGTCAATTATTTTTGTTTTTAGATTTTTATCTAATACCGCTATTTTTTGTAACTCTTGTTCTTGGATAAATGTCTTATTTGTTTCATGAATTTGTTCTAATTTTTGTAATGATTTTTCTGCACTATCTAAATTTAACGAGTATTGCTCGCAAACATCTTCTGCTTTTTCACTTTTTTTATTAACCTCTAATTCACTAATAGTATCTTTTAAATTTTCTTTAAGATTTTTTATATCTGTAGATGATTCAACATCAAAATTTGATAAATTGATTTTTGAAGAAAGAATAGATATAAATTGATAAACAGAGATCTGTTCACAGTCATTTTCTAAGTTTTCTAATGTGTAGCACACATCATCTATAACAATCTTTTTTTCTTCAGAAACATTTTCAAGATTTTTCTTTAATAATTCTAATACAGATTCACATAAACACTTGTTATCTTTAAAAACTTGTAGCGGATCAGAATGTATATTATTAACATTCAATACTTGTGTGCTTAATTTACTCACATGTGTTTTATTTAGTGTATTCCACTCTCTTTGTATTTCTTTTTTTTCTTTTTGAATCTCGAGTTTTTCCTGGATTTTTCTCAGTTTCTTCGCATTGGCTTCTATTTGTGGAGAGATTCCTGAAAGCCCTCCTTCTGGAAATAACTCTTGCTCAGCACTCTCTAGATCATCAATTAACTGTAATGCTTGATCAACATCATTTAAATTAATACGCCACTTTGTTAAAATAGTTTCAGTATAATCAAGTACAAACTCCTCTAACATTTCATAACGTTTTTCTTTCGGAAAAGCTGATGCTTTGTTATCGGTGATTTGATATAACCATGCCAGAGCTGGGTGGGAGACCTTTCTTTCTTCTTTGTACACGGGTTCTGTAGGTTCTTCCTTAAATCCTGCTGTTTTGAATGCTTCTTTCATAAGATGAAAGGGTTGTGCTGTTTGATTTTTTGACAAAATGACGGGAGCACTTATTTGATCTAGAGAACCCCCTATCTGTTTATGGGCCTCTTTAATTGTTTCATTGTTTGTCATTTTTTTGCGTATCATTTCACCAATACCACCGCCAACTTTTACTCCTTGTGTCCGAGATAAAGGCTTGGTAGAGGAATTGGGTATCATTGAATGAAAGCAATACTGGAACAGTGCTTGAATTTTTTCTTTTTCACTCTTCTCACTATCTTCAATTTTATATTCAGTAAGAGGAGCAAATTCTTCTCCACTCCCATGAATATCATAGTTATAAACTTGTAGATTGATCTTACCTTCTGTATCTTTGTTAAAAACCAAATAAACAGGCTGCAACTTTCCATTTAGCATATAAGCAACAGGTACAGAAAAAGATTCTGTTTCTGTTGAAGATATAACGTGTTCAGAAAATTTATCTACTAAATCGCTTAAAGATTGTTGAGGATCATGGCTTTGTAACGCTTCGAGTACTTTTTCTCCATTCTCTCTTGCGTTTTTTAAAGTTTTAGCTCCTTCTGTATTTTCTTGAAGGTGTGCATCTAGATACTTTTCTCCTCTTTTTAAAGCTTCTAGTACAGAACGATATTGACGAAGAGAAGAATTACGGCTGTGAAATACTCTTCTCAATAAAAATAAAGGACTTATAGTGAACAAAGCTCCTTTAATTGTACTGAGTAAAGCACCTGTTTTTACTCGATCACTCCAATGAGTCCGTATTGCTGTAATTGCTTTATTGTTATCATTATTAACCTTAAAGGTTTTTGTTTCCGCGCCAATTTTTACCTGCACTTCCGTTTCATTATTCTCGTCTGTTTCATACTTTATAATGGTAGCTGAAATCTTACTTTCATTTGTTTCTTTCTGTTCGGAAAACACTTGTTTAGCAATTGATTCTAATTGAGTTTCAGAAATCTGCTTAATGTTTTTTTTGACACTATTAGAGCTATCTAAATGGACCTGTACCCATTTTTGAGAACCATCATTACTGACATTCCAGTCACCAATATTATTTCCCATTTGATATCCTCAAAGTCATACACACAATACAGAATCATTATCGGAAAAACTTGGTTCTAACTTTGAATTTTTATTTTAATCTCTATCACTTAATTGCTTAAGATGTAATATTTAGTGATTTTGATACTTCGTCGTAGATACAATAGTTTGCTATTGTTTGATCTAACATTGGAACTCCTCCTAAACAATCTTAGGAGGTATAAACGAATGTGCTGAAAGTACAAATGAATATTGTTTACGGTTTATTTCGCTTATTCTTTTAATAAACTATACAATGGATAACTAAGTTTTTCTCTTCCACGTAGTTCAGTAATTTCTATAACGCAGGCAACTTCATGTACGATACCACCAAGCTTTTCAATTAACTGAGCAGCTGCTTGAGCGCTGCCTGCAGTAGCTACTAGATCATCTATAATTAGAACTTTTTGCCCTTCTTTAATGGCACCTTCCTGCATTTCTATAAGATCTGAACCGTATTCTTTTTCATAGGAAATAGAAACCGTATTACCAGGTAATTTTCCTGGTTTACGTATCAATACAAAAGGTTTTTCCATCATCAATGCTAAAGTTGACACAAAAATAAAACCTCTTGATTCTAAGCCAGCTAACACATCTATGTTCTGATGTGTGTAATGCTCTGCAAATTTCTCTATACAAGCTCGAAAAGCTACAGGGTGTTTTAACAAAGAACAGATATCGAAAAAATTGATTCCTTTTTTGGGAAAGTCTGGAATTGTGCGAATATTTGCACGTATGATTTCTAGATTATCTGTATGCACTGCAATTTCTCCTGAAAGTTTCATAGCCCTACACATTAGATTAAGACACCCTACAAGTAAAGGATTTCTCCATATCGAAAGCTACAGAGATTTATCACTTTACACAAGTGAGTGATAAAAAATTTCCATAATACTCTTCACTGGAATTAAAAAATAGATTTTATTTTAGACATAAAGTATACCCAAAAATACAAAGATATTTTGCCCTCCCTACCTATGTGGGGAGAATACCTAGCACATAAGATTTTGTAGCTCTCGAGCTACTGTAGACACAAAACGACTTTTTTTTACTTTGGTGCGTATGCCCAAAGTCAGTAAGACTCCCCGTACCCTCTTTTTTTGGAAGAGTTGAATGAGAAGCAAGGAGGCCTCTTTTCTTGTACCGGGGACTTGTTCCACAACGTTTGGTTTGGAGTAAGTCTCTCTATGGCTTCTTTAGAAAACCTGTTTTCGCGTTGTGGGGAATTGGTTTTCTACAGGAGGCTTCAATGACTACAATTGCAAATGCCACAGTGACTCCAGAACTTGGGTCACAAGTTTTTCTACCACCGCAAGACCAGGTTGTTTCACGATTCAAAACCCTAAGTTCTTCAGACTCACTGAGCATTTACATAGATCAGCTACGTAATACTTTGCTAGTGAGCAAAGGTAAGGCAAAAACTTTTTGGAAAAGTGCTGTGAAAACAATGGAAGGTTTGTCACAGGGTTCATTTGGGCGTATGGGAGGAGAAATTGATCCTACACTACGTCTTAAAAACTTATCAGTAATCAAACAACAACCACCTATTATTCCTCCGAAAGACGGAAATAGTATTACTCACTCCTTCACACTGAATCAGATTATTGACCAGGCAAAATCCTCTTGGACAAATTCAGCGATCATTAACGAGTGTGCCTCAGATGCAAAAACTCGCGAACAAAACAAAGAATATAATCCTGGACAAGCTCACATTCAACGTATTGCCATCCATACGACCTTAGATAGTATCTCTTCTTATTCAGACTCTCGCCTACAAGGAATGGCTGGTGATACAGCAATTCGCAGTTACAGCGAGATTCTCCAAAAAGCCGGTTATAGTTTTAAAGACCCTATTGTACAACAGCTAGATCGCGCCGCTGCTATACAGAGTCGACTTGAAGATCTCTACAGTATCCGATACGAAGCAGAGTACTATAGTAGCTCTTCCAAAATGGAAGTATATAAAAAAGGCATGGAAGAATTAAGCCAAGCTATAAGAGAAGAAGTTGCTCTTATGCAACCTGGTGAAACCATGATGTTTGGTGGCGGTTTTGTTGCTGGCTGGGAAGGTCATGCCATGTATTACGAAGTCGTCAAACAAGAAAACAACCAGTGCACATTCCGAGTATACAATTCTGGCTATGGACATGGAACACACGAACACTACACAATTAATGGTAGTCGCAAGGTAAATACTTGCCGCGAAGTTGGTCCATTTGATCAAAGCAAACTTACACATAGTTTAGTTCTTCAAAACCTTATGCTTGTCAACGTTGGCCTTCCCCGCCTAGAAGAAGTTCCAGGCAAAGAACCAAAAGAACTCAGCGCATTTTGGAGCTCACGAGAAGCTGTTAACTATATCTATGAATTGCAAGATAGTTTGGGCTCAATCATTCCTGGATCTATAGATGATGCTAAAAAAGAACAGTCTTCAGGTACTTGTACAATCGAGGGACTACATGCTTACGTATACAAGCATTTAGACCGTGATGAATACAAGCGCTTACGTATGTTCGAAAAAGTAGAAGTAGTTAATCAACTTTATCAATATACATCAGAAGTATTCAAAATTAGTCAAAGTACTATTGAAAAAACGACGGATATTGGTATTTTACTTCGTTGCACACATAAAGTAGAAAAATACTTAAGTGCAAATGGACATCTTTTATCAGCCAGCGAACATGCAAAAGCGTGGGCGACAATGGTTAAAATGGAAGACTTTATCTCAAGAAGCGAGTCTTTCATAGATATGGGAAGTTGGTATAATAGAGTGGCGTGGAGTGCTCTATTTGGAAATCCAGATAGTGGCCTCGATGTAGCTTAAAAACCCCAACTCTGTTAAGGCTTGGTACAGATACCTGTACCAAGCTTTTTATATCTTTATGACTGATTTTATTAATAAACTGCTTCTATTTTGTCGAATTGATGTTTGGCGCATTCGTGTTCAACAAACAAATCGCTCTTACGCTTATTTCATAACCATACTTAGAGTATTGCTTACTGCAGGGCGTCGTTTTGATGAGGATAAGTGTCCTCTTAAAGCTTCAGCTCTTACTTTTTACTCTCTACTCTCTATTGTTCCGGTTATTGCTACTCTTTTTGGTATTGCGAAGGGATTTGGCTTCGAAAAGATGCTTGAAAGATCTTTAATGGAACGCTTTCATCAGCAGTCAGAAGTCATGGAACAATTATTGGTCTTCTCTCACTCTCTGTTAGAGCATACCAAGGGCGGAGTCATCGCTGGAATTAGTGTTTTGTTTCTAATTTGGACCGTATTGAAGCTTTTGGGACATATAGAAGAAGCCTTCAATGATATTTGGCGCATACACAAGCAACGTTCTTTTGCTAGAAAGTTTGGTGACTATCTCTCAATGATTGTGGTCTGTCCTATTCTTGTAGTTTTATCTAGCAGCCTTACCGTATTCATAGCAAGCCAATGGAACTCTCTAGAAAGTGATGGTGGTCTTCTTTCTCATTTGGGACCTGTAGTGAGAACTCTTCTTAAACTGAGTCCTTATTTCCTTATTTCTACATTGTTTGCTTTTACCTACCTTTTTATGCCTAACGGAAAAACAAAACTTAGTTCTGCAATCATAAGCGGTCTTATTGCCGGTGCTGTGTACCAAACGGCACAATGGCTATATATTTATTTTCAGGTAGGTGTTGCTCAGTATGGTGCGGTCTATGGGAGCTTTGCGGCTTTACCTTTATTTCTTATTTGGATGCAGCTAAGTTGGTTGATTGTTTTAGCTGGTGCAGAGCTTTGTGCTGCTTCGCACAATACAGCAGAATATGAATTTCACTTAGATTGCTCACAAGTAAGCCATGATTTTCGCTTAGAGCTTGCTATTTTGATCACGCATCGTTCTATTTTAGGGTTTACAGGAAAAAGAAAAGCTCCTACATCTTGGACCCTTTCTACAGAATTAGGCATTCCTATTCGCCTGACTCGAGAGTTACTTCACAGACTGATTCAAGCAAATATTATTTGCGATAGTCAAAAGTCCCCTGAATCAGATCATGTTTATTTGCCTGCTCGTCCTATAGAAAACTTAAGAATAAGCGACGTTATACGAGCTATTCATGAATCTGGTGCAGGAAGCATTCCTGTTAACCAGTCTCAATCTTATAAAGAAATTTCAACACGCCTCCATAAAATGGGCGTTGACATGGCTCAGTCAGAAGAAAATATTCGTATTCAAGATATTCAGATTGATTAAGTCTTGTTTAGATTTACCACTGAGGCAATGAGATCACTGAGAAGTCTTACTTAAGGCAACTGCAAGAAATCATCTCTGTGTTCTCTCTGTCTCTGTGGTGTTTTTTTAAAACATTCAGATTGATTCAGTCTTGTTTAGATTTACCACTGAGGCACTGAGATCACTGAGAAGTCTTACTTAAGGAAGCATGTAAAAACTCATCTCTGTGTTCTCTCTGTCTCTGTGGTGTTTTTTTAAAACATTCAGATTGATTCAGTCTTGTTTAGATTTACCACTGAGGCACTGAGATCTCTGAGAAGTCTTACTTAAGGAATCGTATAAACATCTCTGTGTCTCGGTGGTATTTTTAACAAACTAAACCTTCTTAACCACAAGATTTAATAGCTTATTAGGAACAAAAATCACCTTCATAACTTCTGCATCTACTAGATACTTGGATACTGATGGGTGTTCTTTTGCCAAGTCAAGTATTTGGTCCTGACTTTGATCTTTAGGCAAATCAAAACGCCCTCTTACTTTACCATTTACCTGAACAACGTAAGTTGTTGTATCATCGCTAAGATACTTTTGATTGATCTCTGGATATGCTTGGTGCGAAATACTTCCTTCCTCTCCAATATTCGCCCACATTTCTTCTGCTGTATGTGGAGCAAAAGGCGATAAAGCAAAGGCTGCCATGCGGACAATATCTTTCGGATAAGAATCAAGTTTTGTGAAAGCGTTCATGAATTCCATCATCTTAGCAACAGCAGTATTGAACTGTAATTCTTCACAGTCTTTCATTACCCCAGAAAGCATACGATGACCCAGCTTAGATGCTTCCTCACTAGATTCGTCTGATAATTTTTCAGATCTACTAATATCGTACATTCTAGCTAAAAAGCGTCGGCAACCACTCACGGCATCTGTATTCCAAATCTTCTCTTTCTCTAGAGGTCCCATAAACATTTCATAGAGACGAAGTGCATCAGCACCAAACTCTTCGATAACTTCATCCGGACTTACCCCGTTGAGTTTAGATTTTGACATCTTCTCAACTTGGCTTAATAACTTATCTCCCGTTTCTTTATGAAGATAGTCTCCATCGCGGAAAGTAACATCTTCAGGAAGAACATATTCACCACCAGGAATACGGTAAGAACGAGAAGTAATTAATCCTTGATTACGCATTGTTTGAAAAGGCTCAACTGTAGAAACAACACCACAGTCATATAAAACCTTATGCCAAAAACGCGCGTAAAGTAAATGCAATACGGCATGCTCTACTCCACCAACATACAAGTCGACAGGAAGCCAGTATTTTTCTTTCTGCTTATCCCACGCTTCTTTATCATTATGCGGATCAACAAAGCGAAGATAATACCAACAAGACCCCGCCCACTGAGGCATGGTGTTGGTTTCTCTCACTGCTTTTTTCCCTGTTTTAGGATCAGTAATTTCTACCCAGTCGGTTTTTCTTGCTAACGGGCTCTTCCCATCACCGGTAGGCTTAAAGTCTTCTAAATTTGGTGGAATCAAAGGAAGTTCGTCTAACTCCAATACTCTTTTGCTTCCATCTTCAAAATGAAGAATTGGGAACGGTTCCCCCCAGTAACGCTGCCTTGAAAACAACCAATCACGCAGTTTGTAACTGATAGAGGCTTCTCCAGCACCTTTTTTAACGAGATAATCGATAACAACTGTTTTAGCGTCTTTTACAGACAAGCCATTCAAGCTGACTTCATCACTTTCACTGTTGATACACTTTCCACCTTGACTCCAGCAAAGTTCTCCTGCCAAAACTTTCTCTACGGCTTCTTCAGCTGTCATACCTTCAGGAAGAAGGTCAGGATGCTCAACATAATCAGGTTCATAAACAGCCTTGATAGGTAAATTGAACTTCTGAGCAAATTCAAAATCACGCTCATCTCCAGATGGAACAGCCATAACAGCACCCGTTCCGTACCCCATCAATACATAATCCGCAATCCAAATAGGGATCTGTTCTTGATTCATAGGATTCACTGCGTAAGCACCAATGAAAACCCCTGTTTTTTCTTTAGAAAGCTCTGTACGTTCTAAGTCACTTTTCGAAGCGATCTTTTGTAGATAAGAAGAAACAGCTTCCTTCTGCTCACTACTTGTAATCTTTGCAACCAGAGGGTGCTCTGGAGCTAAGACCATAAACGTGGCACCAAAAAGAGTATCAGGACGTGTAGTGTATACTTCAATATTTTCACCGCAAGCTGTGGCAAACTTCACTTTTGCTCCACGGCTCTTACCAATCCAATGACGCTGTACACGTTTTAAGTGCTCTGGCCAATCCACTAAATCTAAATCATCAATCAAACGTTCAGCATACTCAGTGATTTTCAATACCCACTGACGTAATGGGCGCCGCTCAACAGGATAGCCACCTTCTTTAGATTTCCCATCTTCAACTTCTTCATTAGCTAAAACAGTTCCAAGGTGAGGACAATAATTCACAAGCATGTCCGCCTCGTAGGCTAAGCCTTTTTCGTAGAGCTTTGTAAAAATCCACTGCGTCCACTTGTAATAATTCTGATCACTAGTAGCTAATTCTCTGCTCCAGTCATAAGAGAAACCAAGGCTTTTAAGCTGCTTACGGAAATTATCTACATTCTTTTGAGTTGTAATCGCAGGGTGAGTTCCTGTACGAATCGCATATTGCTCTGCAGGTAAGCCAAAACTATCCCATCCCATAGGATGCAATACATTAAAGCCTTTATGACGTTTAAAACGAGCTACGATATCAGTAGCTGTATATCCAGCAACATGCCCTACGTGTAAACCAGATCCAGATGGATAAGGGAACATGTCGAGAACATAATACTTCGGTTTTGAACTATCGTCTGGAGCATGAAATGTTTCTTTTTCATCCCAATACTGTTGCCATTTTTCTTCGATTTTCTTGTGATTATAACGGTCCATATACTTCTTCTCCGAAGTCTTTTACATCAATGAATTGCTTAAAAGAATAACAAATTGAAGCTTTTGTGATAAGAGCCATGACTCGCTGTCTTAATAGTTCTAGAGTGCTAATTAGAAAAAATGTGAGGACATAAAGAATCTACAACATAACAAGAGGTTCTTCTTTTCTATACTTTACAAAAATTCCTTTGACAAAAAGAATTAAAACATTAAGTGTTACCATCTTGAAAAACAACACTTTCTTAAGGAGATCGTGAAATGACAATGCTTACTGAAACGATGTATAAACTTTCTGAAACAATCCCTAATTATCCTCAAAACGATATGGCTCATGTTAATGATCCTAAATGGTACTTAATCGACCAGGCACAGTCGGAATGTAGCCAACGAGTCATCGCTTGCTCCAACAGAATAAAAAACAACACAAGCAACCCTAGAACTGATGTAGATCACGCAAATAAACTCATGCACTCCCGTGTATTACCCAATATAGGTAAAACACACGCCATAAAAGTAATTCCTCTAACAGAGGAACAATGTGCAGGACAAGCTGAGCCTAAAGTAGAAGATTTACGAGGAGTCCCAGGGATTCTAGCTAAAATGATCGAATCAAGCAAAATGTTTGATGTTCGTATACAAAAGAGATCGCGTTTCTGTTGCTTAGGGTCGAGATATTACCTCTACGCAATTCCGCACCCACTAAGCTAAAAAAAAAGCACATTTCCTATTAAAGGAAATGTGCTGAATATAGTAGCGGCAGCCGGACTCGAACCAGCGACACCCGGATTATGATTCCGGTGCTCTAACCAACTGAGCTATGCCGCCTTCTAAATAAATAGAAGAAATAGCGGGGAAAGGATTCGAACCTCTGACCTTTGCGTTATGAGCCCAACGAGCTAACCCCTGCTCCACCCCGCGGCAAATACTATTCAAACGTAAAAAATTAGCGGGGGAA
>PAQS01000005.1 GCA_002709385.1 Waddliaceae bacterium
TTTCCACAAAGTTCAGGGCTTTCTGTTTCGTATGACTTAATATGCGCTGGTAAATTCTCTGTTGGGTTTTCGCTTACTAAATTTACCCAGTGCGGAATCTCTACAGGCTGCTCATATAGATCTGCTTTAGGGGCTGCATCTACCCAGCGGCCATCTACATTCCAAATTGGCTTCCCATCTACAAAGCAACTATTGACAACGGCACCGTTATTATCAGAATACGTTGTCCATCCTGATACTTTTGTACCTTTGCTTACAATTAAAGCTGGCTTATTGTCTAAATCATATATTTTGCGAACTTGGCCCTTTCCACAAAGTTCAGGGCTTTCTGTTTCGTAGGACTTAATATGCGCTGGTAAATTCTTTGTTGAGTTTTCGCTTACTAAATTTACCCAGTGCGGAATCTCTACAGGCTGCTCATATAGGTCTGCTTTAGGAGCTGTATCTAACCAACGGCCATCTACATTCCAAATTGGCTTTCCATCAACAAAGCAACTATTGACAACGGCACCGTTATTATCTTTGAATGTTTTCCACTCTGATACGTTAGCATCTTTATGCACAATAATGGCTGGTTTATTATCAGGTGTATACGTTTTACGAACTTCGTTTCTTCCACAAAAAGCACTATCTTCTGTTCTATATGCTCGAATATGTGCAGGAATACCTTTTACTTGCTCTTTCTGTACAAAACCAGGAACTTCTAACCAATTTGGAATAGACAAAGCTTCTTCATACAGAGGAGGTGGAACTTTTACTTTCTGATTGAAAATAACACCTACTGCATCATCTGTCTTAGAAGCAATGTTAAAAGAATCTGTTTCTCCAGCATTCTCTGCCTTATTATGGAAAGCAAGAAGACTGGGTCCTACAGGGGTATCACGCGGATCTAAAGGGCTAGTTAGCGGAAATTCACCCTCATGATCATCCCGAACAACAAAATTTGTAGGACCATTGGTAAGATAGCTGATACCCAAAGACCCAAGTAAGACACCTGTGACAGCACCCGCCGCTACTGCGACTGGGTTGTTTGCTACCGCATCACTAACTTTAGCTATGATCCCTCTTAAGCCGCCAAAACCAGAATTAACTTGCGGTTCTAGGGGAGAGATATCTTCATGAAGAATCTCTGTTTCAAAATCATCAACATTATTTGATTCAGAGTCTGAAAGTTTCTCTTCTTTACGTTCAAAATCAGGGAGGAGTATAACATCAGGAAGATCTACTTTAGGAGGAGGAGTATAACCATCTAAAGGAACAACAATTTCTGGCGGAGAAAACGGAATAATTTGACTCTTTGCAGGATCTAAGGATCCCCCATTATCAATATCTTTTATCGATTCTTCTTCAGGAAGATTATCTATAACAACTGCTTCACCTATTTGATCTGTATTAGCAAGATTAGGCTCTAATATCTTTGTATCTACTTCAGTTGGAGAATCTGTTGCTTCTTGAATTGATTCATTTACAGGTTCTTCTATACCGACATTACCAGGATCTGTAGAACCTAAAATAACAGGACTCGGCTTCGCAATTTGACAAAGCTTAAGCAAATCATGAGTCCCTTTTCCATCTCTAGATCCAAATGTAATAGGCTCTACACCATAACGACGCAAAGGATTTATACGCTCCTTATTCTCATTTACTAAATGATTAAAGTGAGTAACTTTTGCAAAAAGCTTAATTAGGCTAGTATATGTCTCTTCACTGTAACTCCCTTCTGTAGATATACGATCTACAAGGGTGTTTTTTTCTTGAAGAAGCTCGTTATATAAAGCAGAGTTTTCTTTCCTTTTAAAAGTATTCAGGCCTAGTCGCTTGATAGACTTCACCCAATCAGGATGCTTATCTTTAGATTGAAGCTCTTTTTCCCTCTCTTGAACCCAAGCAATTGCTTCTTTCGTTCCTTCATTCACAACAAAATAAAATTTTGGGTTATCAGGTAACTTTCCATCTTCTTTTCTTAGAGAATTTGCTGATTCGTTTGTGACCTTACTCAGCATTCGATCGCATTTGTCCAAACCTGAAATCTCGTTAATCAGAGAAAAGATATCATGAGCACTAAAAGGCTTAGCTTGTGTTCCGATATGCCCCCTAAAAGGACTAAACTTCTTACGGTTCAAACGAATTTGTTTTAATAAATGACCATGATTGACTAATACATTTGACAGCTTATCTTGAAGATCCGAGCTTAAAGAAAATTCACCTTCACTCCCATCATTGATCCATTTTTCGCGAGCTGTCTGTATTTCTTTTTGTAAACCATCTAAATCAGATTTTAGCCTTGTCTCTACTAAGTTATAATCGAGAAAAGCATCACCTTTTAAACGATCCCAAAGGTTCTCATACCACTTTTTAGGAAGACCAAGCTGTAACGTATTTTCTTTCCCTGCAACTAAATTGCGCAACAAAGAAGGAGAGTCATTTAAAGGGTTTTGGAACGAAAAGCTATCATTACTAGTCATATTGGATCCTAAAAACAAATAAAGCGAATAATATTAACATAAATTACTTATATGTCTATATTTTAATAAACAAACCATAGATAAATCAAATTAATTTACAAAACATTAATAAAACACAAAATAAATTAACAAAACCCCAAACTAAACATCTCATATTTTTCTTAATAAAAAAATCCTTTCGACTTTCTGGGAAAATTGTTGTATTTCTTAAAAAGCAATTATAGTGTGAAGTTACTAGATGATTTACATGTATGGGTCTTCAAATGACTAAAATACGGCAAAAGAGTTCTCGGATTTTACTCTTTTTTCTTTATTTACCTTTCTGTTTATATGCAGCATCTGAGAATCAATGGGTAACACCTACGCCTTGGACAATAAAAAAGGGATGGTGGAAAGAATTAAACTCAGTTCCTAGAGAAGAACTACAGAAACGAGTAGCTGAGTTGAGTCAATCTTTACAAAGTTTAGAAAAAGCAGTCCCCGAAGAAAGCCAAAATTTAGTTAAGGTATCAGTTGATCGCTTTGTTACAAACTGCACGAAGTTTCTAGAGTTACGTGACTCTACAGCACTAAAAATTGAAGAAGCCCCTATTTTACTTGAGTCTTATACCGTTCATGATTTTTTATTAGCTGCGAAAGAAGTGAAATCTTATGAAGCTAGGCTCAAGGAAAGTACAGACGAGTTAAACCGCATCTCTCTCACTCATGAAAGACTTCTTCTTCAAATCGATCATTTGTACTCTGTTTACGAAAAAACTCCACAAAGATCTCTTCAAAGAACTATAGCAGGTCTAAATACCATGATTGCCATTTCTAACCGCGCAATCATTGAAGAAAGGATGCGTTTAAACCGGCAGCAACTTAACGGCATTGAAGAAGGGCTTGAATGGACAAAATCCATACTTACTGACGCAAAGGAGCTTCTTATTTTAGGTTCTTTGGATAAAGACAATTTGGATGAAGAACTGACCGCTCTTAACGTAAAAAAAGCTGTTCTTGATATTGAGTTACTACAAGCTGAAACAGAGCTTGCTTCCGGGAAAACAAATGCATTTGACACAAAGCCTTTGACGGCTGTTTCCAAGAGAATTACGTGGTCCATGGCGAATCTAGATGAACGATTTATTCATGCAAAACAAGCTCTTAGCTTTCTTTTAGGGGGAAATTTGCAAGAAGAAATGGCTCAATCTTTTGTTAAGCAGTCAAATTCTTGGATTGAGGAGCTAGATGATTTAGATAAGAGAGTTAAAGAATGGAAAAGTCTTGTTCGTCGCGAGCAAGATGCAGCTGAAAAAGCTTTTTTAGTAGATGACAGTGCTTTTACTGACACGAATGGAAGCAATTACAAAGAACTTTTCTATCATCAGAAAGCAGTGCAAGAGTCTTTATTAAAAACAAGAGACCTAGAACTCGTTTTGTTTCAGTCTAGACAACTAGCTAACGTCGTTTTAGCAAAGTCTATTCAAGAACTGAATTGGTTTAGTGGAGCGAGTAACCGTGTTTATTTTGAGTTATCGAGCGTCTTAAGTACGGTACATACAGTTCTCACCTATACATTATTCAGAATCAATGAAACACCTGTTACTCCACTTAAAATATTCACTTCTATTATCGTTTTTCTTCTTGCCTACGCTTGTTCTGTCGTTGTCCGACATATTTTTACTAAAGTAGCCAAAGATCGAAAACACATCTCCGAATCTTCCGCCTATACTTTCAAACGAGTGACTCATTACTCTATCCTTATGATTGGTGCTGTATCTGCCTTAAGCTCTTTAGGTGTTGATTTTTCCAATCTTTTAATCATCGCTGGGGCATTGAGTGTCGGTATCGGATTTGGTCTCCAAGGAATTGTAAATAATTTCTTAGGTGGCTTGATTGTTCTGTTTGATCGAAAGTTACGTGTTGGTGATTGTATTGAGCTTTCCACTGGGGAAATGGGAAACATTACAGAAGTGAACGTCCAAAACACCGTTATTCGTACCTTTACTGGTCATGATATCCTTGTTCCGAATTCCGATATCATCACTCGCCAATTAACAAATTGGACTCTTCGCGACCAGTTTGCTCGTTTTCATCTACCCTTTGGAGTTTCCTACGGATCCGATAAAGAAAAAGTACGAGAAGTGATTAGCGAAGCTGCGAAGCGTATTGATGAATCTGTTATTGGACATAGAAATCTACCTGATCCCAATGTTTGGCTGGTTGGATTTGGCGATAATTCCCTCGATTTCGAACTTGTTGTATGGGTAGATTTCAGTCGAAGCAAGAAAAGACAATCGTCATTAAAAGCTGCTTATTTCTGGGAAATCGAAACCGCTTTAAGAGAGAACAATATAGAAATACCATTTCCACAGAGAGACTTACATATTCGCTCTAGTAATGTAGATTTTTCCAAAGTAAACAATGAAAATTCAAGTAATTAAAGAATATGTATATTGACCCTTTAATTCCTGTACTTGTTACCACCGCCTTTGCAATCGTTTTATTAAGCTTTCTTATGAGAGTCTTCCGTCAACCACACGTCATTGTATATCTTTGTGTAGGGGTAGTTCTTGGGCCGCATTTTTTGAAGGTTGTTGTAGAGCAAGAAGCATTGAATCGTGCCGGGGCTTTCGGAGTAATCTTTCTTCTATTCTTCATAGGTATGGAAGTTTCTCCAAAACGTTTAGTGGAAAATTGGGTTGTTTCTGTTCTAGGAACTATTTTACAAGTACTCATCAGCGTACTCGCTACAGCCCTCTTAGGTTATTTTCTTGCTTGGTCTTTTTCTCAAATCGTCTTTTTTGGTTTTGTAACAAGTCTAAGTAGTACAGCTGTGGTATTAAAACTGCTTGAAGATTGGAAAGAAATCCATACGGATGTTGGACAAGATGTTTTAGGAATATTGATTGTTCAAGATTTGATTGTTGTTCCTATGTTTATCATTTTACAATTCATAGGAGGAACCCTTCCGAGCACCCAAGAAATTTTCATACAAGCCTTAGGCGGTGTTGCAGTTCTTTCCTTCGCCGCTTGGTTGATTGTTAAAGAAGAAATTCATCTTCCTTTTATTCAGCAGATTGAAAAAGACCATGAAATGCAAATTTTTATTGCCCTTGGAATCTGTTTTGGTGTGGCAATGTTAACTGGTTTTCTAGGGCTTTCTGCCCCATTGGGTGCTTTTCTTGCAGGAATGATTATTTCAACAGCAAAGCAAACTCATTGGGTTTGCCAAAGTCTTTCTTCCTTTCGAACTGTCTTTATGGCACTTTTTTTCGTATCTATAGGGATGATGATTGACTTGAGTTTCATTAAACAGTACATTTGGCAAATATTCTTTTTAGTTCTTGCTGCAACCGCTACCAATACCTTGATTAACGCAGCTATTCTGTATGTTCTTGGCGCTCCTAAAGGAGCGAGTTTATACGGAGGCTCTCTTCTTTCACAATTGGGAGAGTTTAGCTTTGTGATTGCAGCGCTCGGACTACAGATGGGGATTGTAGGTTTAACTGCATATCAAATCACGATATCAGTGACCGCATTAACTCTTCTTATGAGTCCTTTTTGGGTAGCAGGAACGAAATATGTGACCAATATTTCTAAAGAAGAATTACATCTTTAATCTCTGAGATTTTACTAGTTTTTATACGTAAATATGCTAGAATTTTTCTCTTTCACACCGCAAAAATATAAAGTGGTTTTGTTTTGATTTACCGTATTTTAGCACCCCTTGTGGCTATCATTCTTTTAATGCTTGGAAACGGCTTCTTCGTAAGTTTTACAAGTTTGCGCCTCCATGATCTCGCTTATGAAGAGTGGATTATTGGTATTGTGAACTCTGCTTACTATTTGGGTATGCTCACTGGGGCTGCTCAAGCAGAAAAAATCATTAACCGAGTTGGGCATATACGTGCCTATGCTGCTTATGCAGGAATTGGTACTGCAGGGCTCATGGCTCAGGGTATGTTTGTTCACCCCCTTGCTTGGGTTTTCTTGCGAGGAATCAACGGTTTCTGTATCGCTGTCTACTATGTTGTTGTAGAAAGTTGGTTTTTGAGTACTGCAACTGCGTCGACTAGAGGAGCTATTCTTTCTATTTATATGGCCTCTTTGTACTTAAGCCAGTCTGCTAGTCAGTTTATTTTAAACTTCATCAACCTCGACAGTGCGGAACCGTTTATGGTTACGGCTCTTTTAGGGGCGCTTTCTGCTGTACCCATTACTTTAACGAAGCTTCCTAGTCCGCATCTTGACGAATCTTCAGGGCATTCACTGAAAACCTTGTTCAAGAAAAGTCCTTTTGGCTTCTCAGGTTGCTTAATTTCTGGACTCATTTTGAGCTCAATCTACAGCTTCGCACCTCTGTATGCTGCTTCTAACAACTACTCTGTTGCTGGAATCATGAGTGTATGCATTTTAGGTGGGGTTACTCTTCAATGGCCAATGGGTAAACTGTCCGATATTCTGGACCGCCGTAAGGTTCTTTTTGGAGTTACTGCGGCAACAATGCTTCAGTCTCTCTTTATTATCTGTTTTGACCCTGTTGACCTTTGGGTCTATATCTCTATTTACATCTTAGGTGGTCTAATTTTCACACTATACCCCTTATCTATAACTGAGGTTTGTGACCGTTTGCAGCCAAATGATATTACTAAAGCGACAGGAATGCTCCTTTTAGCCTACGGTTTTGGAGCCGTTTTAGGTCCTTTATTGACCCCTATTTCTGTGGATTTTGCTCCTTCGTACGGACTATTCCTGTTCATCCTTCTGAACACCTTAGTTCTTATGGGTATCGGTATACGATCGTTTATCTCTCGTGATCCTGTACCTGAAGATTTACAAGGGGATTTTGTTCCATTACCAAGGGTGTCAGCTGTAGCTTACGAGCTTGACCCTCGAAACGAATCTTAAAAAATTACCAATGAGTCACAGAGAAAGTGTTTTCTCACTTCTTCTCTGTGACTCATTAGTGAAATGATGATCTATTTTTAACTACCGCGCTTCTTCCGATACCCCTGGTATCACTAAATGCGGATAAGGAATCACACAACCAGCCCCTTCTACCGCTTCAAGCACTAATTCGAATAACTCAAAACGTACCTTCGCATAATCTGTAGGCACAACCCAAGCACGCAAAGTAAGCTCTATCCCACTATCAGCCATATCACTCATTACCACCTGTGCTTCTGGCTGATTCAGGATTTTTTCATGCTTTACCGCTACCTCCATCAAAGCAGCTTTTGCATCTCGAATACTATCTTGATAACGAATAAGAACGGGGATATCGATACGTCTTTCTGGATACCCTGTAAAATTCGTGATCACACAGCTCATAGCTAAACTATTAGGCAAAACAATTTTTTTACCATCTAAACTCTTCAGCACAGTTTGGAAAAAATCAATAGATTGTACCCTTCCACTCTGCCCTGCAATATCTACATAATCACCATCTCGAAACGGACGTTTCACCAAAAGAACAATACCTGCTGTCAATTGTGCTAATTGATCTTTTAAACCTAAGCCAACAGCCAGCGCAGCACCTCCTAATACGGTAAGAAACGAGTTGGTATCAACCCCCATTTCAGATAAAGCTGCCATTGCTACAAGAGTTAGAAAAGCATAAAAAAGCAGATTATCTAAAAAATAAAGTGTTGCTTTATTGATTTTCGATTGCCGAAGAGCTTGCCCGAATGCTTTCGATGCAACAATCGCAATACACCAACCAATAAGGAGAATAAAAGCGCCCTTGACAAACGCAATAAAAACCCCAATGAGTTCCGTCTCAAAAAGAGATGAAAACCTATTAAGCTCCTGCTCCTCAATCATCTCTCCAAAAATCCTCTATAAAAACGCAGAAAACTAAGACAAGAAAGCTGTAATAGGTGCTGCAGGTGGATGAATAATTTCCATTTTATACTTGGCCATACGGTTTCTTTTTTCTAAATCGTTTAGAAGGTCTTCAGAACACAGAAATTTTTCTTTAGAAAACTCCGCTTGATATTCTGCTAAATCACGGTTGATAAGAGCTTGCACTTGTGGGTGTATATGCAGCTCTTCCCAACTTAGTCCTTGATTTAATCCTTCTGTAACGAGTTCGACCAAGTCATAACTATACCCTAAATCTTTAAAATCACTCTGATCAGGCTCTAATCCTGCCGTCGGAGTGCGTTCAGCTAAAGCTTCAAAACCTAAGAAAGCCGCCATTTGACGTACTAAACGCTTAGGAAGATTGGCAATAGGGCTTAGATGCACAGCGCCATCACCAAATAAAGTATAATATCCTATCCCAAAATCTTCATCTCGATTCCCCGTTCCAGCCACAATCTTATTTTCACATGCGGCTTTAGTTGAGAGAACATTGGCTCTAATACGAGACATCATATTTCCCAAGTGTAGCTGTGAAGAGAAGGCTTCTGGATTAGAATGTCGATGAGCATCAACTAGAGAATGAATTTCAATACACTCATAACGAATATTTAATGATTCTGCTACTGATCTAGCGTCAGTTTCATCATCCGAATGATTTGTGTGACTAGGTAAAATTAAACCAAGCAATTCAAGTTTATGCTCACTTGATTGATTATGCCGTAAAAATGCTCGTTGCAGAATTGCTGCTGTGCTTGTGGAGTCTACTCCACCCGATAAACCAAGAACTGCCCCAGTTTTACCCATTTCTAAAAGTTTACGAACAACAAAACTCCCAATTTCGTCCGCAACTTTTTCCGGATCAATTTCTAATAATTGAATAGGGTTCAATAACTTGTCTTGCACTATTTACGCTCCTTTCGCAAAAACACGAGCTCTGTATCTGTCGATTCCTTAGCACTGTAACGATACCCAGCTTCTCGAAACTTCTTTAAATCTTCTGGGTTTTCTAGGCGCTCTTGCACAATATATTTTGCCATCATGCCTCTAGCTTTTTTCGCTAAAAAACTAATGATTTTATACTGATCATTTTTATAGTCTTTGAAAACAGGTGTGAGCACAGTAGCCTTTAAAGCAGTCTGATCTACAGATTTAAAATACTCATTGGATGCAAGATTAATCAGTAAATTACTCCCCTGCTTTTTCAATGTCTTATTCAAAGACTTGCTAATAGAGTCTCCCCAGTATTCATACAAATTTTCTCCAGCATCAGTAGGAAGGCGGGTTCCCATTTCTAAACGATAGGGCTGCATGAGATCGAGCGGTCGTAACACTCCATATAATCCAGATAAAATTCGTAGATGATTCTGGCTATAAAGCAAGTCCTCATCATCCCACTCACCTATCTCAATCCCTGTATAAACATCTCCCTTAAAAGCAAAAATAGCCTGTTTAGCGTTTTTAAGAGTAAAAGGAGTGTGCCATTCTTGGTAGCGCTGATGATTGAGTTCAGCAAGCTTAGAGCTAATCCCCATCAATGATTCCAAATCAGAAGAACGATAAGAACGAAGCACATCTACCAGTGCAGAAGCTTTATTCAAAAACTCTCCCTGAGACTGTTTTTTTGTCCATTTAGGCGGGTTTAAATCTAACGTTTTTGCTGGAGACAATACAACTAACATGACTCACTCCTAGTTCAATTCCAAATTAAACAGCTACATTTTGTTTTTGTTTCAATGCTTTTGACAAAGGAAATAAAAGCAGAAAACTCAATACAAACATCAATCCACCTGGCATGAACTTATATGATGATAGAAAACGAAGAAGAAAAAATCCCCCTAATCCAGTAGCAGAAAAAATTGAGAGATAAACACCAATCAACTTTTCTTTTAAAACTAATGAACTAAAGTAAAACACCATAAGAGCAGAAATCGTCCCCATGATTAAAGATGCCCCACTTCCCGATTTCAAGAAGCCTATGAGCCCGCCTAATAAAAGAAAGACCCCATAACCCATAATGCTATATGCTGTAGCCCTCATTTTTTTCCTCCAAACACAAAAAATGACAGGCCCATTCTCTCAGGATTCATGCTAAAGTGCAATCTCCGAAAAAAACGATTCCCTACTATCAGCCTCGGATGAACTCAAAAGTAAAAATCGCAACATAAGCAGTTCCTACCAATGATATATGAGCTAAAAAAGTTGCTAATACTCCTGCTTCAATAGCAATAACTGGGCTAAACAAAAGTATACCACTTGTTAAAACTCCAATTCCTAAAGGAATCGCTACGAAATTCGCAAGACCTGCAGTAAACAATACGTGAAGCCCTATAGCTGTAGTAGACATGAGTGAATACAACCCAACACAAAAACAAACAGGAACAAATGCACTTACCTTCCCAATATCAGCTACTTTCTTAAGTAAAAAAGATTCTCGAACCCTTTCTGCACTTTTCTGTGCTGCAAAATTGATTCTAGCCAAGAAACTCACTTTAAAATTAATAAGACAGTCTTTTATTGATTTATTTAAAGATGAGCTAAAAAATAGATAATTTGAATAGTTTTCTATTTCTTTAATACACAAAAATAATTTTCCATTCTGATTAATTTTTAAGGATATGTATACTAAACAAAAATAAAAAAACAAATCAAGAAATTATAGTTATATCATGCATACTTCAAAAAACTGGTCTTTTAATGATCAAACAGAAGAAACAAGAAGAAAGAGTCAATTATTCTCCTCTTCTGAAGAGTCTCGACCTTTATTCACGTGGGATGACACTGCTCAAAACCCCGTCGGTTCTGTGCACAAACTCTCAACGCTCACGTTCTCATGTCCTTATTTTGGCGGTTCCACACAAGAAAATTTTGATAACTTAACTTCTTTTTCACCACAGAGCCAATTAGATAGAGCTCTGGCTCCTGAAATATTAAATATAAACATTGAAGAAGCTCTTAACACAATACAATCATGGCAGTGGAGTCTTTCTGAACATGCAGAATTTCCTTTTTCTCAGTTAGAATCCCTGAAAGCAGAAAAACAAATACCGACTAACCGTAAGAGATCCGTTGACCTTCTTATTTCTCTAAGAAAGACTTACGATGAAGCAATAAACTGCTTTAACAATCCTCAAAAAGAACAAATTGAACATTTTTATTTATACTATGTGGGTCTACGTCAAAAAAAATGGGATCCAAGTTCTGCTTTAAACTACACAACACAAGTACTAAAAATGGGACCAAATTTTTATACAGATATCTTCTTAAGTGCGATTTTATCGGGAAAAATAAGACGACCAGAAAGTATAGATTTTAACTCTTGGAATACCATGCAAAACGATTTAGGGCTTTATAGACAAGATAAATTACATCGAAACATTCCTTCAAATTGGTATGTAGATTTCATTCACCAATATAATCAAGAAAATGGTTTAGATGAAGTGGACAGTTGGTTCGAATAAATTTTAACTAAAACCCTTTTCGCTAGTATACTAACAATTAAAGATTGATCATCAAACAAATAAGGATGTATCTATGCGAACTTCTAATCCGACATTAAACGACCAGGTTTTTTTAAGGGAACCTCGTTCGTATGCTCATACCGACCAAGTCATGTCGCTAGAGGGCACAGTCAATAAAAGCTTCATCCTTTTGGGGATTCTTTTATTGACTGCTGGGTGGACTTGGTTCCAGTTTTTTGCAAGCTACAACCCAATGAGCGTTCGTGGCTTAATGATGGTTGGTGGTTTCGGTGGCTTTGGTGTTGCCCTTGTTACTGTATTTAAGCGCGATTGGTCAGCTTACACAGCACCTATCTACTCAGCCTTGCAAGGACTTTTTATTGGCGGTTTATCAGCTCTATTTGAAGCCCAGTATCCTGGGATTGTCATTCAAGCAACCTCTCTTACCTTTGCAACAGCAGCTAGCATGTTAATCTCTTATAAAATGGGCTGGATCCAAGTAAGCGATCAGTTTCGAAGAGGGTTAATGATTGCTACAGGAGCTATTGCTCTGGTCTATTTTGTGAATATCATCATGACCTTGTTTGGCTCTGGCATGCCATTTATTCATTCTAGCGGGCCTATGGGGATTGTATTTAGTCTCGTTGTCGTTGGAATTGCTGCTTTAAATCTTTTACTTGATTTTGATTTCATTGCTCGTGGATCACGCGCTCGTTTACCAAAGTACATGGAGTGGTATGCAGCTTTTGGATTAATGGTTACATTAATCTGGTTGTATATTGAAATTCTTAGACTGCTCGCTAAACTACGCGATCGTCGATAAATACTGAAACAGAGAGTTTCAAATCTCAACCTCTGTTGTGATCTTTAAACATTTTAGGTCTCTTGTGAATTTCTCATCGAACAAACAGGAGGCCTTTTTTTATGTCTTTTTGTAAAAAACAATTACAGATTTGCTGAGTCCTGTGAGAAACTATTGCAAGCGCCTTGGAATGGGGCCTAGTGTAACCTTATAGCTCTTTCGTTGCGTTGAATAATTTTTTCTCTACGATTTTAGTCTTACAAGAAAACTCAAGAATTAGAGCCATTTATGATGCATCTACAGCATAACATTTAAACGCGGCGAAACAAAGAAGCTAAGACGCGGAGAAGGCTCTATACCCCGAAGCGTTTACAAAAATGCATAGAAAAATCCTTCAAATTTTGCAAGCGCCTCGAGGATATTAGAGTATACTTAGTTTCTCTGTGATCTCACTGGCTCCGTGGTGATAGACAAGCAAACACCACGAAACCTTAGAAATTAAAAACTTAAGCTTTCAATCCATACTGTTTCAACAACGCATCTACAGAAGGGTCTCGTCCTCTAAAACTACGAAAAACTTCCATCGGATGCTGAGAACCACCTAAAGACAAAACAGTATCTCGGAAACGCAGCCCCATTTCCTGAACCATTGTCTCGTTTTCTAAACCAACTTCTTCAAACGCTTCAAAAGCATCTGCACTTAACACCTCAGCCCACTTATAACTATAGTAGCCTGCAGCATATCCCCCTTGGAAAATATGTGAAAAAGCACATAAAAAGCGCTCTCCAGGAAATGGGGGTAGATGAGAAGTTTTTTCAATAATCTCTTCCATCACTTCAAAAGGAGTTTTCTTTCCTTTAGCATCAAAGCGATGATGTAATTCAATATCAACCATTCCAAACTGAAGCTGCCTTAACATCTGCATGCCTGCTTGGAATGTGCGCGCAGCTTTCACTTTTTCAAAAAGTTCATCAGGAATAGGCTTTCCCGTTTCTACATGTGCAGTAAGACCTAATAAGGTTGGTTTATGGTAACACCAGTTTTCCATGAATTGACTAGGAAGCTCTACAGCATCCCATTCAACACCACTAATCCCAGATGCACTTCCATAATCAATCGTCGTTAGCATATGCTGTAAAGCATGGCCGAACTCATGAAACAATGTTTCAACTTCTCGAAATGTCAATAACGATGCTTGCCCACCAACAGGTGGTGTTCCATTACAAACCACATAAGCAACAGGAAGTTGGAGCTCCCCATCAAGGCTGATACGGCTCAAGCAAGATCCCATCCAAGCTCCACCACGTTTGTCAGCCGGACGAGAATAAGGATCTAAGTAGAAAGAAGCAACTTGCCTCCCTTCTAAATCTTCTACTAAATAATACGCCGCATCAGGGTGCCAAAGAGGGACTTTTTCATCTGATAAATGAATGCGCACAGAAAAAAGGCGCTCAGCTAAATCAAAGAATCCCTGTAATACTTTAGGAAGTTGAAAATAAGGGCGTAATTCTTCTTCGGTAAAATCGAAAAGTTTTTCTCTAAGGCGCTCAGACCAAAACGCGATATCCCAATGCTCTAAATCAACAGTTTCTCCTGAGTCACGAGCAAGCTTTCGAATCTCCTCTAACTCTTTTCCAGCCGGCTCCCAAGATTGAACCCGTAAATCTTCAGATAGCTGATCTACAGCAGAAACAGAATCCGCCATCTTAGTTGCTAAACTCATAGCAGCAAAAGATTCATAGCCTAAAAGCTTTGCTTCTTCATCTCTTAAAGCAAGAATTTCTGTAATTAATGGAGTATTGTCGTTTTCTCCTTCTGAAGCCCGTGTTACATAAGCGCGGTATAACTCTTCACGAATTTCTCTGTCCTTACAATGTTTCATCATCGTCAAATAAGGAGGAATATCGAGAGTGACACGCCAAGGTCCATTTTCAGGACTTGCCTCAGGATCATCCTCACCTTTATTTAGGTTAAAAGCCTGCGCAAGAAGTTGCTTACCACTATGAGGAACACCTTCCATTTTCTTAGTATCATGTATAACAAGAGCATATGCCTTTGTTGCATCTAATACATTATTTCCAAATTGTGTACTTAAACGAGCCTGCTCTTCTTGAATCTCATTAAAACGCTCTTTTTCCTTACCTTTCAAGCCTACGCCAGAAAGCTCTGCATGCAAAATACGTTTTTCAATAATACGTTTCTGTGCCTGATCTAATTTTTCCCATTCCGCTCCATCTCTCATTTCCTTAAATAAAGAAAAAAGCGCTGTGCTTTGTTGTTTACGTAGACCAAACGCAACGATTTGAGACTCTACTTTTTGCCATGCAGCTCTTAATTCTTGAGAATCTTTTACACCTTTTAAGTGAGAAATAGGACCTAAAGTACGCCCCATTCTTTCTTCTAGCTTCTCTAAAGGCTCCATCAAACTATTCCAGTTTGCTTTGGCATTTTCCTCGAGAAGACTCAAAGATGCTTCCATCTCCTGAAGCAGAGCTTCTACAGCTGGCACAACATGCTGCGCTTCAATCAAATCGAAACATGGGAGTCCTGATTTAAATAACAAAGGGTTATCTTCCAAAACTGAAAGTTTTTCTGACATATTTAGCCTCTCTTAAAAGATTGCTCTACTAAGTTTATATACAGACTCCAATCATAAGAAAAACGAAACTTTTATCTCTAAGAGAAATCTTCTTGTATTTTTGAGGGTAAAAGAGTAAATACTAAGATTTTAAATCATTTTTACTTAGAAATATGAATATTCGCTCTATTCCTTGCTCCCCAGTCATTCTCTATGGCTCTCCACGCAGTAGTTGTGCTTGGAGAGTACGTATCGCTCTTCATCTTAAGAAGATCCCATTCGAAGAACGAACTGTTACAAGTGAAACACTACAAAGTAAAGAATTTAAGCAACTCAACCCTCAAGGAAAAATTCCTGTTCTTCTAATCGATGGTAAAGTTCTGTCACAAAGTTTAGCTATTATGGATTATCTTGATCAGACAAGACCAAAAAGTCTTCCCCTTTTTCCTAAAGATTTAGACCTGCGTTATGAAGCACTCAACCAAGCATTAATCATTGCAGCGGATACCCAACCTCACCAAGGACTTTCAACCCTTGACCGTCTTCCAGAGTCTAAAAGAACCGAGGAAGCACAGTATTGGATTGAAAAAGGCTTAAAAGCCTTAGAAGAGCAGGTGGAGAAAACATCTCAAGGTTTTTGCGTTGGAGATACCGTAAGCTGCGCAGATCTTTTTCTTGTCCCACAACTACAAAATGCCCGCCTTTTTGATGTAGATCTCAGCCTCTATCCTACATTATTAGGTATTGAGGCTAAGCTGGAAAAAATGGATGCGTTTATTCAAGCAAAACCGCGTCTTCCGTCGCCTGATAAGGTTCCGACATAAGAACTTCTAATTCTCCTTCAACACCTGTAAACATGCGATAAACGAGTTGATCATCGATGCGTGAGAGGTAAGCGATGCTCTCACCATCAAACTCATCCAAATCTTCTGATCCTATAGCAAGACACAAATATAATTGTTTTTTTGTCAGAGAGCTTTCTTTCACAATACGATCAATACACTGGTAATACAGTAAACGAGCTTGCCTACGATCTAAAAGCAGCTGTCCTTTTACCCTCAAATAAAAAGCCTCTTTCGAATAAGAAGAAGCTTCTAGCTGCAGTCCTTGAGACTGCAGCCAATATTCAAATTGTGATAGAGATGGTTCACGCTCTACTGAGCAAGCGCAAAACAAGAAGAGAAGAAAAAAACGTACAATCATACTTGCTGCTCTTTCTCTACCTGAGAAACAACATCAAACCAAGTAAAAAGAAGCCGATCAGCTGTTAAATCTCCTACCTTAATTTTATTCTCTGTAGCTTCCCAAATAATGTTAAGAGTAGGATCTCCATCCTGGTAGTTGTCTGCCACTTTTTCCAAAAAGCGTGCTATGGTACTTGAAAACTTTTCTAAGTCTTCATGACTAACGTTTTTACCTTGAAAGAAAAATTGATTGGATTCAAGTAAATGCAATAAATAAGTCTGATAATTCATGATCGTCACTCGGCCTTCAGCAGAGTATTTGGCTCCCAAAACAATATCTTTGGGGCTTGTCAGATTAACATTTTCAAATTCCACCTCTGTAAAAGTGCCTACTCCACCTAAATTACTTTCTAACTGAGTTCCGAAATAGAACATGCCATCTGCAATATCTTGTTCACTTGTAGCAAAGTCACTTTGCCCATAAAAGCCACCTTCTAAAACATGCACATGTTTAAATGCTTGATATTCTTCTATTCTTCTATTAAGTCCAAAAGTTTTTGCTGCATTTTGTAAATGAACATCCATCCCTTCAGGGTATTCTTCTTTCAGAAAAAATTCTATATTACCAGTAAACCCTTGTTTTCCATCCTTATCTTCATCTCCCTTACAAAGAAAAGATATATTCGATACATTACGATGGTTAAACAGAGGGCTTCCACTTATAGAGGACATCATACTGCAATGAAGACCTATGGCATCATTTGTTAAATTGTTGATATTTTTTTCAATTCCAAATGGAAATTTGAAAGAACATTTTGCATTCAAATAAACATCTATTCCCTTTCCATCTTCTAAAACAGCATTTTTCAATAGATCTGTAGGTTTCTTTTCTTGCCCAGATACCTGCATCCCCAGACCCGTTGCATCCACAAAAAAAGTAGATCCTAAAACATCTGGATCCTCTATTTGGTCGTTATTGACGTTAAACCCAAGCTCCACGCCATTCCACTTAAACAAATACTGTTTTTCATGCTCTTCACTCCACAATACGGACCAGCTAGGACCAAGATTCACTTTCCCTTGACGAAGAAGAAACTCTAATTTTTCATTCTGCTCTAAACCATCTAAACTAGAAAGAAACTCTTGAGAGCCATCTGCTTTTCTTAATCTAGAAAAAATAGAAAAACCTTCAATTTTCGATAACTCTTCTATTTTTCCTAAATCTGTTTCAGAATGAGCAGAAATATATATATCTCCCTCTGTCATTATTGATAAAGAGGTCGCAAAGAGCGTTGTTCCTACTTTCACAACATCATCACAAGTAATCTCACGCGTATCTGTAGTGAACTTTAGCCCTTCAATCTGATAGTCAAAACGGAAAGGATATCCCGCTAAAGAAATACGGTCATAACTTAAATGTTTTAGCTCATCTTCCTTTTCAAGTAGTTTTTTTTGTAAGAGATTGAGATCACTCGTTAAGCGTTGTCTTCCTTCATTCGCTACAAAATACCAAATCCCAGTGTAGAGAATCGAAAGTAAAATAAGTCCTTTTATTATCCGTTTCATTTTTCGTTCCTTTCCTAAGCGCCTGTATTGTATACTGTTTGGTCCCGAATCATATGTTAACTATTCATTTCAAAAAAGCAGATTATGTGTTTACAGGCCATACAAGCAGAACCTACACGGAAATATTTTAACTTTTACACAAGCGTAGAAGAGGTAAAAAAAACTCTTCTTGATCCAAATTTATATATTTCTAAATTGAAATCTGCATCGAAGGAAACTTTTCGCGTCAGTAAAATACTTGCCACTCATGTCTCTTTTGTCGCTCAAAAAGTATATGAATTTGTTTTACGCCATAAAAAAGCTTTTATTTTATATCCCCTTCTTGCTGCTGCTATGGCTTTATGCATGGCCACTCCTGGACAAATGGCGATGGCTTTGATTCCTGGTTTTGGTTGGGGACTCATGTTTACAGAGGGTGAAGATCTTCCTGGTGACTATTTAGAAAGAGTCAAACTTTCTCCCAGTAAAAACCACTGGCTCCCTTCTTCACAAGAACCTCTAAAAGGCAAACTTCAAGACCGTCGAAAAGTTCTAGATACAATTAAAGGCCATCTAGAAAGTGAAGCACCCTATGGATGGACCCTCCTTTATGGCTCCTCAGGTGTAGGAAAAAGTTCCGCTTTAGATGTCCTAGCACAAGAACTCAGCGCTGAGGGACACGCCGTATACTTTTTAAATACAACTGTGCTGAAAGGTGGACCAGTAAAAGGATCTTTGGATCGACGTTTTCATTTGATCGCCACAGAACTAAGCGCGAAATCTTTGATTCAACGAAAGCCACCTATTTTAATTATCGATGAATTCCACCGCTTAGTGGATCCAAATAGCCCAGGTTTCAACGATTGCTTAAAAGACTCCGCTTTGATTCCTCTCAAGTTCAACATACTGGCAGCAACAACAAAAAAAGACCGCCAGCAAATCATGTCCAATGATAGCGCTCTACTTACTCGTTTTGACGGTACACAATTTGAATTGCCTAATATGGATACAGAGTCTATTCAAACAACAGTAAAAAAAGTAAAACATAGTCGCTTTGAAGAAAAGTATCAGGTTCATATTCCAGATGAAATCATCGATCAAACAGTTTCCTTTGTTGTAGAGTCTGGAATCAGAGAAAATCTATACACAAAAAGAGTGATGACCTTAATAGAAAAAGCTTGTTTTCACTGCTCTAAACAACATAAAAATTATTACACTCTAAACTGGAACGATATTAACACACAAATTCAAAGACACTCTTTTGATTGATATAAATGTGACAACTATTGAAAATATTTACTCAACTATCAAACTAAAAGGATATAAAAATGGATATAGATCAGTTTTGCCCTACAAGAAATCCAGAAATTAATTTTTCTCTCCCTACAAATGTTCCTAGAGGCAGATCTCCAGAGACAATCAAAACTAAAAACATCAGCTCTCTAATTTTTGCTATTACGAGCGTTCCTGCTCTAATGCTGCCTTTTGTTCTCTTTACACAGAATCCTTCAAAAGCACCCTCTGATGCTATCCAATTGCTTTTCTCTAGTTTTTTTGCTTCTGCATTCCTTGTAGGTACATCATACAGCATCTCTACAGCTAAGGAAGAAGAAACGGTATTAGATCAGTATGATTCTTCTGAAACAATTAAAAGTACAAACATCAATTCTCTAATTTCTGCTATTGCGAGCGTTCCTGCTCTAATGCTGCCTTTTGTTCTCCTTACACAGAATCCTTCAAAAGCACCCTCTGATGCTATCCAATTGCTTTTCTCTAGTTTTTTTGCTTCTGTATTCCTTGTAGGTACATCATACAGCATCTCTACGGCTGAAGAAACCGGCGACAACATATAAAAACCTTAAAAAGGTTAAAATTGCCTGTTATTTTTTTAAAAAACAACAGGCAATAAAACTCAAAAGGAAATCATTTAAAAAATGGAAGTGCAAACAAAACAAAACTCAAATCACCCAGAAAACAATACAATATTTCAAAACACCGAAGAATATAACAGGTTTAATATATCTAACTATATTCCTAATTACAGTACCTGTTTGAATACTTGCTATGATTTAGGTAGTTTATGCCGTCTTATATGTGATGATGAACTAATAGAAGAATGTAAACGCATTTCTGTAATCCTTTCTAGTGTTTGCATACTAAGTATACCTGTCGCGGCTTATGTTATTGCTATGACATATAGTAACTCGAAAACACGCGAAATCATGACTACTATATCACTGCTTTCTACAACTTTAATTGGAACAGGTTCATCTCTTTCTCTATCTTCTTCTGGAGTACTTGTAAAATTAGAACAATGTAAGGATGAAGAAGAAAATTCTGACATCATAGATATTTAAAACAACAAGAATGTTTTTCGAAATCTGTATAAAAAAGGAAACGAGCATTGAGCATAGAAATAACACCTTCATTAGAAACGACAAACTCAGAACATCGTAATTACATTTTAGAAAACACAGAAGTTCTTCAATGCAATGCGAAGTGTGTAGCTTTATCATCATTAATGTTTGCAGGAGCTTCTTGTGTGTTTGCTTCTGTGGTTGTTGGTATCCCTACTTTTGCTGCATTTATGGCAACGAGAAGCAAAGATGTACAAGAAAAGTTTTTAATGACAACTACTTTAGCCGTTCTTTCTTTTGCTGTATGTACATTTTCTTCTATAGCCTCTTCTAAAATCATCAAAGAAACATACCCTAGTTCAGAAGCTGAAAATAGGATTTCTGTAATAGACGTATAAATCACTCCCTGTTGTAAACTATCTGTTTACAATAGGGCTATACAAAAAACTCCACTCAAAACCATAAAATATATTTTTTTAAATTTATGCATACAAATACAACAATAGAGTTAACTGATATAAATTCAGTTACAATTAACAATTCAATTCATATCAAAGAAAACGAAAGTGCGTTGCATAGATGCTCAATTAAATGCATGAGCGTATCATCTCTTATTTTAACAGGTGCCTGTATAGGTTGTTTAGCAAGTGCAGCAATTATTACTGTCCCTAGTTTTATTTTTTTCATTGCTCATAGAAACCCCGAATCTCAACAAAAAATTCTAAACTTAGCGATTACAGGAGCCTTAAGCCTTTCTGGGTGCACATTGTTTTCTCTTGCTGCCTGTAAATTTCTCGCAAAGAATCATTTTAATGAAAATAGTGGGAATACCCTTACAAGTACCGTATAACTTTTCATCACTTTTGCACTGTAAATAATTTACTTAGAGAGCAAAAGCTAGGACTTTGAAATAAATACAAACACCGAGTAAACTTATCCACTATACTAAACTCACTTCAACTTACTGAGGGCTAGAATGATCTATTTCCAAGACGCCATTCATCGTTTAAATGAATACTGGCAAAAACGTGGCTGCATTATTCATCAAGGTTACGACTTGGAAATGGGTGCTGGGACATTTAACCCTGCAACATTCTTACGTTGTTTAGGGCCAGAACCTTACAGTGCTGCTTATGCTGAAGCGTGTAGACGCCCAACCGACGGTCGTTACGGAGAAAACCCTAACCGTCTTCAACACTACTATCAGTATCAAGTAATCCTCAAACCATCTCCAGAGAAGCTTCAAGAATATTATTTAGAATCTTTGGAAGCCATGGGTGTTGATTTAAGCAAGCATGATATTCGCTTTGTTCATGACGATTGGGAGTCCCCAACTCTTGGAGCTTGGGGGCTTGGCTGGGAAGTATGGCTCGATGGCATGGAAGTTACACAATATACTTACTTCCAAGCAGTGGGAGGAATGACTCTCAAGCCAATTACGGGTGAATTGACTTACGGAATGGAGCGCCTTGTTACTTATCTCCAGAACGTTGATAGTATTTTTGATATTCAGTGGAATGAAGAACTTACCTACCGCGATATCTATCACCGAAATGAAGTAGAATTTAGTTCTTATAACTTTGAAGCTGCTGATACAGATATGTGGTTCCGTCACTTTGATGATTACGAGCGCGAAGCTGGTCGTTTGATGGAAAAAGGACTTCCCTTGCCTGCGTACGACTTCGTAATGAAAGCCTCTCATGCTTTTAACTTGCTTGATGCACGCGGCGTAATTTCTGTTACAGAACGTACAGGGTATATCTCTCGTATTCGAAACCTGTCACGATCCATTGCTGAAGCTTACTGTAAAAGCCGAGAAGAGCAAGGATTTCCTCTCTTAAAAGAACCTCTTCCAGAAATTGAAAAATATTCTGTTGCTCCAAGCAATGCTGCAGCTTCTTTTGATGCAAAATCTGTTGACGATTTCGTTTTGGAAATTGGTTCAGAAGAACTTCCTGCAACATTTGTGCCTATTGCATGTACAAATTTAAAGCGTGATATAGAAGCACTGCTAAAGAAAGAAAAGCTGAGCTACTCCAAAATTGAAATGATGGGTACCCCTCGTCGTACAGTAGCCTATATTTCTGACTTAGCCGGCGGAACTGCGGCGGAAAAGACAGAGCGAAAAGGCCCTGCCATCAAAGCTGCCTTCACTGATGATGGTGTTCTCTCAAAAGCTGGACAAGGGTTCTTCCGATCCATTGGAATGGATCCTACAATCACTCTTGAAGCAATACGCTCTGGATCTATTGCTGAATTAGAAATTCGTTCCATAAAAGGAGTCGATTACCTTTTTGCTATTCTAAGTAGTGAGGCAAAATCTGCCGTATCGATATTGGCTGAAAAACTCCCTGAAATTATTCTTCAACTAGATTTTCCTAAGCAAATGCGCTGGGGAAATATGGATGCATCATATGCTCGCCCTTTACGTTGGATCCTTGCCCTTTACGGAACTCGCTCTTTAGAGTTTACTGTAGCGGGTATAGAAACAAGTAAAACTAGCTATGGGCACCGTCAACTCAGCCCTGATTCATTTATTATTGATAAAGCTCAAGATTTTGTTGAAACCTTGCGCCAGCATAAGGTTCTTGTCAATATCGATGAACGTCGCCAGGAAATTGAACGACAGCTTTCTTCCATAGAAAAAGCATTAGAACGCAAAGTTGTTGCCCAAGAGAAGGTGCTTGCCCAAGTCTTACACCTTGTAGAGTGGCCTCACCTCACAGTGAGTGATTTTGATCCAAAATTTTTAAAAATTCCTAAGGAAGTTCTCATCTCTGAAATGGTAGAACACCAAAAGTACTTCCCTATGGCGCGTGAAGATGGGGCTTTAAGCCAACATTTCATCATTACAGCGAATAACACCCCAAGCGATCAAATTCGCCAAGGTAACCAAAAAGTCTTATCTGCTCGACTTTCAGATGGAGCTTTTCTTTACCACCAAGATCTTAAACATCAACTGAGTGATTTCAACGAAAAACTTCGCTCTGTCACTTTCCAAAAGAGCCTTGGCTCCGTATTTGATAAAGTAGAACGCATTGTAAAACATGTCGAAGTACTACATAAAGAATTAGGACTAGGTGATTTAAATAAAGCCAAACGTGCAGCTGAACTCTGTAAAGCTGACTTAGCATCTGAAATGGTCTACGAATTCCCAGAACTACAGGGTATTATTGGACAATACTACGCAGAAGCTCAAGGAGAAGACCACGAAGTTGCTCAAGCAATTGACGAACATTGGATGCCTCGAGGTGAAAGTGCTCCAATACCAGAAACTGATGCTGGAACTTTAGTTGCCTTAGCAGATAAGTTTGATAATCTAATTGGATGCTTTGGAGTAGGTTTAAAGCCAAGCTCTTCAAGTGATCCTTATGCTTTACGCCGACAAGTTCTAGGTATTATTCGCATTCTTATTCAAGGAAGACTACGCATGCCCATGCGTCAAATACTAGAAGCATGCTCTAAAAATTTTCCTGATGCTATGATTGAAGAGCGTGAAACCATCATCGATGAGATTTTACACTTTATGGTGAATCGCATTAAAACAAGTTTTCAGGATTTTGGTCTGGAAAAAGATGAGATTGAAGCAAGTCTATCATCAGGCTTCAGCGATATCTATGACAGTTTTTGCCAGGTCGAAGCACTACACCGCTTCCGCCAAGAAGATCCAAAGTTCCCTTTACTCTTGGAAGTATACAAGCGCGCAAGAGGACAGATATCTGGCCACAAAAACTACGATTTCTCAGCAAACTTGCTTGTAGAAGAAGCTGAAAAAGCTTTTTTCGATGAATTAAGCAAGACAGAAGAAAACTTTGCTAGCTGCTTAAAAGAGTACCGTTATGCAGATGCTTACCGACTCATTGCGGGCCTACAAGAACCTATGGCTCATCTTTTTGATGAAGTACGTATTGTGGCAGATGATGAAAAACTAAAACAAAACCGTATCAGTTTGCTTCAAAGAGAATTCTCCATGTTTGAGCGTCTTGTAGATTTTGAAAAGATACAAGACAAACAAAAAGCAAATAAGTAGGTAAAAAAAAGAGCCTTGTCACTGAACATAGCTCTAAATAGTTTTAACCTCTAATGACTACCTTCGTTTGATTTAAAAACTCTCTGAAAATATACTTTCAGGGAGTTTTTATTTTTCAAAATCACTGATTTATTTAATAAAGGTATTTTATGTGCTTGGTAGTAAACTCCAATACTGAAGACTATCCTCTTAATGAAACGCAAACTTATAGAGCAGTTCCATCATCTGCAAGCATCTGGAAAAGTAGGGCAGCTTGTTCCATAGGAACAACTTATTGCGGAGTTGCTCTTCCTGTGCTCACCTGGCTTACAGCAGCTTATTTAACAGGGTCTGAATATACTGGGCGTATGGTTGGAGCTGCTACGTTTGCATTCGTTACATCAGGGGCGTGCGCTGCCACAGTCATTGGCTGTACTTGCTCTGCTACTATGCAAAACCTTAGCTCATTATTTCTTGGTTCTAGCGATCACGAATCTGAGTTTCACTCAGTTCATTTTACCCCAAACGAACAAAGCTGGAGCGCACTATTAGGAGTATCGGCTAACGCTATTGGTATGAGTACCCCCTTTCTTTCAGCAATGGCAGCATTTGCAGAAACAGGGTCTTCTAAAACAGCATTAACCTATATGACTGTAATGGGAATCGCAGCAACTTATCCTATTGCCTTGGTAACACTAGGGTCTTTCCTTATTTATGATAAGTATATCGACCCTTGCGGTATCCCTTCAAGTACAGAGAATAACACTTATGAAGACGAGCTTCCTATAAATCTTGATGAAATGGTTTAGGAAAACAAGCTACGGAAGAAAACGTTTACGTTCTTCTTCCGTAGGAACTTTACAAGTATCTGCTGAAGAAAAAAAACGCTTCCGATTCTTAGCAATTAAACGATAAAAAGGATCAAAAATAGCTAAGGGAATAAAACTTAAAATCCCAAAAACTTTCCACCTTCCACCTAGGTACCAGGCAATGCGAAATGCAGCTTTACTACGAAAAAACGTTGCTTCCGTAGGTTTACCTCGATTCTCTACAAGGACCATACTATCTAAATCTGGATCCTGATCACGCATTTCTTTTAGGTTTTGTTTTGCTGTTTCCCCTTGAAGTGGCGCAAAAAGAAAGCATTTCTTGCGATCTCTTTTGAGTATAAACTGTACAGACCGGGCACACATCCCGCATTCTCCATCGTAGTAAACTAGGTGCTCTGCCATATAATCCTCTTCTCTCCAGGAATTTTAACATCGTATAAAATACTGTATAAAATCGGAATAATCCCAAGGGTAAGAACCGTAGAGAAAGCTAAGCCAAAAATTAAAGCGATTGCCATCGGCTCAAATAAAGGCCCACCAGATAACCACAAAGGTACTAAGCCACCAATTGTAGTTAACGTTGTTAGCAAAATAGGGCGCAATCTTGATTGTGAGGCGCTAATGATTGATTCAAACGGTTCTAAACCATTCTCTTCTTGTTCATACTCAATACGGTCCAAAAGAACAATCGCATTATTTACAACAATACCTGCCAAAGAAAGAATTCCTAACAAAGTAATAAAACCTAAGTATGAACCAGTAAGAAGAAGCCCTATCACCACTCCAATCAACCCAAGAGGAATGGTTAGTCCGATAATCATTGGCTTACGGAAACTGTTAAACTGGGCTACTAAAATAACCCCCATTAAAAAAATCGCAAAAGGAAGTTTGAGAACAACCGCCTCATTCGCTTGATTCGATGATTCAACCTCACCACCTATTTTAAAACGAAAACCTTCAGGCCATGTATCTTGTTTCTTTTCAATCCACTTTTCCAAAGAAGCTGCTAAATCACGAGCTGTATACCCTTCATCTAAAGAAGCTTGCACAGTCACTGTTTTAATTCGATTTCTTCGTTTAATACTAGAAGCTTCCCAAGCGACAGAAATATCAGCTACTTGCTTTAAAGGAACAGAGGTGCCACTTGCTTGTGAAAAAACATTCAACCCTTCGAGTTTACTGATATCTTCTCGATCAGCTGCGACTGAACGAAGAAAGATAGGAATTGATTGATCGGACTCTCGAAACATTGTTGTTTCTATTCCACTCAAATTGGTTTGCAAAGATACAGCGATGTCTCGACTAGAAACCCCACTACGCAAAGCTCGTGGTTGCTTGACTTTCACCTGCAGTTTTTTGCTTCGAGGTCGCCAATCATCAGTAAGCATCTGCACCCCTTCTTGCTTACGCAAATAGCTTTTTACCTCTTTGGCTACTTCTAAAAGTTGATCTGTGTTTCGTCCGGAAATCCTCAATTCTAGTGGATAACGAACGGGTGGCCCGTATTGCAGAGGAGAAATCAGAGCTTCTAAATCGGGAAAATGCTCATCTGTATATTTCTGCAATGAGGCAACCATTTCGTTTACACAGTCACGTGATGTCGTCTGAATAATCAGTACTGCAAGTTCAGACTTTCCTACAATAGGAGCGTAAGATAAGAGAAAACGAGGAGTTGTTTCTCCTAAAAAACTTGTCCAATTTACAATTCCTTCCAAACGACCATCACCAGCTACTAAGTCTTTTTCAATATAGTCTGATAATTCTTCCACTATAGCTTTTGTACGCTCTAAGGATGTCCCTGGAGGCATTGTTAACTCTGCTGTGAAATAGTGCTTATCAGCAGGAGGGAAAAAGGCGCGGGGTACGGCAAAGAAACCGGACATTGAAAAAAAGAATCCTATCCCTGTAAGCAGAAGAATCCATCGACCGTATCGGAGTCCTTGTCGCAAAAGAAGTGGATACAAAATACGTAAAAAAGACATCACCACTCCCCCTACGGGAGTTTGTCCTGGCTTCAAAAATGCCACGCAAGCAAGTGGAGTAAGGGTTAAAGACAATGCCCAAGAACTCATTAGAGAAATCGTTACCACTTGAAATAGCGCCTTCGTATATTCTCCTGCCATGGACTGGGCAAGATAAATAGGTAAAAACGCTGCCGAAGTCGTTAATGTTGACGTGAGCAATGGTATTGCTAGCTGTTGCACGCAAAGTAAAGCTGATCCCAAACGCTCTGTCCCCTTTTCCAACTCCACCATGATGGCTTCACTCATCACAATAGCATTGTCAACGAGCATGCCGAGAGCTATGATCAAAGCCGCCAGAGATACCTGGTCCAAACCAATTCCCATTGCCTGCATCAAAACAAACGTGCAAAGAATCGTCATAGGAATTAATGAGCCAATAATCATTCCCGCTCTGAATCCCAATGCAAAAAGCATCAAGCCACCAACGATCAAAACACTCTCTAGTAGATTTCCAGCAAACTCGTTTACCTTAGCCCGAACCTCCTGTGACTCTCGATAAACCCAATCAAACTGCAGGCCTATAGGTAAGTCTCGCTCCATTTTCCCTAGCAATAATTCCAATTGCTTCCCTAGTCTGATAATATCTCCTCCCTCTTGACGAGAGACTCCTAAGGCAAGTGCGGGATGGCTTTTTGAGTATACTTGTACCTGTTGTGGATCAATATATCCTCGAGTAATTTCGCTGATATCTTTCAAATACAAAACTTCATTTGACCCTGGAAGCTGTACAACGGTATGTCGTAACTCATCTAAACTCTCAAAATTTCCGGTGGGTTCCAGGACGATACGCTCGTCCTGCATAGCAATGCTTCCTCCAGAAATAATAATATTTCTGCTCATCAACATACTTTGAACATGCGCTGGAGATAGACCTAATTCAGCAAGACGCGCGTGATTATACTCAACAAAAATACATTCTTTCTGAACACCATATAAATCCACTTTTGCAACATCTGGCAAAAGCAAAATTTCATCTTTTACCCTATCTGCAACAGCTTTGAGCTCTGCCTGTGAGTAACCATCACCTGTAATCGATAACAACATACCAAAAACATCGCCATACTCATCATTGACATAAGGTCCGATAACTTCTGGTGGCAAGATCTGCTGGGTTCTTTCGACTTTTCGACGCAAGCTATCCCAAATAGGGCGTAAATGTGTGAATTGATCGCGTACCTGAATGGTAACAATAGAAATTCCGTTTCGTGACTCACTTTCAATGAAATCTAATTCCGGGATTTCTTGAAGAGCTTTTTCTAAAGGATCTGTAATGAGGGTTTCAATACGCTCAGGGCTCGCCCCAGGAAAGTACGTGATTACCCTTGCATTTCGTATAATAAATCCAGGATCTTCTGAACGAGGCAAGGTCCGATAAGCTTGAATACCAGTAAAAGCAAGAACAACAATCAGCAACCAAGTCAAACGCGACCGCAAAATTGCAAGTTTTGTTAAATGATGCATAGCAGCGCCTATAATAGCTTAACTTTCATCCCATCATAAAGCTGAGCAATTCCAGCTGTTACAACTTTTTCTCCTAAATCCAAACCTGAAAGCACTTCCAATCCAGTACTATTCAGCTCTCCAATCTTTACTTGACGACGCTCCACCGTAACATTGCCCGCCCCCTCCTGGATCACATAGACATAACATGCCCCTTCTTCTTGAATGACTGATTTTGGAGGCACAAAAACCGCATCGTCGCGATAGCCCATATCAAAAGTAAAGGCAAGTTCTGCTGACATTCCAGGGCGAATAGAACGATCATTTTCCATCAAGCGAACGGTAACAGGAAAAGCAGTTTGTAAAGCTCCGAACCGAATCCCTACTTCACGCACATAAGCTCGGAAACTCTTATGAGGAAACACATCAAAACGCACGAGAACAACGTCATTTTCTTCAATCTTTCCAATATAAGCCTCAGGAATCATCACTTTCACTTCGCTTTGTGTACTTCCTGACAAAAGGAGACAAACTTGACCAGCCCTCACATTCTCACTGCCTTCCACAAATAACTCAGCAACATCAGCATCTACAGGAGCATGTAAACTCGTATACTGCAATTGCAATTCTGCTAGTTCAAGGCGTTTTTGCATGGCTAAAATAGCAGCTTCTGCTGACTCAGCCGCAGCACGTGCTGCATCTAAATCCGATCTAGAAGCATTACGGTTTTCATAGAGATTTCGTATACGCTCGTAACTTGCACTAGCATGACGCCCTTCCGCCTCAGAACGTGCAAGTGCAGCTTCTGCTTCTTGCAATTGCAGTTCGTAATTTTCTTTGTCTAGATTCATGAGAAATTGACCAGCTTTCACATGATCACCAACCTTAACTGCGACAGAACGAATAGATCCAGCTACACGAAAACTGAGCTTAGATTCATATGCCGCCTGAGTCACTCCTGAAAAGCGACCAATACGCTGCTTAGGTGCCTCTTCCGCTAAAGCGAAACAAACAGGACGAAGGACATTCTCTTTCTCTTTAGCCTTATCGCAAGCTGATGCGAAAAGCATAAGTAAAATAAACGCGATCGATCGACTCATCCTATTTCCTTCTCTTTCATACAGTTTCTCAAGCGTTCTACCCATTCCAAACGCTCTAAATCTCCATCCAATATACCGAAGTGGTTGCTTGCTCGATACACCCGCATGAGATAAAGTAAAAACTCATAAGTCGCTTGCTCTGCTGTCAAATCAGCCACTAACATGGCATTCTGAACATCAATTAAATCTACAAGAGAAACCATTCCTTGAGAATACCCCTCTCGAACGCTTTCATAACTAAGCCTAGCTGACTCAGCCCCCTGTTTTGCTAAAGCAATACCACTATAAGAAGCAGATGCTTGCCTAATCGCGCTGCGCACAGACCTCTCTATTTCATCTTCCACAAGAACTTGCCGACGCTCTAACTCTTTCAATAAATGCCGGCTTTCCTCTAACTCTGCACTTCGAGAAGAACCTGTATAAAGAGGCAATGTGCATTCAACCCCTACTTTCCAAGTTCTTCGATTAGGAGAAGAAGAAAAAAGAGAATTCACCCCTTCTCCTCCACGAGATATTTCAACAGCTCCCTCTGCTACTAAGCCCGCATCAGGAACCCAATAACTGCGTTTTGCTGCCACTATCTTTCTACGCAAAATTTGCATTTGAATATCTATCTGCTGAAGAAGTGGTGATAAACGCTTTGCTTCTTTCACTTCAAAATCAATGAAACGTCGCAAGTTCTGCTCATGATCCACATACGACTCAATACTTTCTTTCCAAACCTGCAATGCAGGATGATCTAAAGTCAAATCTTCTACCTGAATCGAAACCGTTTGATCCATATGCAGTAACTGCAATAAATAAAAAGTTACTGTTTCAAGGTCTGATTGCGCTTGAAGAACTCGATTTTTTCCACTTGCAATTTCACTCTTCCAACGATGAATTTCTGAAGGAGTTGCTGCTCCCACAGATTCACGAGCTTCCGCAAGCTCTAAGTGATCCATCGTTGCCTGAACATTGTCGCGCTGTACCTGTACATTACTTTGTGCACTAAGAATTTGTAGATAAGCCACTCCAACTTCAAAAAGCACATCTAGTTGTAAATCTTCAAAGCGCCTTTCTTCTAATTCATCAAGTAGTACTTGTATTTGCCAATCAGCAAAAGCTTTTTCTGAATAGAGGAGTTGTGAAAGCTGTATAGAACTTTGTGCTTGCTTTTCTGGAAATAGGCCAAAGCCTGCACTTGCACGATCTTGATCTATAATGCGCCCTTCAATTTTGCTAGAAATCTTTGGTAAAAAACGACTTCGTGCTTTTCTTGTGCTTTCTTTTTTCGCAGCAATAGCATAGCTCTGTGCTTGTAAACCAGGGTTCATTGCTATCGCTTCTTGTAAAAGCGAGCGTAAATTATGTGTCGATTTAGATGGAAAGTTTTGAATAATATCTGCTGTTAAAAGTACATCACGAGAAGGCCAGATACCAATGCGATTAGCTGTATCTACATTGATTGTTAGGCGATGGCTTTGCTCCATTCGAACAAAAAGATCTGCTGCATTGCCACCTAAGAGGATGCTTTGTAAAGAAAGAGCCACACGCCGAGCCCAGCGAATGGGGTCTGAACTAGATGCTGCACCAGCTAAAACCCCTCTCTCTACTTCTGCTAAACCTCTAAGAGAGTAGGTAGGTAAGCGTCTATCGTTCAATTCTTGAACTAACTCTGTCCATTCCCCTTCACTCATTTCAAAAAGAGGAGTGAGATAGACAGCATCAACTGTTTCCGCTAAATGATCTAAAACTTCCTGTTTATCACTTCGACAAGGAATGAAGCTTACTTGAATATTTCGTTTTTCTAGAATGCGCGATAGCTCTTCTTTAAACTGAGGCATGAGTTCTAAGACACTCGCATTCGTAAGCACTGCTAAATGCTTAAAAGGGTACACCTTATAGAAAGCCAATAAATCACTACTTACTTCATTAGGATAACTAATATAAGTCAGTTGGTCCTTACCGCTTTTTCCATCGTGGTAAGGAAGACCTTGAATGCGCTCATCTATGACAAAAGGGGCGATTACAGGTTTTGAGAGAGAAGGGGAAAGAGCGAGAAGGTGTGATGAAATGGGACCTAAAGTAAGAATCAGATCCGCTTCAGGGTCTTCTAGTGCTGTTTTTACAGCCTCTAAAATTCCTTGGGAACTCCATTCACCGTCGTAAGATTTTTTTTCTAGAAACTCTATAGAAAACTCTTTTCCCAACAGTGCATGAATTTCATTTTGGAGAGTAAGAAAATACGCATCAAAGAATTTTCCTGGTCCATCTCTCACTACTGCGATACGAGCCGTGTTTTCTGCTATAAGAGATTGAAAGATCCCTAAAACAAAGAAAAAAACACAAAGCTTATATTTATTCATAGCTACACACTTTGACTGTACAACACTCTTGGTACTTCTTTGCGAATACGATCAAACTCTTTCAATAAAGCCATTGCTTCATCATCTGAGCACTGTCCACTTTGGATTTTTTGCTTGATCGATTCACGTTTCTCCATCCAGTTTCGCTCAAGAATTTTTTGAATGGTTCCTACTAGAAACTCTTGCGCTCTGTCACGATTGATCTTCTTTTTGGAAAGTTCTTCAAAAAATAACTGTCCCGACTCCCCTTCAAAGAAATCCATTAAATCTACAATGTTTTTTGGCTGAGAGCTTCTTTCACGCTCTAGATACTCAGCATACACCTTAGCTGCTACGGGATTTTTTAGTTGCTCCGGACGCAAATTATTCTTGGCGATCTCTAATAATTCCGACTCTAGCTGTCCCATAAAAAGCAACCAGCGAAGAAAATCTGCTTCCAGAATCATATCTCCATCAACCTCAGCACTCCCTGCCACAGCAGATTTACGCACAACAGTGGTCTGGCTATAAGGTTGCTCGACTCCAATTAAACTCTCTGGAAGGTCCGTTAGTTGAGCAAGTTTACGAAGACTTTCATGGACCATCACAGGGTCTTCCCAAGCGCGCACTTGCTCAGAGATTTTTTGAACAATCTGAGTTTTTATAGCAGGACTATCCGTATTAGCAGCATGAGAGCGATGAGCTAAAACAAAAGTTAAATAATCAACAGCCTCTTTCATCAAGCCCAGTACAGCCTCAGCACCCGCATCTCGTAACAAACTATCAGGATCAGCTCCTACAGGAATACGCAAACAAAGTACTTCAACTCCCTTGGTTTGAAACATATCACCGACCTTTGAAGCTGCCTCTCTACCCGCTTGGTCTGAATCAAAAGCCAAATAAACTTGTTCTACTCCTAATTTCAACAACTCCTGAACGTGCCCTTCTCCAAAAGCCGTACCTTGAGCCGCGACTGTAATCGTGAAACCAGCTTCAATCATTTTCAACGCATCAAGCTGACCTTCTACAATAATCGCTCGTTTTTCTTTGGTGATTCTTCGGCGACAATAATTTAATCCAAATAAAACTCGCGACTTTTTAAACAACAAAGTTTCAGACGTATTGATGTATTTCCCACCATAAGTACTTTCTTTGTATTTTCTTGCCGTAAAACCAATAACTCTCCCTGCCACATCAAGTACCGGAATCGTGATTCGATCAATAAAAAAATCACGTAACCCCTGTCCTTGACGCTCCGTTACCAAACCCGCAGCTAACATCACTTCAGTATTCACTTTGTTTGCCCGTAAATACTGCTGAAAAATTCCCGGGGCAGCTGGCGCAAGTCCTAGTTGGAAGTTCTGTATGAACTCTTTCGTGATCCCTCTTGCATATAAATAATTTAACGCTTCTCTCCCCTCTTCACTTTCCATCAAATTAAAGTGGAAAAATCGAGAAGCAGCATCTAGTGCGTCAAATAGTGATTTTTTATTTGGACCAGAACGATCTTGGGGTTCTTCCATGCGTTCTAAAGGAACATGAAAACGCTCAGCTAAAAACTCTACAGCTTCCGAAAAGCTTAAACGCTGGAAATCCATAAGAAACTGAATCGCATCACCGTGAGCACCACAACCAAAGCAATGGTAGTGTTTATCACCTCTTTGAATAGAAAAACTTGGTGTCTTTTCATCATGAAAAGGACAGAGTGCTTTGTATGCTGCACCTGTTCGCTGCATTTCAATAAACGAAGAAATGAATTCAGGAAGTTCTACACGTTGCCGCAATAACTCTAGAGATTCCTTGGTAAAGAAGGACATAAGAGGTAAACCCCAAATAACATTAAAAAAAATATTATAAATATTATAGTGACAGTAAAAGAGTGCCCTAACGTCTTTCCATTGTCTCGCATCATAGCGCTTTGAGCCAAGACTTATTTGCATGGGGTACAAGAGCTAAGGAGAGCCGATGACTTCACCTTCAGGACAAATTCGACTCGGTGGGCTTACCTCCGGATTTGACACCGAATCTATTGTACAACAATTGCTTGCAGTAGATCAAACACGTATCGATGATCTCACATCTGAAATGGATATCAATGAAGCAAAAATTGATACCTGGGAAGATGTTGCAGACCAATTAAAAACTTTAGGCGAAACAATTACCACTCTACGCGCCGTAGGTTCTACACTTTACGATGATAAACTTGCTACCACAACAGATAGTACAGTTGCCACTGCAACTGCAACTTCTTCAGCCATCGAATCAACATATAATATTACTGTTACAACAATGGCGCAGTCAAAAGTAGCCAATGGAAGCCAAAAAGCTGACGGTTACACACTGCCCAGTGCTGGTTCTATAATTATTAATGGAGTCACCATTAATTTTGCTGGTGGAGAAACCTTATCCGAAGTTGCAGCCCTCATTACCGCTGCAAATTATCAATCTGAAGATGAAATCATTGCCACGGTCATCGATAACCGCTTGGTTCTTCAAACAGAAACGATGGGATCTGGGGCTACCATTTACGGAACAACAGATACAAGCCCGGAGTTTGTCAATGCTACGGACGATCCTAACAATATTTTACAGGGTGAACTTGGACTTATTGACGGTTCAGGGAACCTTGCTAACGTAGCTCAAAATGGAACAGATGCCAGCATTGATATCAATGGAATTACCATTACGCGAAATACAAATACAATCACGGATGCCATTGATAATGTAACTTTAAGCGTAACTAAAACAGGTTCTGCTGTTCTTGATGTCTCCGTTGATGTAGCCGAAATCAAAGAAGTCGTCACTGACTTTGTTGATCTTTTCAATGAAACACGTGATTTCATTACACGGGTACGAGAAGCAAAGCTTGATGAAGATGATGAATTTGGTCTCTTTTTCTCTGATTCTTTATTACGCGGATTATTCAATGATGTTCGTCAGCTTACCACATCAGGAGTGAAAATGGGGGGAGCTGACTGGGATGGATCTGTCACCGTTCAAGCTGCTGCTTCCGTAAATGCCACCCAAATTCAGCTCAATAATTTTACAGCAGGAACAGGAACTCTGAATGAAGGTGACCAGTTTACCATTGCTGGAGATTCTCAAATTTACACTGTTTATAACGATTCAAGTATTTCTGGAAATGCCGCTACTGTAGATATTCAACCCCCTCTGAAAATCGCCTTAAGCGGTGGAGAGGCAATTACAGTAGCTAGAAGAACTCTTGGTGATTTTGGAGTCGATGTAGACACTAGTACTGTATCTGGTGTAGAAGGGGTTTTAGCAATCACTGACGAAGGTCTTTTAGACAGCGTTTTACTTTCTAATGTTGAGTTAATCAAAAATATTTTCACTCGCTCTGGTGATACTTCTGAAGATACAGGTATTGCTCGACGTTTATATGACTGGATTGACCAACAAACAAAAATTTCCGTTTTCTCTTCAACAAGTCGCTCTATTGACGATGTAAAAATTCCCGGTTTAGAGAGTTCAAATGAACGTCTCGAAGACCAAATTGCTATTTTAGAAGACCGCTTAGCTCAAAAAGAAGCTGCTTTGATCCGACAGTTTGCTGAAATGGAAAACTCTCTTGCTAAAGCCCAATCTTCTGGCGCATCACTAAGCGGCTTAGCTGCCGGTGGAGGTACTGCTGGAGGATAAAATGCATAAATTGCTTATTTTTATCACTTCTTTACTCATCTTATCCTGCTGTACAGAGGCTCGTTACAGCAGGGGCGATGGGGCTTATAGAGAGTACTCTAGCTACGACGAAGAATCTCAGGACGAGGAAGATGTAGAAGAATTTGAAGCGAGCAAAGAAAACTGGGAGATTGATTGGACTCGTTGAGTTAAATAAGAATTATTTTTTCATATCACTACAGAGACACTGATCTCACAGAGTAGCACTGAGACTTTATTTAAACCTCCAATAGCTATCGAATACCACTAGTCTTTTTTCTCTGCCAACTTCTCAAATACAACTACAGTGAAAAAACCTATCACAACAAAAGCAAGAGCAATAAACGTTTCTAATTGAAGAAGAGAAGGAAAAGACATACGAACCGTTTCTAATTGAGGCCCTTTATGTAATTTCAAAGGATTTAAGACCCATTGATAAGTCCAAAACGGCCAAATCACCCAAGCAGCACCCGCCATAAAGCCTGTAAGTAATGATATCGCAGAATCGTGGTAATAGCGAAACACCCAAGCAATACCTCTTGCAAAAGTTAATGCTCCTACAATAATCCCCATTCCTACACTAAAAAGAACGCTAAATGCATGCCCATCAAAACTAAAAACAGCAAGAGCTTGAGTGAAATCTGCAATAGCTCCGATAAATATGCCGTAAACCCCCAAAATATTTAAGAGATAACTCCCAGAAATACCAGGAAGAAGCATTGCTGAAATACCGAGCATTCCACAAAAAAAGAACCATAACTCTGTTTTCCAAGAAAAGTGCCCTGATAAAAAATCTTGAACAGGACCTACCAAGCGAGTTTCATGACTCAATACGGAAGATTCCTCTGTAATGAGGCCTTTAGATAGCATACCTGATAACTGAGACTCACTAACTCTTTTTAATCTAGAAACGCCTTCATCTAAATTTGCAATAGGTACCTCGTACCGTTGCTCTAAGCGAACAGGCACATCGTATTCTTTTTCTGAAACCAGAGTTTTAGCTAAAGGGCCGGTACAAATAAAAGCTAAAATAGCTCCTAAAGTCACTGCTGAAAGATGCCGTGAATGCCACTCCGGCACACATCCCCAACAATAACGAATAGACGACAAAATAAGACCGAAAAATAGAGCATAAAGATAAGTACGGTATTCTGGGTCATGAAGCATGTAAGCTATAACTTGAGCGAGCGAAAGAACTGAAAAAGCCATCCCCCCCAACAGAGCAAGCAAAAAGCGCCAATGTACCTCTTTTGCAAGCTTCCGAAACTGAAAAGAAAAAACCAACGGTATAGAACGCAGATTAATACTGCGAATACTATCAAGAAGTTCCTCGTAAATACCTGTAATGAATGCAATGGTCCCTCCTGAAACACCAGGAACTAGGTCCGCTGCCCCCATGCATATTCCACAAAGAAAAACACGAAGCCAGTGCAAGGGACCATTTTGCATTAAACAACCTCTAAATACTTAGCAAAATAATAAGCGAGAAGAATAACGACTGGAAAAGCAAGATACCATACAGCAGAAGGCAACCAACTGACACCACCACTTGAGCCACCTCTAGGTTCTAAAGTACCAATACCATAATCAAATTCTTGTTTAGCAGGCTTACCAAAAAGATCTGGATTGTCTGCAATGAGTTGATCTGCATCAATCCCCAGAAAAATAGCGTATTGCTTTAAAAACCCTTGGGCATAAACAGGTGAAATCAAACGCTCCGGGCACCCTTCTTCAATCGCTTGAAGATAGCTCATGCGAATAGACGTTCCATTCTCCGCTTCTTTTAGCGATATATTCATTTCTTTTCGTCGATTACGAAATGAATGTCCTATATCTTGTAATGAATTAGCCATAGAAGATACCAAAAACCCCGAATTATCAATAACATAACAAAGTATGGGCTTATACTTCTTTACTTATAACTCTTGAAAGGCTTGAATTCCAGGGAAAAACAGCTCTTTGAGAATTCCTTAGTTTAAGTTTAGCAAAGTAAATAAGGAAAAAGGAAATAATAGAGGTACTTTGAATATCTCAATACCCCTCTGTAATCCCTAGGCGTTTGCAAAAACATATAAAAACGTTCTTCAAATTGAATAATTTCTACCTGTTTCACTATTTTTGCAATTCACTCCCCCAATGGTTTTTCAATGGGGGCGGGCAAATCTCCTAAGGAATATAGGGTCCACGATACTGAGCATAATGATACAACTCAGATACTCTCTGGTGCGTTTTTTTATAATTCTCTCCACCTGGAACATTCGTATCTTTTAAAATATTTAACACATCTTGAATAGACACTCTTTCTAAATATTTTTCATACACATACTTTACAAGATTATCTGGAAAAAGTTCCGTATTAGGCTGAATATGCGCCACTCCACAATACTTAATATGCTTAAGTGTTGTAGCAGAAGAAAATTTCTTCATATCTTCAGGAAAAGATAATTTTGACAAATTCTCTAAAGAGCATTTTCCACTATCTACTTGAGATTTCACATACATCACATGCTCATATTGCCACTTATCTTTTGCTTTAGGCGCAGGAATTGTAATAGTAATCATATCTGAAATTTCGGTAGCTGGAGTAGGACATATCTCTGTTTCTTTTTCTAATTCTTTTAGAGAGTCTCCTTCTAAAAGTTGACTCCAAAAGGGAAAATTTTCTCCATCAGCCTGACTATCTTTTTGTCTACTTTCAACATCCGATCCAAAATCAAACAGTACCTGGTTCAAAAAATCAGAGTCCTGAGCAGAAGAAGGCCTTCTATTAGAAGAAAAAGTTCTAAAAGGCTCTTCTCCTTGATCAACAGATTTGAATCTAAGCGCTACTCCAGGAGAGAGCGGTGGCTTATAAGCCTTATAGTTTTGTTGATATTCCGTTATCGTTAAATTAAATAAATCAGCGACTTCCTGAGAGCTCAAACCATAGTGAGACTCTAATTTTTGCATGGCTCCACGATAATCAGGTTTTTCTTTTTTATTAGCTTTGCTTATAGGCGTCTGCACCCCAGGAATCTGTGGTAAAATAGCTTGCTCAGTATCACTTACTGACCAAGAACCTGAAGCAGAAAAATTTGGGTCGTAACTCGAGTCGTTATTAAAACCTAAACCAAATCCCATGTGAACTACCTTATATTTTTTACAATTCTCACTAAAATTAACTATAAAACTATAAAAAAGATAAGGAATCTTTAAAAAGAACCGTTAAAGATTAGATTGTTTTTCTGTAAAAATGAAAAGAATAGAGGGGAGGTACTACTGATATAGTCAAAGCACCTCCTTATAGATTTACTAAGGAAGATGAGGTCCACGATACTGAGCATAGCGATATAACTCAGACACTCTTCGAGCATCCGTGAACTTTTTATCTGTACTCTGAAATTGCATTCCTTGCAAAATACTGAGTACTGTCTTTATCTTTTGATTCCTCAAATACATTTCATAAACAACTTTTACAATCTCATCCGGATATATCTCTTCAGAAGGATTAATATGTGCCATGGCACANCTCTTANTCAGNTTGTTGNTAGTTNCACTCNAAAATANTTTCATTCCANTAGGAAATTTTGGTAAATCNNNTAATTCCGTAGNACATTGCCCTTTATCTATTTNNGANTTTANATACATCACTTGTTCATAGTTCCACTTATCTGTTTCTGGAGGTAAAGGAACTGTGATAGTATTTATATTTGAGTTTATTGTAGCTGAAGGATTAAGACTTAAATNATTATCATTACTTAAGNGAGTAGTCCAAATAGAATCATCANTTCTCTGACTANTTGAACTTACATCAGAAAAAAGCAAGTCCGGTAAATTGTCAAAAACTCCAGACTGAAAAAATGACCCAGAATTAGAGTCTATAGACGGTACAGCTCCCGAATCAGTAGATCCAGGAACACGCTCTGGAGCAGAGGGCTGAAAAAAATGATGACCACGTTCTTTTTGGTACTCAGCCATTGTCAAACCAAATAAATCAGCTACTACCTGAGGGGTAAAACCGTGTACAGACTCTAACTTTTCCATAGCCCTACGACAATCAGGTTTTTTGCTTTTATGCGTTTTAGTGATTGGCACATTTATTCCAGGAATTTGTGATAAAGTCGGTTGCGCCACCCTACTTACTGATTCAAAACCTGGGGCGGGAACATAAGAAGAGTTCTCTCTCTGCCTTGGGTCTGTATTAAAATGTACATTCCCTTGAGCTTGATTTAGTGACGGATCGAAGAAAAAATTAAAATTAAAACTCACTTAAACACCTCTATATATATAAATTAATCACTTACTAAATTATTAAAACAAAAAAAATAGAACCTTTTTGCCTCTAATTAACAAAAAAATAGATCACTTTTATTAATTAGAGACAAAAAAAACAATGAGATCAGATAAAGAAAAAAATGGTCTTGAATTCAACAAATTAACCCCAATGGTGCCAACTCTTAAGTTGATACCATTGAGTATTTGAAGTGGATTTACAAAAACTAAGACGCTTTTACAGACACGTTCATATCATGAGGAAGCACATAAACTTTCTCATTTGGATTTAGCCCTATTTTCCCAACTGCATTAAATTTTTTAATTTGTTCAAATAAAGCTACTGCCTGATTTTGATCTTTCACCTGTTCCAGTAAAGCAGCTAAAGATCTCCACTCTGCTGAATCGTTGATTTGATTGGCATCAGCTCTTGCTTTAGCTGCAATACGCAGTGTTTCCGCTTTAGCTTCTGCTTCGATACAAGCAATTTCTTTCGCATTTTTTGCTTTCTCAAGGGCAAGCTTTTGTTTTTCACGCTCAATTTCTGCTGCAGCTTCTGCTTTTTTGATCGCAACTAATTTATTACTTTCGGCCAGACGAGCCTCTAAAAGAGCGGCCAACACTTTTCCATCTTGTACAACATTTAAGATCTCAACAGTTTTAAGGTTTACACCTCTTTCAAGAACTTGTTTACGAACAAGATCTGCTACCTTTGCACCAATAGCCACTTTATTTGGTAAAATTTCATCTACATTATAGTTATTGAGTTCAGTTTGGAGAGCTGACATACATTCATCACGCAACTGCTTGGGCATTCCATAGCTAGATACAGCTTTGATGATGTCTGTGATTTTATAGACAATTCTAGCCTTTATTTGCATAGGCATGTGATCCTTACTTTGCCAACCACTTTCTTCTACGCACATACGCTGCAAAGCCAATTCAATATAACATCTCTCTTTATTTGCTTCATTTCCCCAGCTACCAAGAAACATTGGTCGCTCTCCAAATAAGCACCAGCGTCGCCCAGCTTTTGCTAACTTTAATTTACCTGAAGAAGTTTCAATCACCATTGCATGGTTATATGGTACAACGAACATTCGAGGCATAATATAATCGCGATGACTACCCATATAGAGACTCCTTTCTTTTTATGAAAAAGTTTTGAAAACAGCTCTTTTACAAAAGCAACTCTTTATAAGGAAAGTATTTTCTCATGATTAGATAAGCATTGGAGCTATTAACAAGAGATTTTCTATTGTTTTTTCACTAAGTCCGTGAGAGAATCGGATAAATAGCACTTACCCCAAATCTTTAGAAATGAGCAAAAAAAACACAGGTCCATTCGTTAGTCAAATCTCTCTTGATCTTGCTGAGCAGTTGAAAATTGACCTTAAAGAACAAGGCTTTGAGTTAAAAAAGCCAGACTACACGGTTTTTGCTGCACGCAAAAAAGGTGTTTCTTGCACTCTTTATGAATCGGGGAAATTGGTGGTACAAGGTAAGGATAAAGATGAATTTATCGAGTTTTATTTAGAGCCTCAAATTTTAGAAGATTTTTCATACTCTCATGGTGATTCTCTTATTGAAGAAAAACTTGATCTCACACCTCACTGTGGAGTCGATGAGGCTGGTAAAGGAGACTATTTTGGTTCTTTATGCGTAGCAGGGGTTTATGCTGATTCCGAGCAAATCAAAAAATTATCTTCTATTGGAATTATGGATTCCAAGGTAATTAAAGATCCTAAAATTCGTCCTTTAGCCAAAGAAATTGTTTCTATTTGCCCTTATCATCTCGTCAAAATAAGTCCTGAAAAGTACAATGAGCTGTATCCGCGCTTCAATAACCTGAACCGTTTACTTGCTTGGGGACATGCTACAGTGATCGAAAACTTAGTGAAACAAACAGGTGCAACGAACGTATTAGTTGACCAATTTGGTTCAAAGTCTTTAGTTGCTGATGCGCTCTCTAGAAAAGGCGTAAGTATTCATTTAGATCAGCGTCCCCGTGCAGAAGAAGACGTCGTTGTAGCTGCAGCGTCTATCATTGCTAGGGCTGCTTTTTTGCGTAGCATACAGGATCTAGAAGAGCAATTTTCTTTTACTTTTCCAAAAGGAGCTGGATCCCCTGTAACGAAAGCCGGAAAAAAATTTCTTTCTCAATTTGGTAAAGAGCAATTAGGTAAAGCTGCTAAGCTTCACTTTAAAACAACCGAGGGTCTCCTCCAGGATTAGTGTATGTTGAGTAACCGATTTATCTACACCATTACTCTCATTGCAACAGTATCGATCTTAACTTTAGGTGCTTTTGCTGTATACCGAACCATGTCTATTCCTGGTCTCATTCAACGAATATCTACAAAAGAAGTAAAAGCAGTAGAGTTCGTTCTTAACGATACCCCCTACCCTTTAAGTTTTGAGCAGCAGCAACATTTCATCAATCTCTTAAATTACTTAGACGAAGTAAACGAGCGTTCTTTGCCTTCTCTTGTAACGAGTGATTCTCCGCCTGAGTTATTTCGCGTATACCTATTTAGTAAAGAAGAATTCATAGTGAATATTCTTGGTAAATCTGATGACTATTTAGTTTTTCGTATAGAAAAGTGGGGTAAAAACCAACTTTATCGTGAACGCGAAGGAATGGATTTCAGAACATTTATCGAGGGAATGCACGATTAAAACGTGGATGGAGCCATGTTACAGCACTTGTATATTGAAAACGTGATTCTTATTGAAGAAGCCACGATTGATTTTTCACAAGGTTTCAATGTTCTTACTGGAGAGTCGGGTGCTGGAAAATCAGCTGTTCTCCAAGCTCTTGAACTTATATTAGGGCGCCGTGCCGATGCTCATTTGATCCGAAAAGGAAGTCAACATGCTGTTGTTGAAGCAAGTTTTGATTTAAGTTCTCAATCTGAAATTATCCATTTTTTAACTCGTTCAGGTGTCCCACAAGATGCTAGTGACCCCTTATTGATCCGAAGAGAGCTGTATAATAACGGTAAAAACCGCATCTTCATTAATCACCGCCTTGTCCAACTACATTTATTGCGACAACTCGCCGAACATTTAGTAGATTTTGCAGGACAACACGCTCATCAAAAATTATTCGATCCTGATTTTCAGAGAGCTGTTTTAGACAGTTTTGGTCAGCATGAAGAGCTTCTAAAATCCCTTGCAAAAGAATGGAAGCAACTGAAAACGCTTCAACAAAAGCTACAAAAGCTACTAAAACAAGCAGCTACTCAAAAAGAAGAAACAGAACGTTGCTTGTCTGACATCGAAGAAATTGAAGATGCTCAGTTGAAAGAAAATGAAGATGAAACACTTTTTGCCGAGTACAGCTCTCTCAGCCATGCTGAAGAATTACAAGAAATTATTTCTCACGTACAAGATCTCTTTCAAGATAGAGAAGACTCTGCTTTAGCCATGCTTCGTAGAGGTCGGGGATCTCTCGATAAAATCCAGCAATACGACCCTTCTTTTTCAGAAGCCCTTCATTGTTTTCAAGAATCAATCGTCAATCTCGAGGAAGTTCTTTTCGCTCTGCAAGAAAGAAAGAGTAAAGCACATCATGACCCTAATCGCATGGAGTACCTTAACTCTCGCCTTACCCTTATTTCCCAATTAAAACGCAAGTACGGGGAAGACATTCCATCTATCTTAGAGAGCTTAAAAAAGCGGAAAAACGAATTAGAGAAACTCGATAATTTGGACATGGAAATAGAAGATCTTCAAAAAGAACTTGCCATATCTGATCAAAAATGCAGCCATCTCTGTGAAGAATTAACAGAAAAGCGAAAAGAAAATGCACAAAAACTTGCCCAAGCCATTGTTCCCCCTCTCCGAAAACTGAAAATGCCTCGAGTAGAGTTTCGTGCTCAGTTAAAAAAACAAAACCGTAATGAATATGGTGATGAATACATCGAATTTCTCATGAAGCCCAATTTGGGAGAAAAAATGGTCCCTGTTCGAGACTGTGCAAGTGGCGGTGAACTGTCACGTCTCATGCTGGTTATCAAACACCTTCTTGCTGGAATGGATAAAACCCCAACCCTTGTTTTCGATGAAATTGACGCCAACCTAGGAGGAGAAACAGCTTCTGTAGTAGCACAAAAACTGCAACATTTGTCTCAAAGCCACCAGGTTATTTGTATTACTCACCTTGCCCAAGTAGCTCAAGCCGCTGAGCATCACTTAGCAATTATAAAAGAAGAGCAAGGACAAAGAACCTTTACCCGAATTCACCTTCTTGAAGTAGATCAAAGACAAGCAGAAATTGCTCGCATGCTTGGCGGAAGAGACTTTAGTGAAGCGACTTGGGACTTAGCGAAAGAGGTTCTTTCTAAAAGCTTCCCATAATTCCACGCATTCTCACGCACATCTACTTGACAATATCCCATATGCCGAGTACAAACAGGTAGTTAAAGACATATTTTATCCCTTGGTGGGAGGGCGTTGCGTGTTTAGAAAATTTCTGAGTTGTTTGCTGATTCCTAGTATCATCGCGTGTAGCTTCTTAAGCGCTGATAGCTTTAGGGATAGAGAAGAAGAAGATAATCCTTTTGGCCGGCACTTTTTTTGGGACAATGAGTTCTACTACTATCAAGATGCTGATTTTACTGATATAGCTGACAGTATTCGTTATTACGAAGGCCGCTCAGAACTTCGCTACCAATTTGGTATTGATCCAGAGCATGCTATTTACATCGGTGGTGGTTATGAGCTTATTGGTTTAAAGTGGTTAGCTAATCCGCACTTCTCGGACGACCGTTTTGAACGTTTTATTGCTACTGTAGGTCTTGTAAGTGTTTGTTTTACAGACTGGGTTTGGAAGTCGCGCATTTCCTTATATAGTGATTTAGACGAAGCCTTTCGTCATCGCTATAATCTCTATGAAGGAATGGCATGGGGAACTTACGACTGGAACCATAGAACAAATGTTCATATTGGTCTTTTAGCTCGTATCGGCATGCATCAAGAAGATATTTACCCTATTTTAGGTTTTGATTATCGCCCAACTCAGTGCTGGGAATTTTCCGTAATCTTCCCTATGGATACTTCTATTATGTACCACCCAAATGAAGACTGGTCTATGGGTGTTGCTATTCGTTATGCAAAAACAAGAGCTCGTGTCGGTGCTTTAGAAACCGTACCTAATGCCATTTTTGAATACATGAATTATGGTGGTGAGCTACGTTTAAACTTTCACCCACACCCAGCATTTAAGCTAAGTCTTGTAGGTGGATCAACGATTAGTGGTGAAATCGAAGTATTTGATGCCACAGGTAATACAATTGACAAACAAGATATTGATCCTTCTATCTATTTTGGTGGGTCTCTAGATTTGATTTACTAAAAGATCCCCTTCCAGGGGTCTTTGCAGCACTCGGTTGACTCTATATCAGCCGGGTGCTTTTTTTTGTCTTTACTCTTCTTTCAAAGTCGTTTTATTGTGCAAATAAAGAAAGTATCAATAGGGGTTCGGAATGATTGCTGATGTGACTCAATGGATCACAATGGATCTTATGCGCTTGAGTTGGGAAGAACTTTGTGATAATGCAGATCAATTAATGATTGATCCTTCCTGGATTGATCAGTATCAAGATCACTTAGAAATGCATTTAGATGCCTTACGTATAAACATTCTACGAAAAGAGTATAAAGCACCTCATGATCCTAATTGCGGTATAAAACAAATCGACTTTCTCCTCGCTCAAGAAGTGGCACGGCAACTCCTTCTTCCTTTTGCTCAATTTTGGGTACTAGAAAGTGGTGATAAACCTTCCGAAAGAAGTGATGGCATATTAATCGATATCCGTAAGCTTTTGAGTCAAATTCCTACTGCCTTACTCATGCGCCTTGTCCGACACTACATAGAAACCCCTACTCTCCTTACTCTCATTGCTGCCTTGCTTGAAAACAACCTTATGCATCGAGAAAACCTACATATTACCCTACCTAGCGAATCTCAGGGGTCTATGTTATCCGCTTTATTAGTAGATCTTACTTTACACGCTTTATTTGGGCGACTCCACCATAAAGGCTATATCTGCCACAGACATGATCGTGAAATCATGACTCTGTACCCTCCACAAATAGAAGAAAACGAGACTATACTAACAAAAGAATCTGCTTATTCGTTCTTATTAGATACCCTTAAGGAAATTTACTTAGAAAAAGTAGATAAGCAAAGAATGGACTAAGATCGTTGATGGCTACCTAATCTCGTATTAGATTAGATAGCCATTGAAGATGGTAAAACAAAATTCACAACTATAGATTACAAACACTCAAATTAGAAATATATTCTCGAAAATCTCCGAAATACGTAGAGACTACAGTTTGAAACTCTTCACTGTAAGTATTTTTTGCAAAAGAAGGAACACAAGATGAAAGCAACTGCTCATGAGTAGTATCGTAAGACAGAACTCCTGGCGAAGCGAGAGCCACTAACAACTCGTAAATACTTTGCATATCTTGAATACGCTCACTAAATAATGTCCTATCTTTTGGATTTTTACTTAAATTAAAGAAAAAACTACTTTCTTTTTCTAATATAGAACTCAATCCTGTTAAATAACCAACCCCTCTTGGAGTTGCATCTAAACTAGATTTACGAACAAAACTTAAAGTATTTAAAAAATTTTCTTTTTGTGCTTTAAGATCTAAACCTTTTTCTTTTGCAAAAGATTTAAACACATTTACGCTACTACTTTCTCTCTGATTTAAAGCCATATTACGATAAGAAATTGTAATAGGATTGAAAAGTCGAAGAGCAAAGAAACTGATAAACAAAGAGGGAGCGAGAGAACGAAGTAGACCAGGAGATTCTTGATCATTATCATTTCTCATAGCTAAAACCATTCCTTTAAAAAAACTATTCACTTTATTATGAGAACTCGAATTCAAGGCTTCTAAAAAGACGTTTAAAATTTTAAAAACAGACCTATGAGCCCGCATAATTCCTATATTAGGATCGGGGAAAACACCTATTAGTCCATTAGCTTCTGGATCTTTTTTATCCAAACAAAAAGGTTTTTGATCTACTTCATGATGGGCTAGATAAGGACTAAGATGTAAAAACAATTCTTCTCTAAATTTTCCACAAACTTTAAATGAAGCTTCGGCAAGTAATCTATTACAAAAAGTATCTTCTCTCCATGGAGAGAACTTTTTCATCAATCTATCTATAGACTCTCTCATTTTATCTTCAATTTCTAACTTTAGTTTTTCTGCTTGTGCAGAAAGTTTACTAATCGAACCTAGTACTTCTTGTTTAGAGTTATTTTTTGATTGATATACACTCTTACTGTGAGGAGCTTTTTGCGTAGATTCTCCTATCTTCATCGAATAATTACGAAGAAACTGTATCTGCTCATGAATACCTTGTAATTGGTTTCGCATTACAAAAGTAGATTCCCAAGCTTCCGAAACACCACTTAACTCAACTTGCAACTCTTCTCTTAAACGCTCCATTTCAATACTCACCAAGTGATAAGTAAAATATGTCATATCATCAGAAGTCAAATTATTTAAGAAACTCAAAGAATCGGCCCAAGCCTTATCGCGGTCTTCTTGTGATCCTTCAAACTTCATCATCTTATTAGGCCACTTCTGCATAAGAGCTCGGAAGTAGAGGTGACAATTTTTCCCTAAAAATTTGATTGCTTTAGCATCACACTCTCTTAAACGACTACTAGCTTCATCATCCCAATCTGAAAAGCTTCTTCCTTGAGGTGGATCTCCTGCATAGATTAGTATTTGCTCTTCTCGTTCAGCGATACACTTTTCTACAAACTCATATAGCTTTTCATCAATCTTTTGTTGAGTAAAGCTATAGTGATCAATAGGTTCAATTTTAACTTCTTCTTTTTCAAATTCCTGAGTAAAATCTAAAAAACATTCTCTTTTTAAAGAAGGGAGTTTATTTAATAAAGAAAGATCTATACTTGTATCTTTTATATTAGCTTGCTTTCTACCTAATTTTGTTAGCTTATCTATTTTTGATCGATCAGCTTCTTTTACACTCAATTCAGCAAGTCTTGATGTTTTTGATTGAAGTGGTTTTTTTATACGTTTCTTAGAAAAACTTTCACGAAGATTAACAACTGAATCTCTACACTGTATATCTTTATTATCTGTGATTTGTAAATCACTATTACTGATTGGATTGACTGAACTCATACACAACACCTCAATTATCTACTTAATAAAAAAATAACAAAAAAACATTGTTTTATTATTAATTAAAAATTAAGAATAAATGAATTTGATATTTAAACAGTTTTAACTCATAATATCTTATTTAAAATAAATAAATTCCAAATTATGAATAGCTCCATTTCTTCTTCTATAGATTTTTTACCTGAAGTCCAGTCTGATCCAATGGATCTGGAGTTTTCTGAGTCTGACCTTCAAAAGCAATGGTCTTTTGCTGATCAGGCCATACTGGCTAGATTTAGAGATAGTCAAGAAAAAAATTACGATAAAATTCTTTTTAATTCTCTTCTCGATAAAATGATTCTACCTCTTAACGAGTCTTATAACTGGGAAGAGTTTTATGGGATTCCTCCCTCTACAGCATGCGCAGTCCTTCGCGAAGCGATAAAAAGCATTCCAGAAGAAGAGCTTCAGTTACTAGCTCCTTCCAATAGAAAACTTGTAGAACAGTTTTGTAATCGCTTAACTTTTGCCTTTCGTAATAGAGCAAAATTCTCTCTTGCTTTAACGGACCCAATAGAAGGTCAAAATCTTGCTAAGAGCATTCAACAACAAATCATAGACTTAAAAGAAAAAAATGATTTTGCTTTGATTCCTTGTGGAAGTAAGGGGCATACAGTTTTACTTATTATACAAAAAATTTCTTCGTCTGATTATCGTATTTGTCTATGTAATACTGGTATTGGTAAAAGCCTCCATCAGAGTAATAACTCTAAGATCCATTCCCTTTACCTTATATACGATAAGGTACCGCTTAGAGATTTAAGTAAAATTGAGAATTGGAAACTTTTATTCGAAAGCAAAAACTATTTAGAAACACCCCCTCTTTATGAAGCTGTTGAACGTTTATCTGGAAGCGGTATTTTGGTCCCTTTAGACCCTGTAGAACACGCTCCCTTTTTTCGTTGGGGACAGGCAAAAGGAACCTGCCCTTTCCGGGTACTTTATGCTGCTCTACAGTTTTTATTTCTTGTTGAAGAAGCAGATATTTCAACACAGAAAAGTGATTTAAGCCTTCTTAAAACGATGATCGATAAGGCTATTATATCTAAAACCCCCTCGGATTTTTCTGATAATGCCTCCGAAGAGGCTCTTTTAGTTGAAAAATTCGCACAAATAAAACAGCAACATACAGCTGCCAGATTTAACTTATTAAAAATTGCCCAATCTAACGAACAATTCCAAGAGTTTCTCATCCAATCTAAGCAAATCGTTAATTTTCCTTTGTATCGCTATTTACAAGTAGAAAATTCTCAGCAGCGCATGATTATTCTGGAAAAAACCCAAGAACAAATTTTCGCTCGATGGCTTTTTGAAGACCTAGATCCTAGTAAACTTCCTTTTCCCCATCATCTTCTTACAAAGACATTACTTCCTAGCTATCGCTACTTTTATCAAAGCTGGGCTCATCTTAAGGAAAAAGCAAGGGAAATTCTAAGTACCCCAAACCTTAATTCCCAGGCATTCACAGACGAAGTTAATAATCTACGTAAACAAGGAAAGTACTTCTTTTATCGTTATCCTAATATGGAACCACGTCTTTTAAGTACTTTAATGTCTATTCAGCGAGGCCTAGTTCAACCTGGACATATGGACCGTATCAACCAAATGCCCTACTTATATTTCTAATCTTCAATTGCGACATAAGCTGCTTTACAACAAGAAACAAAGAAGAGACCAATACATTTTTCATAACGATTAATGAGATCTTCTAAAAATGCTCTATCATATTGGGAAGACAAAGACTTATCTTCATGTAAATACGAAGATAAACTTCGCAACTCATCAATAAGCGAAGAATTAAGACGAAGATTCGTGTAGAGAAAAAAGCTTCCTTCATCCACTAAATCTCTACGAAAGTAAGATTGCTGTAAGTGGGGAAGTTTATCTGGTGTTGCATAAAACCCAAATCCAACAAAGTGAAAGGGAAGCTTAGATAAATCCGACTCAACTAAGCCCAAACCACTTTCTACTTTTATGTAGGGATAAATCCATTCCATTCTTTCAAAAGCAATAGGAGATCTCATATCCCACATCACATAGTACTGAGGAGACTGTTCTTTAATTTCTAATACATTTGCGAACATTGGACAACAAGTAAACGGAGGAATATTTATATTACAATTTTCTAAGAACGTTAAGGCATAAATTACTTGTGCTGCACAAAGAGAAAAGGCAGGTAATAAATACAAATAATCAGTCCACTCCAATGCATAAAGATTTAATTCTCCAGATGGTAAAAACCATAAAATAAAAACAGGACACCAAAAAGTAAGGTAATCTATTCCTTGCAGAAGGAAAACTCCTGTATGAAAAGCAAGTAAAGCGATAGCCATCGCTGCATTTACCTCTACCCCCACCCAAAATTGTACAAAAAGGAATAACTCTAAAAGTAAAACAAAGAAACCACCTGTAGCTAAGAGATAGGGTCTACGAAGAAAAAATTTCTGAACTTCTAAGTAATAAGGTTTCGCCCACATTCCAATCCAAGTCAAAGTATGAGGCGTGTAAAAAAACCAGCATTTCTTTTTGATAAAAGAGCACGCGAGTTTTTGAAGCCCTCCTGCCAAATAAATGGAAGCAAGATGGGCTTTAATGAACGCACAAATCCATGGCCATGTATTTTCTCTTCCATAGAAATCAGGGGAAAAAGCGAGATATAGAAATACGGCTATAGCAACGCATTCACGATGATATGAACCACTTCTTTCCGCCCAAATCGAGGCAAAATAAGATAAACTTACACAAGAAGTAATCAGCAATAACCCACCTATATATTGGCTAGAAGATAAAAAGGCACAAGTAAGCAAAAGCAAAATATAAGTAAGAGATAAAAGAAAAAATGCAAACGAAGATAATCTAGGAAACGAGATAAATCCTAAAAAAGGAAAGCCATTTGTAGATAAGCCTCTTCTATGAGAATCGCTCAGTCCTGATTTACTCCACCAAGCATAGAAGGTACATTGTTCTTTTATGTTCAATGATACAGATATAGCCTGTAAAACACACCAATACTTCAAAAAATCTACTAAAGGATTTTGTGGTGGATACAAATAAAAAAATAGCCCAATAAAACAGACCAAGAAAGAACTCAGTAAAGGTTTGCTATACGAAATCTTCTTTAAGGCTTCCTCTAGATTAGCATTTCCCTGATCTAGATTTTTGCATGAAATTTTTTCAGCCTTTTTTTTTCCTACTATTTTCCAAACTTCACTATATGTACTCATCATAGCCTCTAGAAGAAATGAGAAACCGCGGAACTTAGCAGAAGTTTTAATTTTAATGTATGTTTTTTACTTGTTTACCTGATTTCCTGAGAAGATAAAAAAATTAGACTTCTAGTATAAGCGGCGATCACTCGTTTAACTTACGGAGTATATCGATGCCAATCTCCTCTTCACTCATGAGTAAATTACGTCCTCATTTAGGCTATTCTGATAAAGATACGGATGAAAAAATTCACAACTCTCTCCTCCATCGAAAGGAACTCCATCTTGCCGAGCTTTATTTAAATAGTCAGGAATTTTGCGCTCTTTCTAAAGCATGTCCCAAATTAGAAAAGCTCTATCTTGAGGCAAATTTATTGGACAATAATGCTTGGCATACGTTTATCTCCCAGCAAAAACACATAAAATCTCTTACGCTAAATATGCTAAATGGGACACGGATTTTCCCTAGCTGCTTCAAAAAAATAAAATCTAGCCTCCCTCATTTGTACTCTTTGACAATCAAAAACAGTCACCTTTCTCGAAAACATATAGAAGCAATTTCTCAAATCAAACAATTACGAGAATTGCATCTTAATGCGAATACAATAGAAGTAAAAAAAGGCTATTGGAGAAAGACTGTCAAAAAGAAAGCAATGACAGATGCTACTCTTCAATCTCTTACACAACTTAAACAATTAGAACAACTCGATCTTTCAGATTGCCCTTCTGTAGGAAAAGGAATTCTTCCTATTATTTTAAAAATGAAACAGCTTCAGTCTTTGAATTTATCGCACTGCTCAGTAAAAGCTGAAAAAGTTGCTTCTCATCTGCAGGAGCCTTACTTTTTTTCTTGTCCCTTACCCAAACTCAAATCTCTTTATCTACCCTTTGTAGAGGCCGAAAAGCTCAAAAAATCTAAAGCTATTCATCAACTTGCTCATTCCGAAAGACTAGAGCTTTTACAAATAGGAAACTGCGTTATTCCTACCGCTAAAAATACTCTTCAAGTGCAAAATTTTCTCTCATCATTACAGAATCAATGTAGTCATCACAACCTTCAATATATCTCTTCTTCTATGCTAAAAGAAGCTTTGCATAAAGAACAAACAGCCCCCACACTACCTCGTGAAGTATTTAAGGAAAATTTCTTTTTAGGGATTGAGCATTTTATCAAAAAGCTAGAGCTATTAGAAAAAGGGCCAGAAAAGTTTTCTTGTCGATATTTTTGTATTGATTTTGGAGATCGCACATTTTCTTTTGAGCAAGCCACGAAACTTCCTAAACATACGCCTAGTTCCTGGTCTTATTTTTATTACAGCATGTACTCTCAAAAACCTAATCTTAAGATCAATGATGGTTTTATCATTTATAAAAACGTTCTTATCCCACTAGAAACTATTGCACAAGAAATGAAACTCCCAAAAGACGTTTCTTTATTATACGATCCCAAGTATCAAAACTCTCTTGCAAGCATTCTTACCCTCCCGAGGCGCTTGCAAAAATAGTGAAGTAGGTACTACTTGTTCAATTTGTAAAATCGGAAGAACTTTTTTATGTATTTCTGTAAACATCTCGGGGGTGTAAGACGCGACGAAAAAGTTATAAAATTATAGTAAGGGACTACTATATACCATACCCTCCCCCGATGATGACCTAATCTCGCATCAGATTCGGCTTGCATATAAAAAGAATTATTGTTAGCTTGCGTGATTCCACGAGGAGGAGAAAATGATTGAAATACAAGGACTAAGAACAGAACTCCACTTATCTGAAACTGAAAGTAAGCAAGTAGAGGACACCTTAAACTTTTTAAGTAAATCTAATCATCTCTATCAGCTATATTTTCGTTCCTTAAACTACTTGCCAAAAGTCTTAGACTATTCAGGGAAAACTCAAGTTGAGACGCTTTTATCCAAGAAAATTGAACAAATTTTCACCGAGAATTTAGCTAAAAGCGATGTGGTTTTAAGTGAAAAGGAAATGAAAGAGTGTTCCCATGCAACAGCTCAAGGACTTATGACATTATACGTTACTGGTAAACTTCTAATGAAAGCTTACCCTTTTCCTATCATTTCTTTTAATACATGGACAATGGCTGATATGGGAGCAACAACAACTGAGAGCTTTCTAAGAAACGCTACAACAGCAATTGTTCATTACAAGCAATCGTGATTATAAACGTCTTGAAGGCAGCAAGAAAGCTCGCCTGTAAGTACTACAGGCGAGCCTAAGAATCTCTCCTTTATGGAGTGATTTCACCTCTAATCATTGCGCTAATTACGCGATTGACTTCAGCTGCCATTTCTTGGTGACCGTACTGTAGGTCATCCGCTGAAATTTGATAATCGATATCTGGAGTAATTCCAAGATTTTCGATAGGGTTGTTAGACACTCGCTCTGCAAGAGATACAGTAAACGAAATGTAAGCAATACCGAAAGGATTAGGATAAGCCCAACCTTCAACACAGCCACCTGCCCCAGCTGTTCTTTGTCCCATAATTACAGCACGTTTGTTGTCCTGTAAAATAGCTGGGAAAAAGTCTCCGCCAGAAAAATCTAACTCATTGATCAATACTAAGATTGGCTTTGAGTAGTTTGTATCAGGATCTGGGTTAATGTAATCTACACCTAGTAAATGGTGAGGGTCTGTTAGACGCTTACCAGCTTCCCATTCGCTGCAGATAAAGCGGAAATAATCAGCCATGAACTGCGCAAATTGGAAGTTTACAGGGTAACCACCAATAGAAGGACCAAATACCATCCAAGACTCAAAATCTGATTTGATATACTGAAGAATGCTTAAAACATACTTTGCATCATATACATCTTCTTGAGTAAGAGTCATGCGATGTCTAGGAGTCTTCATAGGTTGATCAGACAACATAGAAACAAGAGCATAAAGATAGAATACAGAGCCACCTGGGTTATCTAATTGATCAATAATCAAGGCATCTGTGTTTTCTTCGAATAAATCGATAATTCCATAGAATTCATTCGCTTCCATCTCTCCAGCAGAGTAGTGTGGAATACGAATAAAACCAATATTTTTACCGTCATCATTCTCAAAAATATAAGCTTGGAAGCTACTTCTTCTACTTGAACTCCAAACAACATTTCCTAAATCTGGCAAACGACTATCGCGATCACCTAAAAGACGACCACCTTCCGCTTCATCAAGCTCATCTTCATCCCAAGGCTCTTCTTCTCCATTGCTAAGGTCTTCTTCTTCACAGAAAGGACATTTTTCCTCTTCTGTGCAAAATGGACAGTCAGAGCTTTCTTCTGCTTCACAGAAAGAGCATGTTTCCTCTTCTGTACAGAATGGACACTCTGAAGCTTCTTTCTCAGATTTCTTCTCTACTGATTTATCAGAAACCTGATCAAACGCATTATGAAGAGTGCTAGCTAAAGGAGTCAGCATTTTCTTACCACTTAGATAGCTGCGCAAAAATGCATAGCGATCTGTTCCGTAATGATCTCTTGGACCAGCAACACCATATTTATATGGGGTGCCTTCAGAAATCATTTCTTCAGTATATTGCCAAAGCAATTGACGGCTATAAACTTTGTCGTTTCCTTTTTTCTTGAATGAAACAACAATACCGCCTTTAGGTACTACATGACCACTCATAGCAGAACGATGAGTAAGGTAGTAAGCTGCTAATGCACTGTCTGTCAATGGAGATGCATCTCCTACTTCTCTTGCACGAACTTCTTCTACTACTTCTGCTGCTGGACGCCCATCAAAACTTACTAACTCATCACCTACTTCAAATGGAAAAAAGTCATTAGACAGCTTAGAGCGGTCAACATAAGAAATAAAATAGCGTCCTTCAGCACCCCGAACAGAAAACGGCAGTACAGCCGACTCTGTAGCGTAAAATTGAATACCAACATGATAGTCTTTCATAGACCCCAAAAGGTCACGTACATAATGTTGATAATCACGAATTCGAATATTCTCCGTATTGCAAATTCGATCTTTCGTAAATTGAATTGCCTCATCTAGGTCCCAATCGCAATGGGCTTTCTTCCACTGGGCTGGAGCATATCTAGCATTGAATACTCCGCGAATGATTCCTAGATCTTGTGACATTCGGATCTTTTGCAAGTCATCTCGCTCGACTCCGTATATCATCAAAGGGAGAAACATTAGCACTGCAGCTAATACTTTCCGTAAACAAGAGCCCTCTTTATGTCTCATTTCATCCTCCATATTAAACGAGAATCACATGTATTCTTGAAGCTCAGCAAATCTACTCATTCACATAGTCAGACTTCAAATTATGAAGCATGAGCAGTACGAATTGAGCCCATATAGCAGTTCAAGGTCATGTTTAAATGACTATATATAGATATATTTTTAAACAACAACACTATGATTTAACAAGCGAAAACAAAATTGAGGCTTAGAGAGGTTTAGGGAGAGGAAAAGACTGTGTCATACAACGAAGACCACCCATATTATCTAAAGCTATTCGTCCGCCTGAAACAAAATAACTTTCTTTTATTAGAGGATTAATTTTCTTTAAAAAACTTTTACGGGCAACTGGTATTTCATTATCAAAATGAAACGCTATCCAAGAAGAAGATTCTTCATGATAGATCCCATTTAAAAATGCTGCTTCATGAGAAAGTGTAAGATCACAAGGATCAAAGTCATACCAGTTCCCTGGAACTCGAATAACTTCTAAGTTGTACTGCTTTAAAGTATTTTCAATCTTCTGGTATTCTTCTTGATGGTTTTTGAACACTCGCTTAGAAAAGATCTGTACTCTACAGAGAAAAGCTATATCTTCAGGAATTTCTTCTAATGGAATTTCAGACTTTAGATTCGATTTCATTACTTCTTTGACTTGTCTACGGTAAGTTTTGATTTTTTCAAGATCAAGGTTTTGCACTGTCACTTTTCTAGAAATTTCTTCTTTACAAACTTTTGCAACCTCAGAAGGATCATCTATTAATACCCGATTACCAATAACTGTGATATACAAATCAATGTGATACTCAAGCTGTCCAGAACGGGTTCCTAAGTCATCAGGAAGCCAAATTACTTCTTCAATATCTGAAGATCCTTTTATTTCCAATTGAGTAAATTCCTTACTTACTTCCAAGAGAGCTGTCCATATAGCACTAATGCAATAAGTCTTTTGATCTAGAAATCCAAAGTAATTTTGAGAGTATAAAAAGCTGGGTAAGAACCTTCCAACCAAGTTTTTCATTCTTTCAAAAATAGGCGCCAGCGAACCTGAAACAACAATACCTTCTTTAGAAGCTAACTCATACAACGCTGTATTAATATCTTCAAAAAAAAGTTTGTTCAAACACGAGAAAGCAAGTTTATTCGCTTCTTCAAATTTAGGGTGCGATTCAATTTGCTGAAGTTTATGAAAAACTTTCTTACCTAAATTTTCTATCGGATTTTCTAAGAGATATAGAGCTGTGTAAACTGCCGCTTCTACACCGATAATAACCTTATCTTTTCCTACTTTTACCATATTCCCTCCCTCTACATGACAATTCGATTGAAATATCTCAATGGGGATAGGGTTATTTCTTATTTCAGAAAGAAACACATCCACTCTCTTATTTAAAACACTCTCTCCTGAAACTAATTCTTCTGGAATACTTCGACTATGTAAAGGCATTAGATAAGAAGCATCTTGAAGAAAACGACCGCCTTTGTTGGTTATAGGAACAAAAAAACGCTTTTTATCCATGAACCCTGTGTCTCTAGGCCAATCTAAACTAGAAAAAAACAAAGGAATATCTAACTTTTTAGCAAGATCAAGGAATTCTTGATTCTCTTGTAAAAGCTCTCCTATAACTAAAGCTGTTACTTCATTATTGTTCTTACAATCATCTACTGATATGAGACCTGTCATCCTTAATACCTTCTAATATAAACGTTAGAAAGGAAAAGCATAAACTGAAGACATTAAGATCAAATAATTTTTTTGTTAAAACTTTATTATCTACAACTTGCTAAATAAGCCACCACTGGACTATATATCAGTCATTATCTCCACATATTTCAATCTATATAAGAAGCCTGGCTATGACTACGTTTACGAATAAAACAACTGTCCATTTATCTAGAGAGCGCACCTGGCAGTGGTTTCAAGAGCCGGCAGCCCTATCGCGCATGTTCCCTCCTTGGATGAAAATCACTTTAGGAAAAGAAGATGAAAAAGCCGCATTAGGTGCTACACGGCATATCACAATGCATTTCGCTTGTTTTTCCAAAAAATGGATAGCAAAAATTGTTCAATATAAAGAACCTGAACTATTTATAGATGAGCAAGTTCAAGGGATTTTCCGATCTTGGTCTCATCAACACCTATTTCATTCACCTTCTCCTTCACAATGCGAAGTGGAAGATATCATTGAATATGAAACTCCTTGGTTTTTACCTAAAGTTCTCTTCTCAGGTTTTGTAAAGAAGGAATTAGAGAGAACTTTTTCTTATAGAAATCGTGTTTTAGAGGCTGATTTAGACGTTATCAAACGTTATGAACAAGAGTCTCCCCTTCGTGTACTCATTTCTGGTGCAAGTGGCCTTGTTGGATCAGAACTCAGCTCTTTTTTATCCGCTGCTGGTCACCAAATATTCCATTTAGTACGGCGCCAAAGTAAATCACCTCATGAGATATACTGGAACCCTGAAAAGAAAGAATTAAATCCTGAAGAAATCGAGGGATTTGATGTTCTTGTTCATCTATCTGGAGAGAACATCGCAAGTGGTCGCTGGACAGAAAGTAAAAAACGACGATTGTATGACAGCCGTATCGTAAGTACAACAACTTTGATCAATGCTTTTGAAAAGGTTACAAAAAAGCCCAAAGTATTTCTTTGCGCTTCTGCAGTAGGATACTATGGTTCTCAAGGAGATTCGCTTTTAACGGAGAGTTCTCCAGCTGGACAGGGATTCTTAGCTGATCTTTGCCAAGACTGGGAAGCAAAAGCTGCAAAAGCTAAGGCTTTTGCTCGTGTTGTGCATATGAGGTTTGGAGTGATTTTAAGTCCTCGAGGTGGAGCACTAGCAAAAATGCTCATGCCTTTTAGCTTTGGTTTAGGTGGAATTCTTGGAAATGGCCGACAATACATGAGCTGGATTAGTATTGATGACCTTGTTTATCAAATCTACCATTGTATCTGTACAAATAGTGTAGAAGGGCCCGTCAATTTTGCTGCAACAAAAGCCGTTAGTAATTACGACTATACGAAAACACTAGGTAAGGTACTAGGACGTCCTACTATATTTCCTGTACCTAAGCCTGTAGCAAATCTTGTGTTTGGAGAAATGGCAAAAGAAACCATGCTCAGCAGTACTCGAGTGGTACCTCAAGTACTGAATGATTCACAAGCACAGTTCTATTACCCTACACTTGAAAGTGCTTTAAAACACCTATTAGGAAGATAACTCTGCTTCTTCTAAAGCAGCCCTTTTTACAGCATCCCCTACAAGAAAACCAACTCTTGGATTAAGGGGGTGTGGTAAAATTTTATCCACTGATAAATCTGTCGTTGCTTCAATAAGTGCGTGCACGGCAGCAAGGTACATTTTAGGAGTGATTCTTGGAGCATTTGCATCTAGTGCTCCTCGGAAAAGACCAGGAAAAGCTAACACATTATTGATTTGATTCGGGAAGTCACTACGCCCCGTTCCAATAATAGCAGCCCCCCCTGCAAGCGCTTCATCTGGCATAATTTCAGGAATAGGGTTTGCCATCGCAAAAATCAACGGGTCTTTAGCCATGGATTTTACATGCTGTGCTTGAAGTATGCCACCTTGGCTCACTCCAATAAATACATCTTTCCCTTCAAGAACTGTTGCTAAATCACCATTTTCATTATTAGGATTCGTAAAATTTAAGTAAGCTTGCTTGGAAAGATTGAGATCTTGACGATCTTTGCTGATAGCACCTTTAGAATCACAAACAATAACTTCTTTCACAAAAGGCTCTGTGCCTTCAGAAAACCCTTTAGCCACCAGAAAACGTGCAATCGCATTTCCCGCTGCTCCAGCTCCACTAATCACAACACGAAATGTTTTGGGATCTCGTTCTAGTACTCGAGCTGAATTAAGCAGAGCAGCTAAAAGCACAATGGCTGTTCCATGTTGATCATCATGAAAAACTGGAATTCCTAAATCCTGCAGACGTTCTTCGATTTCAAAACATTTAGGAGCTGCAATATCTTCTAGATTAATTCCACCAAAACAAGGAGCAATGCGACGAACTGTTTCAATAATTTCTTCTGTATCTTGTGTGTCTAAACAAATCGGCCAAGCATCTACAGCACCGTACTTCTTAAATAAGAGGGCCTTTCCTTCCATTACAGGTAAAGCTGCTAGAGGTCCAATATTTCCCAAACCAAGTACAGCCGAGCCATCTGTAACAACAGCAACAGTATTTGCTTTACTAGTATAAACTCTCGCTAAATCTGGGTTAGAGAAAATTTCCTTACAAGGCTGCGCAACACCAGGAGTGTAGGCTAAGGATAGATCGTCTCGTGTTTCAACCGAAACTTTTCCGCCGATTTCAATTTTTCCCTTGTTTTCTCGATGAAGCTCGAGCGAGCGCTCATAGTAGTCTGACATTCCTTGTCTCCGTAAAGCAAAGGTTACGATTTTACATTAGCAAATAGTTAATTTCAATACACCTTTACTCAAGATAAAAACGAAAGCTTTAGCCTCCAATGGCTGCCTAATCTCGCATAAAATTCGGCTTGCATGATTCAGATATGAAATTATGCAAGGAAGCTCATATCTAAATCATGCAAGCCGAATCTACTACAAATTAAGCCCAAGGAGTAGTATCAAGCTCTCCATTGACGATGTAATGTTGAGTTGTTTCTACAGATCGACGCAAATAGTCTGCACATGTTTTTTCCGACTCTAATGCTACAGTGTATTCAATATCATTATCAAACAACGGAGCTGGGAAGCCTGCGCGCATCAAAATAGCACGAACAAGATTTCGTCCAATACGTCCATTACCATCATCAAACATATGAATTTGCCCCGACCTCACTAAAACCCATGCAGATAGCTCAAAAGGATCTTCTTCTGAATTCAAACGTTCATGCATCTCTTGATAAAACTTTGCCGCTTCTTCAGGAACACGCGCTGCTGGTGTAGGCATCATCACGATAGGGGCAAATGCTTTCAAATATTTTTGATTTTGGATTTGCTGTTTTGTTTTTTTATCATCAGGAATATAACTCTCTTCTTTCCATTTAGACATAGAAGAACTAAATGGATTAGTAAAAAAACTTTTATCCCACTGATAAAAAGCTTGCTCTAAAGCTTTTGCTAAGTTTTTTGCATCATCTCTTCTACCCAGGCTTTCTAGATACTGGACTCCGTTTTCCAACTTTGAATCACCATCTAAATATGACTGACAAAAGCGTCCAAAACCAGAATCAAATACTTGTACTTCCCTTGTGCGATACTTTCCAGCTCGAATTCCGTGATTTTCTTCTGGTTTAGCAAGTTTCTTATGCATTTTTAATACACATTTCTCAATATCCTCAGGCGTACCTGTTAAAACCGAAATATCCTTAGGACAAATTCCACATTCACTATCATTGATTGCAAGTGCATTTGCTTCAAATAAAGCTGGGTGAAGTAGACCATAATTTTCACCATTGTTTAATTGAACATTCATGAATTGTCCCGAAGAAGGATTAAGTGTGCCTGAGTATGCATATGAAATATCACCATAATCCTCAATCACATCTTTAGCTCTTTGAACAATAGGATCACGTCCACCAGGATATCCAATACCTCTTGCCTTACCTGACCAAGCATCTGTAATTGTAAGAAGGCCTTGATTACTTCCAGGAACCAAAGCTGCCCCATTACGGATAATACTATTTACGTAAGTCGGACAAAAAGGCCCGTTTGGTCCGTATTGAGTATTCGTATACCTTCCCACATCAGGAGCATTACGATTTGGTACAGAAAAACGCCCAGATGTCGCAGAAATAGTCGAACAAGTAGGTACCGCTACTGATACAATAAGACCAATAGCTAATAAAGCAAGAAACTGGGTGTTAGTAAATCCACTATGAGTATTATCTTGATTGCTTTTAACACTAAATTTATTTCCTGGATTATACTCTATTTTTCTCCCATCTTTTTTACTTGAACCAGTTTTTTTACTAGTGTTTTGAACATTATAACTTTGACTACTATACTTCCCACTTATACGTCTAGGCATACTATTTCCTTTTTTTTAAACACCCGCAATTAAAATTTACAATTTACTTATATATTGCAATTGAATTCTTTTAACAAACTTAAGAATAACTTAAATTTATAAAGAAAAAATTAAACAAAAGCATTAACTTAATAAAGAAGGAAATAAGAAAAATTAAACATTTTTTTATTTTTCTAGTATGAGCGAAATTTAAAAAAAAGGGGCTACCATTCAATATTGAATGGTAGCCCCTTTCATGACAGGAATCTACTCTCGATTATCGTGATATAATGTACGATGATCTACTTGATCATAGCATGTAACCAGGCCACAAGTACCCTTCAAACCATTTGTTGCACTGATCACTTTATGCAAGTACTGCATATACTCTTCATGGTCTTCATCTTCCTGTTTAGGGACAATTCCCATAAAAGTAAGATGTGCATCTTGAGAGAAACGATTAACATATCGCCAGTACTCAGAGCTATCTTCTAGCAAATGAACCAGTACTTGGATTTGCAAACGACTTTCTTTGACAAACTCTTGCAAATACTCTCTAAGAGTTTTTTCTGCTGTAGAATCTGATACAATCGCGTGTAGAAAGACTTTTGTATTTCTCCAAACCGTGCCACTGTAGAGTGTCGTAATAAAAGAAATCATAAGATCAAAGTTTTCTCTACAATCACCATCCCACCACAAATCAACTCTACGCCGTTTAGCTCCTCGCGCTCTCTTAAAATATTTTACTGGAGCTTGATCACTATCCTTAAAAAGGATCAGGTTTTTCTGTGTAAAATGACAAGTCTCAACCAAAGTGTTTAAGCTCTGATCTTCTTCTTCACCCAAAGGATATAAAATGGTATTTGGCTGAATAGGGCCGATACCATAAGCTTTAATCAAGCTACTATAACCTTCTGCATATGTAGGGGCTGGGTAAACTTCTGTGAGACATGAGATTTCTTCTTTTTCAAAATAAGAATTTAAAGTCATTCTCACTGTTTCTACACGTTCAGAAGTAGCCCACTCTTCCGGTAAAATAGAAGCAAAAGTAAGAATACCACTTCGACGAGTTAAACTATGTGATAGATGAGCTAACTGAGGATGCTTAGATGGCGCACCACATAAAACCAAAAGCTGAGGATGCCAATTCATTGCATGCTCTACAGGTGAAGAAAGTCTATATAGCAACCTTCTCGAAACCCAAAGCAAAAGACTTTCTCTAAGATCTTCAAAAGATGTTTCTAAGTTTCTTCTACTGACAAATAAGCAAATTAACGCAACGATTGCTATAGAAGAGAATGCCCAGCCTGGACTAATCATAAACATTACAAGAATGATCAGGCTAAAACCTAAAAACGATACAGTCCAAGGAGTTCGAATACTAGGGCGCCAACTTACACTATTCATTAGCTCTGCACAACCAGCAACAAAGTTAAGAAGACCGTAAGAAATAAGACATGTCATAGTCAAAATAGGAATAATTTGATCGATACTTGTCGTCGTTGTAATCACAATCGCTAATGCTGTAGTAAACATTAAAGCCCAAATCGGCTCGTCAAACTTTCCATAACTACGAGCAAAAATAGAAGGGACTAAACCATCTTCACCCATCATCTGTAACATTCGAGGAGCGCCTAAAATACTACCTAAACAACTCGACAATGTAGCTCCCCATATTCCCACACGAACAACAGCAGGAGAATAAGAAAAATCAACGAGAGCCAAAGGATCACTCAAAAGCTTTTCTGAAGGAATAAACGCGTAAACAAAAACTGATAGCAAAACATAAAAAAACGCCACGAAGAGAAGGGATAAAATATTTCCCCAAACTAAGGACTTAGAAGGGTCTTTCAAATTCCCAGATAAAGCCATCCCTGCTTCTATTCCTGTTAAAGCTGGAAAAAACAACGCAAATACGGCCCAAAATGGTAAAGATCCGCCTTCATAAAAGGGTTCAGCAGAAGCCCCAAACTCTACATGTTCTGGCGATCCCATAAATACAGAGCCCAAAGCAGCCAAAAGAATAAATAAAATACCCATTTGGGTTTTTAAGGCCCAAGATGCTGATATAGACGAAAGAAGTGCCAAAGTAACTAAAGTCGCTATCTCTACCCACATCACAGAAAAATGAGGAAATAACTCAACAAATGCGTAAGCAAATCCACTCGCCGTCAAAGAAATAGAAATTAATTGAGACAAATATAGAGTAATCCCTAAAGCCCCTCCAATCTCCACCCCTAAGGAGCGACTCATAATATAGTATACCCCTCCTCTTCCCACATCCATATTCGTGGAAATCGAAGCAATAGATAAACTAGTAATTAACATAATTAAGAGGGAAAAACTGATCACGGAGACCATAGTAAGCAAGCCAGCATGAGATACAAGCAAGCCAAGCCTTAAAAAAAGAATCACTCCAAACATCATGGTAATGTTTGGAACAAGAACTCCCGATACCGTTCCAAATTTTTTCTCTTCGATGGGTACTTCTATAGCGCTTGAGATAAAGGCCTCCTGAAACATTTGTTTAATAGATGCTCAGATTGTACAAAAAAACCCTAGGATTTGCAAGCAAAGCGCTTATTTTTAAAGGGAAATAAACATATGTTAATTTCCCTTATAAAAACAAATACTACCTTAATATTAGATAAGCAGATTTTGAAAAATAAAAACGAACGACTTTAACTATTGCTAATTATAAAAAGAAACTTGTCTTTACCTTCTATTTTGGGACGAATATCTATTTCTTCATGATCATCTAAAAAAATACCCAGTAAATTTTCAAAAGCACAATATTTATTAATAAATTGAGGGAATTCATCTGAATCAACCCGTGTAAAGCGATCTACACATAGACTTAAGATAAGCTCTCTCTCCTGACCCAGTTTACTATTTTCCAGTTGATTTTTTATTTCATCAGAAAAATTCCAAGACTCACAATCTATAATACCTTCTTCAGAAAGAGTTTTTAAAGGCTCCCATTCAAGGGTGATACTTTCATCCATTATAGAAAAATACTTCTGTGCTAACTCAGCAGCCTTATCAAAATGTTTTCTTATTTCAGGAAGTATTCCATTTTCATCAAAATATTTTTCAACTTTTTCACTAACCTGACTAATATTTGTCATTTTCATCTCTCTAGAATTATTTTTATTTAAAATTTAACCATCATTTTCCATAATAAATATAGGATCTTGTTCATCGTTTAATGAAACATCTATTTCAATCCCTTTGTTTTCTTGCTCAAAAATTCTAGCTAAAACCGCTGCGCCAGACATTTTATTGAGAAATAAATCTAACTCATTAAAATCAACAGACTTATCTCCCTCTACCTTAAGAGACATTTCTATACTATGCTCTTTCCCAAAATTTGTTGTGCGTATTTTGTCTCCTAAATCTCTAGAAAAATTCCATTTGTTGTAATCAATCAACCCTTCCTCATAAAGATCTTCGAGGAGATCCCATTCAAGTTTAAGATCATCCATAAATGAAAAGTAAATTTTTGCTACTTCAGCAACCTTGCTCAAATATTCTTTTATCTCAGGCAAGTTCTTATGTTCTGCAAAATAAGCAGTTGCGTTGTCATATACTTGTTCAATCATTTTTCCCTCTATATTCGTGTAAAAGTTGAAAAACGACCTTATAACCTTACAAATCCTTAATTTCCAACACAAAACCAAAGCCTCAACTTATCTTATTTATAATCAAGAAAATTCAAAAAAAACCCTTACCACAAAACCATCTTTATACCTCAAAAGCTCAAGAACTAAACGTTTTTATAAAATAATTGTCAAAAAAAAATTAAATTTATTTACTCATTTTTAGTTATAATATTAAATATATACCACAACAGAAGAAGAGCATTTTCTTATGCCTAGAATTGAAAACACAAACGAACACAGTTCTATATATAGTTATAATCAAAACGGAAAAATAGATGATAAAATAAACAAATTAGATGTTTTAGTTAATAAAATTTCTCATCCAGATGAAAACTTTCAAGGAGTTTTTGGATCAATAAAAAAGTGGGGAACTGAAAAACTTATTAAATATCGATTCAAATCTCTTAGTAAATGTCCCCTTTCAGAAAAGCAAGAAACTAGAGTTCTAAGTTTAATAACAAAAACACAAGTAGTACTAAAATCAAAAAAGATAAACTCAATCGAATTAGTTTTAAATTTAAAATACAGTTTAAGTGAAAATTTAAAAAAGAACTCAATAGACAAAATTCATGTTCTAAAATTAGGTAAAAAAATTACTGAATCGAGCGATGCTCTTTTAGATATTTCCAATTCAAAAACAAACCAAAAAACAGTTCAAGAATTAAACAACAGTTATCGCTATCTTATGCTGAAATCTTTATTTAGTTCTCGTGAAAACAAACAGGATAAAATAGAAAATGCTGCAATTAATGAAAATGAACTAGATCAAATAAATAATTTTTTAAATAATCCTGAGAATAAGGATCTTTCTAATAATTTCTCCAAAATAATAGAAAAATTTATAACTCTTAAAATCATTGCAGAAAAAGAATTTGCTTCAGGATCGCTTAGCCCTGAAACGATTAAATTTATTGATAATTGTAATACAGAAGCCATAAAACTTTTATCTTCTTTTGAAGATCCTAATTTAATTATTCTATTTTCTCGTTTATTTTCTAGTATAAGAGAATCGGTATTCCCATCAGTTATGCAGGACCCGGGTGATATGGCTATTGTTATAGGCTTTCCAAGTGATAAAAATTCTCTTTATGAAGGCGAATTAAAAGAGCACTTGGAGGCTATCGACCTCAATCTAGAGCGCTATTTAAATAATGTTTTAAGAAATAATTCACTTCTTCCTCAGTTTCATGAAGACATTGAAAATAAAGAGGATCCTCACCCTAGACATTGTCGCACATATGTTAGCTCCGAAGATGGAAGCCCTGCTAACATAAACGATTCCACTAAGTTTAACGGCAAGCCTATTACCGTAGTTGTAGAATCAAGAGTTAGAGGGATAGACTCTCTTTCAAAAACCTCATTTCAAATTAATGTTCAGGAGATTATGAAAGAGATCTATCCTGATCTAGAACTTCCTAACGAAGAACAAACACAAAAATGCCTCTTGGGCTTAGCTGCTCTATCAGCTTTCCATTCAAACAAAACCTCTGATCCTCAAAAAATCGATGATGCTTGGGGAGACATTAATAAACCTGAATCCAAAATTAAACCCGTACTGGATTATATGGGAGTCGATACAGACAACAAAGAGATATTAGATAAGTGTCAAAAACATGCAGATCATCTTTCTAAACAATTTATAAACGCTTACGTTCAAGAACTTTGTCAATATAAGGCCGTATCGTGACAAAAATCAGCATCGATCAGTTACAAAACAACGATAATTTTGAAAATCTTATCAAGGCACATAAAGGTACTTGGCATAATTGGAAGCGCACGGTAGTCGTCATTTCAACAGAAGAATCTAATCCCACAAAAAAACTCTATGAGTTTAAAGAACAAAATATTTTCACACGAATCATAAAGTTTATTTGCGGACAAGAGCTTATGAATAAAAAAGAGATCCATAAAGTTATCACACAAATTAAATCATCACCTCTTCCAGAACACATAAACCCAAACTACACCTCATCAGAGGAAAAACAAACAAATAAAATTTTCACACCAGAACAATCTAAAAAATTTACAATAAAGACACTGAGAGCAGTAAGAGCAAGCAAAGAAGAATTTCGCTCATGGCTTAAAGATCATCATCATAAAATTCAAGAGTACGATCTAGACGGAATAGCTCACACTATGGCTAAATATCCAAAACAAACTGTGAACTTTTCAGCGTTTTACTTGAAGAACATATTCCTTTAAATCAAATCGATAAGAGAGATGAATTTAAGAATACTCCAATATTATGGGCCGTTGCTAATGCTAATTCTCCTCATATAAACGCACTGCTTTCTCTCCAAGACCAAGGCCATGATATCGGTATCGATATTGCCGATGAAAGTTCTCATAACTCAACACCACTTACCCTTGCTATTTCTAAAGGGAGAAGAGCTAAACACAAAGGTGATTCAATCATAGAAAAACTAATTGAACACAGTAGTAACTACGAACATGCAGATGCCAGTGGAATGACAGCAATGCACTGGGCTGCTTTACGTCATGAAGTTAAATGGATGGAAATGCTCAAAGAAAAAGGAGCCATTGTAGACGAAAAAGCACAAGAAATGTGGAATCTACCTTTAGAAGAAGCAAATGCTAGGTTCTCCTCAAGCATATACCCTTCTAAACGAAAAAAACAGACCTGAAATAAAATTTCCTTTCTAATCCCCAAGGTACCTGCCTCAATATTTTTACAAGCATCTCGAGAATTAGAACTCACCGCGTCTTAGCTTCTTGGATTCGCCGCGTTTAATAATTTTTTTCTACGATTTTACCCTTATTTTACTTATGACTCCCACTAGCCCTCATACGATATCTCATCGCCCTATCATGCTTCTTTTTCACCTCTAATCATGATGAATCTACAGCACATCATTTAAACGCGGCGAATCAAAGAAGCTAAGACGCGAAGAAAATCTTATTACCCTCGAGCCTCTTACAAAAATACATAAAAACGTTCTTCAAATCTTGGAAATGGTATCTGCTTCACTATTTTTGCAATCGACTAGCGAATCTGTAGCCATTTAGGGTCTAAGCTTCTACAAAAACTTGACTCTTGACGAACAGTCATTTAGGGTGTAGGACTTTTCTTTCACCATATTTTCAGAAGAAAACAGCTATGAGCACAATTCATTCGCTTGAGTATAAATTATCTGAATTAACAGAGAGCAGTTATCGCTGTATTGACTATACAAAAAAAACTCTTGCTAATCTGTTTTTTTGCCACAAACCTTCCACTCAAGGAAGTTCTTTTTCTAAGTTTAAGCAAATTAGTAGCCCTATATCAGGCATTCCTAATGTTGGGAATAGCTGCTATCTTTCAGCAGCACTCCAAATTCTTTTTGTCATCCCTGATATAAAAGATAATTTCTTAAATCCTCCTTTACTAAGGCGACAAAACCATTCACATACGTTCACCGAAACACAATCAGAGTATCAAAAGCGAGAAGCCTTACGCCGTAGTCTCTTGAAAATTTACAGAGAAAAACAGAGTTCGCACAAAGAAATTTCTAATCAATCTGTGAGATCTGTAAGACTTGCCGCATTTTCTGCTGGTTTCGAAGGCGGTGAAGGGCTTCATGAACAGCATGATGCTTATCTTTTTTTACAATTTTTGCTTTCAAGTTTGGATTATCCAATCATCTCTTATGGTTCTTTCTCTGAAGAAGAAGATCATTTAGATCACTCTAAAGCATTAAAAGAACAAATCATCTCACTCGCTTGGGGAAAAGAAGAAAAGCCAAGCTCTATAGCCGAGCTTCTTAAATCTATAGAAGAAAAAAAACAAATTGCCTTAATTGGGAAAGTTGCAGCACCTATCCTTTTCATACACTTGAAACGGTATCATTTTGAAAATAACAAGATTCACCGTCTTTCTTTGGAAATTGACCGTTCAGAAGAAATAAACATTCCTTTATTTTATCCCAAAGCTCAAACCCCTTCCAAGCATTTGAAATATCAGGCGATTGCATCTATTTGTCACTTGGGAAAATCAAGTGACTGTGGTCATTACACAGCCTATATATATGATAAAGATGAAAAGGAAGTGTATTGTAATGATCGAAATACAACTTATACAAATATGGATGTATCGGGAATCAAAATTGCGAAAAATGGGTATCTGCACGTATATCAACTGAAAGAATAAGGAAACACTACATTTCCTCTGCTAATGTATGCTATATATTGGGGTAATTGTAGTTACTCTAGAAAAGCACGCGGAAATCTTTTGAGGTGATATGACCTACACTAGCACTGGATATCAAGTTGGTCCTTCCTTTACCCCTGAAATTGTAAAAAAATTGATCATTTTTACTGTCGCGGTGAGTATTGCTTCTGCTTTGTTTGATCCGATTTTTCATCGTGTTTTTACGATGATGGGACCTCAAGACTGGCTAAGTCTATCTCCTTTATGGTCACAGCGCTTGTTTCTTTGGCAACCAGCTACTTATTTTTTTGTGCACCCCAGTCAATCTGGCATTCATTTCTTCTTTCTTCTCCAATTATTTTTTAACATGTATTTGCTATGGGTTTCTGGGTCCACTTTGATACAAGAACTTGGTAAACGTTCTTTTTTACGCCTTTATTTTTTGTGCGGCCTTTTTTCCGGAGTTTGTACTCTGGCATCTATGTATCTTTTGGGGATTTATGGACGCCTAGCAGGTTGTCATAACATTGTTTTAGGCCTGCTTTTTGTGTGGACGATGTTTTATCCTAGAAATCTCATTCAATTTTTCTTTGCCATTACCTTAGAAGCTCGTTGGTTAATCGCCATATTCATTGGTGCTACGGTTCTTATTGATATTTCTCAGTTAGATATAATAGGGCTAATTAGCACTTTAAGTAGTGTTGGTTTCGCCTATATTTTTTCTGTAGCAGCCTGGGATTTGCGTAGTCCTTTTCCTGTGACACATGGTATGGACCAAGCCATTGCTTCTTTGGGCGCTTCTATTCAAGAAAAATGGAACAAAAATCGCAGCAGCTCTCCTAACTCAAGTGGTAAAATATTCGATATTCATACAGGGGCTGCCATCGATACTGAAGAATCTTTTATGAACCGTATGCTCGACAAAATTTCTTCCGAAGGAGAGGATTCTCTCAGTTGGCTAGAGCGACGCAAGATGCGAAAAATTTCTGAGAGAAAGAAAAAAGAAGACTAGCAAGAAGCGTGTTCGTGATCTTTTTTTAAAGCTCTCAAGGCTGTTAATGCTGTGTGTAAACCTTCAAAAAGCCCTTCTTCATAGCGGAAAATTGGGTGTGTTTCTAATTCTGGAAAGTCACAAGGTTGTAAAACATCATCACTCGTTGCTTGAGGGACAATGCGACGGGCTATATCTAAAAGTTTTTTGCGTTGTCTTTCAATCATATCAACAAGCATTTGTTCTTGCTCTTTCCATTCACTCACTTTTCTCTCCTTGCTTTTCCATTCGTCGCTTTTTAAAAAATTCTTTTAACAAGAATGATGACTCATCTCCTAGGATTCCGCGACGAATAGAGATCTCATGGGTAGGATGTTTTTGAGCAAAAAGATCCACCCAACTACCATTTGCTCCATGCCGGATATCTGGCGCCCCGTAAACAAGAGTATCAATTCTTGAGAGAAGCATTGCTCCTGCACACATACTGCAAGGTTCCATTGTGCAGTATAACGTAGTTTTACTTAAACGCCAGCTATCTAATGCAGCAGATCCTGCCGTTAAACAGAGCATTTCTGCGTGTGCTGTTGCATCTTTTAGCATTTCTACTTGATTGTGTCCTCGTGCGATGATTTTATTTTCTCTTACTAGAACAGCTCCAACAGGTACTTCATTATTTTTGAATGTTTTCCATGCTTCTTTCAAAGCTTCTAGCATGAATTTATCGTCATCATTATTGGTAATTATTTGAAATGGAAATGGGGTCATTTTTCTCTAATTTTTTGGTCGAAGTATTAGAGAATTAGTGTATCTTTCCTTTTAGTGAAAATCAACACTTGCCTCTCTCTAAGAAGAATCCTATACTTACGAGCAAGTGTATAATGTTAAGGGAAAGTACCCTGTTTAGGAGTTTTCTTCTATGAGTCAAGGTGAAGAACATCATTATTTTTATCACGAGCCAATTTCTAGACAGGCTCAAGCTGACTATATTCAAGAAATTGTAGCGAAGTATCAGAAAGAGCCTATAACTGATGACCTCATTAAAAAAGTTTATGACGAACTTATGATGGAGAAACATTTTGGAAGAATTACGATTCCTTTCAAAGTCAAGAACCACGACAACGAATACATAGAAGTTTTACTTGATACTCGTGTTTAGGTTTCGACAAAGAAATAGTTAAGGCCTCGTAGTTCTATCTGCTCCTTACCCCCGCTTGTCTCTATAATATCTTGATCTCTTAACAAGGTTCCTCTATAATAGAGGCTTGAGGTTTTAACTATTATAACTCACAGCTCAGTCGTTATACAAATACGGGAGTGTCCGTCGAATGTCATTAGATAAGGGTACAAAAGAAGAAATAACAAAGAAGTTTCAGCTTCACGAGAAGGATACAGGTTCGGCTGATGTGCAGATTGCCATTTTAACCGAGCGTATTACTGAGCTCACCGAGCATCTGAAGCGATCTCCAAAGGATCACGCTTCGCGTTTAGCCCTTCTAAAATTAGTAGGTCAAAGACGCCGTCTTCTTGATTATTTGAACTCCACTGATACGAAGCGGTATCAGTCTCTGATCGCCAAGCTAAAACTGCGTAGGTAGTTTTAGCTAAGTCAGGCCAAAGGGCGCGCGAGCGAGCTTTGGCCTTTTTTGTATATGGGGGAGGAAAAAACAGGTCGTAGAAATCAGAAACCACTTCTTGAGTTTGTATATTTTATATTTGAGGCGTGCTTTCTGAATTCTACATCACATTTTCTTTCCTATTTCTGAATATTTCATGATATAAAAAATCTTTTAGATTTGCTTTTACAGATTTCTTAGGAGAAATTTAATATGTTTGATGTGAAATCAAAAACTGTTCGAGTTGGCGATATTTCGCTAAGCTTTGAAACAGGACGGATTGCAAGACAGGCAAATGGGGCTGTTGTTGTTCGTTCTGGAGAGAGCATTGTTTTTGCTTCCGCTTGTGCTGCTAGCACTCCGAATGAAGACCGTACTTTCCTTCCTCTTCGTGTTGATTACCAAGAAAAATTCTCTTCTGCTGGTAAAACCTTGGGTGGTTTTGTTAAGCGTGAAGGGCGTCCTTCTGAAAGAGAAACACTGGTTAGTCGCCTAATTGACCGTCCTATTCGCCCTTTGTTTCCTGAGGGATATTTTTGCGAAACTCAACTTCTTACTTACGTTTGGTCATATGACAAGGTAAATCAGACAGATATTTTAGCGATTACAGCTGCTTCTGCTGCTTTATTGATTTCGGACATTCCTTTCAGCAAAGCTCTTGCTGGTGTTCGTGTGGGTTATATTAATGACGAATTTGTGATTAACCCAAGCCCAAGTCAGATGGAAAAATCTGAGTTAGATCTTGTTCTTGCGGGTACAGAAGATGCACTACTCATGATTGAGGGGTATGCTGACTTTTTACCTGAAGCTAAGGTATTAGAAGCTCTAGAGACTGGCCACAAAGCGATTAAAACGATCTGTGCTGCTTTAAGTGAATGGGCGAAGGAAATCGGAAAAGAGAAACACAACGATTGGATTGTAAAAGCTCCAGAAGAGCTTATGGGTCTTGTTGAAAAGGCTGCTGGTCCTGAATTAGTTGATGCTCTTCAGATCAAAGACAAGCAAGCTCGTGGTGATGCAATTTCTCTTATTAAAGACCGCGTACAGACAGAGCTTTTCCCAGAAGGTGAAGAAGCTAAGTACCACAAAGCAGATGTCTCGACTACTTTTAAAGAGCTTCAAGCGCGTATTATGCGTGAACGCATTCTTACCCAGCGTGAGCGTGTAGATGGTCGTGGGCTTGAAGATATTCGTCCAATTTCTATTCAACCTGGGCTTCTTCCTCGTACACACGGTAGTGTTCTTTTCACTCGCGGTGAAACACAAACTCTTGCTGTATGTACTTTGGGTAGTGAGAACATGGCTCAACGTTATGAAACGTTGGATGAAGATAGCCTACGTCGCTTTTATCTTCAGTATTTCTTCCCTCCATTCTCTGTGGGAGAAGTTGGGCGTTCTGGTCCGGCTGGACGCCGAGAAGTCGGCCACGGAAAACTTGCTGAGCGAGCGTTAACTTCTACAGTACCAAGCAAAGAAGAGTTCCCTTACGTTGTTCGTGTAGAGTCTAACATTACAGAGTCTAACGGATCTTCTTCTATGGCTTCGGTTTGTGGAGGCTGTATTGCTATGATGGATGCTGGTGTACCAATCAAGCGTCCGGTTGCTGGTATTGCCATGGGATTGATCTTGGAAGGAGAAAACCACGCTGTACTATCTGATATTTTAGGTCTTGAAGACGCTCTTGGCGATATGGACTTTAAAATTACTGGAGATCAGAACGGTATCACAGCCTTCCAAATGGATATCAAGGTAGAAGGAATTACCATTGACATCATGCGTCAAGCTCTTGCTCAGGCAGGGCGAGGTATTACTCATATTCTAGGTATCATGAAAGAAGCTTGCCCAACACCTCGTAAAGAGATGTCTAAGTACGCTCCACGTATCGTTACCATGAAAATCAACCCAAGTAAGATCGGTAAGCTTGTTGGTCCAGGTGGAAAAACCATCCGTGCTATCACAGCTGATCATGGTGTTGAAATCGATATCGCTGAAGACGGAACTGTATCTGTAAGCTCAAATGATGCAAACGGTGTTCAAGCTGCTCTTGATATGATTCACGGGCTTACTGCAGATATCGAAGTGGGACAAGTCTACGAAGGAAAAGTAACTGGTGTTGTACCTTTCGGTCTTTTTGTAGAAGTGATTCCAGGGCAAGATGGTCTTTGCCATATTTCCGATATCGATCATTCTCGAGTAGAAAACATCGAGAAACTTTTCAAAGAAGGCGAAAGCATTCGAGTAAAAGTAACTGATATCAATGAGCGCGGCCAAATCAAACTTAGCCGCAAAGTCCTTCTTCCAAAAGAATAGTGACTTCTCACCTACTAGACTCTTCTCAACTGAAGAGTCTAGTAGGTATCTCTCTGTTTCATTTTTTGTAAAAGATTGCATGGGCTTTAGGTCGTTTTGCAAAAAATCACCACAGAGTCAATGAGATCACAGAGAAAAACATAAGAGAATACAATCCACGAATATCCATGATACATTTTTAAGCAATTTTCAGTGAACTCAGTGCCTCTACGGTGACTCACCCGAAAATGATCACACAAAAACAACCCCTAATCCTGTACCACTCGATTTTCTTTAATGTAATCTTGCAGTAACTCAAAAGCTTGTCCGTTTTTCAATAAATCTTCATCTATTTCTTGACCAAAGCACCGTCGCCAAAGAAACTGCATCTTTTTTCTTACCCAAAAAGACTGAAGAGCCAAACGAACCACATAGATACTCAAAAATGTACTCGCTGCCAAACGCAAAAGAAACCAAGACAAGGAATATAAATCCCCTAATACTACCCAATAATACCAAGATACTAAAAACAAAAGAGCTAAGAACAGTGGTGAACGAAACACCCTCAAAAATGAAGACGGTGAGCTTTCCTTTTTAGGCCTCTGCTCAACCCCACAAATAAGATCCTGATAACGTAAAAAAACTGAAGAAGGAAGAAAATAGGCTGCTAATACAGCACAAATTGCCAGTATGCTTTTGATTCCCACAAACAAGCCAAAAACCGCCGGCAAAGCCCAAGCATGAGGTAAGGCTTCTGCAGCCAAAAGTACATCTTTTCCGAATAATACTCCGTAAAAGGCAAATCCTTGAATGCTAGGCCAAATTCCCAAAAGGATAGAACCAAATATGGCTCCTATCAAATTTCTACCAAAAAGCAGAGAACCTAAATTAAAAAGAGATCCCTGTATGGCAATTGCGATCATAGGTGTGAGACGCCGACCAGACGGACTTAAACTTTTTAGTAATGCTGCACCTGAAGAAATTTTCAATGGCAAAAGCTTCATCTCTCCTTTCGACTGGAAGAGAGCATGACTCAACAAAAAGCTTTGATTTAAAGATAAAAACTGTCCGCGAAAAGGAACCTGCATAGTATGAAGAAGAGAACCTAAACCTATCTCACTAAGGGAAAGTAGTGCTGTATAAAACAAAAGCAAATCCCCAAGCACTAAGCTGATCCTCCCATACAAGAGGGAGATTTTCCCAAGTCGCGTCCATGCCACTCGACTGGGGTATACAACTCTAAAGCAAGGGCGTGAACTCCCCCATCTAACTCATCAGCTAAAACTTTGTATACTGAGCGCTGTCTCTGAACTTTTGATTTTCCTTCAAAAGAAACCGAAACAATAAGTACACGAAAATGTGACTCTTGCCCTGCTCGGCCTTTATGCTGGTCGCTTTCGTTACGCATTTGCAGCTCTTCCGGACGGAGAGCTGCACGTAATTTTTTCTCTATTATAGAAGAAAGAGAAGCCACTAACTTAAAATTCCTTCTTGCTGGAACAACTGCTTTAACTCACCGCTTTGCGCCATTTCAGTTACAATGTCACAACCACCGATGAACTCGCCATTCACATATAATTGAGGAATAGTAGGCCAATCAGAAAATTCTTTAATTCCTTGTCTCAACTCAGGATCTTCTAAAATATTACGTGATTCAAACTGAATACCGAAATGATTTAAAATCGAAACAACTTGGCCAGAAAACCCACACTGAGGCATCGCCGATGTTCCTTTCATATACAACAAAACCTTATTGGCTTTGATGTCTTCTTCTATCTGTTTACGAACTTCTTCACTTAAAGCCATATTCACTCCAAAAATAAACGTTAACTCTCGTTCTTACCCTAAATGGTAATCTGCTTTTACTAGATCCCACTTCTCAGGAGAAAAAGTCTTTAACTGCATCGCATGCACAGCCTCACCATCAAACCTTTCCTTTAAAGCAAGCATCACCAAACGGTGCTGCTTAAGCAAAGGCACATTAGCAAACACTTCACTAACCACAATCGCTTGAAAATGCCGCCCATCTGGACTCGCTACATGTACAAATGCTCCAGGTAGCTCTGCCTCAATAGCTTCTTTTATCTGCTCTAACAAGCCTTCTCTCCTATATCTCCCACTTATTCAAGCCCCAAAGTGTATCTACTTTAACACCTGCTTGTCAAATTATTAGCAAACAATCATTTAGGAAAACGACTTGAAAATAAAAAGAATTCTGAATTTAGATCTAATGCAGATTAAGACTTAGTAGACTTAAACAATTTATTCTTGTTAAGAGTGAAATAAAATAATAAATCAAAGCCCTACTCTTATTTTGGAGCCAGAGAAGCTTAATGAATATAAATGAACGGGGTACTTATTCGCCTCTTGTACGTATCTGGCTTAGCTCTGTTTGTTTGGTTTGTTTTTGGAATTTTTTCACTGTCCCTTATCGCATTGCATTTGATGTTGAGTTTGAAGGAGTTTGGCGTCAATTAGACTGGATTGGGGATGGAATTTTGCTTATCGATATTTTTATAAAGCTCAATCGACGTTATAAAGAGAAGAGTAAAGATGTTGATTCTCAAGAACAATTTAATTTCCGTATTGCTCCTACTGATTTATTAGCTAGTTTACCTATAGATCTTATTATTCTCACCACAGGATATACAATAGGTGGCATTAGCAGCACCTCTGCTTTTTGGCGCATCCCCCGTCTTCTCCGCATGCACCACTGTTTTTCTTACCTCTATTCTTGGCGAGATGCTCTTCCTATTTCTCCTAGTATTCTCCGTATTATAAAACTTTTGCTTATCTTAGCCAGCTCAGCTCATTTAGTTGGCTGTGCTTTCTTCTATACCGCGATACAAGAAGGAGTTAATCGTAACACATGGGTAATAAATGAAGGGCTTCTTCATACCACTCCATTGACTCAGTATATTCATGCTGTGTACTGGACTATGAGCACGATGACTACGGTAGGTTATGGAGACATTATACCTACGACCAATACAGAAATCGTGTTTGCGATGCTCGTTCAAATGATGGGTGCTCTTATGTACTCATTTATCATTGGAAACGTTGTTTCTGCCTTAACTGATTTAGATGCCACTGGTGTCTTACTACGCCGCAAGTTGGCTACTCTTGAGTCTTACATGAAACACAGCAACCTACCTTCTGAATTACGAGATAAAATTCGAGGTTATTACCAGTTTCTTTGGTCTAGACATAAAGATGTTGTCTCTCCTGATTTACTTTCAGATCTTCCACAGTCTCTACGTGTAGACATCTTTAGTTTTCGCTATGCTGAAATGATTGATAAAGTTCCTCTTTTCCATGGCGCAGAAGAAAAACTGCTTAAAGCGGTTGCACTTCGCCTGCAATCACGCATCGCTGCCCCAGGAGACACTATTGTAGAGCGTGGAGAGAAAGGAGAGAGTATGTTTTTTCTTATTAACGGAAGAGCTAGCATTCACTCTGGAGAAAAACAAAAAGCTATTCATTCTGTTGGAGAAGGTAGTTTTTTTGGCGAAATTGCTTTGTTATATTCGCAAACACGAACAGCAACAGTAGTTGCTGATACCTGGTGCGATATGCTTGTATTAACCAAAAAAGATTTTGATCATTTACTAGCTTCTTACCCTAAATTTTCATTAGAGATTAGAAAAAACGCTCGAGAAATGTACCGAACAAATTCGTCAGAAGAGACAAAAGAAGAGTACAAAGCAGAAAGCTGGAAACCTCTTGATTTACTTAAAAGTAAGTCAAAAGATCGCTCTGATAAGTCGAGTACTTAGTTATATTGCCTCAACATTTACTGAGAAATTCTATAAATAGTCTTGCCACTACCGTGGCGATATATTTTTTGATTCTCTTTTCCCAGAGCTAAAGCACTTGTCATTACCCAAATTTTTTAAGTATTGATAGGCATGACTAAACGAGCTCCTTCAACAAGTGACTTTAGACATGCCCAACCACGCCATAATGTTAGCAAGCCTGGTG
>PAQS01000006.1 GCA_002709385.1 Waddliaceae bacterium
TTTTTTCTTTTTTTTCTTTTAATACCTGAATTTGTTTATCCAATCTTTCTGTTATTTCTTTTGATTTATTCTTTTCTATACTTGGATCTTGAAGAACTTGAATGAGAGGAGCTGTATTCTGATAGCGAAGTAAACTATTCTCTAAATCACGTAAATCCCACTTCCTGACTTTAGCAATTTGATAAAGAATCAAAAGATGTAGGTCTTCATCAGAACAATCATTCCATAAATCGCTCCTTCCCTCTTTAGGCTTCCGTAAATCATCGATAACTCCTTTCATTATAGGATGATCTATTTGAAGAAAAGCAAGTGGACAAGGAAATCGACTTAAAATTTCATGAAAATTTTGAGGAAAAAGCTCAAATTTTTTCTTCTTTTGAGGAGTAAATAAAACATCCACACAATCCATAAGAGATTGCTTTTCTTTCTTACTTAAAAGCACTGACTCTAAGGAACCTAAACCATTAATTGTCTGCGTGGTCTCTTTACTGATTTTATTTACACCCTCTTGAACCGTACTTTGCAGCTTCTTTATCATTTCTGAACGATTCATAGAGCTTGAATCAAATTGCATGCGTATTTTCTTTTTATATACACATGCTTTCTTTTCATTACGGAATGTGTAATGAGCTGTCATGCTTAACTGCTTATCAAAAGAATTTGCTGCTTTAATAAAGCGGTTTTTTAAAGATTTTGATTGGGGTTGTGAGCAAGTGATTTCGACAGCTATTTTATTTAAGCCAGCGTTCTCTTCACTCTTCCCCATTCCCAAATCACAACAAATACGATTCAATTGCTCAGGAGTAAAGCTTGCATCTTCATTTATAAAAAAGTTCAAATTATCCATACAAAATTATACAAATTAATAAAAAAACCAACAATAAACAAACTTAATTTTTAATTAACATATTAAAACAATAATAAACTTATAAATTAGGAATCAATGGTGTAAAAATGACAAGTACAACAAATCAAGACCTCGATATGAAAGTTTCTGAGGAATTTTTCTATTTAAATAATTCCAACTATGAAAACGAGCATGAAATTGAAAAATCTCAAAAGTACATATCCTCTGTTTTAACCCCTTACTTTGAGGTATTTTCTCAATCTTATTTATCGAGCAGCGTTACTTTTTGTGTAACTGGTAGTGATGGTCGTAACGAAAACATTCGCTCAAAGGAGTTACCTGGTAGTGACTTAGAGTTTGTCGTTATTTTAGATAAAAAAGAGAGTCATGAAGTTGTTACAAACTTAATGAAACAGCTCATTGATAGTGTTAATACAGAATCGATGAGAGTTAATGGTGTAAACTTCATTGATTCAGATGTCGAATATAGAGCCTTAGATGAAGAAGAAAACGCTCTTTTTTATTACGGATGGGGAAAAAAAGAATTATTTCCTACTAGGGCATTTGACTTGAAATATGTATGGGGTAGCTCGAGTATTTACCAAAAATATGCGGATAAAATTTCAAGTGATATACAAAAAGTCAAATCTCTAGCTCCTTTTCAAAAAACACGCATTAAACCAGTACGGTCGCAGCTTTCTCAAGCGTTAGCAGGCGATCACCCAAATGTAAGCTGGAATCTTGATGATGGAACTGCAAGTATTCACTATAATCCAGAAGAAAAACAACTCGGAACAAAAACAATTATTCTCCGACCTATGCAATATTATTTAGCTCGTCAACTATTTGAAGCCTTTAAAAAGAAACAAATTTCAGTGCCAGTTCATGAGCTACCCAAATCCTTAGAAAGTCGACTTCATTATCTAAGCAATGAGAATCTTCTTTTTTTACCTGGGGAAAAAGGTAAAATTTATCCTGCTTCAGAAGAAGATGTAGGGCGATATGCAAGAGCTTATCAAAAAGGGCTTTACATACATAACAATTTGAAATCTGAGCAAAGAAAAACTCGAAACACAGCTTCCGTAACTGTAAATGCTAGTGAATTTCGAGAACTTTTAGAAACAGTACAAGAATTCTCTGATACAAATAAAGGATTACGTGTTCAATCTCAAGTAGCAAAAAAAGCTCCTAGAAAAGTACGTAATCACTCAAATAAAACCTAAGTAATATAGACAAATTCCAATAGATTTTGTAGTAATAACTATTATATAAATCTTATTGGGGTTTGATTCTATGTTAGAGGCCTGGGTCGAAAACGCTGTAGGCATTGTATGGAATTATCCAGTAGTTGGGCTCTGCCTACTAACTGGATTATTCTTTAGTCTGCGGATGATGTTCGTACAATTTCGTTTTTTCTTTCACTCATTTCAATTAATTTCAGGTAAATACGACCACCCTGATGACCCCGGACATATCACACATTTTCAAGCTTTATCAGCGGCTTTATCAGGAACAATTGGCTTAGGTAATATTGCCGGAGTAGCTATTGCTATTGCTATGGGTGGACCAGGAGCCATTTTTTGGATGTGGATCGTTGCTTTTTTTGGAGCGGCCACAAAATTTGCAGAATGTACTTTAGGCCTACATTATCGAGACGTCCATGAAGATACAGGGCAGTGCCGTGGTGGTCCCATGTATTACATTGAAAAAGGCCTTTCTCCTCGCTGGCACTGGCTGGCTACTTTTTTTGCGATCTTTGCCATAGGCGGAAGTTTAGGTTCTGCCAATATGTTCCAAGCAAACCAAGTATCTCTAGCTTTAAGCAAATATTATGCAATGCCCGACTGGTTAACTGGGTTACTATTAGCATCTGTCGTTGCACTCACCATCATTGGTGGAATCAAGAGAATCGGAAGCATTGCAGGTCGCATCGTTCCTATCATGTGCTTTTTCTACATGCTTGGTGCAACTATTATTCTTCTTCTAAATATTGACCGTCTTCCTGATGCTATATATTTGATCATTCAAGATGCGTTTACTGGGCAAGCTGCCGCAGGAGGTGCTGTAGGTGCGGTCATCATTACTGGTGTTCGAAGAGCTATTTTTTCGAATGAATCAGGACTAGGCTCCGCTTCAATCGCCCACGCTGCAGTAAAAACACGCTACGCTGTCCGAGAAGGAATTGTTGCTGCTCTTGGGCCCTTCATTGATACCGCTGTAGTATGTACAGGAACTGCAATGGTAATCATACTCGCTGGTAACTATGGTACAGAAATGTACCAGCCTTTACAAAGTACCACACAAAGCATTGCTGATAATGGTGGTTTTTCTACAGCTAGAGGATGGGAAATTACCAACGAAAGTGTTCCTATGGAACGCAGTGAGCTATGTGATTTCTTAGAAGGAAAGTATGTTTTATCTTACGATGGATCTTCTGGCCCTGCTCAAGCTCTTTCTCCTTCTCTCTATGCGGTGGACACAAACAAGAAAATTTTTAAAAGTAAAAGCCTTCGAGAAGGAAAAATGCCTCCCGTAGATGGAGCACGCTTTTCTTGTTGGCGAAAAGGCGGCACACTTAGCGTACAAGTGATCGATAGTCTAGGCGAAGTCATTGCAGATCTTCCTGTTAACAAAGAAAGTGTAGAAGATGCTTTCATGACTCTTACCCCCTGCCCTAAAGAAGGCACATGGCATAGTCATGTTATACTTTTTAATGACACATTCAAGGAAAGAATTCGACAAAATCGCGATCGTCTAAGCCAGATACGTCTACGCTTTTCTGGTGAAGGTAGTGATAGTAAGTGGTATGTTGACCGTGTACAAATGGTAACAAAGCTACAAGGCATTGAATTAACAGCCGCTTCTTTTGATAAAATTCTTCCTCGATTTGGTTCGGTTTTTGTCGCTCTAGGTGTAATTTTCTTTTGTTATTCAACAATGATTACTTGGTCTTATTACGGAGAAACTGCTGCTGCTTACGTTTTTGGAAATAAAATCATTCTTCCATTCAAATGGTTATTTGTTATCACGGCATTCGTTGGCTGTGTTGCTACACCAAGTTTTGTTGTGAATTTATCTGATTTATTCTTAGGTCTTATGGTGATTCCAAATACTATCGCCATATTACTTTTGTCTGGTGTGGTTGCCCGCCTTACAAAAGAATACGGACAAAAACTTAAAGCAGGAGAATTTGACCGAGAGGTCGACGAACTGCAAAGAAAGAAAAAATAGTTTTTTGAACAGGCATTGTAAAAAAGGCAATGCCTGTTCTTTACACCTGCAGTAAAAGAATATGTATGATCTTATTTGTCGCATAACTTTCCTGCTTGACTAGTCTAGAATAAAAGCAAGGTATATAATGATCTCTCTCAACAAATACGGAGGATGTTAAATGATTGGTCGAAACGACCCTTGCTGGTGCGGAAGTCAACAAAAGTGGAAGAAGTGTCATTACCCTGATCCAGGTCCTCAAACACAGGAAAGCCTTCGTAAAGAATATTATAAAAAACATCAAATCCTTTTAAAAACTCCTGAGCAAATCGATGGAATTCGAAAAGCAGGAAAATTAGCAGCTTCTATTTTAGAAGAACTTTGCGCTTTTGCTAAAGAAGGTGTAACAACAGCAGAAATCGATCAGCTTTCACGTAAGCTTCATGCGGATGCGGGCGCTACTGCCGCGGCATTGAACTACGGCTCCCCTCCATTTCCTGGAAGTATTTGCACATCTCTCAATGAAATGATTTGCCACGGTATTCCAAATAATGTTCCATTAAAAGACGGTGATATTCTCAATATCGATTGTGCTTCTATCCTCAATGGTTACTATGGCGACTGCAGTAAAATGGTCTGCATTGGAAACATCACTCAAGAAAAGCAACTGGTTGTCGATGTAGCATATGACTCTCTCATGAAATCAATTGAGATGCTGAAGCCTGGTGTAAAAGTATCAGAAATTGGAACTTTTATTCAAAAGTATGCTGAAGGCAAAGGCTGCTCTGTTGTTTATCAATTTGTAGGACATGGAGTTGGAACACGTTTCCACGAAAACCCTCAGGTTTCTCACGTTCGCAACTCCCTTCACGTCCCCCTAGCTCCAGGCATGACATTTACTATTGAGCCAATGATCAATGCTGGTACTTCCGAGGGGATCATAGATCCTGAAAATGACTGGGAAGCCCGCACTGCAGATGGCCGCCCTAGCGCTCAATGGGAACATACCCTTTTGATCACTGAAGAAGGATGTGAAATCCTTACCCCTTGGAAACGCTAGCAATCTGCTCGAGTAAACTAGCAACAAGCTCTTGTAAAGCGAGGACTTCATCATTTAAGTTGTTCTCGCTTCTACTATGTTCTTCAGCAGAACGAAGTAAATACCTCTCCAATCTCTGCCCTAACCCTGGATACTCAAAACGCTCACGCTCTTCACGCTCATGCTCCATTACATGAAGTAATCCTTCTGTACGGAACAACTCTTTTCTCGTTTGATGTAAAATATCTGACTTCTCTGCAAACTGCTTCATCAATTGCTTATACATCGCATCACTTCGACGAAGGTCTGCAAGCTGCTTTTCATCTCCTTCCAGAAGAAATGCTTGCTGCCCTTCTTTTTTTCTTAAACGAGCACGTAGATCACGTATACGATTTTCACGAGAAGCCATATCAAGCTTCATTTGATATTTCTGCATACGAACATTATTCAGTTCGTTTCTTAAGCCTTTTGCTTCTTCTTTCTTAGCTTGAACCTCTTCAGAAACACTATGATCATGAAGCTGCTCTTGTAAAACTTGCTTTTCTTTTTGCAAAGCTTCTACTTTTTTCTTTGCCAAGAAGATTTCATTTCCCAAAGAAGCTTCGAGGTGCTTTCTTTCTTCTACTAAAGAACGTGTCTGGCTTTCCATGTGACCACGAGTTTCTAATTCCTGGTCTAAACGAGCTTGTAGAGCATCTGCACGATGAACCTGCTCATGAAGCCGACGACGTAATTCTTCTGCTTCTTCAGAAGACTGTGAGTGAGAATGAGCCTGCCAATCTGCTTTTTGCGCTTCTAACTCGCTGATTTCTTTTCTCATCAACGCTATATTCGCATCATAGTTAAGGTGATTTTCACGAAGATCTTCTAAATCCTGAGCAATACTTTGTTCTCGCTCACTCTGACTCAGCTGTAAACTTTGTCTCAAATGTGCAAGCTCTGCTTCTTTTTCTTCTAAAGCAGACTGCAATTGCATTTCTCTGCGACCACTTTCAAAAGTCTCAAGCAAAAACCGTTCTTTTTGCTCATAAGCTTTATTCAATTCTTCATGTACAGCAGCACTCAATTCATTAAAATGACTCAACTGAGCTTTTTGTCCACGACTCTCTTTCGTCAATACACGAAGACGAACCGACAAGTCTTCACGATCTCTGCGCCACATTTCTTGAACAGAGCGAAGCTTTTCATCTAACTGCAAAATACTTTTTAAACGACTACCAGACTCATCAGACTGCCTTGTAACCAAGGCACTGACTTCTTCAAAAGATAAAGTCGTTACCACGAAAGACATTGCAATCGCCATCGCCATACCAGCTTGCCAAAACCGCTCTTCAACAGGCATATGCCCATAACACAAAGCAAAAAGCAAAGCCAAGGTGCTAATAGAAAGCAAAAGGCCATTCATTCGCCACTTCCAACAAATAGGAATCCCTACTAATGTTGCCAAGGGCATATATAAGCAAGACGGAGACGCCTTGACTAGGGTAACGAACAATGTGAGCAATAAAATAAATGGACCTAAAACAGCCCAAAACTTTACCTTACTCTCTAACTTAGTTTCGATAGCTTGCACTCAATCATTCCTTATAACGGCTTTAGGAAAATAGACCACCTGCCCATACACACAAGTCAGCAATTAGACTACTGTAGTAAATCGTGGATATGACAGGAGTCTATCAAATTTTCTGCAAAAGCAACAAGATGGAATCCTATTAATAGTTAAAAGTTTTGATCTGGAATGGCTAAACTCTCACCATTTTCATCATGTTCTAACTGTCCTTGTAGCTGTTCCTGAGCATTTTCTAGAAGATAAAGAGCAAGAACAGTATCACCAGCATGCATCATCTCTACTTCCATTTTTCCATCCTCTCCAGGGAGAGAGCAACGAACCATCACATAAGCAGCTGTTTTTTCATCGCTATCTAATAAGTCTCGTAATTTTTCTTCTCTATTTGCGTCCATATAAATGACCAATTCCTTGAAAATGACTTCTGTTACAAATAACTGAATAGCCCTCTGAAACAGATCAGAGCCACTTTTATAACAGTTATATAGTCAATAAATCCCCGTAGATACCCAGGAAAAAAACGTTTGTCAACATAAAAAACCTAAGATATGGTTTTGGGCGTTGAGTTTACGTAAGTACTTCCTAAGTGCTTCAACCGGATACTCCTCAAATCATTGCAAGTCAAGTTTTAAAATGCTTTGTGAGAAAATTATGATGGGTCAATCTATGAAAAACAGCACTTTGAACGATTACCAGGAAGAGCTTAAATGGATCCAATCACAACAACAATACATGGAAGACTTGTTGATTCAATGGGCCAATATCAACTCAGGATCTCGCAACCTAGAAGGCTTGGAAAGGGTTCTTAAAGTCATCGATCAATCATTTTCTACTCTTCCTGTTGAAAAAGAACTGATTCATCTTAAAGATGACCAAAGAGTAAATCGTTTAGGAGAAATTGAAAAAATTCCATTAGGAAAATGTCTACGATATAGAAAAATAAGTGACTCTCCTATTCGGCTTGTTTTTGCTGGACATATGGATACTGTTTTTCCGAAAGATAGTCCGTTTCAAACCTGTTCTGTTAATGAAAATATGCTTCACGGACCCGGAGTAGCTGACCTCAAAGGGGGGCTAGTTATTCTTCTCCATGCTCTCCATGCTTTTGAACGAAGCCCATGGGCAAAAGAAATCTCATACGATATTGTAATCAATCCAGATGAAGAAATCGGTTCACCAGGGTCTGCTCCTATACTACGCGAATCTGCAAAAGGGAAAGACCTCGGAATCATTGTCGAACCCAGCCTACCAGACGGTTCTTTTGCTAGCGCTCGAAAAGGATCTGCTGTCTATGTAGCCGTAGCCCACGGGAAACCCGCACATGTGGGGCGCGAATACCACCTAGGCCGCAATGCTGTTGTACTTATGAGTGAATTCATACAAAGACTAGATAAATTGAATAATATGGAAGATGGCATCACGGTAAATGCAGGTTATATTGAAGGCGGTGGAGCCGTCAATGTAGTACCTGAACGCGCTGTATGCCGCTTCAACATACGCTCTCCTAATCCAGAAAAAGCAGAGGCAAGTAAAAAAGCTTTCAACGAAATTGCTGAGTCATTAAATGAAAGAGATGGCTTCAGCTTCAAAATTACAGAAGAATTCGCAAGGCCTCCCAAAATTTTTGATGCTAAAACAGAGGCTTTGTTTGGAGATATACGCTCTTGCGCGGATTTATTAGGACAAAAAACCTCATGGAATCCAACTGGCGGGGTTTGCGATGGAAATATTCTAGCATCAGTCGGCGTTCCCACAATAGATACCATGGGAGCTATCGGAGGGGGTATTCATACTCACGATGAGTTTATGCTACTCGATAGCTTGTCTCAACGAGCATCTCTAATGGCGTTATATCTCATGCGTTTAGCACGTGGAGAATTAAAAATCCCAACACTGTGATATTAAAAAAACCTTAAGAAAGGTTAATCACTTATTATTCTTTAATTTATAGTTCCTTAATAGCTCTCTCTTATAAATAAAGTAATCATTTATAAGAAAAAGAGAGCTTTTATGGACTTCTTGAAAAACTTACTAAATTTTTTCCAAGCCAGTAGCACTGACCCCTTAGAAGGGGCTGAAATCGACGATCTTTCCTTCAAAGAAAATGACATCAGCTCTGTAAAAGTTCGCTATCACACCAATTTTTTTGCCTTATTGTTTTTTAAACATACTCACCTTGAAGAGAAATCCTGGAATACCAAAAGCCTCGCGGAATATGCAATCAAACGTCTTGATCTCGGAGAAAAAGAGGTAAAAACGGAAGACATGTGTCGTTCGATTCATGGCATCATGAATCCATCTAAACTATCTAAAAGCACCGTTCCAAGTACAGTTGTTGAGCTTTTTAAAACGGTGCAAAATCAGTACCGTCCTTCTCAAGATAAAGACAAAAAAACAGGTGAAAATGAGACAGAAAACACAGAAACCTTAGCTCAAAAGACTGAAGAGGTACTACCATCTTCTACAATTACAGCCCCTCACCAAGAAGATGGTATATTAGAAGAGGAAAGAAATAAGTTTTTAATCAAAATTAACGAATTTAAACAGAAGGTAAACACAACTCTTCGAAATAGCGCTATTGAAGGATGTGAGGAAGAACTTACCTTAAAGAACAAGCTTCTTTTACTTTCAGAAGATCATTTTCAGAATAAAAGCCCATCAGACCAAGATTTTTTTTTAAAAGAACTACAAACAGATATTGATGCTCTGGATGCAAAATCGGCAAAAACAAGGGAAGCATGGGTAAATGAGCAAAAGGAAGCGATTGAATCTCTCATAAAAAAAATCGATGACTCCTTTAACAAGAGCTATAAACCACGTTTTTTCTTTGTAAATTATGCTGTTGAAAACGAGCAAGCACATACAAACCGTATAGAAGAATTACGTTCCTTAGGCGAAAAGCTTTCCAAGCTTATTGAATTGAAATCTGTAGAAGAAAAACTCTCTGCACAGATCGAAAAACTTAAGAGAAATCTACAAGTATCTTCCTTTTCTGAAGCGGGAGAGTGGCTGAATAAGCTTGAAAACATGCAAACGTTTCTTCAAACAAGTTTATGTGAAAATTTAATAGATCTTGATTTAACAAAAGCAACAGAACACTTAGAAAATAGCACAAAACTTATTTCAGAATACGAGATAGCTGAGCAGGCTTTAAAAGAAAAAGCGTCTCTTTCGCTTACTTCAAAATATCAAATAATGAAGCAACTAGAAGACGCCATGCAAAATACTTGGGATGAAATTCGTTCCATAAAAGAAACTCTCATTACTGCACTTGCAAATTGCCCTCTAAAAAATTGTAGCGAGAAAAAGAATTTAGAAAACACTCTCAACACTCTCTCTGAATTACAAAATCCTTACCTCAGCCAATCCTTTAGAAAAGATCGTTTAAAAACAGCAGAGATTCAAATTGCAGCTCTTAATAAAAAATCGCTAGATACAAGGAAAGAGTGGGAAAAGCAACAATCGAAAGCTGTGAACACTCTTCAAGAAAAAATTAAAACTATTTTCGGCAAAGATCACCCTCCCTCAATTCCTACATATGATCCTCAATATGCTGTACAAACAGAAGAAGCACATACTACACGTATGGAAAAGATTACTCTCCTTGATCAAAAAATCAATAAAATGAGTGATTTACGCAGAGAAGAAACTTCTCTCTCACAAGTAATCCTACATGTAAATGAGACAATAAAAAAGCACCCTTTTCTTAATCTTGGTGGATGGTTGCTACAACTTACTCATATGCAAAATACATTAAAGACTCACTCCTCTAAAAATTTACTCACGCTAAATAATAAGAAAGCTTCTGAAGACATCCAAACAAGTAAAAACTTAATCAAAAGATACTATGATGCTGAAAAAACTCTAAGAGAAAACGCTCTAAAAGATAGCTTAAAGAAAAACCCAAACACTGGGACGAAAGATAAATCTAAAGAAAAAACGATAGTTCTTCCATCTTCAACTCCAAAACAAGAAAAAGAAGCATCTTCGATATCAGCTTCCACTCTATCTGTGCCCACAGAAAAAAACATACCTCTTAGAGAATTAAAGAAAGATCATACTCTGGAGAGTGAGTTAGACAACAATTCAAGTATTCACCCTAAAGGAAAAACAACAGTTTACTCACCTCTAACTCCAAAAAAACAAGAAAAAACACCTCTCAAAGACCTAAAGAAAGAAAATGCCCCGCATTCACAAGAAACAAGCTCTTTTTTCAAACGTTGCCTTTCTCACCCTGTAAGTGTTGCTGCATTTAGTACTGCAGCAATCATTTCTTCTGCTATTGGTCTTTCTTATTTGATTGGAGCAAGCTCAAAAGAAGAAAGTAAAGATGATGAGGGAAATGACCTTGATCTAAGATCATCCCCTCTTCCTTCACCAATCCCTTCGCTTATTCCTTCATCATTCAATAATAGAAGCTTTTCAATAGATCCTATTCTGCCATACACTTCCTCACACTTAGGGCTCTTTGAAGAGAACCATAAGATTGTACTAGAGCCTATTGATTCATCACGAGTTGAACATATTGTTGATTTAGCAGAGCCTTCAAGTCTATCTAGACCACAAAATTGTGGTAACAAGCACCAAGGTGTTTTAGACCTTATAAAGCTTGTTAAAAATGAAAATTTACAAGGAGTTACAGTTCCTCAACCACACGGTACATCAAGTGATGCCATGCATACGTTTTTCCAAACCCACGCTCCTTCTATTGCTGAAGATTGGAAAAGCTTGGAAATGCTCTACCATATACATTTGCAGTATGGAACAAATCTCGAATTTCTACAGAGAGAGGATGTTCAGAAACATCTTGAAAATATTCGAAATGCGATTCTTCAGTCATTAGAGAAAGCCATAAAAGATGAAACAATTAGACAAGACTTAGGGATCTCTGAAGAGGTTCAAAATTGGATAAAATCCACTTATAAGCAAGGACAGTATCTCATTGTACGTAGTAGTGGTGATGAAGACCATAAAAGTGAAAATGAGGCAAAAGGTGGAGCAAATGCTGGAGGTAACGATACAATTATCGTTCCTGCAACTATTGAAGGTTACTTAGATGGGCTACGCCGTGTTCTTCAATCTTACGCTCAACCTTCTTCTCTACAAAATCGTATGATTAGCGGAGAGAATCCTTTTAGTCGCCCTCTTAAGTTTAGCGCAACAGCAATGACCTTCTTTGGAGAAGTACCAGGTGTTGAATCTTCTATAGAAGATATCCCCCGTTCGATGGTTGTTTTTACTAATGAAAGATTCTTTGTTGGTGATGATTCTTGGCGTGTGATGAGAATTAGTTCTTTATTCGGACAAGGAGAAGGAGTTGTTAAAGGCGGAGAAGATATCTATACAGATGAGTTTCTTGTTTTACAGTCTCTTTCCGATAGATCTCCAGACGGACTCTATATTATCCCTACAGTGCGAGAAAAACCATACCGTTTCTCCCTTGTAAAAAATGAAGAAAACGGTGAAATCCATCTTGATCGTGTTCCAAATCCTCCCGAGTTGATGTATAAACCTTCACTCGATCGCAAACTGATTGCCCGTATATTTGATTTAGCTATCTTAAATGAAAAACAACAAGGTGCCGAACAAGACATGGAAATCGGAGTTCACCGCGATTCCGAAACAGGTGAACTCATTATTGTTCCTTTTCAAACAAGAGACTTACATAGAAAAGAAGTGAAAGCTTCCTACTTAGATCCTAAAGTGAAAGATCTTTGTGAAAACTGCATTATTGAATCTCTTCAATCTGAAACACTCCCCACCTCGCCAGGAACTTTAGTTTCCATTAAAAATTCTAATGAAGTACTGATTGTAAATACATTAGCAGAAGCCGAAGAACAACAGCTTTACGATCCCAATGTGCATACTGTTGTTGTCGTCAATACCCGTGAACCAAGTACAAGCCATTCCATGGTAAACTTCACTGGCAATGCCGTACCTTGTTTTTATTTGGAAGATTCTTCTGCTTTAAGAGCCTTATTAGCAAATTTAAACGCAGACACACGCCTTTTAATCGATGGGCAAAGTGGTAAAATGCACTTATGGAACCAAGAAAAATCTCCATTTAGTAACTATGCAAAAATTGGCTATAGAAATACTCCAGCTCAATTCAGTATCTTTACGGGATCTCGAATTGATAAATCCACATCCGAAAAACTTTCCCAGGAAGTTTTATCTGCATTACAAAATATAGAAGAAGCTTGCTCATCTACAGACTTTGTTCATGCAGCTATCAACTGCATCAACACAGTAAATACTCACAAAGATCTTCTCTACTTAAAACCAATAGAAAACATTCAATCAGCGAGACTCAACGACGCAGATAAACAACAACTTCTTTCACTCTTCCAAGAGTTATGGGCTATCAGTGAAGTGACACTAAAAGAACTACAGTTTACTATATCTTCTGAAGAACGCATGATTTTACGAGAGCTTCTTTTACAAAAGGCTCTTGTCCAATTAGTGAAACAAGAGCCTAATCCAGAATCCGCCACAATTGGAAACGAATCTATACTTCGTGCTCACAGACAATTAGTTGAGTTTAATAAAAAGGCTGCCTACCAAGAACTTTTCCCATTTCAGGTAAAGTTTGAAGAAGTTTTATTTATAGAGAACTACGCTAAAAACCAACAGATTTGGAAGAGTTTCTTATATTATTTAGAAAATCAAATTCATTTAGAAGAAAGTAAGGGCAACTCCCAATCTACACTTGTATCTAATTTTACTGAACTACTTATAGATTTAGAGAAAGCTGAACTTAGTGGTATTTGGTATCGTGAAGTTTTTGAAAAAGCATTTAATAAAATATCTTTTCAAGAATTACATAAAGAAAACAATAGCATTACTTTTCTCAAAGAACTACTCCACACAAGTAAATTATCACATGAACTTACCCCTACCATCTATGAATTACAACTCATAGAAAATAAGTTAGCAAAAAAATTAAAAAATTTCGCATCTACTAGTGATTTTGAACATGCTCTCACTTACTTGAAAAATCTTACCCCAAAGTATTTGAAAAAAATACAAGCTCTTCTTGTAGAAAATGATCCTTTATTACTTGCAGCACTTTTTGAACATAACAAAAAGATGATTGATCTATATGATTTAAGTATTAAAAGCATGAAAGCAAGTTCATTTATTTCAAACGAAGAAAAAGTTTTGCGTTTTCGTGCTCTTCTTAACGAGTTTCTTCAAATGTTAGACTTATCTTCTACAGAGCTTTTCAATAAAATCAATAAATACCCTTCTAGCCTTAAAGTGATCACCTCAAATGCTCATAAAATCCTTAAAACTGAGCTTGGTAAAAGTAGCAATGAAGTATATGAATTAGCTCCTAATGATAGTATCTCTCTTAATACCTTGGCTCAAATTTCTGAGAAAAGTTCATCTCTAGATCCATCAATACAAAGAATGAGTATGGAAGTTATTTTTACCCATACTCATCAACTTTTATTACATATGAATTCAGTTGCAAAGCAGTCTTTAAGCAGCGACGAGACATTCTCTCGCTCACTATCACCACAGATTGAATCTGCTAAAAGAGAGATTGAAAAACTTTGGTATAAGCCTTTGTCTTGTAGAAATGTAGAAGATGATTCATGCACAACAAGACCTACTGAGCCAAGTATTTCGCTTAAATCAGGAACGGAGTTTGTCACCTACGATTTACGCTTACGCTGGCACTCTCTTTCCATTGAAATGTCTCAAGAAATCGATTCTAGTGAAGTGAATATAGAGTTCAAATTTATGGGTGGCTCTGATCACGACCGTTGGAAAACAGTAAAAGAATTCATCTACTCTTTTCAAGAAGCTTTTAATTTTTCTAGTTCCGGAAAAGAAATCTACGGAGGAAGAGGTTTAAGGCTGAATTTTCAAGGAAACTCTTCTGAAGACTTCCGAATGATAAAACTGTGTTTGCAAAGTACTTTAGAATTTGTTGAAGTTTTATCTGTTGAAGCTTCTCAGGCTCTTTTTGCTTCTTGGAATAGTCCAAAAGCATTTGCAGGTGAAATGACTCAGTATGCCATTCCTCTTATAAAAGAACTACTCACTGAGAATGAGTTTCAGAAGTGGACAGAAACAGTTCATCGTCTAGCTGAAAAAACCGATGAAAAAAATAACATTCCACACCTTCGTTATTGGATATCTGCCTTAGGACAAAAAAGCTTCTTAGAATGTTTACACTCTCCTGTACTTTCAGAATTGGATAAGAATGATGCTGCAGCGCTTCTTTCATGGAAGTTCTCACTACTAAGCGAAGAAGAGCAAAAACTATTGAATCAAGAAGAGCTACGAAAAATGGAAGCTTTCTTCAATAACTATGACAAAGACAATGACTTACTTCCTAAAATCACACACTCTACCATACGATTGGATGAACTAATAAAACAAGTAACCCCCTCACCTTGCTCTTTGAACTAATGCGTTCGATTTAAACGCAACGAATCCAAGAAGCAGAGGCGCGGTGAGAGGCTATAGTGGACCCCATTGTCTAGACCAAAAATGTTGGTTTTATTACTCCCTCAGAAGATAGCTACATTGTTGGTCTAGTTTTTGGGGACCATTACAGGAGGAGCACTATAGAATTACACCCCTCTCGCCGCGCCTCTGCTTCTTGGATTCGTTGCGTTTTTTTGATGAGATACCATTGAAGACTTATGTGAAAGATTCTTGAATTTAAAGCTCTTTTTATCGATAAGAGAGCTTTTTGAATACGGTAAAAAAAGCCTTCAAGGAGATCGCTATGTCTTTAGCCGCCGATAGTTTTAGCCAAGACCCAAGAGTTCAAGAAGCCAAAAAACTCATTCAATCTGCCCTAGAAGAGCATCAGAAGCGTCTTGAAGGCCATCGTTCAAGCCATCCTGACTTAAGAGAAAAATATGAGCAGCTTTTAAAAGATTATACAAGTGCTCGTGGTGGTGCACTCTGGTACCCTTACATAGGTAGTGGTTTTGGAAAAGGCGCGCTCGTTGAGCTTGCTGATGGTAGTGTAAAATATGATCTAATTTGTGGAATTGGGCCACATTATTGGGGACATTGCCACCCAGATCTTATTGAATCTAGTATCGATGCTGCTCTTACAGACACCGTAATGCAAGGCCACCTACAAGGAAATAAAGACAGCGTAACCCTTTGCCAAACAGCAACAAAATTATCCGGAATGGATCATTGCTTTTTGACAACTTCAGGTGTAATGGCTAATGAAAATGGTCTGAAATTAGCATTTCAAAAAAAACATCCTGCACACCGTGTATTAGCTTTTGAGGGATGCTTTATGGGGCGTACTCTCTCTGCTAGTCAAATTACAGATAAGCCTGCTTTCCGCCAGGGGCTTCCTGCAAACATGGATGTGAGTTACATTCCTTTCTACGATGCTTCTTGTCCAGAAGAAAGCACAAAAAGAGCTGTGCAAACTCTTAAGTCACACCTCAATCGCTACCCAGGCGAATACGCTGTCATGTGTTTTGAGCTTGTTCAAGGCGAGGGAGGTTTTTACCCTGGTACTCGTGATTTCTTTATGGCTCTCATTGATGTCTTAAAAGAGCACGATGTAAGCGTATTTATAGACGAAGTACAGACTTTCGGGCGTACTCCCAAGCTCTTTGCGTTCCAATATTTTAATCTAGAAGAGCACGTAGATATTGTTACATTTGGAAAAGTCAGCCAAGTTTGCGGAACTCTCTTCAATGAAGAATTCAAGCCTAAGCCAGGACTACTAAGCCAAACATTTACCGGAAGCAGCGCAAGTATTCGTGCTTCTCAAGTAATTTTCGACGGACTTGCTTCCAATAAATTTTACGGAAAAGGAGCTCGAGTTGAGCAAGTTCATGAACGTATTACAGGCCACTTTAAGCGCATTCAATCTGAGCATCCAGGTATGATTGAAGGTCCATTTGGTATTGGTGCCATGATCGCCTTCACACCTTTTTCAGGACGTTCTGAGCATGTAATTCCTTTCACTAAAAAACTCTTTGAAAACGGAGTAATTACCTTTGTTGCAGGTGTAAGCCCTATGCGAGTTCGCATGCTTGCTCCTGTAGGCTCAATTACAGATGAACAAATTGATGCTGCACTAAAGATTGTAGAAGAAACTCTAGTAGAGTATGCAGAACAAGAAAACGGAGCTCTTGCGAGTTAAGTTTTTATTTGACAAAGGTCTACGTGGCGAATATTATGCCACGTGCCTTGGTATTCACACAAATAAGGAGGAGTATCTGTGCTTGTTTTTAGACCTGTAGCTACCCATGATTTAGACCAACTCGAAGCCTTTGCTCACTCCGCTTCAGCAGGTATTACAAACCTTCCTAAAAATAGAGGGTTGCTTCAAGCAAAGCAGACCTTAAGTATCGAATCATTGCGGAAAGCTGTAACAAAGCCTACAAATGAATCATACATGTTCATTTTAGAAGATCTTGAAAATGGTACCATTATAGGTACCTCTGCGATACATGCTCAAGCTGCTTGGAACGAACCCCAGTATTTTTTCCGCATTGAAACAAAAGAGGAAGCCTCTCAAACCTTAGGAATCATCAATCGTAGTCAGTGGATACGTCCAGTCATCTACCAGCCTAGCCATACAGAAGTTTGTGGTTTATACCTCAATCCTATTCATAGGAAAGGAGGAGCAGGCCGTATTCTATCTCTCAGTCGCTTTCTTTTTATCGGCTGCTTTCCTCATCGATTTGACCCTAAATATGTCATTGCTGAAATGCGTGGAGTGATTGATGAAAATGACCATGCTCCTTTTTACGATGGCCTTCTTAAGCATTTCTTTGAGCTAGAATTTACTGAAATACTCAATTATTTGAGTTCAGGAAAACAATTTATTCAAGAGCTTTTACCTCAAAGTTCTTTTCCTGTAGATCTTCTTCCTAAAAATGCTAGAGAAGTTATTGGAAAAGCACATCCTAGCTCCGAACCAGCTTTAGCTCTACTAAAAAAAGAAGGGTTTACCTTTAGTCAAGAAGTTGACTTGTTTGATGGTGGACCAAAAATTTACAGCTCTCCTAAGAATATTCGCTGTATCCGTGATAGTACTTTGACACTATTTGCTGGCATTAGCGAAGAAGAATTTGGAGAAGAAGAGTTTCTTGTTTGTAATGGAAAAATTGACTTTAGAGCATGTGCAACACGTCTTTCTATTGATCATAGAGGCCATATTTATCTACCACAAAAAGCTGCTGAAGCTTTGGAAATAAAAACTGGCATGCCCTTGCGCTATGTTTCATTACGTCCTAAAAAAGACAACTCTATTCGAGAAAACAAGCATTCAAACAAGGAAATTGAGGCTTAATGATGATGACAACAATCTCAGGGAAAAATTGTGTAAATGGCATTTGGACAGAAGGGCGCGGTGAGCTTTTCGCTTCAATAAACCCCGCCAATAATGACCGCGTATGGGAAGGACACGCTAGTAACCCTGATGATGTCGATCAAGCGGTATCTTCCGCCCGTTCTGCTTTTCCTGCATGGAGCCGTACAAGTTTAGAAGAACGCCTTGCTATCATAGAACGCTTTCGCCAATTAGTTGATGAGGCGAAAGAGGACCTCGCAGAAACTATTTCATTAGAAACAGGAAAAGTTCTTTGGGAAACTCGTACTGAAGTCGCTGGAGTGATGGGAAAAATTGCTGTTTCCTTAAAAGCTTATCAAGATCGTTGTCCACAAAGAGAACAAGAAATCCCAAATGGTCGCGCTATCACCCGCCACCATGCCCACGGTGTTTTAGCTGTTTTTGGTCCTTTCAATTTCCCTGCTCACCTACCAAACGGTCATATTGTACCTGCTTTTCTTGCTGGAAATACCGTTGTATTTAAGCCTAGCGAATACACACCTATGATTGCTGAAAAGATTGTAGATTTATGGCATGAAGCAGGCTTACCACCTGGGGTTTTAAACCTTGTTCAAGGGGCTAGAGAAACAGGGCAAGCACTGTCTACTCACCAGCAAATTGATGGAATTCTCTTTACTGGAAGCGCAGCAACAGGCCTACACTTGTCAGAAGCTTTAGTAAAAACCCCAGGGAAAATCCTTGCTATTGAAGCTGGAGGAAACAACCCACTTGTTGCTTGGAACATCTCTGACTACAAAGCTGCTGCTTACCATATTATCCAATCAGCATTCATCAGTAGTGGTCAAAGATGCACCTGTGCTCGCCGACTTATCTTACCTGAAGGTGATTCTGGTGATAAAGTGCTTGCTGCTTTAGTTGAAATGACTAAGAGCATCTCTGTGGGAGCTTATGACGAAACACCTGCTCCTTTTATGGGACCAGTAGTTTCTAAGTACACAGCAGAAAAATTACTTGAAGCGCAAAAAAAGCTCATCGACTCAGGCGCAGAAAGTATTGTAGAAATGAAGCTTTTGAAAGAAGGAACGGCTCTTCTTAGTCCTGGAATTGTAGATAGTAGCAATATTTCTAATCGTAAAGATGAAGAGTATTTTGGTCCTCTCTTACAAGTCATCCGTGTAAAAACATTTGATGATGCCATTACTGAAGCAAATCATACAGCTTATGGTCTATCCGCTGGCCTGCTTTCGGATCAACGAAGTGACTGGGAACGTTTTGTTACAGAGGTTCGTGCTGGGATCATCAATTGGAATCAGCAAACAACAGGTGCCCGAGGGGATGCTCCTTTTGGAGGTCTAGGAATGAGCGGAAATCACCGTCCGAGTGCATACTATGCAGCTGATTACTGTGCTTATCCTGTTGCTACAATCGAAATTGATGAACTAAAAGTTCCTGCAACTATAACACCTGGGATTACATTGTAAGATGAAAAAAGCAAGAGAGTACAATTTTGATGGGTTAGTAGGTCCGACACATAACTACAGCGGTCTTTCACTTGGAAATCTTGCTTCTACAGGCAATAAGGCACAAATATCTCGTCCTCGAGAAGCTGCATTGCAAGGATTGCAAAAAATGAAGGCTTTGCATGACCTGGGTATTCCTCAGGCCGTGCTTCCTCCACAAGAACGCCCTTTAATCAGCGTGTTTCATCAGCTCGGTTTTCGAGGAACAGATGCAGAAATTCTAGAAGAAGTCGCTTCTAAACAAGCAGAACTTCTCTCTCTTTGTAGTTCTGCTGCTTCTATGTGGACAGCTAACGCCGCAACAGTGTGTCCTTCTAGTGACAGCATAGACGGTCTTTGCCACCTGACCCCTGCAAATTTACATAGTAAATTTCATCGCTCTCTAGAACCCATATCCACTTATGCAATTTTGCAGTCTATCTTTAAAGATACCGAGCATTTTGCCGTACACCCCGCTTTACCTCAAAACCCATGTTTTGGTGATGAAGGAGCCGCTAATCATACTCGTTTTTGTAAGGAGTATGGAACTCCAGGTTTGCACTTTTTTGTATATGGAAAAGAATCTTTCAGGAATACTCCGAGCTCTAAAAAATTCCCTGCCAGACAAAGCTTAGAAGCCTCTCAGGCAATTGCCCGTTTGCATAGATTGAATGATTCTCAAACTTTTTTTGCTCAACAAAACCCAAAAGTGATTGATCTTGGGGTTTTTCATAATGATGTCATTTCTGTAGGCAATCAAAACGTCTACTTTTATCACGAAGAAGCATTCATTGACAGTGAACAAATCGTTCAAGAATTATGTGAAAAGGCAGAAAAGCTCGCATCATTGCCTCTTTGTCTGATAAAAGTTTCTAGCCAAGAACTCTCTGTAGAAGATGCTGTTTCTTCCTATTTATTTAACAGTCAAATTGTCTGTGATTCATCAGGCAACATGCTCTTGATTGTACCTTCTGAGTGTGTGGAGATGGAACAAGTTCGTATGGTTCTTGAACGTGTGGTGTCTGATAAAAAAAATCCTATTTCAAAATATCAGAGCTTTAACTTGCGTGAGAGCATGAAAAACGGAGGAGGCCCCGCTTGTTTACGTTTACGGGTTGTATTGAATGAAAAAGAAGAAGCTGCCATGAATCAGGCTGTATGCTTTTCAGATTCTTTATATACACGCCTAGAAACTTGGGTGCAGAGGTTTTACCGTGAAACATTGACTCCAAGCGACCTTGCAGACCCTCTTTTACTGAATGAAAGCCGCATGGCATTAGATGAACTGTCACAGATTCTTGATCTGGGGTCTATATACGAATTCCAAAACGAGACAGTAAAATCGTAGAAAAAAATCATTAAACGCGGCGAAACAAAGAAGCTACGACGCCACGAAAAACACAAGGGTACAATTCACTAACATAGGTAACAGATTGATTCACTAACATAGGTAACACTTTTGCGATAAATTTATAATAGGCCATGGCAACTAAAACAAGAGGTACCCATGGCTTGGAGAAATGTGAAAGTGGAAGATATTAGGGAATATTTAGTGAGAACTTACCTATCGAGGTCTGCAAATATGAAAGAACTTTGTGATGAATGCGGAGTGAGTCGGAAAACAGGCTATAAGTGGGTTAAACGTTACCGAGAAGCTGGAAAAAAAGGCCTATTAGATTTAAGCCGTGCTCCTAAAAAAGTAAAACGAAAATTTACAAATGAACAGATAAACTTGGCTCTTAAAATGAAAGAGGCTCGTCCTCACTTTGGACCCAAAAAAATATTGGTTTGTTTACAAAGGCAATATCCACTAATGGATTGGCCGTCTCCAACTCGTTTATACCAAGTTTTTAGAGAACATCACTTAGTATGCTCAAGAAAACTTCGAAGAAGAGTTCCTAAAACAGCACCATTAGGTGATGTTCAAACGAGTAATGATATTTGGTGTGTTGATTTTAAAGGTTGGTTTGAGACCGGAGATAAATCTAAAGTTGAACCTTTAACGATTACAGACGCTTACTCTCGTTTTTTAATTCGCTGTCAACATTTGGAGAGAAAACGAAGCCAAGATGTTTGGAAAGTAATGTCTGAAGCTTTTTTGGAATTTGGTATTCCTAAACGTGTCAGAACAGATAATGGTCCACCGTTTGCTTCTACCGGTGCCGGTCGCTTATCAAGCCTCTCTGTTAACTTGATTAAAGCCGGAGTAACACCAGAGTGGATAGAACCAGGTCACCCGGAAGAAAATGGTCGACATGAACGTTTTCATCGTAGTTTAAAAGAAGCAATTGCTTCTCCACCCGCCAAAAATTTCGAAGAACAAATCATTCGAATGAATCACTTCATTGAGGAGTACAATTTTGATCGACCACATGAAGCTTTAAATATGCATGTTCCTGGTAATTATTATTCACCTTCTCTTACGACATGGGATGGAAAGCTTCGTTCGCCAGAGTATAATGAGTCTGAAATGCAAATCAGAAAAGTTTGCCCAAATGGCTCTATTCATTGGAAAGGTAAAGGATCGTATGTGAGTGGATTAATTGTTGGAGAATATGTTGGTTTAAAAGAAGTTGATAACGGATATTTTCGAGTATTTTTTGGTCCAGTTTGGCTAGGTAATTTTTTAGAAGGGGTTGGTTTTGAAAAACCCAAGCGGTTTTCAAGGTGAATAAAAAGTGTTACCTATGCTTATAAACAGTGTTACCTAAGTAGTTGAACTAAGGGTTTTTTTGTGCACTTTTTCCTTTTCAAATCCTCAATTTATACGAATTTTAGTAGAGAGTTTCTCGGTGTCAAGACTACCCTTCGGCTCGCAAAGCTCGGTCTTGACACCGAGAAACTCTCTACTGAAATGTCTATAAAATTGGGTTTTGGAAGAAAAAAGTTTTATGAATTGTGTTACCCATGTCTATGAACTAAGTGTTACCTATGTTTGTGATTGCACAANTACCCTCAAGACTCTTGCAAAAACACATAAAAAGTTCTTCAAATCTTGGAAATGGTACCTGCTTCACTATTTTTGCAAGCACCTCCCCCGATGGTGACCTAATCTCGCCGAACTAGGTAATTTCAAGTATTCAGATACGTGTTTACAAAGCGAAACGCAGCTCGTATGAGCTTCGTGAGATGTGTAAATACGTAGATAGATGCTTGAAATTGTCTAGGGCGGTGACTACGCTAGGCAGAGGATTAGGTCACAATCGGGAGTTAGATGTAAATCACTTGCTCATACCATATCTAAAACCAAAAATCGGAAGAATTCGTCTCCGTGGAAACATCGTAAAATCTTTTCCTAGTGGCCATAGCAGTACAGCTGCTGTTTCTATCGCTTATTTGCTTATTGCAAACGGAAACAATAAGGAAGGATTGCCTTTATGCAAAATTTGGGTTATTTTTCGAAAAAAGAAAAATACCCCTGAAAGTTATGATGAATAAATTAAGTAGCTATAGTTCTTTTTTAATCTGTTACTTGCCTATACTTGTTGTCCAAGTTATTTCAGGTATTGTTACTAGACAGTCTATTGATCCTTGGTATTATTCTTTAGAAAAAGCTTCTTGGAACCCGCCACCATGGTTATTTGGTCCTGTTTGGACATTACTCTATGTAATGATGACCATTTCACTTTATCGTATTTACAAACATGAACACAATTTTCAGCTTAAAAAGCCACTCTACGCTCTTTTTTTTACTCAGTTATTTCTAAATTTTCTCTGGTCAATTCTATTTTTCGGCTTACAGGAAACTCTATGGGCTCTTCTTGATTTATCTTTACTCATTATTGTACTGAGCATCACAATAAGAAATTTTTATACGTTTGATAAATTTGCAAGCTATCTGCTTATTCCCTACTTATTATGGATTAGCTACGCATTTACCTTGAATATAGCAATCTACTACCTTAACTAAGAGGAAAAAAAGACTCTTTTTGCAAGAGCCTCGAGGATTTAAGCTCCAATGACTATGCAAGCTGAATCAGATGTGAAATTAAGTAGCCATTAGAGGTTTTTCATAATGAGATCTAACTCTCAATGGCTAAAAGTACCTGAATAAAAACTGAAATAAGCTGATCTAAGTGGAGAGGTTTTGCTAAATGAGGGATAGATTTCTCCGAAGAAGGAATATTATCTACATAAAAAGGATGCCCTGAAGCATAAACAAACGGCACAGTACGCATATGATCTAGGCTTGAGATTTCTTTTCTAAAATCATAACCAAGCATGTCACCTAAATGAATATCTGTTAAAACAATATCTAAATTTTTGTACTTCTTACATAAATCAATTGCTTCTCTTCCACTTGTAGCTTGAAATGGACGCATACCAAGTTCTGATAAGACCTGTCGCAATGCAAATATTGTTTGTATATCATCATCAACAATAAGTACATTAAGACCATGCAAACGCTGTACTTCTAAATGACTCTTAATGCTTTTATGAATGATAGATTTCTGATTCGATACATTATCTTTTTCTTCTCTCATCATATCAGGTATTTTCAATGTAAAAATACTTCCCTTCTCTTTCACACTAGAAACCGATATATCTCCCCCCAAAAGCTCAGTTAAATGTTTTACAATAGCTAAGCCAAGCCCAGTCCCCATGTAGTGGTTTTTCCTTCCTTCTTCTCCTTGGTTAAATGGATTAAAAATATCTTCTAATTCGTAAACTTCCATTCCTATACCAGTATCATGGATAGATACCACTAAGATGCGTCCATCTTTCAATTCTTCCCATGAAAAACAAACATCTACACGACCACTCACTTCTGTAAACTTAAGAGCATTTGATACCAAATTTCTAATAATCTGCTCTAAACGACGCCTATCTGTAACTATCTCACCTTCTAAATCATCTGCTGTACAGGAAAAATCCACACCTTTAGATTGGAATTGACTTTCAAACATACTATGAATACTGCTTGCAATTTCAGAAATAGGAGTACTTTTCGCTTCTAAATCAATGATTCCTTTTTCTATTTTTGAATGATCTAACAAATCGTTAACTAGTAGATGAAGATCATTTGCTGAAATATGTATTTGCTCTAAGTTTTCAAGCTGTTTTTCACTCAAGTTTTTTTCAGAATTATTACGTAATAATTGAATCAACAAAATCAGAGTATTTAATGGAGAACGTAACTCATGAGATACATTTGCTAGAAACTGCGACTTGAACTGGCTAGCTGCCGCAAGCTCCTTTTGAGCTTCCTTTAATTGTGTAACATCAGTATGCGTTCCAATCATACGAAGAGCTTCACCATCTTCCCCCCATTCGATGACCCTCCCACGGCAAAGAACAGTTACAGTGGAACCATCTGCATGACGATAACGGACTTCTTGTCTATAAGGATGCTTTCCTCTTGTTTCACAATGTTTACGCAAATTTTCTAAAGCAATCTCTAAATCTTCTTTAAAAATTAAATCTTGCCACTCTGCAGGATCATGCTGCTTTGTTCTATAATCAACGCCCAGAATTTCCCAAAACCGTGGAGACATATATTCAAAGTTATCCTGAATATACCAATCCCAAAAACCATCATAACTTGACTCAATAAAATCAACTTTCTCTTGAACTAGATTATCAGCAATCTGACGTGCTTTTAGAAATAGATCTATCAGCTCTTCTTTTTCACATTTCTCTAAGTCTTCCCTCTTAAATTGATCAAACCATGTCATAGTGCCTACACCTCCAAGAATCCATTATTAACTTAATATCAATTTGCAGATATTTAAAGGAGAGACTTAACGAAATACTATCGAAAAAATAACACCCTGTAGCTGCTTAACATACACAACAAAGGAATGAAATAAAAAAACAAATAACGCATAGATTAAAATTAAACATACACACCTAGAGTTATCACTAATTCTTTTGATTAGCTATGATTTAAATCTAAAATATAATAAGGAAAAATAGATGCTTAAAAAACATTCGAATACATGGAACCCTTTAAATCATCTTTCTGTTCTCCTTAAGATACTGATTTTAGTATCTTTACCATTTAGTGCCTTTACCTTTCTTGCAGTCAAAAACTATTACGAAAAAGTGGATCTCTTAAATATTAGTAAACGAGACCTTATGATGACTAAGAACTTAGCTCGTCCTGCAGCAGAACTCGTTCATGAATTACAAAAAGAGCGAGGTATGAGTGCTGGATTTTTAGGGTCTAAAGGACAAAGCTTTGCCTAAGAATTACCAAAGCAACATGATATCGCTCAAAAACAAATCGACAGTTATCTAAATAATGTAAGAAATTTAGACCTATCAAGCTATCCAAAAGATATTACTTTTCTCATCAATGAAATTAATACACATCTTCAAAAAATCAAAACTTATCGATCACAGGTAAAGAATCAAGAAGCAAAGCTAGGACCCGTTATTGCCTTCTATACCAACGCTAACAACATGCTTCTTTCTTTAGTTGTAAAATTACAAAATATTATTAGTAACTATGAAACCTCATTACAAATATCTAATCTTTCAGAGGTAATGCAAATCAAAGAAGCTAGCGGTATAGAGCGCGCTGTACTTGCTAACGTATTTGCATCTAAAACATTCGCTCAAGCTCTACAAGATAAATGGAAAGGTTTAGTAGATCGCCAGCAAGAAGCAGCTACTCAATATATGGGAAATACAAGCAGTATTCGACGAAACTCATTCCAGAATTTCCTAAAATCTGATTTACAAGTTACTGTAGAGCAATATAGAAGTGAAGCCAATAAACTTACTACCAGTGAAGATACATCAGTAAATTCTCAAAGCTGGTTTACAGCCTCCACAAAGCGAATTGCTTACTTGAGTAATCTACAAAATGAATTATTCGATGAAGTTATCATGTATAACCATAAAATTGTTGATAATAATCAAAAAGAGCTAAACAACCTCATACTTATTGTTATTATTTCAACAATATCAACTATTTTCCTTTCTATCCTTATTGCACGTCGTATCACAAATAATATCCGTAAAGCACAATCTATATTTCATGAAATTAGTTCCGGAAATCTCGCTATGCAATGGGAACTATCAGGTAGTGACGAACTTGCCGAACTAAGCCGTTCTGTAAACGCCTTAGTAATAAAACTGAAAACTGTAATTTCTGATGTCCGTAATGCAAGCGACAAAGTAGATACAGCTTCTAGTGGATTAGATAATTCATCTACTGTCATTAACAAAATGTCTCAAACTCTTACAACAAACGTTTCCGAAGCCAAAGGTGCTGCTGGCGAGCTATTAAACGGCTTCAAGCATATTAATGATGAAGCTCAATCTGTTTCTTACTCAATGAAAAGTATTGATGAATCCGTTTTAGATTTCAGTAACACCATTCAAAATGTTGCAAGCAGTACCAACCGAGCGTCTCAGGTTGTAGGAGAAGCTAATGAACATGTTAATACAGCGCTAAAAGCATCAGAAGAACTTTCACTTTGCTCGAAGGTAATTGGCTCTGTCCTAAGCGATATCATGCAAGTAAACGAACAAACTAAAATCTTAGCTCTAAACGCTACAATTGAAGCGACTAAAGCTGGAGAATACGGAAAAGGTTTTGAAGTAGTTGCGAACGAAGTTCGCAATTTGGTAGGAGAAACCAACAGCGCTACCAGTAAAATCAAAGTACGAATCAAAGAAATTACTGAAGCTGTAGGCAAAGTTGAAAAAATCACAAATATTCTTGTAGGAAGCTTTTCAGAATTAAGCATTGCATACAACGAAATTGATACAGCCATTACAGCACAGTCAAGTGCAGCCAATTCGATAGCTGAAAATGTAGGAACTACAACCAAATCATTAGAGCAAATGGTATCTAGCTTAAGCGTAGCTGGGGAACAAATAAACATGATTGATAACATTGTAACATCCTTAGATTCAGCTGCCGACTCGACTTATCATGAGGCTATGGAAGGAAGTAAACAATCTAGTGATCTTAAAAATATAGTTCAATTTTTAGGAGATAGAGTTAAAACATTTAAGTTTTAAAGGTCTTAAATTTTCTTACAGCCCCACCAACCACTGAACATACGGTAGGTATTCAAGCCGATTAATGCTAGCCACAAGCCAAGTAACGACTCCATTTTCATAAAGCCCCAAAAAACAAGAGGAAGGAAAACAAAAAGAAAAGCTTCCATCATACGTTTTCGAAGAAAAACAAAATCCCTAGCACCAAAAAGAATGCCGTCATATACATAAGCTACTGAATTAATCAACTGACTTGCAGCCAAATAAAACCAAATAGTATCTAAAAGAAGCATGATTTCCAGGCGATTTGTAAAAAGACCTTGTAGATAGTCTCTGGCAAAATAATAAAAAAGAAAGAAAGTTCCTCCAAATCCAATCGCTAAATAGATAAGTCGATTAGATAAGAGACGATGAGCTCTACGATCCCCTTTTCCTAAAAGATGAGCACCAAAGCTCGTGGCTGTAATCGCTAAACCATCCATACAATAAGCTGCCAATAACCAAATTTGTAAAGCCACTTGATAAGCAGCTAATTCTACCGTTCCTAAACGAGTAGCAAGTGCAGTCAAAATAAAAAAAGAAAGAGTTAAAACCCCTGTTCTTCCGGCAAGATTTATCCCATCAGAACCAAGACTCGTTACATCTTTCCAATCTACTTTCCATTCTTTTCCTAAACCAAGGTCTTTTCGATGACTCCATAGCCATCTTAAAGCGACACAGTCACCAAGAAAAAAAGAGAGGACTGTAGCCCATGCTGCTCCCTCAATACCCCATCCATAATAAAAGACCGCCAAATAGGTACCTACTGCATTGACACAAGTTGTCAAAAATACAATTCCCATCGTTAGAGAAATTCGCTGGAGACCTCTCAAAATTCCAATTAAACTGATAGAAAGAATCGTCAAAGGATAGCCAATGACTCTGATGGAATAATAAGCCTGTGATTCGACTAAAAGTTCACCACTTGCTCCCATTACAGTACTCAATAACTGTTGACCAAAGAAAAACAAAGGCAAGCCCACTCCCAAACCAATCACAAGAGCCATCAGTAAAGCTGTAAATATGTGAGCTCCGAGAATATCTTTTTTCCCTGCACCTAAACTTTGAGCAATTTGTGCTGTAACACCGTAAGAAAGAAAATTAAAAATCCAAGCAAAAGAACCTAAACAGGCATTTGTTGCTGCCAAGCTGCCAACCCAAACTGTGTTTACATGCCCTAGAACAGCTGTATCAATAAACTCAGCCATAGGCTCTAAAGCTACTGAAAAAATTGCGGGTAAAGTAAACGCTATAATAGCTTTATAACTAGTTTTATCTTCTTCCATTTTTCCTCTAACTACAATGCTTCAGTATAAAACAAGTCACAAATGCCTAGCATTCCGTATGATCTATAAGTACTCTCTAAATTCCAATATTAATCAATACTCAAACAATATTCATTAATAGACTGTTTTTCATCACTTGTCTCTTCACATTGATATCTTAAATCCAGCGTATAAGGAAAATCTGGATGCTTTACTACTTTCTTTATTTGCATTTTTCCTTGAGTATGCCCCATCTCTTCAAAGCGGGCCAAACGGCGTCCCTCTGCTTCATTTGCATTAACGGGGTAGTTTTCATAATTTCTCCCTCCCTGATGCATAACATGGTATTTACAAGCTCCAAGTGAACGGTTCTGTACAGTATCTACAACATCAAATACTAAAGGACTATGCACAGGAATATTAGGATGCATAGAAGAACAAGGCGCCCATGCCTTGTACCGGACACCACCAATATAAACTCCGCGTTCATTTGTTTCCTGTAAACTCAAAGGATAACCATTACAAGTAACAATATGTCTTGGTTCAATTATACCTTTTACTTTAACCTGTAAACGTTCAACAGAACTATCAACAGCTCTACTTACTCCACCATGGAATAGCTCTTCACCTAAAATAGGCCATGGCTCCAACGCATAGCGTAATTCTATTGTCACTCCCTCATGTGTTACTGAACCTAATTTTGGAAAACGAAACTCCATAAATGAATCGAACCACTTCGGATCAAAGTCATATCCCTCTTTCCGTAGAGTCTCTAGAACTAAAAGAAAATCACTCCATATACAATCGGGTAACATGAATTCATCGTGCAAACGCGTTCCCCATCTAAAAAGTGAATGTTCATAGGGCTTCTTCCAAAAACTAGAAATAACAGCGCGTACCAGAAGAGCTTGTAGCAAATTCATCCGTGCATGAGGAGTCATTTCAAACCCACGTAATTCAAGTAAACCTAATCTCCCACGATTGCTATCTGGACTATATAATTTATCGATGCAAAATTCCGCCCGATGTGTATTACCAGTAAGATCTACTAATACATTCCGGAAAAGACGATCTACTAACCACAATGGAACCTTTTCATCTGCATCTAGATCTAGCTGTTGAAAAGCTATTTCTAATTCATAAAGAGAATCATGTCGTGCTTCATCAATTCGAGGAGCCTGACTTGTGGGACCAATATATTGAGCAGAAAATAAATATGAAAGAGAAGGATGATGCTGCCAAAAAGTCACCATACTACGCAATAAGCTAGGACGACGTAAAAAAGGACTATCTAGTGGATGTACTCCTCCAACGACAATATGATTTCCTCCTCCTGTACCAGCAAGTCGTCCATCTAATAAGAACTTTTCAGTAAGAAGACGAGTTTGACGAGCCTCATCATAAAGTGTTTCTGTAAGAGAAATTAATTCCTTCCAAGTAGATACAGGAGGTAAATTTACTTCCAAAACCCCAGGGTCAGGAGTCACACTAAAATGTTTTATGCGAAGGTCATGAGGAGGAGCATAGCCTTCTAATACAATAGCGACTCCCTGATTTTTTGCTGTACCCTCTATAGCACATAACAAAGCCAGAAAATGTTCAATATAGGAAAGTGGAGGAAGAAAAAGGTGAAGAGTTCCATTTCGAACCTCAGCACACAAAGCAGTGCGTACCATTCCATTAGAGTACTTAGCAAATACTTCAGGCTTTCCAGAATCTTTACCGTACTGTTCTTCTAACTCCTTAATAGAAGGTAGAGAAGAAAGTTTTTCCAAAGGGCTTCTTTCCGGTGCGAGTTCTTCTGTTTCTGAAGAAGGAAGGCTAGCTAAAGGAAGCCGTAATCCTATAGGAGAGTCTCCAGGAACGAGAACCAAGCGGCCATTACGGAAAAGCCAAGCATTACTAACCCATTGCTGTTCACGATGAGAAAAACTTAAAGGAAGAACATAACCCGCTGGATGATTTAAATCCCCATCCAATAGACGTTGTAAACGCTGCCTCTCTTTCTCTTCAAAAAGATCAGAAGAGTAAATTTCATCTTCGATAGGGAGGCGCGCCTCTTTCCAAAGGTAGTAAGGAGCATCTTCTTGAGCAGTTAAAATATACGAGTCTGCTATGCCAAGATTTTCAGCAAGTTCTGCTAAAAAAGTATGAGCTGTTGATAGATCATGCCCACAGTTCTGATCTGAACGTGCTAACCATTGCGGGTCTTGCCAAACAGGCAAACCATCAACTCGATAAAAGCAATTCATAGCCCATCTTGGAAGCAGCTCGTTAGGGTACCACTTTCCTTGACTATACTGCACCACTGCTCCTGTAGATAGCTTTTCTTTTAAACGCCATAATAACTTGTCACCTAAAAGGGTTTTAGCTTGGCTAAGAGCTGTAAAGTTCCATTCATCTCCTTGTGGATCATCTAAAGAAACAAAAGTAGGTTCCCCTCCCATCGTAAGTCGGACATCATTAGATTTAAGATCAGAATCTACCTTTTCACCTAAAGCCAATACTTTCTGCCAAGATTCATCTGAAATAGGACGAGTAATACGAGGATCTTCGTGGATACGAGTAATTTTAAGTTCATGAGAAAGCACACTTTCGCATTCATCCAAACGACCTGTAATAGGAGCTGCTGTAGAAGGATTTGGTGAGCAACTCAGTGGAATGTGTCCTTCTCCAGAAAATAAGCCTGATGTAGGGTCTAAACCAACCCAACCTGCTCCAGGGAGATAGACCTCTGCCCATGCATGTAAATCTCCAAAATCTTCATCAACACCAGAAGGTCCATCTAATGAAGGAATATCCTGCTTTAATTGAACTAAATATCCAGATGCAAATCTCGTTGCCAATCCACAATGTCGTAATAACTGACAAAGAAGCCAAGCCATATCGCGGCAAGAACCACTTTTTAAAGTTAATGTTTCCTCACAAGACTGGATTCCAGGCTCTAATCTGATTCCGTAATTAAGTGTTTCGTGAAGTTTTTGATTACAGCTAGAAAGAAATGATATTATTGTTCCTTTAGTATCACGAAACTCTTTTACCCATTCTTTAAGCTTGATTCCCGACTCTTTAATTTCAAGATAAGGTAACAGTTCTGCTTTCAATTCAGGACTGTACTCAAAAGGGTAATGTTCAAAACCTTCCTCAAGAAAAAAATCTAAAGGATTAAACACCCGAATTTCCATAACAATATCAATTTCTACTTGAAATTTTCTTGTCTTTTTTGGTGCAACAATACGAGCTAAATAATTACCAAAAGGATCTTGCTGCCAATTAATAAAATGCTCTTCTGGCGTTACTTTAAGAGAATAAGAACGAATAGTAGATCGCGAATGAGGTGCAGGGCGAAGTCTTATCAATTGTGGGCCAAGCTTTATCAAGCGATCGTATTCATAACGGGTAAGATGATGTAGAGCGATGAGAATAGACATAAATAGCCCCCAACATGTTAAAGACATAAAATTAGTAGATTTCAATGATTAAAATACAGAATATTACGAAAGATCCCAATCCCAAGACGAGACAATTATTTTCTCGAGGTTCATATGATACGTTCATTTATCGCTATATCTTCCGATGGTTTACTTACCCCTTCTCTTGACATTCATCTAAGTCATAATTCTAATAGTGTAGCACCCTACGGATGGGGTATAGCTTGGCATCCAGATAACAAAGCCGCTGCTCTGCTCTACAAGCAAACAAATACAAGCGCAGAAGTATCATCTACCAATGAAATGCCTGACATAGCAGCATTTCGATCAAAAACTTTCATCTGTAAAGCAAAAACTGACTCTGCTGGATATACCCATCATGAAATACAACCCTTTTCCAAATCATTTGCAGGTAACGACTGGCTATTTGCACACTGCGGAAATATCGATAAAAATAGTCTACGTGAACTCTTCACTAGTGACTCTAAATTTTTAACTCCGTTAGGACGCTCTGACTCTGAACTTGCTTTTTGCTTTTTATTAGGAAAATTTTACCAAGAAGGTCTAGAAAGCATTAAAGCAGCAACTACTTCGCTTTTACTATCTTGGTTAGCTGAGTTAGATAAAATTGGAGTACCTGACATCACTATGTCAGATGGAACAAGCATGCTGATTTATCGTGGAGAACATTCTCAAGAACATTATTATTTTTCACGAATTACTCCTTCTGAAACAAAAATAGAATTAGAATCATCGACTATCACTGCAAATTTCCAAGATCCTAGAGATATATACCGAACAAAATTTATTCTATCAAATGAACCTTTTTCCACAGGTCAATGGGAAGAAATAAAACAAGGACAGCTTCTTATTGTGAGTAATGGAGCCATTACAAGCTCTGATATACAAGCGTCTTTATCTTCTCAGGAACTTCCAATATCAACAAAAGGTACAGAACCAGAAATACAAAAAACCAAAAAGGCTTACAGCAATATGCAAGTTGAACAAACACAATCAAATCAAGTAATTATGAATTCTAGATCTGTTGTCAGTTGTCGAGATGCTGGAACACTAACTTATCGCATGTTCAATATCACGCATATTACTGAATATTCTTATACAGAGCCTGTAGAACATAGCTCACATATCTTTCGTCTAAAACCTCTTGAAAGCCCTATTCAAAGTGTAGAGTATTCCACTCTCACAATTTCTTCTCCTGGAGAACAAATTCAATTTGAAGATGTATTTGGGAATGAGTCATTACACTACACAATAACAGAACCGTATACCCACCTAAAAGTCGAAAATCATGCTCGTGTTAGAATCTACGGGCGTCCAAATGATGATACAACTCCAAAAAAAAGACAAGCCTCTATACCTCTTGTATGGATGCCATGGCAAAGACAAATGATGATGCCGTATCTTCTACCGCAAGAGCTTCCCCCGACCCAACTAGAAGAGTTAACGACTTATGCCATGAGTTTCGTAGAACGAAACGACTACGATCTTTTAGAAACTTTGAGAGATATTAATCACTCTATCTATACAGATTACGAATATTTACCCGGAAAAACTTCACTAGATACGACTCCTTTCGATGTTTACGCTACACGCCATGGAGTTTGCCAAGACTTTGCTAACCTTTTTATTTGCCTAGCTCGCCTCCTAGGAGTCCCCGCACGTTACCAAATGGGCTATATTTATACAGGAGCCTCTTACGAAAATAAAATTCAATCTGAAGCTTCTCATGCTTGGGTAGAACTCTATCTTCCTTACATCGGCTGGCGTGGTTTTGACCCTACAAACGGTTGTCTTGCTAAACAAGAACACATCAGCGTAGCACGTGGACGTAATTACCTCGATGCAACCCCTACTTCTGGAACTATTTTCAAGGGTGGAGGAACAGAAACTCTTGGAGTCACAGTAAAAGTAGAGGAGGTATACAATGACCAATAAAAGTTCCATAAAGGACTATGAGGTCGGTGAGTTTTATGATGAATTATTTGAAGAATCGGGAAAACTTAGATCTTACGCTCGCCCACTAGAAAGCGCCGTAGCCTCACTATCTACTGCAGAGCTACGAAAAAGACAAAAAGCTGCTGAACTAGCTTTATTCCAACAAGGAATTACCTTCGCTGTTTACGGAGATCGACGGGGTACAGAAAAGGTGATGCCCTATGATATTCTTCCACGTATTGTTCCCGCTCATGAGTGGAAAGTCCTGGAAAAAGGATTAAAACAACGTATCACAGCTCTTAATCTTTTTATTGACGACATCTATAATGATCAAAAAATCTTGAAAGATATGATCATACCTCGTGAAGAGGTTTTTTCATGCAGTGGTTTTTTAAAACAATGTACCGGAATACGCCCTCCTAAAGGAATCTGGGCTCACATTACCGGCACTGATCTCGTTCGTGATCATGATGGTACTTTTTATGTTTTAGAAGATAACCTTCGCTGCCCATCTGGAATTTCCTACGTTCTAGAAAATCGAATGATTCAAAAACGAATTTTTCCTTCAGCGCTAAGAAAATTAAGAGTTAGACCAGTAATTGAGTACACTGATCGCCTTTACTCAACCCTTCGTCATATCGGATCGGAAATTTCTCCAGATCCAACAGTCGTTGTATTAACACCAGGTATTTATAACTCTGCTTATTTTGAACACGCTTACCTCGCTCAGCAAATGGGAGTGACTCTCGCTGAAGGACGTGATCTAACGGTGCGAGATGACCACGTTTACCTCATGACAACGAAAGGATTGCAGCGGGTAGACGTTCTCTACCGTCGTATTGACGACACATTTCTAGACCCATTAGAATTCAACCCCGATTCACTCCTAGGAGTGCCAGGAATCATGTCGTGTTTCAGAAAAGGAAATATCGCTCTAGCTAATGCTCCTGGAACAGGAATAGCAGATGACAAAGCTATTTACTCATACGTTCCTAATATTATTCGTTACTATCTTGATGAAGAGCCTATTATTCCCAACGTAAAAACATTTTTATGTTCAGATCCTGATCAATGCAAATACGTACTAGATAACTTAGATACACTCGTCGTCAAACCAGTAAATAGCTCTGGTGGCTATGGAATGTTAGTTGGTACGAGTGCAACGAAAGAACAACGTGACGTATTCGCCAAAAAAATAGAAGACACCCCTCATCTATATATCGCACAACCCGAACTCGCACTTAGTCGCTGCCCAACCATTACAGAAAAAGAAATCGAAGGCCGTCATGTAGATCTAAGACCTTATATTCTATATGGCCAATCTCCTTACGTTCTTCCAGGAGGACTTACAAGAGTTGCATTAGTAAAAGACTCTATCGTCGTCAATTCTTCTCAAGGCGGAGGAAGTAAAGATACCTGGGTCTTAAGTGATGAAGAAATAAAAATAGAGGAACACAATCATGCTTAGTCGCGTAGCTAACTCGCTCTATTGGATGAGTCGCTATCTAGAGCGAGCAGATAACGTAGCCCGTTTTGTAAGAGTAAACGCCCACTTAATGCTAGATCTTGGTCTTGATTCTAATCAAGCACGCTGGCTCTCTCTTATTTATGCTTCAGGTGATCATGAAGAATTTAGAAAAAAACACAAAATCTCATCAGAGAGTACTGTTCTCCGTTTTTTGACATTCGATGCGAAAAATCAAAACTCTATTTTAAGTTGCGTAGCCAGCGCCAGAGAGAACGCTAGAACAGTAAGAGAACACCTTCCCAGCGAAATTTGGGAAGCGATCAACGAACTGTTTCATTTCACACTCAAACACCGCCGTCGACGTTTTATCGAAGACCTACAGGAATTCTACGAGCATTTTCAAGGCATGGGGCATATGATCACAGGTTATGCGGAAGATATGCTCGCACACCATGAAGCCTGGCACTTCATACGCCTTGGTAGAATGCTTGAGCGAGCAGATAAAACAGCACGCCTTCTTGATATTAAGTACTTTTTTCTTACAACAACTCTCTCGAAAATGCCAGAAGCTTACGATACGTTAGAGTGGGCTGCAGTATTAAAATCTGTAAATGCCAACGATATGTATCGTAAAAAATATCATATTTTCAACTATCGAAACATAGCAAATTTTTTGATTTTTGACCCTTTTGTTCCTCGTTCTATTAATTACTGCGTAAATGCCGCTTCTGATTCATTAGATGCAATCATTGGTGATAGTTCCAATTCAATAGTTGCACGACAAGAGATGGATATTCTGAAAAATTCTTTAGAAACAAGTGATGTTGACCAGGTCTTATTGATTGGAGTTCACGATTACATAGATGTTTTTCAATACAATCTTAATATTGTTGATGAAGCCATCTATAAAAGTTTTTTCCTTTTAGACCAACACTCAGTCTTATCTTCTGTTTAGAAGAAAAAAAGCTTAGACTATTTCTAGTCTAAGCTTTTTGTTTGAAGTGCTCGGAGCCGGACTCGAACCGGCACGGACCAAGATCTGAGGGATTTTAAGTCCTTTTACGAAAGATTTCCAATCCATCCTACAGCATAGCCATTTGTTTAACTTAGAGGCTTTTACGAGATAGAATACCTTCCTCTAGTATCCCCAAATATCTCATAATTCCACTGGATAAAGTTGGACAAATGAGACTACTTTCTCAGAATCGTTCGTTAACGCGTCCACTTCGAAGCAATCGAAGTCTCTGGAAGATTGAGAGCTTCTGCAATCTTATACAAAGTAGTACGCCTGGGCATCGAGGCTGAAGCAAAAAAACGACTTAATGAAGGTTGAGGTATACCAGTTCTTCGAGCAAGTTCGCTAATTCCACCCCGTTTTTCAACTTCTGTTCTCAATGCCTTTTTGAATTCTTCGATATCTTTTCGAATCTCTTCTAAATTATCAAAAGGAAGATAAGGACGTGCCCGGGGGCTATTTGGAGCTTCTTCTATATCTTCTAACGACTCTCGTAGGTCAGCGATAACCTCATCCCTATCCTGGGGATCGTCTTCATTCATCCAGAGATTCATTAAATCTTCAATCCCTTCAAAATCAGACACAGTCCTCATTAGAGATCTCAAAAACTCTTCTGGAAGCCCCATCTTGCGCATCTCACCTATAATGCTATCTGGGTGATGGCGATCAGGCTCGGAGCCTTTTTTTTCATCACAAATGCCTACATTATTCATTTTAAGCGCCCTCTAATTTCTACTTGACCTCGCTCAATTAGCTTAGCTCGGATCTTTATCTTAGCTATCTGCCTTTTATCCACTTTCTCGTCACGCTTTACATAGGCTTGACACAGATAAGCCATATCATCTGAAAAAACAACCAGCAATCGTAGCTGAACTCTTCCCGGACCAATATTGTGCCACTTCATCTTGTAACAATTAGGAACCCTAGCTTGACTTTTGTCCTTACACGGTCCCCAAAAATTCGAAAGCTCGAACTTTGAATTGCTAGGAAAATCCTTCAACAACTCAACGTCAGGACGAATATTCTTCCAATATTCTTCGTTCGTAAATTCTCTTCCTCTCAGCTCTAGGTACGATTGAAGAGCCCATTCCGTGATCACTATATCCACGTTTTGTCCCATATAACTTATTATAACAAATTATAACATTTCATAACAGTTTTAGGGTAATCATGTCTAGGGGATATAGATTTTAGGAAGATAGGTGGGTTAAGGCTATGTAAAGAGGAGAGCGGAATATATCTCTGGAAAATATAGTAAAGATTGTAAATAGCTTAGACTTCGAAGCTCGTGATTTAATCCCCCTTCGAAAAGAGGAAATAAGATAAATATTACCCTTCTACAAGGATTAGTGTCCGCGAAGCTAGTCACCTATCAAATCTTCTAAACACCCGCTACAAAGTCCAGTTTCAGGATCAGCATCAACTTCCCCACAACGATCACAGGTTTCTGTTCCAGATACACTAGTACAATATACACACAATAGCACCCCTTCACCGTAATTCGCCAGACAAGCTGATCTTCCACAATGCGGACAATCAGGCCCAGGATCGTAATCGCCAGGTCCATAGTTGTAACCGCAATCCACATACTCCGCTCGGTCAAACTGGCTGTAACATAGTGAACACGTCAGTCCATCTTCTCCATCATGGAGCAGTACTGCAGGATATCCGCAAACCAAACAATCAAAATAAATCTCTTGTGCAAGTAATCCTTTTTTTACTTGTGCCCATCGAGTCTTTAGTAACTCGTCCCATTCTCTGATTTGTTCTCTCATGACGCCATAGCGATCATCGTAGGCATCAAATAGGTCGCTTCTCGTTACTTCCACAAGTCGCTCAAGGATATGAAAAACCTCTGCAACTTGCATTCGACTCACCGAGTGATGAAAATGGATAGCTCTGTTTCTCGTTTTCTGACATCGCGTTAGCACTTTTTCCAAAGTCGATAGATCAATACCAATCGCACCTAGTCTTTCTAGTGCGTCATCAAAAGAACAGCTTCTAAACTCTCCTGAATCAAATTGAATTTTTGATACCTTCCCAGGTTTAGAACATACCAAGCTCCAATGCTCATCACATAAAAGCCGTTTTAAATGAAGCTCAAGCGCGATGAAAATAGCCAAAAAAGGAAGTACCTGTGACCCCTCTGAATCATCTAGTTTATTTTGAGATATCGATAGCTTAATTGCATGCTCTAGAAGCTCCAAGGTTCGAAGGTCAAACATTTTAGTATGACTTCTCTCGTTCATCTAACTTCTCCACATAGTAGAATATGGACTACAATTATTTAACTACTACAAGTCTCAATAAATAAAATAATATAAAAAAATCCCATACCACTATTTTATGGAAGAAGAATGCACGAAATAAAAGTTGGACAGGGGTTGGACAAATTGAGAAGAAGTAAAAAAAGCTTAGACTATTTCTAGTCTAAGCTTTTTGTTTGAAGTGCTCGGAGCCGGACTCGAACCGGCACGGACAAAAGTCCGAGGGATTTTAAGTCCCTTGTGTCTACCAATTTCACCATCCGAGCAATCTTGAAGTCCTAGATTACGAAATCTAATGATAAGAGTCAATGCGAAGAAAGCTTAAATCTACCCCATATGGCAAATTTATCTATTTTTAATGCTTCGCATGACCACTTCTTGCAAAGAAGGGTGCACAATAAGTTTGAATTGAGGACAAGGCAGAGAATTACGACAAGCATCTCGCCACATTTTTTTCCAATTCTTACTCTTTACTTCAAGGTCTTCAATTAACTCATGCAAATAATACTGTTTTTCACTCTCTTGATGATTCTGAAAGACAATTAGCTCTTTTTTTAAACTTATCAAGAGCGACGAAATACTGTTCTCACTTTCAATAGAAAATGTGAGAGCAAAGACTTCCCTATTACAACTTCGAATATCTTCAAGCCACTTCAACTGATTTTTAAGCCTTTGAATTGACTTCGCAAGTTCAGCCCTTATTTGTACAGCTTCTTGATATTGCATCTCTGTATCTCTAAGTGCTCGTTGGTACCCTCTTGTATTCTCAGCGTTACCAGAACACTCTATGATGACATTATCCAGTAGTAATGCCTGCTGATGACGATCTTTTTTTACTCCTTCCAAATTTTCACTCAGAAGAAGAAAATCCTGCGAATAATTGACTACATTTTCTTTCCCAAGGCTAGCAATAGATTTTTCTAAATCAGAAATTTCTTCATCTAAAGTATCTATCGACTTTGCAAGTAAATAAATTTTACTATTACTCAAATCATAATGTTTCGACTCGGAATCCAGTTTTCTTTTAAGCTTAGGTAACTCTTCTTCGTAAGCAACTAACTGTAGACTAGGAGCGTCATTCAACATCATTTGATAGGTTTCAATTTCATTACTTATTGACTCAATAAAGAAACCTGCCGAACATTGCTCTAACTGGATAGAGAAGCCACTACGGTTCCAGCTGAAATTTTCTAAATGTTCTTGACTAAGTTGTATATCCATATACAAAACTCCTAAAGCATTGTGTTATAAAACTTCTCTTATTTCGTATCTTGTGTCGCTGCTGAGATAACACAGTATGGAAATTTTGTAATTAAGTGAATAATGGATATTTACGCTAAAAGACCTAATTCTCTCTAAAATTTTATAAGAGCAAGGCTAGGAAAAGATTGGAGCATTCCGTTGATATGATAAAATACTTACAATATAACGATTACGAATGGGAAGATATCCTCCCGCAAATCGATTAAAATCGACCGACAATTAAACTTTTTCATCAAAAATCTTCTGAACTACTTCTGCTATTTCCCCAGGAAAAAATATATCTAATTCTTTTACTACACTATCGTCTTTCCACGCAGCCTCATTTTGCTCAGTCACTATAGATGCTATTTCATCTGCCAGCTCTAATACCGAATTTGCTATCGAAAATAAGTCATTTTCTTTACCAAAACTGTCTTCTTCACCATTTGCATCTACTAAAAGCACAGCTTCAGTTTTAAGCTGAGCTCCTACAATATTTAATGATTCTATAAAGTTATTAAATTGACCTGAACTTGTTTCAGTAATATGCAGTTTTTTTACATCACTATTTTCTTTTTTTAAAAATTCTTTTTTACTAACAGCTGACTCTAATTTCTTTTTACAATTACTCTGCATTAACTTTGCTTCATTACGCTGAACTTTTAAGTCCATGTCTCCACCCTTAAAATGTTGATAACTTTCTAAATAATTTTGATATTCATTTGATAAGTTTTCACTTTTATTTTCTAAGCTTATTTTTCTTCTCTTTTCTCTAGGTGATAAATTATTTTTACTATTTAATAAAGATAACTTCTCTGAAACATCAGACATTTGATTTAGCTTCTTACTTATAAACTTTTCCGATTTTTCTAGCTTTTCTCCGTTTTCTTTAATCATTTCTTCATAATATGAAGGGGAAGAAAAATCATCTTCTAAAATAGTTTCAAGGTAGTCAATCAATTTGTCATATGATTCTATTTTTGTGTTTTTTTCTTCAGAAGTCGCTGGGTTTAAACTGTATTCTGGAAGAGAAGGTTTATTATCTTTTTTATCAAGATTATTAAAATTAATATCAGAATTTTCAACTCTATTATACTCAACATTACCATCGTTATTAATAGAAGACATAAATAAACCATATAAAAATTTATTAACATAGTTAATTTTAATTTTTTTTATTTATTATGCCAATAATTAATACCATAATCAAAACTCAGCTCGCTACCTTCTTTAATATTTCTTTGTGAAACTAAAATAACTCTCATAAAATCATTAACTAAATACACACCTATAGCTTCTATATTTCCATAAGGATCATGATTGATAAATCGAGTTACATTTCCTTCTTTACTTGCGTCTATGGCAAAATTTTTAGATTCAACTCTAGCTGTAGGATAACGAAACGCATATTGACTAGGAGGCTTCCAAAACCACCATGACCTTCGAATAACTCCTGTATATTCAGCAATAAACTGTCCTTGTTCAATGTCTTCTTCTGCAAAAACCCCAAAACCTATTTCTTCGTTTAGCCATTGAATAGATAAAGAACACGTACTTCCTTCTTTAATTTTTCTTGACCAACGTAAACCAAGCTCATTTTGCTCATCTTCAAGAAACCCACTTTCTTTCATAGCAAGCGATTGTTTTCTTAACTCTTTCTCATAAGACTTTCTTCCTAATTTCACTGTGGACAAATAATTAACGCTAAGTTCTTTTTTAAAATCAGTTTCGTTATTTAAATCTACCCACGTACCATCTGCTTTTTTTAATTTTAACGGATGAAAAGACAAATTATTGTTCTCCTTTTTGAAATTATGTTATAGTCCCCTGCTCATTAACAATTCTCATCGCAAGGAATGAAAATGACAAATCAATATTTACTTGATGCACCTTTGGGAAAAACAAGCGAATACATCTCCGAGTATACTCCAAGTCTACTCTTTCCCATTCCTCGTGAAGGAAAGCGAGAAGAAATTTCTGTATTTCAACCACTCCCTTTTAAAGGTGTTGATATTTGGAATGCTTTTGAAATTTCTTGCTTAAACTCAAAAGGAAAACCACAAGTTTATGTAGCTACCTTTATTGTACCTTGTGAATCTCCATGTATATTTGAATCAAAATCACTTAAACTATATTTAAATTCATTTAATCAAAGTATTTTTGACACTAAAGAGTCATTACAAACTACTATCGAAAATGATCTCAGTGCAACAGCAGAAGCTCCCGTCCAAGTTACTTTATGGCCCCTTGAACAAGGGCAGTGGATCATGGCAAACCGAATGGATGGTACAAATATTGATCATTTGGATGTGGAAATTCACGACTATAATGTAAATCCTGAATTGCTAGTCACCAGTGATGAAATTGTTGAAGAAACTCTTTCTAGTGACCTATTAAAATCAAATTGCTTGGCTACTGGACAACCTGACTGGGCAAGTATCACGATTAAATACAAAGGTCCTCAAATCTGTCATAGCTCTCTGCTAAAATATATTATCTCTTACCGACAACACTCTGAATTTCACGAACAATGCGTTGAACGTATCTTCATGGATCTTAGACATCACTGTCAAACAGAAGAACTCTCAGTATATGCCCGTTACACCAGAAGGGGTGGTATTGACTTAAATCCTTTCCGAAGCACTGAAGCCGTTTACCCTACGAATCACCGTCACTTTCGTCAGTAATCTAAAGGCAAAAAAAAAGCCCTCAACTGAGGGCTTTTTTTGAAAAGAAGTTTACCTAGTTTCCTATTGTACTTCCTTCGTCTTTACGCTCTTCGTTTCCATCAACAGAACTTTCACTACTTTCTTCCTCTTCATGCCACACCTCGGTTTTAGGCTCGGCTTCTTCCTTTATAGCTTCAGAAGCTTCCTCTACCGTTTCTTTCTCTTCGGTAAAATCTTCTGCAGCCAACGGCGGAAAGCTGGGATAGCTTGCTTCTCGTTGTTCCTCTTCTTCTCCGAGAAAAAAGTCTGGCTCTGTAGCCGCTTCCTCCTCTTCTGAAGATGTTTCAGAATAAGTAAACGCTTCAGGTGTACCTTCTGAACTTTCTTCATCAGTTGATGGAAAATCAACTTCTGCAGGAGGAATTTCAGGACTTAGTCCACTATGTGTTGGCTCACGAGTATCTTCTTGCTCTTCTTCCTCATCACGACTAAAAAAAGCATTACGATATAACTCATCGTCACGATAGCGACTAATGGTTTCTGCAATCAAAGTATCAGGTGGAGGCAAAATCGCACTGAAAGGTGGTGGAACTTCTTTCATAGCAACTTCTTCAAGCTGTATTTCTTGCTGTGAAGAAATAGGCTCTGAATCTTCTGTATCTACCAAAGAAGCTTTTTCTTCTCCTGTAGTAGCTTTCTCTTCCCTAAGACGACGGCGGCGAGAACTTCTACGCTTCTCTCTCTTCTTCTCAGGTTTAGGCTCTACTACTGGAGAGTCATTTGTTGGCTCAGGCGCTTTTTTTACTCCTTTCTTTTCTGTGATCTCTTTTGCACTACGAACATGAGAAGCTGGCTTAACACTCTTCTCCACATGTACGCTCTTTAGCACCATACGAGTCTCACGTACCTCTAAAACTTCATAGTCCGTTACAGGAACAATAAAACTTTTAGGACGCTCCATTGAGCGGAAAAAAAAGGACTGACCAAAAGAAACAACTTCGACTGCATCTACAAAAAATTCTTCTTGTCCAGCACCTCGACTACTACGAATGACTAATTTACACCCTTCTTTCGGCGTGATAACGGTCTCGATGATAGGTTCTCTAGTAAAATCCACTATCTCATCCAGGGGTTAAAAGTTATTTATATGGGACTTACATTGAGCAGCCCAAGTTTCCCCGTATATCCATTTCAAATCCCTTAGCATCAAAAAGAAAGTATATGAATCCACGCTTCACGATATCCGCAAAAGGATTCTGAGACAAGAGACACTAGGAACGGGGGCCTAATTAGGCCTTATCTCATATGATGATAACGAATTGTATGCTTTTGATCTACTGACAATGAACAGCCGGAAAACAGGTAACGGTTAATTTTTTTTTAGTCACCTGTTTTCCCAATCAAAACTAATGCATTGCTAGCTGAGATTCTTTACTCGCCATGTAATGAACAAGGTCAACAACACGACAAGAATACCCCATTTCATTATCATACCATGAGACAATCTTAAAGAATTTACTATTTAAAGCAATTCCAGCACCCGCATCAAAAATTGAAGAAGATGTACTCCCCAAAAAGTCTGTTGAAACAACAGGCTCATCACAGTACTCAAGCACTCCTTTCATAGATCCTTCTGCAGCAGCTCGCATTGCTTCACAAATCTCTTCATATGAAGTATCTCGACTTAAACGAACTGTTAAGTCAACAGCTGAAACATCTGCTGTAGGAACGCGAAATGCCATCCCAGTTAATTTACCTTGAACTTCAGGAATACACAAAGCCACAGCTTTAGCAGCTCCAGTAGAAGCCGGGATAATATTCTGACTTGCACCGCGACCACCACGCCAATCTTTCTTCGATGGAGCATCTACAGTAGGTTGTGTAGCAGTCATCGCATGAATGGTAGTCATCAAGCCCTCTTCAATTCCAAAAGTATCCAACAATACTTTTGTAATAGGAGCAAGACAGTTCGTTGTACAAGAAGCGTTAGAAACAATATGATCGTGCTCTGCCTGATACTTCTCGTGATTAACTCCCATAACAAATGTAGGAACATCACCTTTTGCTGGTGCAGAAATGACTACTTTTTTAGCTCCAGCTTTTAAGTGCATAGCTGCCGCATCTTTTTCTACAAAACGACCAGTAGATTCCACAACAAAATCAACTCCTAAATCTTCCCAAGGAAGCTTTTCAGGATTCGGCTCAGAACAAAAATGCACTGTTTTTCCATTTACAATTAGCTTATCACCTTGAGCTTCAACAGTACCTGGAAAACGCCCATGAGTAGAGTCATAGCGCAACATGTAAGCAGCATGATCTGTATCTACAAGGTCATTAATCGCGACTACATTTACGTCTTCACGCATACTTGCTACACGAAAAACCAAACGTCCAATACGTCCAAAGCCATTAATCGCTATATTTACCGCCATAACTGATCTCCATTCAAAATTTGCCAAATAAAATCGAACCTTATCGCTTTTCATTCACAAAGCTTTCAAAGTTCGATCATGCTAGTAAAACAGTTCTCATGCTAGCACAGGAGATGAAATCAAACAAAAAAAACTATGTGCTTTTTGTTGGGATCAATGAAGGATCAAGGTTTTGTGCTTGCTTCAAACAGCGCTGAGATTCTGAAAGACGCATTAAGCGTAAAGCAGCTAAGCCTTGATAATGCCAAGCTAAGGCAAATTCCGAATCTATTTCTGCTGCACGCTGAAAAAAACGGTAAGCACTGTCAAAACGTTTTACATGAAACATAAGTACTCCCATATTTAATGGAAGGTAAGCATCATCCTTACTCAAAGGAAAATGTCGTTGCCAGATTTTCTCTAAAGCTTCTTCAAATAAGAAAATATCGTCTTCACTAGCTTCTCCCCACTGCTTTTCTACACATGTATAAAACATGTGAAAAACTGAAGGATCCCAATTCCCCTGCTTCAGTAAAAGGTAAAGGTGATGCAAGCTAGGATTCTTTACTTCTAAATGTTTCTCTAACTCATTACAGCAATACCAATAATGAACAACTTCAAAATAAGAAACAGTTTGATCAAAAGTACGCAATAACTGAGGATATTTTTCTTTTTCGGAAAGTACTGAAGCTGATACAACAAAGCTCTTATCATATTCAGGAGCTAGTAAACAGGCTCCGCCCATATTTTTTAAGAATATTTCAACAATTTCATAGTCTACTGGAAGAGAAAAAGTTGAGTGCAAAGATAAAGCTGGTAAACAAGTTTTTCGCTTGTGTTTCGGCTCCCCTCCTTGATCAGCTGCTAGCAGTAAACAACGTCCATTACTTAAAGCATGCAAACGCTCAATAACAGCAAATGCTCCAGTTGGAAAAAGAAAATGCGCCAAATCGTAACGTTCTTTAAATTCATTAAGAACATTCACTAGTGCCTTATGAGAATAGTAATCTTCTAAATTCTCTATAAGTTGCCAAGAATATTCACTCTCTAGGTGCTGGATGATTTGAGGATCATCTATAGAAATATCTTTTTCTACTTTATCAGCAAAAAGAGCCAATCTTCCTTCATATACTTGTCCTTTTTCAGCCTTAAATAAATCCTGAACAATCGTATCAAAAAGATAAGTGGCAATGGCTACCATGGGGTTTTCAAGTTTACTAGGCTCTAGTACCTTCTTTGAATGACGCAATTTTATCACATCAGTTTCTAATGCATTGTAATAAGCGAAATCAAGATGTCCTTCTTCTACATAACGGCGAAGATAAGAATTCTTTTCTGCAGCCTCCAAATTACTCTCGACAATATCACTCATTATGTAAACATAACCTAGAGAAGAAAGATTAGAGTCGTGAGACAAAAGACTCTCTAATTCTCTTAAAATCTGAAAACATAACCTTCCTGCACCTGCACCAATATCTAAAAAATAAACAGGCTTATTTAGATCAAGTATTCCAGCTTGAAGAGAGTCAGATAGATAAGCTGCAATCAAAGAAGCAAAATGCCTAGCTAGTAAAGGAGCGCTTGTTAAATAAAAAGGCACACTCTTTTCTGTCCAAGCACTTGGACCAAAACTCAAATAAGCTTTATCTTGTAAATCCCATAAAACAGAATCTGACAAGCGTGTTGGTTCTTGAACTGAAAGTCTCATAAATTCATAACCATAATTTGTTAATGATTTGCGCTAGGAAACAAATATATTCCCAGATTAGCTAAAGCACGAATACTATATCGATATTTCTGTGCACGCTCTACAGGGATATTCATTTGCTTCAAATCAATTTTTCGAGCAATCTGAAATAACTTACGTCTAAAACAGTGTACACGATCAATAAATCTTCCTTCATCTGATTCAGATAACAAAAGCTGAAAAGCTGGAATATTTTGCCATAAACGATAAGTCATCTGATGAATTTTTTTATTGAATTTCTTTCTGTTTTCAACCCAAGGATATTCGTAAAAATGATCATCTACTCTACTTAAAAGATCTTCTAATTCATCAATGAGGGTTTCCAGGCTTTCTTGTCCACTTCCAAAATCTAAAACAGAAGCTAAAGAAAAAAGATTTTCACAAAGCTTTTCTAGAGAGACTTGATGCTCTTTGGGAAAAAAAAAATTCTTTTTTTTGATCTTTTCTTGGATTTTCATCAATTCATTAACAATTTGATGACGCTTCTCTAATAAACAGGAACTTAACTCCAATACGTCCTGTAAATTGATATGATCTTCTAATGAAAGATGAAAAATCTTTTCTCCTCTATCAATCATCGAATCAAGAACAGAAAAATCTCCTTCTTGGTACTTAAGCACTTGATCAGAAAGCTTTTTTACAAAAATCTCTATGCTTTCTAGATATTTATCTACTTTTTTTCGCTGAGTACAGAGCTCTTTCTTAGTGATAGACAGCGGATTCGTTTTCATTAATTCGCCGCTGCTTTCATTACTTACTATATCTGAATTTGAATCTAGCAAATACGTTCCTAATAGAGCACAAGTTCGAGCCTGCTCTAACAATAACCCTTTATATTCTTTCTTTACTGAATAAGCTTTTTCATCAAAAAATATCGCTGTATCTAGTAAGTTTTGGCGAAAATGATAGACTAATCTTTGTGTAGAACTTTTTTTATCTGTCAAAAGTTGCTTAATTAGTCCAATGTTATTAAATATATTTTTTGCAAGATATTGTACGTCTCGATCTACTCCTAACAAAGAGTTTTTGCTCAGAAAAAAATCATCTACTCTAAATCGTAATGAATTCAATGAATGAATATCGCTTGTAAGTTGCTGCTTCATTCCAAAATTGAAGGAAAAAAAGTAATCTTTTCTTAATTGATGGATTTTACTCTTAACAGAAAGATTTGTATTAAGAGCATGAATTTTCTTATTCTTTCTAAGGAAAGGCATGATGAAAAAGTCGCTGTAATCTAGCAGATCCATCACAGATTTAACTCTTCCATGAAGACTAGGACTTACTTTCAATACATCAGATAGCTCATAAGAAGGGTTTGTCCATCCTTGAAATAAGAGTATCTGCAATTCTTGTAGCTTTGGGTATAAATTTTTATAATTTCTACTTTCATGATTATTGTAGCTATCAGAAAATCTACGCAGAACATTTTCAAGTTTAGAAAAATAGTTTTCTGCTTCTGCTCGAACTTGTTCTAAGTCTGATCCTACAATCACTTTCGCTATCATATTGCCTCAAGTATCTTTGCCCAAAAAGTCCATCAAACTAGCAAAAGAAATACAAAGTAGCAAGGGTGGTTTTTTTGAAAAATTTAAGAGGAAAGATTAGAAGCTTATTTAGTGAATGTTTTTTTAAATATAGAAATAAAAAAGGCTCCCTTAGGAGCCTTTTATAAGATCTTCTAGTGATCTAAAAACTATTCAACAAATTGCAGAACGCATTTTTCAGTGTTATCACCAGATTGACGTGTACTACGAACAATACGAGTGTAACCACCATTACGTTCAGCAAAACGAGGACCTAGCTCATCAAATAGTTGACCAATTACTTTACGATCATCGTTGAATGCGTTTTGGTCGCCTTCCCTAGCACGGCGAGCCTGCTTAGGAGTCAGTGAGTTGAAGCGAATCATTAATTTCGCTATTGCTCGGCGACGAGCAGCAAGAGATCCATCTTTAGCAATTGTAATCAAACGGTCTGCATGACGACGCACTTCTTTAGCCTTGGCCACAGTTGTCTGGATACTTCCATGAACAACTAGGGACTTTAGCATATTGGCAACCATGCAGCGTCGGTGGCTCGTGGTACGACCCAGTTTTGCAGTATGCTTTCTATGTCTCATTACTAATTATCCTTTTATTCCTTAACGGCCAAGTCTTTGCTGCCCTTTCTAGACTCGCAAAACTCATCTAATTTTTCTTTCACATTTTCTTGGGTAATGCCATAGCGTGACAAGTCCATTCCCAGTGAAAGCCCTAGCTCATGAAGCTTAGCCTTAATCTCATTTAACGACTTTTTACCGAAGTTACGGAATTCCAACATGCGTCGCTCGGGAATTGTCACTAACTCAGCGATAGTCTCAATACTAGCTCCACTTAGACAGTTCGTAGAACGAACTGAAAGCTCGATCTCATCGATACGTAGAGCTAGCTTTGCCATCATCTCATCGTGATCATCATTTTGACCATCCTGAGTTTCTTCAAAAACAAGCTCAAAAGCATCTCCACCACAGAAAGGCTTCAAATGCTCAATACCAATCTGAGCAGAGAACGATAACGCTTCTTGTGGCGTAATCCGTCCGTCGGTCGTTATTTCTAAAATCAAGCGGTCAAAGTCAGTGTCTTGGCCTACTCGAGTATTTTCTACTTTGTAACTTACAAGACGTACTGGAGAATAACTTGAATCCATGATGATTTCATCAGCGATCTTATCGTTAAGCTCATGCCTTTCTGCAGCCACATAACCACGACCAATACCAATACGTAGATCAATTTGCTTACGCATAGGCTTAGTCACAGTAAACAAATGCAAGTCAGGATTGACAATTGTATAGTTACTGTTTGTAAGAACGTGACGAAGTTGAATGGCTTTTTTACCATCATTAGCATCAAGCTCTTCTTGCGTTACCTCAAATGTAGTAGTGTAGATTCTATTTTGGAATCTCTCATTATCACCATCGGCTGGTAACTTACGAAGAAGCGCGCCCTTAAGGTTAAGGACCACATTAGTCATGTCCTCAACAATCCCTTCAACCGCCATGTATTCGTGAGGAACACCCTCAATACGAACAGAAATAATGGCTGGCGCTTCGAGACTACCTAAAAGCATTCTCCGCAGCGAATTTCCAATAGTGTGGCCAAACCCTGGCTCAAATGGTTCAGCTATAAACCGGGCAAAGGTATTTCCAGCAGAATCTTCATCTACAGAAATTTTGAGAGGCATCTCAAACTTGCCATACTTCAGCGCCATTAAACTTGTCCTCCGACAGAACGTTTTGCTTTACAGACCTTCAATACTAAAGAGATCCTTTGACTTTACACACGACGACGCTTACGAGCGCGACAACCGTTGTGAGGAACTGGTGTACGATCACGAATTAAAGTAACAGATAAACCTGAACTGATTAATCCACGTACAGCAGATTCACGACCAGCTCCAGGGCCTTTCAAATTTACTTCAACTTCACGCATACCACTCAACATAGCTGTTTTAGCTGCATCTTGTGCCGCTACCGTAGCTGCAAACGCAGATGATTTTCTTGAACCAGAGAAGTTTACCTTACCAGCTGATGCCCAAGAAATCACGTTTCCAGCAGGATCACAAATAGATACTATTGTATTGTTATACGTAGCTTTTACGTATACTACACCAGAAGGAACACTACGTCCTGCTCTTTTTTTTGTCTTAGTAACGGTTGCTTTTTTAGATACTTGCTTAGCCAAGACTAGACTCCTAATTATTTCTTCTTGTTCGCAATAGTACGGCCGCGCCCTTTACGAGTGCGAGCATTACAGCTCGTACGCTGTCCACGTACTGGCAAGCCAAGACGGTGACGTAAGCCTCGATAGGATTGAATAGCCATCAAACGCTTAATATTATTCTGAACAAACCTGCGTAGATCCCCCTCTACCATGAACTCTTCTTGTAAAAGTGAGTTCATTCGAGCGATGTCTGTCTGTGTAAGTTCTTTCGCCTTCATGTTAGGATCTAAACCTAACTTGCTGATGACTTCCATTGCCAAGGTTCTACCAATCCCATATAGGTAGGTGAGGCTAATGCATAATCTTTTTTCGTTGGGGATATCTACACCGATAATCCGCGCCATCGTATCAATCTCCTGAAATTTCTATGGGCGACCCAGAGAGTCTAACATATTGGTCACTTAATGGTAAAGGCAGCAGATTTGAATCATTGCTATCTGCCTTGTACCCGACCTCTTTTCATAAATCCATCGTATCTACGTGTAAGAAGGTGTGATTCCACCTGCTTCACGGTGTCTAATACAACTCCAACAAGAATCAACAAGGCTGTACCCCCGAAGAAGTAAGAAACCGAGGGAGGTACGTTGAGTAAGCGTCCTAACAACATAGGCAAAACTGCAATAATTGCTAGAAATACAGCCCCAATCAACGTAATTCGATTCATGGTAGAGTCCAAAAACTCTTGTGTAGGCTTTCCTTGCCTGATACCAGGAATGAAAGCACCGTTCTTTTTCATATCAGATGCTATTTGCTCTGGATGAAACTGCGTAGCTGTCCAAAAGTAAGTAAAGAATATAATCAACAGCACATAGCATACTGTATATATTCCAGTACCTGGACGTAATGACATTGCCAACCAACCGATCACATTGTCACTACCTAGAAAGCTACCTAGAGTAGCAGGAAACATCAAAAGTGAGGAGGCAAAAATTACTGGAATCACGCCTGCATAGTTCACTTTTAGTGGAATATAGGCCGAACCTCCTTGAACTTCCTTTCTTCCAACAACACGTCTTGCATACTGCAAAGGAATACGTCTCTGCCCTTGAATAACTAAAATCGTCCCTATAACAACAGATACAAAAATACCTAGCATCAAAACTAAAGAAGCGAAAGTCATTTGACCAGGCTCTTGAGAAGCTAGATTCAACTGCTGAAATACAACACCAATTACACTAGGAAGCTGAGATAGGATACCAATTGCAATAATCAAACTGATTCCGTTTCCAATGCCTCTTTCAGTAATCTGTTCACCAATCCACATCAAAAACAATGTTCCTGTAGTCATACTTGCTACAACAACAGTGAAAAATAAAAGTGGAATACCAAATACCGTAAAATCGGCCATCTGTGAAAGAACAATACCTGGCTGACTCTGGTTCATTTGCAAAGCAAATTTAGCAAACATTGTCGCTTGTAAAAATGCTAAAGCTAAAGTTCCTATACGAGTCCAACGCGTAATTTTACGACGCCCTAGCTCTGGGTTTTCACGCATCTCACGTTGAACACCAGGAAGCAAAGCGACCAAAAGCTGCATGATAATCGATGCAGAAATATAAGGCACAACACTCAAGGCTCCAACAGTCATTTGCTGGAATGCTCCACCAGAGAAAATGTCCAAAAGCTGTAATAGGTTTTGTTGACCACCAGCCGCTTGACGAAAGTACGCAAGGGCTAAATCTCCGTTAATCCCCGGAACTGGAACAAATCCACCTATACGGCAAATCGCTAGCATCATTAGGGTAAATGTGATTTTAGCTCGAAGTTCAGGTATCTGAAAGATTCGCTTGATATGCTCGATCATGAGTGCTACTCACCTTTAGTGAAATTCAGTTAGGGTTTTCCAAATGACAACCTTTGACCGGTATAACTAAAAATTATACTCATCAAAGGATTGTCATGCGACTAGAAAAACTCTAAGAACAGATCTCGACTTCAACCCCAAGCTGCTCGCACTTAGCACGGGCACTTGCTGATATCGCTTTACAACGGATTTTGACTTTCTTTGTCAACTCTCCATCTCCCAGAACCTTAAGACCATAAGATCTGCCATTGACAAGACCCTTGTCACGTAAAGAATCTAGACTAACTTCAGATCCGTCCTCAAAAACTTCTTCAATTTGAGAAAGATTGATTGTATTCAATTCTTTTCTAAAACGAGCGTTACTAAAACCGCGAGTTGGCATTTTACGGAATAAAGGTACTTGACCCCCTTCCTTACCTAAACGACGCTTGTAACCAGAACGAGATCCCGCACCTTTTTGTCCACGGCAGCATGTTTTACCCATGCCCGAGCCAATACCACGACCTACTCGTTTACGACCTTGTCTTTGTCGCTCATTTGTTAAAGTTGATAGTGACTGACTCATGCTACACCTCTCATCAACAATGTATCTCTGCGATTCTTGAGTTGCTTAAGTGCTTTAAAAGTTGCGTGTACAAGGTTCATTGGGTTGTTAGACCCAAGACTTTTTACAACAGCATCCTTTACACCCGCAAGTTCGAGAACTGAACGCACTTTCGAACCAGCGATCAAACCAGTACCTTCTGCAGCAGGCTTAAGTAAAACACGTGCTCCATCCCAGTTAACCATAAGTTCGTGAGGAATGGTTGTACCTTCCATTTCGAAGGTAATCATTCCTTTACGGGCAATTTCACCAGCCTTACGAATCGCATCGGTCAGCTCGTTAGCTTTTGCAAATCCGTATCCAACTTTACCTTTGTGATCTCCCACAACGATTAAAGCGGAAAAACTAAACTTACGTCCACCCTTCACGACTTTGGCGCAACGGTTAACAAAAAGCACTCGCTCTTCGATTTCATCATCACGCTCTTTTCGGGGTTCCGCAGGCCGTTTGTCTTTGCGCCCTTGCTTTTGTTGTGTTTCGTTATTCTTAGCCATGAGCTACTACCTACCTAAATCCTTAAACCCGAACCCCATTCTCACGGAGGCCGTTTGCAACTTCCGCTAAAATGCCATGGTATTTAAAACGTCCTCGATCAAAAGCGATAGCTGGAATGTCCATGCCTTTGATAAGCTCTGCCATTTTTTCACCTAAATGACGAGCGGATGCTTTGCTTTTCTTTCCAAACTCGGTACCACGAAACTCTTTAGAAGCTGTGGATGTGGCGGCCAAAACAGTACCCTTATTGTCGTCGATCAACTGAAGATAAATATTTGTGTTACTCTTCAGGACTGACAAACGAGGGTGACCTGCAGCTTTTACGCGCTGACGTACACGGCCGGCTCTCTTAAGCCTTTTCTTGTTACGCTTAGCTAACTGTTTGTTCATAGACTGCTTTCTCTCACTTTAGCCCTTACTTACCCTTACCAGACTTACCAGCCTTGCGTCGGATCTGTTCTCCAACATACTTCACCCCTTTACCTTTGTAAGGTTCAGGAGGTCTTTTAGACCGGATATAGGCGGCAAAAGCACCTACTTTCTGCTTATCAACGCCAGATACTTTAACTAAAGTATTGCGCTCAACTTCTACTGTCAACCCTTCAGGAATAGGCATCTCGGTAGGATGTGAGAATCCTAAACTTAAACTAAGATCCTTTCCTTTTACTGCAGCACGATAACCGACACCCACAAGCTCAAGTTCTTTTACGAACCCAGTGCTTGTACCGATGATCATGTTTTCGATCAAAGTACGATACAATCCCCAGAAATTTCCATATTCTAAGTATTGCTCTTTCAAACTTACAAGTACCTGTCCATCCGCCACTTCTAAATGAATAGGAGGAATAAGGTCTTGTGTCATCGCGCCTTTTGGGCCTTTAACATTTACAGCTTTTTCGTCGAATTTTACTTCAACGCCTGCTGGAATTTTAATTGGTACTTTACCTTTACGAGACATTCTGCCCTTCCTTACCTTACCAAACTTTACATAAAAGCTCGCCGCCAACATTATTTCGGCGTGCATTCAGTCCGGTCATTACACCTTTGGAAGTGCTGAAAATGGATACTCCCATTTTTCCTCGAACTGGCTGAATCTCTTCACTTTTAACAAAGTAGCGTTTTCCTGGACGAGATTGACGAACGATACCTTTAATTACAGGATCACGCCCTCTTCCATACTTCAAGCGAATTCTCATTCGATTGCCACTATCTTGTCCTTTAACAAAATAGTCTTCTACAAATCCTTCTTCTTTGAGAATCTCAACGATAGCCTCTTTAAACTTGCTCCAGCGAACTTCAACATACTTGTGTTGCGCTGTGCTGGCGTTGCGGATTCTAGTCAATAGATCAGAAATAGGATCACTCATTACATTTGACTCCTTATTTACGCCGCTGTGGCTACCGATACCGGCTTATCTTTAAAAGGCATTCCCATCAATCGTAGCAATTCAACACACTCTTCATCATTAGTTGCGCTAGTAACGAAGGTTATGTTCATTCCTTGAGTGCGTTTTACTTCATCAAGATTGATCTCAGGAAAAATCTGCTGATCATCAATACCAACAGAGTAGTTTCCTCTGCCATCGCATTTGCTTGGTAGGCCACGGAAGTCACGAATTCGAGGACAAATTACATGGCTCCAACGTAGCATGAAGTCATACATACGTTCACCACGTAAGGTAACTTTAAGGCCAATTGTCTGTCCTTCTCTCAACTTAAAGTTAGAGATTGACTGACGTGCTTTCATCAGCTGCGGCTTTTGGCCTGAGATTACACTCAATTCTTTGATGCAATCTTGAACAGCGTTTTTATCTTTTGAGGCTTCTGCAATACCCATGCTGATAACAACTTTTAACAGCTTTGGCACGAGCATGGAGTTTGTGTATCCATACTTTTCCTGCATTGCGCCTCGAATATGACTGTTATAATACTCTTTTAGTCCTGACATTCCGACCCACTACACATTTACTTAGAGTTCTTAATTGAACGGTGAAGTATTTCGTTTGATCCATCTTTAAAGACCAAATCTTTTTGCCCTTCTGCACTAACACGAGCGCGAGCTTTAAAAGGCTTACCTTCTGCAGAACAAAGAGCAACGTTCGATATGTGAACACCCATCTCAATTTCTGCGATCCGTCCCTGAGGGTTCTCCTGAGAGCGACGTACATGCTTTTTACGTACATTAATTCCGCTTACAACTACACGGTCAGCTGTACGTGATAGAACTTCACCTGTTCTACCTTTATCGTTTCCGGCGATAACAACAACTTGATCGCCAGATCGGATACGTTTAGCTTGTTTGACTGTCTTGCCTTTTTTTGAAAGCTTCGTCATTCTACTACCCTTCCTAAATCACTTCCGGTGCCAATGTAACGATCCTAAGAAAACCATGCTCACGCAATTCACGAGCTACACTACCAAAAATACGAGTGCCTTTAGGGTTCTTCTTCTCGTCCACGATGACACAGCTATTACTGTCAAAGCGCAGCTTGCTTCCATCACGACGCTTAATGTAGTTTTTAGTACGTACTACGACACACTTAACTACTTCGCCCTTCTTCACGTTGCCGTGAGGATCCGCTTCCTTGACAGAGCATACGATAACGTCGCCAACTCGAGCATATCGCTTGCGCGAACCACCAAGAACTTTGATGCACTTAACTGTCTTTGCTCCGGAGTTGTCAGCAACTTTCAACTTACTTTCTTGTTGAATCATACTATTACTCTGTTTCCACCAGTTTACTATTCAATTTCTATTAGACCTAGGACTGTACTACTTCAGTCTGGGTCGCTTCAACCAAACGCCAGCGCTTTAGCTTAGACATAGGACGAGTTTCCGCGATTGTTACGGTATCCCCTTCTTTCGCCAGGTTTTTCTCATCGTGTGCGTAGTACTTCTTACCACGCAAAACGACTTTCTGATAAACCGGATGGCGCATTTTGGTTTGCACCAGCACTACAGCTGTTTTATCCATCTTGGTGGAAACAACCACCCCTTGCTTTACACGGCGTACACCGCGCTCTTGATCTGCCATCATTAACCTCTATAGCCTACGCTTGTGCAGCCACTTGCTTTTCGTTTAGAACTGTATGAACTCGAGCAATGTCTCTGCGTAAATTACGCAAGCGGTGGGGCTGCTCCATTTTAGGATTAAGCCTACGCTCATTCCTAAGAGCATAAAGTTCTTTCTCTAAGTCTTCTAAAACCACGAGAAGCTCTTCGTGCGACTGACTACGATATTCTTCAGCATTTGCCATTTCTACACCGCCTCAATTCTTTCTACAAATCGTGTACGTAAGCCCAGCTTAGCTGCAGCTCGACGCATCGCGTTTTGCGCATCTTCTCTACTGACGTTGGCTACTTCGAATAAGATACGTCCAGGACGTACAACAGCAACCCACTGATCAGGAGAACCTTTACCTTTACCCATACGAGTTTCAGCTGGCTTTTTGGTAATAGGTTTGTCTGGGAAAATACGAATATATACTTTACCTTTACGGCTAAAGTAACGATTCATTGCTACACGACAGGCCTCAATTTGACGTCCTGTAATCCAACCACGATCCAAAACCTGCATACCAAAGTCACCGAAAGTGACAAAATTTCCACCTTTACTCAGTCCTCTGCGAGAACCTTTATGGACTTTTCTATGCTTTACTTTTTTGGGCATCAAAACCATGTCTAAGCCCCCTTCTTAACTGCTGCTTCTTCAATCTGACGATTGATCCAAACTTTCACCCCAAGAGTACCATAAGTAGTTTGGGCTTCAATTTTTGCATGATCAATCTGCGCACGTAGAGTATGTAGTGGAACTCTTCCTTTGATGTACCACTCACGTCGTGCAATTTCAGCACCGTTCAAACGACCAGCGATCTGAATTCGCACTCCTGCTCCTCCGGCGTCCATAGTAGACTGAAGAGCTTTCTTCATTGCTCTTTTGTAAGGAATACGTCGACGAAGTTGGTTCGCAATGTTTTGAGCTACAAGAGTAGCATCAACATCAGGACGCTTAATTTCTTCAACTTCAATCCAAACAGGAGAACCTATCAGCTTATGTAACTCTTTTTTAAGAGCTTCAATTTCAGCACCTTTACGACCAATAGCTAAGCCTGGACGAGCAGTGTGTATGGTAACGAGAGTTTTTCCACCAGCTCGCTCGATATAAACTCGTGCTGTACCAACGCTACTAGAGCGATTCATGATATGCTTACGAATTTTTTGGTCTTCAGCTAACCAAAGGCCAAATTCTTGCTTACTAGCGAACCACTTTGATTCCCAATCACGGGTAATTTTAAGTCTTTGTGATTTTGGATGTCCCTTCTGTCCCATGCATCAAACTCCTTGACCAACTACTACAGTGAAATGGCTAGTGCGCTTCATAATAGGCACTCGACCACCTCGGTTTTTGGGACGAGCCCTTTTCTGCGTCGGACCTTCGTCAACGCGAACTTCCATAACCACGAGATCATCACGTCCAATGTCATGCTGAAATTCAGCATTTGCAACAGCACTCATAAGAGTCTTATTGAGCAATTTACCCGCTTTTAGCTGGCTAAAGCGCAACTGTGTCATCGCCTGAGACACACCAAGACCACGGATCAAGTTAGCTGCGAGACGCGCTTTTCGCGGACTAATTCTAACGTATTTAGTAATCGCCTTTCCAATTGTCATCTTTACACAACCTACTTCTTAACCGGATGGCCTTTAAATGTACGGGTAGGAGAAAATTCGCCGAGACGATGCCCCACCATATTTTCAGACACAAACACCGTAAGGAACTTTCTTCCATTATGAACTTCAAATGTATGACCAATCATATCTGGAATGATCATAGAGCGACGAGACCATGTTTTAATCGGCTTTTTAGTGCCTTTCTCGTTCTGATCCTCTACTTTTTTCTTTAAGTGGTGATCCACAAAAGGACCTTTCTTCAACGACCTAGCCATAACTATTTCTTCCTTCGATCCTTAATAATAAAACGCGAGGATTTCTTATTGGAGCGGGTGCGTTTACCCTTCGTTTGCATTGCCCAAGGCGTCTGCGGGATATAACCGTTATGACGTCCTTCACCACCACCATGAGGGTGATCAACAGGGTTCATCGCTGTACCACGAACTGTTGGACGAATACCTTTCCAACGATTTCTTCCAGCTTTACCATCAACGCGAAGAATATGCTCTGCGTTAGATAAAGTACCGAAGGTAGCACGGCAATTTTCGTGCACTAAACGTGTCTCTCCAGAAGGCATACGCAAAGTAACATAACCGTTACTACGAGCAACTAACTGAGCAGACTGTCCCGCGGAACGCACTAACTGTCCTCCACGACCAGGATACAACTCGATATTATGAATAACAGAACCCAAAGGCATCTGTTTCATTTGCATGCAATTACCAACTTTGTACTCAGGCTGTGAAGTTGTCTTCACCATATCACCAGCACGTAGTCCTTGTGGAGCAAGAATATAACGCTTTTCTCCATCAAGATAATGTAACAATGCAATGTGAGCTGTACGATTTGGATCGTACTGTACAGCTGCTACTTTTGCTGGAACCTCTAATTTATCACGGCGAAAATCAACAAGGCGATAATGCTTCTTGTGACCACCACCACGATGACGACAAGTAATACGTCCGTGGTTGTTACGTCCACCAGTGCTTTTTTTGCTCTGCATTAGAGATTTTAAAGGCTTAACAGCTTTTTTTGTCTCTTTCGTCTTTTTGGTGAGCTCTTTGTTACTAGGCAGCACCAACTGGCGTACACCAGGAGTCGTTGGTCGAAACTTCTTAGGCATCTATTACACTCCCCCTACAGCAACGATTCAATAGAATCGTTTTCTTCCAAGGTAACCAATGCTTTTTTAAAGCCTGATTTAAAACCTGGACGTCCACGAAAACGACGACTAGATTTAGGCTTAGCATTGATGGTGTTCACCTTGACTACTTTTACTTTCTGTTCTTTATAAATTTCTTCAACAGCAGCAGCAATTTCTCTCTTGTTAGCCATTGGGTCTACAAGAAAAGTATACTTAGGGCTATTGCAACGCTTCGTGTACTTGTTGGACTCACTCTCCTGCAATGCACCCAAAACTTCAGATTTTTCTGTAATATATCTGGATTTAATAACAGAATATGGACTCTTCTTACTCATCTAAATCTACCTCTAACCTTCAGCTAACCATTTTTCAAGTTCTGCTAGAGCAGGCTCTGTTACCACTAGGTGATTTGCTTTTAACAGATCATATCCGTTTGTATTGCAAACTAGGGCTGTCTCTGCTTTCGGAAGGTTGGTAACGCTTTGTCTGAAATTTTGGTGATCACTACTGCGAACACTTACAGATTTCTTTTCGTCAGCTAAAGCAACTTCAACATAGTTTCCTTCGAGAAGAAACAATACTCGACCGCTTAACCCAGCACTCTTAATAAAGCTAGCTACTGTCTTTGTTTTTGGCTCTGCCATCTCAGCAGGAGTCAAAACCAACATTTTTCCATCACGAATCTTTTCACCAATCAAAGCACGAGTAGCAGCTCGACGCTCACGACGGTTAATACGAACGTGCTGGTTGAATTTTGGCTTAGGACCAAAAACAACTCCACCACCCTTAAACTGAGGAGCAGCTAGAGAACCTTGACGAGCTCTACCTAAACCTTTTTGACGGTGAGGCTTTTTTGTTGAATGACTAACTTCAGAGCGGTCTTTTGTATTCGCCGACCACTGACGTAAATTCGCTCTAAGAGCGACAATATATTCTTTGATCGTTTGCCCGCTAGCCTGAGCCTCAGCTAAGGTATCTTGAACCTGAACTTCACCGACTTGCTGCCCCGATAGGTCATATTTCTTTAGTGTTGCCACAGCTACTTTCTCCTACGGCCTTACGCTTTGCTCTTTTTCACGGCTTCTTGTACGAAAACCAAACCATTACATGGTCCAGGAACTGACCCTTTCACAATAATAAGGTTGTGCTCTTCATCTACACGAACAACCGGCAAACTTTGAATTGTAACTTGATTATTACCCATATGACTTGGGCGCTTTCCACCTTTGAAGCAAATACCAGGTGTTGATCTCATTCCAGTAGATCCTGCATGACGGTGAAAACCTGAACCGTGAGCTGCTGGACCACCATGAAAACCGTGCAATTTCATTACACCCTGGTAACCCTTACCTTTTGATGTTCCGACCACATCAACAAAGGCAACTTCTGAGAAAGTACTTACACCAATCTCTTGTCCAAGTTCATACCCTTCAGTGCTGTCCACACGTACTTCATAAAGATGACGCATTGGATCAAGACCTTTTTGCTTGAAGCTCTCTCTTTGAGGCTTCTTCAAACGACGATCCATAGTGCGAGGGTCTTTAACCACAACCTTACTAAATCCCAGCTGAATGGCATCATATCCATCGCCTGCACTATTCTTAATTTGTGTCACCACACTGGGAACGGCTTCAATTACCGTACATGGTACGGCTCGCCCAGTCTCGTCAAAGAGCTGGAGCATCCCCTTCTTTTTTCCCATTAACTTACGCGACATAGATTTCCTCTTCAGTCAAACTGCGTACACAGATAGTACTTCAATCTGCGTTACTAAGCTTCTAGCCCCTTGAATACAAACAAACAGAGTAGCAAAAAGTGTTATTTAAACCAAACAAAATGTCTTTCCACTACTGTTTAAGCGGGACCAACTTGACAAACCCAAATTTTCACACACAAACCTTTAATTATTTTTTTATTCCCCAAAACAGAAGTATTTTTTTTTGCTTTGCGAAAGACAATCGCTAACGCGTCGATAACTAAAAGTAGCATGTGAGGATTTGTGGCGCAGACGAACTTTAACGAGCTTGCCTGCAAGTGTATCAAGTTTGATTGGTAGCTAAAACTATAGTCGCTGAAGGGTTAATATGTCCAGTAAATTCTTATTAATTTACCAAATAGAGAATCATTCCAGAGACACACACTATTTTTTTAATGAAACATGTATATATTCCCCGTTTTTAAGAGGACGCTTAGCTTTTAAGGAGTTTATTTTAGCTTGAGGATGAAATTCACATAAATCGATTAAATTTGACTTAGGCGACCCTTCATAAAGAACAAAAACCTGTGAACGAACCCCTGGCCCACCAACCTGGACTTCAATCAAAGGTAATTCGGGAATAAAAACCTTATCTCCATCATAAATTCGACGATTTTTTCTTACCTTTCTTAAATCAGCACCAGGCAAAGGAGACGCTAAACGCAATAACTCTTCCATCAAAACCCCAGAATCTAGCTCATAAAACCCAGGACTTACTACCTCCCCTTCTACATATACCTTTATCTTAGAATTTTCCAACTCTTTCCCCTCAAGCAAAAGCAACGAGTTAGCTGATTCAGTATAAGTAAAAAAAATAAGCAAACACAAAACAAAACAAAGAAAGAAAGCCCCAAAACGCTCTGAATCTGACAGACCTCGATTCATCTATACTCCTTTAGACACAAAAAAACCCCTGCACCAGCAGAGGTTTTAAAATCGAAAAAATTATCAACAAATCCTTATTAAGCTGAAACAAGAATCTGTTGACCTTCCAAGTTATTTTGAACTTGAAGAGATTTCTGTTCCTTTGGATCACACCAACAAAGATCAGAAAAGAAATTCCCATTACTCCCCTTATGAACCAAGGCAAACAAACCAAAGGCAGCACTCGCCATCGCAACTCCAATAGAAAGATACGAGCCAGAAACAGAAAGAAGAAGCACCGCTGTAGAATTAAAACAGAGCTTTGTTAGTTTTATGAAAAATTGAGTGTCAATTTTATTATGCACAACAAGATCTGCAATCCCGAAAGCAACAGCTGTCAATAATAAAGCTCCACCATATTTATTAATAGCAGGTGTCATAGACCCCAACTCTACAAGACCAATAGAACCCAACCAACCTAGAGCTTCAAGAGATCCTGAAACCAAGAAAGCAGCTTTACTAATAAAATCTAACATCGATTTTTTGAAAACGGCGCCCGAAACCCAATCATTCAGCGACATGACTGTTTTTGTCATTTTCATGAACATTTTAGTATTTTTAAGATTCTTAATCAAAGGACTAAGGCTCGTCACTTCAAAAGATTTGGAGATCAAAGCTAAAGATTTTTCAGCTAATTTAGCGATATCTTTTATCCCATGAATATTCATCATCAGCTCAATACTATGCCCAACTCTAGAAAGACAACAAAATACGTGACCACCTAAAACACCTTTCCGGGACACTGTATTTACTTCATGATTCACAGGCTGTGAGGACTCATTTAAAACACTTGTGTTAACTGATTCCATTATTTTTCACCTTTCATCTTTTATCGTTTTATTAAAGTCTCACTCACTAAGCTTTTACAAGCACAGGAACAGTATCTGCTTTATCGTTTACCGTTTTTTGTGAAGGGTATTCTTTACTATACCAATCCCACAAACACTCGCCAATACCAATAGCCGCTGCAACAGCTCCTACAGTCAACAAAGGAGTAGGTGAAAGAATTCCAGCCAAGACAATTAAAGCTGCTTCTGTAGTTTTTCTACTCATAAAAAGAAGATTACCCATAACATCACCACCGTTACGAATATCAAGAATTCCATCTACTATGTACCAGCAAGACCCCATAAATGCCGCTGCACAGGCAAAATTACGAAGACCACCTTCAACAAAAGCTCCACCACCTACTTTACTTGCAACTTCCCCAAGCTTGAGTATTCCCATATCAATAATAGATGAAAGAACAAAACTAACGTCACCAACAAGCTCAAAAGCATTGGCCACAACCATGTAAGGACGACCTTTGCGATGATCCTGAACAAAATCACCTTTAATCCAGTATGCCAAATGCTCACCAAGACGGAGCATACCTACTGTACTCACCACGCCTTCGAAAACAGTTTTACTACTACTTAATAAAAGAGTTGCTGTAAAGGCACATAACTCAGGCACCTTACTAGCCCCTTTTGCGCTACTTAAAACAGAAACCGCAGCAGAACCCGTACGCTCAATTAAATGGTGCGTTTTACAAAAAAAAGTCTTTGTTTTCTCGGTGGTTTGACGTGCTACTTCTTGAATTCGATCGCTAAATGAATCTACTCTGAAAATCGCTGATCCAGCTACACTAGCATCCATGCTAAGCCTCTCTCCTTAAGTTCGACCGGCTATAGATATTAACACAGATGTAAAAAGAGTGTAAAGTGTTGTTCTTTAGATAAAAACAAAGATTAAAAAATAAAATTACACAGAAAAAACCATATCCCCATTCCATTGCCGAAGCCAATCAACAATAACCTGAAGAAACCCTGTTACACTAGATAAAAACCCAAAAACAATAATAACAGCAAAAGGAAGCCCTCCCCACGCAGCAAACAAACTAAAAACATACGCCAGTGTTGACAAAATCCCTAAAACAGCTGAATAACAAAGATTTTTTCCCAATCCCGGTGCAAGAGGGGAATCTGGCAAAGAGCGAGCTTGCCAATATTGTAACGTATTATCATAAAGAAAGACCGCAGCCGCAGAAAGCATAGCCAAACGAGCTCCTAACTGCAGAGCAGAAAACCCAAAACCAAGTGGCAATAAACGATAAACTTCTAAAGACTCAAGAACACCACATATACCCGAACCAAGCAACAACCCTCCACTAACAATTGCCGCTTTTCCGCCCTCAAATTGACGTTGAAAAAGCATACTTATTGATTCATGTTGTGCATACTCATTCGACGTACTTAAACGCCTTTTTAACCAAAGAACCTGATTAAACAAACCATTATAAAAAATTCTCTTACAACCATTTATAATGCGATACACTGAAGCGAAAAGATTCATATTCCGCAAAGCTATATCTTGAGTCTGTTCAATAATTTCCGCATTCTCTAAGACTGTAGTCCCATGCTTAAAAACTTGAAACACCACCCCAAAAGCTTCTGTGGCTTCTGTAACTTGAGCTCTCCAAAACAAATCTCTCTCCCCAACCTACACCAAGTTCAAGTTTTTATTCTGGAACGTAAAAAGATAAATCAGAGCGCTTAATTCCGTTCAAAAAATCTCGCGCGGCAACTCTTTTTTTTCCTTCTAATTGAATATCCACCAGGCGTAACGCTGATTTCGCACAAGCAACTAAAAGTCCTTTTTTAGGGTCTTCCAACAAAGAACCAGCAACCCCATGGATATCTGAAACAAACTCAGCATGGAAAATTTTTAAACGTTTCTTAACCCCACGAACAGATAGCCAAGCCCAAGCACCAGGCCTTGGAGTAACCCCTCTATAACGATTAAAAACATCTTTAGCATCAAGCTCCCAAGTTAGTTCCGCATCTTCCTGCTCAACTTTAGGAGCAAAAGTTGCAGCCTCTTCATCCTGAGGAATTTCTTTTTGTGTCCCTGACTGAATCAGAGGCAAAACTTCTAAAAGAGCTTTACTTCCTAAGGCACATAACCCTTCTTCTAACTCACCAGCTGTCATCTCAAAAGGAATTGGCATCTTGCTTACAAGTAACATATCCCCCGCATCCATTTTGCGAACCATACGCATAATAGTAACACCAGCTTCTGTGTTACCGTCTATTATGCATCGTTGTATAGGAGCAGCACCTCGATAATAAGGTAAAATACTTGCATGAACATTAATTGACCCTAAACGCGGTAAATCTAAAACTTTTTGCTTAAGAATTTGTCCGTACGCTACAACAATGAATAAATCAGCTTTAAAAGAAGCCAATTCTTCAATAAAAACAGGGTCAGAGGCCTTTTCAGGCTGTAAAACAGGAACCAGAGGAGAGTGTTTATTAATTAACACTTTTACAGGAGGGGCCACAGGAGTACCAGAACGCCCTTTTGGTCGATCAGGCATCGTTACAACTGCTGAGATGGTGCAACCATGATGAATCAACTGATCAAGAGTGTGCGCTGCAAATAATGGCGTTCCAAAAAATACAATTTTCATGAGCTCAAAAAGACCAAATTTAAACTATTATCACAACAAACATTTCTATACGCCTGTACAAATACAATTTCACATGTAAAAAACAAACAAAGACTTGAGATAGATTAACAGATTTTGTGGAGATAGACAAAGACAAAAAAAAGGAGCACTATTAAGTACTCCCTTAAATAAAAAAAAACTAAAAAAA
>PAQS01000007.1 GCA_002709385.1 Waddliaceae bacterium
GTCGTCAGCTCGGGTAGTGAGATATTGGGTTAAGTCCCGTAACGAGGGCAACCCTTGTCACTATTTGCCATCATTTAGTTGGGCACTCTAGGGAGACTGCCGGTGACAAACCGGAGGAAGGTGGGGACGACGTCAAGTCATCATGGCCCTTACGGGTAGGGCTACACACGTGCTACAATGGCCGGTACAGAAGGCAGCGAAGCCGCGAGGTGAAGCAAATCCAGAAAACCGGTCCCAGTTCGAATTGTAGTCTGCAACTCGACTACATGAAGTTGGAATTGCTAGTAATGGCGTGTCAGCAATAACGCCGTGAATACGTTCCCGGGTCTTGTACACACCGCCCGTCACATCATGGGAGTTGGTTTTGCCCGAAGCCGCTGACTCAACCGCAAGGAGAGAGGCGTCGAAGGTAAGGCTGATGACTGGGATGAAGTCGTAACAAGGTAGCCGTATCGGAAGGTGCGGCTGGATCACCTCCTTTAAGGACATGATACTTCGAGTTTGCTTGAAGTTATCTAGGTTGACCAAGTTTCCTTGGCCCCACACTATCTTCCTTTTTCTGTCGAAAAAAACAGAATTACTGAAACCATGTTTCAGTGTAGCTATCTCGACAGTCAAGTAATAACGTAAAATTAAATAGAGTCCGAGTAAAGAACTTAGCATTCTTTTAAGAATGACTAAGACAAGTAAATCAAATACGCAAGTAAGGTATTTATTTACTGTGAACAAATTTCACTAATAAAACTCGGCGCTTGAGAATAGAAATAAAACATTCGAAAGAACGTTTTAGCGGCATAATGTTGGTTTGAACTAAATTTTTTTTTGGTCAAGCTATTAAGGGCTGCTGGTGGATGCCTTGGCATCAACAGGCGATGAAGGACGTGATACCTGCGATAAGCTTCGGGGAGCTGGAAAACGCTTTGATCCGAAGAATTCCGAATGGGGCAACCCGGTGGGAGTAATTCCCCATCATCCTTACCTGAATACATAGGGTAAGGAAGCGACACCCGCCGAACTGAGACATCTCAGTAAGCGGAGGAAAAGAAATCAATTGAGATTCCCTAAGTAGCGGCGAGCGAACGGGGAGAAAGCCCAAACCGAAGTCTCTGGCTTCGGGGTTGTAGGGTCAGACAAAAGAGTGAGAGAAGTTAGCTGAAGCTTCTGGAAAGTTGCGCAATATAGGGTGATAGGCCCGTAGGCGAAAACATTCTCTTACCAGGTCTGATTCCTGAGTAGGGCCGGACACGTGAAACCCGGTCTGAATCTGGGAGGACCACCTTCCAAGGCTAAATACTCGTTGATGACCGATAGTGAACCAGTACCGTGAGGGAAAGGCGAAAAGAACCCCTGTTAGGGGAGTGAAATAGAACCTGAAACCAGCAGCTTACAAGCGGTTAGAGGCCTATGCTCCTTTTAGGAGAATGGCTGATAGCGTGCCTTTTGCATGATGAGCCAGCGAGTTACGTTACATGGCAAGGTTAAGGGACTTTCGTTCCGGAGCCGAAGCGAAAGCAAGTCTGAATAGGGCGTCTAGTCATGTGGCGTAGACACGAAACCAAGTGATCTATCCATGGTCAGGTTGAAGCAAAGGTAACACTTTGTGGAGGACCGAACCAGTAGATGTTGAAAAATCTTTGGATGAACTGTGGATAGGGGTGAAAGGCCAATCAAACTTGGAAATATCTTGTTCTCTCCGAAATAACTTTTGGGTTAGCCTCAAGTATTAATGATATGGGGGTAGAGCACTGGATTCACGCGGGGGTCTACCGACCTACCAAAGGGAACCAAACTCCGAATACCATATCAAAGCTTGGGAGATAGACAGTGGGGGATAAGCTTCATTGTCGAGAGGGGAACAGCCCAGACCGTCAACTAAGGTCCCTAATTCTACGCTAAGTGAGAAAGGAAGTAAAGTTTCTTAGACAGTTGGAATGTTGGCTTAGAGGCAGCCATCATTTAAAGAGTGCGTAACAGCTCACCAATCGAGAGACTTTGCGCCGATAATATGCGGGACTAAGTGTAGAACCGAAGTTACGGGTTCAGTGTATACTGAGCGGTAGGAGAGCGTAGTTTATGCGCCGAAGGCATACCGGAAGGAGTGCTGGAGCGTAAACTAGTGATGATGCATGGCATAAGTAACGATTAAGGGGGTGAGAATCCCCCTCGCCGAATGCCGAAGGTTTCCAGGGTAAAGGTCGTCTTCCCTGGGTTAGTCGGCCCCTAAGTCGAGGTAGAAATACGTAGACGATGGGAAGCAGGTTAAATATTCCTGCACCACCTAAAACGATAGCAATGGAATGACGGAGTACGTTAAGCATGGGGACCATTGGAAGTGTCCCTAAGACTATGAGAAAGGCTGGCAGGCAAATCCACCGGCGTAATTTCAGGTAGTCTTCAAGTGGAGCCCTCGGGTGAAGCGATGGTGTAGCGCAATGCTTCCAAGAAATAGTTTCTAGCTGTTGATGGTGACCGTACCAAAACCGACACAGGTTGGCAGGATGAGTATTCTCAGGCGCGCGAGTGAACTCTCGTTAAGGAACTCGGCAAATTATCCTCGTAACTTCGGGAGAAGAGGAGCCACAGATGGTGATTACCCTTGCGGTATGAGCTGTAGGTGGCCGCAGAGAAATGGCCCAGGCGACTGTTTACCAAAAACACAGCACTATGCAAAGCCTAAACGGCGAAGTATATGGTGTGATGCCTGCCCAATGCCAAAAGGTCAAAGGGAGGGGTTAGCTTTTAGCGAAGCTCCGAACTCAAGCCCTGGTGAATGGCGGCCGTAACTATAACGGTCCTAAGGTAGCGAAATTCCTTGTCGGGTAAGTTCCGACCTGCACGAATGGCATAACGATCTGGGCGCTGTCTCAACGAGAGACTCGGTGAAATTGTAGTAGCGGTGAAGATGCCGTTTACCCGCGACGGGACGGAAAGACCCCGTGAACCTTTACTGTACTCTGATATTGGCTCCTGACTTAACATGTGTAGGATAACCGGGAGGCTTTGAAAGGGCGTCGTCAGGCGTCCTGGAGCCATCCTTGAAATACCGGTCTTGTTAAGTTGGGAATCTAACGAAGTCCCGTGAATCCGGGATTCGGACCCTGTCAGACGGGCAGTTTTACTGGGGCGGTATCCTCCTAAAAGGTAACGGAGGAGTCCAAAGTTTGTCTCATCATGGTTGGTAATCATGAGTAGAGCGTAAAGGTATAAGACAAATTGACTGCGAGACCTGCAAGTCGAGCAGATACGAAAGTAGGGCTTAGTGATCCGGCGGTAGAAAGTGGAATCGCCGTCGCTTAACGGATAAAAGGTACTCCGGGGATAACAGGCTTATCGCCACCAAGAGTTCATATCGACGTGGCGGTTTGGCACCTCGATGTCGGCTCATCGCATCCTGGGGCTGGAGAAGGTCCCAAGGGTTTGGCTGTTCGCCAATTAAAGCGGTACGCGAGCTGGGTTCAAAACGTCGTGAGACAGTTTGGTCCCTATCTGTCGTGGGCGTAGGATACTTGAAAGGAGCTGCTTCTAGTACGAGAGGACCGAAGTGGACGAACCAATGGTGTTCCGGTTGTTCTGCCAAGGGCATTGCCGGGTAGCTATGTTCGGAAAGGATAAGCGTTGAAAGCATCTAAACGCCAAGCCTCCCTTAAGATTAGGTATCCCTATGAGACCCCATGAAGACTACATGGTTGATAGGCTGGATGTGCACGCACAGTAATGTGTTTAGCTTACCAGTACTAATGGATCCATTGGCTTGACCACCTATTTTTTTACTTCGCATATCGAATAGATACGCAACATATACTTCTCATTTAATGAGAAAACCAGACTTAGGTGTATTCCAAGCCAGCAATATGCAGGTATTTTCAAGCGCTGAGTTTTACTAGTGAAAACACTAGGATCCTATTTATAGATTACGTTATACTTGACGCAATCGAGATTTTTTTCTTGGTGATTATGGAGAAGGGGGTACACCTAAACCCATTCCGAACTTAGAAGTTAAGCCCTTCATCGCCGATGGTACTGCATTCAAGAGTGTGGAAGAGTAGGTCGTCGCCAAGTTTTTCTTTCGCTCCTAGTAGGAAACTACTAGGAGCCTTTTTTTTTACCACAATCTTAAACTTCCTAAAATTTCAGAACGGTAATCCTAAACTTCTTAAAACTTCATGAGATCTTTTACCATATATAAGATCAATTTGAGTTCTTATGGTTTTTTTTACTGTTTCATTTTGTTCATCAAAAAAAGACTTGAAAACATCTTGATTTCTGTAGTCTATTTGTTGTTCATAGTATCCAAGAAGAATCTTTGCTACGACCGAGTCTGAATAGAATTGACTTTCTGCTGAAAACTCATCACCCTGAGTTCTTATAGGTATCATTGTATTTGAAAAAGAGCTTTGTCTATGATGAACGATATAGCTACTTGCGCTAAATTGAGTGCTTTTTATTTGACTGCTATCGCTAAATTCTAGTTGTAAATCAGCAACAGATCCCAATAGGCTTAAATTTCCTTGTGTTTTAAGAGAATCTAAATAAGTTGATTGAAAAGACTTTTCTACACGGTCATGACGTTCTAGCATGGCAAGTGGCACAGCAATAAATAGAGGTTTCGGATTTTTTGCTTCATAAGAGTTGTCAGGTTTCAAGACTATAATAGCACAATCTACTTGTGCAAATTTACTTCGTTCAGATTTTGAAGCATTTTTACATTTTTTATAAGCTTGAAAAGTAGCTTGTAGATTTTTATGAATAATCAATTTACCAGGAATAATTTCTTTAAAATGTTTGCTGATTCGAGTTTTACAGTCATTTTTATCTTGATCGATTTTTGTCTTCAACTCATTTATTTTATCAACATAGTTAAGTTCTTTTAGTAATTCTTCTCTATCTTCAGAGTTTTTATTTGGATTAATTATATCAAGTAGATTCCCATTTTTATTTGAATTAATTATATCAAGTAGATTTCCGTTTTTATCTAGATTAATTATATCAAATAGATTTCCATTTTTATTTAGATTATTTGTACCAAATAAATTTCCAAGGTTTCCTGCAATTTGTTCAATATTTTTTATAAAAGAGTCGTCTTTTCCAGGCCCTTCATCGAGTTTTATCTCTCCTGATTGATAGCGCATGAGATCTTCTAGACCAATTTCATTCCATTCAATAGGCTCTGGCTCTTTTAAGTTTATTTCTCCGTCGATATCAACCGCTGATACCTTACTAAGAATTTCTGTTTCTGTTGTTGTTTGTATTTGTACTTGAGATTCTACTACAGCTTGAACTTCTGTTTGTGCTTGTGCCTGTGCTTGTGCTTGAGCTGTTGAATTACTTCCCTGTACTGCAGGTATTGTTTCCTGTACAGCGTGTTTCATTTCTTTATCAAACTTGTTTGTTTCTGTTTCATCGCTATATAGTTTGGCAAGATTTTCTAGATTATTTGCTGCTTTTTTTAAAGGTTCCATAACAAGATTCCAAATTTTTTCATCTTCTAATTCAGCAAGGTTTTCACTATTTGGTGAATCTTTATTAATTACAAAATCTGTATCAATTAAAAGAGCTTCTGTTTTTTGTATAATGTCTCTTAATTGATTTATCTGAGATTCGCAGAACTTTTTCATTGCTATTTTTGTTTTTTCCTCTCCCTCTATGTGAAGAGCAGCTATTAAATCCTTATTCTGGTTTTGTGTGCTGATACTATTCAGACATGCTATATTGTAGAATTTTTTCCGAAGATCTTTTAAACGTTTTTGAGTAATTTGGCTGTTAGTATCGTAAGTAGATAATGAAACTCTAACTTCCATTCCAGCTTGTTTGATTTGTGCCGATATTTGCTGTTGTAATGCTTGTGTATATAGAGACTTATTTTCTGTATCTGTTATTTTATGTTGGAAACGATAGAGATCTCCGTATGTTTTTATATCTTTCAAGTCATCTACATCAGATTTTGCAATTGAAATACTATGTCCTAAAAGAAGCTTTCTCATGCGATACAAGGCTTGATCTCTATCAGGACTTGTTACTTTTGATGAGAGAGCAATTAGAGCATGTTTGTCAATTTGATTTTTAAGAGTGGGTTGATCAAATCCTCTCGTATCTTGGGTCCAATATAGATAAAAAAGACTATCCATTTCTTCTTTGTTCAGAAGATCATCTAATTTTTTTCTTCCAAGTTCGAAAATTTCTCCATTTTTACAATAACAACGCTTTTGGTCTTTTGCTCTACGAAATGCAATCACTCGATTGCTATCTCGTGAAAGGTTTTTTACAATGTCTTCTGAAGGGGTTTTATCGCAAATACCAGCTTGGTTTATGAAGACACTATATTTGTAAGACTTATCTGGCCATTTACTTTTTATTTGTTGAGTAAGCCACATTTCTTGCTTTGTTGATTCACTAGGGTATGACTCAAGTTCTCTACTAGAAGCTAATCCTGGAGATTGATCTCTAGGAGATTTTGCCCAGAGTGTACTGATGATGGCTTCAGCAGTAACTTTTTGTCCTTTTTCTTTAAAGTTTTCCATACCTTCTTCTGATATGATTGGTGCTGAACAAATACTTCCTGTCCCTGTCAATCCAATGAGTCCATCAAAACCACTTAATGCTTCTTGTACTCCACACTCCACAAAGTGATCAGTTGTTTTTAGTTCTCCGGTAATCATCGCATGCTCAGCAAACGCTAAGCGTGCTCGAATTTTCCATAATTCGTTTCCTTTTATTTCTTCTGAAACTTTTTTTCCTCCTTCTAAAAAATGGTGTAAGGTTTCAGCCCAGGCATAAAGGGAAGGATTACCATTTTTTTCTAAGCTTTTTTCGTAGTGAAAGCGTGTTAGAACATTATTGATTACAGTAGTAGCATGTCGATCAATAAAAGTATCTTTTTGAGGTTTATAAGCGGCAACCAGAAAAGTTGCTAAAGAATGCATGATCGTATTGTTGTATTTTGTATTCTCACTTACATTACCGGCTACAGCAGGTACAGCTTCACATCCATTTGTGACCGACCAATTAACAGATACGCCTATTTTTTGTTTAGTTGCAGTTTCTAATACTCCACCATTTATATTGACAATTCGACGTAAAGCTCCAATTTCTGGGTGAGACTCTAGCTGATCACCAAGAATCGAATGTACTTTTTTATTCATAGCCCAATCGATAAAGATTTCTTGAGCTTCATTTAAGTTCACTTTTTCCAAAGAATCTTCGGAAAGTAATAACTGAATTCCCCATGAAGAGTAAGAGCGTAATTGCTTGGAAATTTCTTTGTAGTCTAAATCTTTAAATTGACTAATCGCTTCTTTGCTGTCTCCATCAATCAATTGTTGAATATAAGAATCAAGACTTAAGAATTTTTGCTTCTCATTAATGCAACGTGTTTTATAAGTTTCATACCCCTCTCTAGCGTTATTTTTTACTTGGGTATATAAATTATGATTTCCTCTTATGTACATATAAGGTGAAAAGTTGTTTAAGTAAGTCTTCTTGCTGGTTTCGTAACTTTTGCACATATTTTCGAAAAAAGAATTGTTTTGAGGGGGAATAGAATCAAGAGAAGATTTAATATCATTGGTATTGTCATTCAAAACCAAATAAGCAAATTCTTTTAGTGAAATAGAAGATTTCTTTTCCTTTACTTTTTGTGTTTTATATTTTTCATAAAAAGGCGTCAATAAGTCGATTAAATGGCTTTGGAATTCTTCATTTCCTTCAAAATATTGAATTAGAGAAAAATTTTCGTTTTCAGGAGAGAGCCATTCTAAATTACTTATTTCTTTTTGAGAAATCTTTCCTATTTCTTTTTGTAGAGAAAGAGCTAGTTGAATTTCTTTTAAAAGCTCTGGGCTATAGTCTAGCCATTTTTTTAAGAGTTGTTGGCAAGCAAGATCCATTTCTGCTTCATCTAAAAGAGTTTCTCTTTGAAGAAGACGCTTTCTCAATTCATTTAGTTTTCCGTATCCTTTCTTTTCATCTCCATCTTCAGTGTTAAAGATCATTTCTACTACTTGTTTACTTGTCTCAATTACCAAGGGAGAAATAGTACAGCTGGTTAGTTCTGTACTTGCTTTATGGTTAGCTCTTGTTGCTTCATCCATTTCATCGATAATTAGTCTTGTATTGGGGTTTTTGATTAGACGATGAATTTTTTGCAGAATTTCTAGAGCATCTGAGTATATTTTCATTTTGTTTTTGTCAGAACGATCAATATCTTCGATTTTTTCTGGACTATGCAAAATGAAATCAATTTCGTTGATAGCATTTTGTATAAATGCAAATGATTCAGGAGTTGTAAGGATATAATCTGTATTTATTTTTGCTTTTAGTAGCGAAAAGTATGTTGTTTCCAGTTTAAGTAATAATTCATCGTTACAGTTATCCAGATTAGGGATGTTGTCTCTTTTAAAGATAAATGGACAAGCACCCATTTCCCATAAGAGTTTTGTAGCAGGATCCATGTCATCATAATTTGTAATAAAGAGCTGTTCCGGTACCATACCAACAGAGAAATAGCCTAAATCAGACATAATCGCTAAAGCAGTAGGTACAATGGTACTTGTTTTTCCTAAGCCCATGCGCATTTCAATTAGAAGGCTTGGGTTTTTAATGAGTTCAGCGATGGCACTTAGTTGTTCATCAGTATAACAATAGCCTAATCTTTGTTGAGCGAATTGAATTTTTTCCATATGAGGAGTGAGCTGAGGATCTTCAGGCTTTCCAATACTTTGGTCTAATTCTATCAATCTATCTTTTAAATCGCGGTCAGCATATTGCAAATTACTTTTAATATTGACTGATTTGATTTTCCATTGATCTTCTAATACTTTGATTTTTTGCTGAACTGAATCACTTTCATTTTGGGTTTCTGCTTGTACTGTTAATTTATGAAGAGTTTTTTTAATTTCATTGAGTGAATCGAGATCTGAAAGTGCATAGCTTTTTTGTTTTATGCGGACTTGATACTCAGTGTATTTATAAACTAAGTCGTTAAAATTTTTATCACTTCTGAAAATTCTTTTGCTTTGAAGAAGTTGAATTTGTTCTAGATAGAATTCGTTAGAAATAAGACCTTTTCTATATCTATCACGTAAAATAGAAAAGCGTTTACTTGAGTTTTCTAATTTATCTGCTATTTGAATAATTTCTTGTTCGTCTTTATTGATTCCTTTTTTTAAATCATCAATTTCCTTCTTTAAGCTATCTAAAAATTGTTTTAAATCATTTTCGGAGATACTAGGCCGACCGGGTTGTGGGTTATGAATATTGCTAAAACCACTCAAAACTTCTTTAGTAAAAGCTGTTTCATTACCATCCTTATCATAAGGAAGAACTCCAGTTTCTTGCTCACACAACTGTGCACGTAATAGCTGGAATTTTAGATTGGAATGGATTTCAATGCACTCCATCCAAAGCTTTTCTAATTCGAAAGGATTTTTAACTGCTTGAAGTATCTTTTCTTGATTTAGAGCATTTTTAGCGTCTTTAAGTTCTTCTAATTGTTTTGAAAAAATATTTTTTGTGTTTTCGTGAGTCCCCTTTAAGCTTTCTTCTGTTTCTTCAATTAGATGAGAAATTTCATCTACAGATTGATGAATATTGTTAAAAGTGAGTAGTAAGTATTTGGCCACTTTATCATTTTTCAAAGATTCTACTAAGAAGGTTTCTTTAGGAGACCTTTGTAAAGGACTATCTATGCTAGGATTGGAGGCGATACGCTTAATGAATTCGTTTATTTCATCAATATTTGGACGTTCTCGAGAAGCTCCAAAGTATTTACTATAAGTATCCTCAAAACTTGTAGTTGCTTGATCATTGGGAGTACTTATGGAGTTATCATTGACTTTTATTTTTTTCTTTTGTACCTCTTCTAAGGAACGAATTTGAGCATTTAGGAGTTGATGTTGTTGTGCGATTGATAGGCCTTTAGTTCCTCCCATTTTAGAATATAGAGGTTGTAGCTTAGCTTTATGTGGTGTAGCAATTTCTGTAAAATTAGGTAAAAAGTAAGAGCTAACTAAATCTTCAATATTGATTTTTACTGGTAGGGATTCAAGGTTCAGTCCAACAGTACTTTCTAATAAGTCTACTAATTCTGTAGCAATTTTTGGGTTTTCTTTAATTAAAGGAATGAGACGATTTACAAGGCCGGGGCCTGAGGCTGTTAGAGCTGCAGAATAACTATCTGCTAAATGTTCTAGAGTTCTGCTTGCTACAGAACTAGCAACTTCAGGAACAGAGTTTATTTCTTCTTTTAACTTGATTGTAGTAGTATCGCCTCCTAAATCACCTTTATGATGATGTATGAGGTTTAAAAGATCGGAAGTGAAATTTTTAATTCGAATTCCTGTTCCTTCTATATTTTCATAAATAAAGCCCCAAATGGCAGAACAGAGATGGAAACTTTGTTTAGGTAAATAGCTTGTAAAAGAAATGAGTCTATATATAGCTGTTTCGGTTTCATTTGCTTCTTTAAGAGATTGTTGATCGAGTGTATTTATTGCTGTAACTAATTCATTAAGTTCAGATAAGTCAGCTTGTTGATCAAATCTTTTTGCAAAAAGCCCTTTCAGAGCGTATTTAAGTTGAGATGTAAAAGGAACAGTATGAGGATTAACTATTTCTGAAAAAATAAGTGAGATATCACTGATAGTTTGTCTTACAGTACTAAAAGTACCGAGTCTTTCAGGGAGAAAGAGTTCTAAAACTTCTTTTATTTCTTTTACTCTTATATAGAAGTTAATTGGGTGTTTTATAGCATACTTAGTAATTCTAGGGAGAATTTTTAAAGAAAAAATAGCGAGAGGTTTCAGAGTTTTTTTAAAATCATCCCAATTTGGAATTTCTTGCCTAAAGAAACCGTTAAAAAAAACTTTTGCTAAATCTGGATTACCTTCTCCCAAAGAAAAAGCATCAACTAAGCTATCAAGTCCGCTTAAATTTAAATTTAGAGGCTTTCGTGATTGGTCAATTTTATTTAAATTTATAAGAGGAATAATAGTTTCATCTCTGAGAGAATTTAAGAAAGAATCAGTTTTTGAGATTGTTGTGTCAAGCTCTATAATTTCACCTTCTATTCTTTTAGACTTTTCTTCAGACATAGCTATTTGCTTATCTATTAATGATTTTTCTTTTATGAATTTCTTTTTATCTTTTAAATATTCTTTTGATTGTTTTTCTATTTCCTTTATTTCTGATTGTTTTTCTTTTATGGATTTTTGTTTTGATAATATTTTTTCTTTTATTTTGCTTTTTTGTGTTTCTTCTTCTTCTGTTAAGTTGTTATAAGGTTTTGTTTCTTTTGGTTTTTTTTCTTTTTCTAGTTTGGTTAAATCCTCTTTTAATTTTTTTATTTCAACTTCTTCTTGTTTTATTGTATTACTTGTTAAATTAATTTTATCTTCGTAATATTTTGTTGTGTATGATGGTTCATTTAAATTGTTAAGTCTTTCGTTTAACCATTTTATTTTTTCATCATTACGTATTTTTTCTACTCTTTTGTTATGACGAATTTTTCTCTTTTCTTGAGTTAGTTTATTTATTGTTCTGTATTCTTCTGTTAGATTTCTAATTGTTTTTTTTGTTTCTTTTTTAAAATTATGATTTTCTTGTAAAGAGTATCCACTTTCTTGTAATATCTTGAATTCATTTAAAAAAGATTTAGCGTTTTGAAAATGACTCATTATTTGTTCGTATTTTTTATTGCCTTTAGGTATCGCTACAACAAAATCATCTTCTCTAGTTTTTGTACTGTCATAACTTAAACTTGTTAAAAAATCCTCTATTTTTGTTTTTATATTATCTCCATCGTAGTCATTAACAGTTTGGTTTAATTCTTTGTTTAATATTGAATTCTCGTTTTTAAAATTAGAGTCGATGTAACTTTTAAAATAATTAGTTATTTTATCATTGTTTTGATTTTCTATTAAACAATCTAGTATTAGTCTTAGATGAATTGTTTTTGTTTTTTCTCCTTCAATTTGCGAATGAATGTAAGTTTCCCAGTAATGGGTAATAGAAGGATCCGAATCGTTCTCTATAGATTTTTTTAAGTTTTCTACAGCTAATTTAATATGAGCGACTTTTATCTGTTCATCTGAACGGAAAATAGGGAGAGTTACAAATTCGCAGCTAATTTTTTCTACTGATGTTTCAATATTACTTATAGACTCACTGATAGTATTTTCGAGAACTTCTGTTTGCTTCATTGACATTGCTTTACTAGCGCCCTGAGCAATACTCCTAAGAGGGCTAGATAAGTCAGAATCTACCAGATCTGTAGCCATTTTTGTGATATCTAGTTTTGATGCAGCAATCTGCAAACCACCTTCTCCAATTTCCATCATCTCTTCTCTAAGTGTTTCAAGGTCTTCCCATGAATTTTTCAATGTTTCTAAAATGATTTCTTCTTTTGGAGGAAGAGAGAAGTTTTCTGATAAAGAGATTATTTCTGTTTTTTGCTGCTCTATTATTTTATATAAATCGCGAGCGTTTGAAAGTAATTTATTAATTTTTTCATTTAACTCTGTAGTGTTTTCATCTGTTTTCGGTAAAAATGATAAGTTTATTGAATGAGAGCTACTGATTATTTTATTGAAATCTGTTTCTAAAATTTTTATTATTTCGCTTTTTATTTTCTCTGATTTCTCTTTTAATGTTGTTATTGTTTCGATTATTTCAATAATAGGTAGGCTACTTGCTATATCAAAAAGTTTTTCTGTTCCGATAGTGCTTAAAAAAATTGTAATATCTGAAGATATTTCCGAAGAGCTGTAAATTATTTTAAGTAAATCTTCTTTTAAGTCTCCATCACAATTATCTCCTTCTATAAGATCGATTACTTTTCTAATATTCTTAATGTGTATATTTATATTTATGTTTTCTTCTTTTGTTTTTTCTTGTAAGGTTGATAGTGTAGTTTCTATTGTTTTTAGCTCTTCTAATAAAGTTTTTGAGTGCTCTTTTATTATAATATTGCTTATTCCTGTTTTTAAATTACTGAAAAGTTCTTCTGAGTTATTTTTTAAATTATCGAAAACTTCTTCTGAATTATTTTTTAAGTTCTCTAAAAATGATTCAGAATTATTTTTTTCGTTTTTAAAATCTGATTTATTTTTACTTTTTAAGTCTGTGTTTTCTATGAATGTTTTTATTTCGTCATTTATGCATTCAATGTTTTTAAGTGAATCGCCTATATAGTTTGAATGCTTTGATAGTTCTTTTAATGAGGTTTTTAAGTCTTCGTTTGCTGTGGTAAAAATGTCGTTTTTAAACATTTTTACTAGTTTTTTGTTTAATAATTTATTTGTTCCTAACTCTAGTTTTTTATCTGCAATAGATTTTATATTTATATCTTTTATGTTTTTAGGATCGATAATATTTTTTATTGTTTCTTCTTCCAATAAACCCTTTAGCTCTTCAGGAGATAAATTAGGGTTTTGGAGCTGCTCTATGACTTTTCCTATATTATTTTTTATGTTCTCTATGACATTTAGAAATTTTTTAACATCTGGATCTTCTCCTAGTTCCTCACAAACTTCTTCTGCCAAAAGTTTAAAATCAGCAATTTTTTTATGTATTTTTAGGACTTTAGGTAGGAGATGTATCTGTGTAGCTGTTACAGCATCATTATCTAAACTATTCTTTATTTCATTGTAGCTAGCAAACGATAGAAGTGTTTGTCGAGCCATTTTCTCTAATTCTTCGTAAGTTTTTTTAGATTTTTCTCCACTGTAAAGCGATGTAGTGGCTTCTTGGTATAGAGCTGGTAAATCTATTGGGCGTAAATGACCTTTATTGATTTCCTCCATATAGAACCAAAAGTTTCTTAGTAGCTCATCAAGAGATAAGGCATGTACACGGCCTTTTAACGAAGGAGTTCCCTTTTTACGGATTGTTTCGGGACTTTCAGAAACCATAAATAAGGAAGCAAGTAATGGTATGGGAATACTATCAATAGTAGGAATGCTTTGTTCTTGTGCGTAACCTGTATGTAATGCCATTTGTGAAAAAATATTACTTTTTACTCCTTGAGCCCAAGAGGCTAAAATATCTTTTCCGTTTGGGAAAATTTCTTTTAAATTACTTTCATTTTCTTCTGTGAGTTGTTGGTACCAATGAAATTCTTGTCCGATTTTATATTGATATTCAGCGAAAGCTTTTTGAGATTTTTGGCTGCTAGAGAAATCATTGTTACTCCGAATATTATTTAAAATAAGGCTTTGGTTTAGGCGTATTTCAAGAGAGTCTATATGGGGAATTGCTCTTCCTGTAGCAAGGCTATAGTCTTCAATGAGCGTGCTTACATGTTCGATCAGTTGCGGGTCTTTTGAACTGTTACTTTTTTGGGCTTCATCGATTTCTCTTTTAGCAAGAGCAAAAAATCTGTTTTTTGCGGAAGCAGAGCTAGAGCTCTCAGCTAAAGCGAGAAAATATTGAGAAAGATAAAGGTGTGCTTCTTGTGAGCCTTTATATTGAGATCCAGATACCTTTAATTCTAAAATAGGTGGTGCCTTTGTTTGGTCAACTTGGATCTTACCGCTTTCTTGATTAGCGGATATGGGATAAGCCATGACAAGTAGGGTGTTATGTTTAGAATTTTCATCTTTTAGAGGAAGCATGACTTGTCTATATTTAGGCCCAAGTCTTTCTCTATAGAGGAAGTCATTTGTAAGATCTAAGTAACCTTTAAGCAAGGCTTCATCATTTTCATGCTTTAAAACTTGCCAGTTTTTATCTTCTTTACTAAGGCTCCATTTTTTAGGTTCAATGATGATAGAAGATAGTTTTTCTGTTTTAGGGTCACAAAGCAATTGGCAATTGTTTAGGTTTAAAGAAGAAAATTCGGAGAGGTTTTTACTGGCATTGGGGTCAGCAAGAGCCTGGTTTTCGTTAAGTCTAATTTGTGTAATATTTCCTTTTTTCATTTCTATTTTGTAAATAGAAGAAGGAGATGGGGTACTGTTGACTTCTGAAAAAAGGTTGATTATTCCATCGCTTGTCTCCCAGAGACCACGAGAGTCAATAAGTTGATCGATTATAGAAGGGGGATTCTTTTCACCTTCTACTACAGTGGGGTTTGTATCTATAAGAGTCCAAGTTTTAGAGATATCGTCAGGGGTCTTTCCTTTAAGAGTTCTTTTTATTTTCATTGACTCAATAGCTCCTGAATCACTTTGTGTATATGTGATCTCGAAGTCTTGCCCTAAGTGATCTTCTATTTTTATGATATGTAAGTTATTTTCTGTATGTGAAATGTAACCTTGTTTAGGGATGATTGTCTGATCTTCTCCGAATGCTTGTTTGAATTTTTCGTGTCTGAGAATTGAAGAAGAGATTCCTTGTAATTGCTTATTTTGATTTTCTTCTCCATAGGGTTGGTTTAGGTCTAGACAGTGAGAGAGATTCGCTGTTCGCGCTGTCTCTTCAGGTTTTTGATCTAATGGGTTTTTAGCTTTGAGTTGATATTGATACCCCCCAGAGAAAGGATCAGTAATCCATTTACATTCAAAATCACAATTTACATTTCTAGTTTGAAAATCTTTGATTTTTTTTTCTAAATCTTCGAATTTTTCTGGATAAGAAAGTTTATATAAATCATTTAATATTTCTTGAAGCTCTTCACCTAAAGGAGGAGTATCTATGATAGGATTTAGTACTGTTTCCTGAATCCAGTTTTGTATTTCTTCTTCTAAACATTTAGATACTATTGGAGTAGAGGATCGAAGAAGAACTTTGTGGGTTAACAATAAAAAAGTTCTAGATTCTTTTGGTAATTGGTAATTAGGGTTTTTTATTTTTTCTCTTATATATTCTTCCTTGATTAAAATAGAAGCGCTTATTGCATAGCGTTTAATTTCTGTAAAATCACGTTGGTCATATTTATTAGAGTAAGGAATAAAGTTGGAAAGAGTATTAACATTTATAATATTTTTTATCTTTTTTCTGTTACATATCTTTTTTAAAACGGAAATTTGTTCTTTTAAAATTTCTTCATCACTATTCGTGTCAATTGAATGAGATGATCGAGAGAAGATATCCGTACGTTCTTCTGGGTTTTTATGAAGAGCAAATGCTTGATTGGCCGGAAGTCCTCCTCCAGAAAGTAAATAACTATGTATTCCATGGGATTGAAGGTCTTTGAGTACCCATTGGATACTTTCATCCAATTGGGTTCTTAGGGAACGTAAAAAGCTAATTTTACTTAGTTGTTGTAGGTTATAAGAAGCTCTCTCAGGATTTTCAGGATTCCTGCTTTGTTTTTTGAGAATGTCGTCTTGAAGGAGCTGTTCAAGTTTTTCCTCACTTAATGCAATACATTCATCTAAAAGTTCTATCCAAGGAGCCAGAGCTTTTGGGTCTTCTACCAATAAAGATTTTACAAGGTCTGATGCTGATAAAGTCCATTCTATACGATTTCTAACACCGCAATAATCTAATTCATCAGGATGTTGGATAATGTATTGTAGAGCTTTAATCACTGATAAAGGACTATAGCGTGCTTCTGTTGAGTCTTTAGTATTTGCTTGTTGTAAAATAACGTAAGCTTGTTCACGCAAGTGAAATTCCGGAGGTAGTTCGCTTTCTGTTTTATCATTCACAAGATCACGCAAAAGTTCTACTCGGTTTTTAGAAGAGGAGTACGAGTTACTTTCTTCATTTTCCGCTCTCATGATACTTGTAGTCGTGATGGGTTGTGTTTTATATGAACTAAAAGAGTCAGGCGGATTTCCAAAAAAAACTTGGGCAAAGGGCTGAGGTTTGCCGTGAACTTTGTAAGTAATACATATACCAGCTCCACATGATCCTTTTGAATTTGTGCAATAATTTTCTAATTTTAAGTTCTGAAGTGTGTTTAAAGAAATATCACTGTATTTATTAAACAATTCATAGTTTTCTTGAATAAAATTATTAACAGGTTTGTATTGAGCATTCGTAAATTCGCTTTCTGTTGTAATGGGTGCAAATACAGTATGTGGGTAACGGAGAATGTGCAAACGTACTTGGGAATAAGTGAAGTGATCAAATAGAGAAGAATTTTTAGAGTTATCGCCGAGTACTGCTTTGAGTTTTAAAAAGCTCTGGTCTATCCCACCATTACAAACTAAGCTCTGACGTGTTTCTTGAGATAAATTTTTTAAAGAATTGTTGATGTATGTTTTGATTTTTTCTTTTAGGGCAGGATCTTTTATATTCTCAAGGCTTGTAGAACGGGCTATAGGGTTAGCAAATTCGTCTTTTAGATTAGGATCCCAGTATGATGAAGGAAGAGTATGTATTTGTTGAGGAGAAGAGAGAGGATTTAGTAGAAGCTCTTTTTCAATAAAGAGATTAAGAGCAAAAATTGTATCAGATGCATAAGGACTTCTTGCAAGAGTTGATTTGAGGTCTTTTTGTAAGAAATCTTTCATAGATTTAAGATCTGGGCAAAAACGATCATAAGCTAAATCAGAAAGATTTAGATTTTTTTCTTTTAAATTTTCATGAATGATTTTTGTTTGATTTACTTCTTTAGCAAGTTCTTCGTAGTCCTCGTGTTCAAGTTGACTCCATTGGATTGCGATTGTATCCTCTTCCAAGGAAGCTTTTCCTTTATCTATTAAGAGTTTTAAAAAAAATGAATCTGGACTTAATGTATTTTCAATAGTTTTTTTTACTTCTTCTGACTTTCTGCGAAGAAGGGTATAAGAGATCGCTTGGCATTTATAAAGCTGCAACATTTGTTCTGAGCTAACTTTTCCTCCAAAGTTCTGCATAATTAATGACCATACTGAAGATTCAATTGTCATCATGTTCTGAATACATTCATCAAGATCTTTTATGGGTAATTCGTTCCAAAGATCTATAGAATCTGTGGCACTCAGATGTTGCATAGGAGCAGGTAAAGCGTTTATAAATTTTTGAAAATCACGATAAATTCTTTTCGCTTTAAGTAGCTTCTGTGGATTAAGAGAAGAAGGGAGGTAGGATAAGTTTTCACTCACCCCACTAATTGATTGAGCAAAGTTAGGCAAATTTTCCATAAAAATTTCATGGAATTTTATTTCTAAGTTTAATAATTCTTCTTTTTCAGTATTTGCTTGTTTTATTGATTTTTTTTCAGTAGTGTCTGAGGTTTTTAATGTGTTTTCTTTATTTTTAATGAAATTTTTTATGTTTTTTATTCGATTAATTCGTTTCTTTTCAAGTTGAAAGAATTTTTTTTTAAAAATTTCTTGGGAGTGAAGATCATGCTCAAGGTGAATATAAGTGATCAGTTCTTGTAAAGCATGTTTGAGAAAATCTTTGTCTTTTTCGTTAATATTTTCATAGTTTTTATATAAACTAGTCGTATCACTGTATAATTTATATAAATTATACTTTTCTAAGGTTTTTGTTTTAATATTTTTATTTATTGAATCTATAAATTTATTATAATTTTCTTCCCCGAAATCTATGTTATTTAAGTAGGTGTTTTCTATTTTTAATGTATTATTTTTGCAGTATGTTTCTATTTCTTTTTTGATTATCGATAATTTATTAATTGATTTAGATAGGTTGTTTATTAATATGTTTCTTAATTCGATTTCAGATTTATAGTTTTTTATTTTATTTTTTATGTCTATGTTTTCATATTCTAGTTTTCCTATTAACGAAGGGTCTTTTGTTTTGTTTTTTGAATCTTTTATCTTTTTTATTTCTGTTTTTTTGTTATTTTTTTTTGTAATTAAATCATCTATTTTAGATTGAATTTCATTTGATTCGTTTTTTAAAGTTTCTATTTCTTTTTTTAATTCCGATTCTAATTGGAGTTTTTTTGAATTAATTTGGTCGTAATTAAATATATATTTTATTGATCCGTTACTTTTTTTGTTATTTATTTCTTTTTTCCATGTTTCTATATCTGTCTTTTTTGATTCTGATGAATTTACTTTATCTTTGAATATTTTATTGTTCTGTTCTTTTATATTTTCACTAAAATGATCTAGTCTATTTTTAATATATTCTTCGAATATTGTAAGCCTTATTAAGGATTTGATATCTTTTTTTTCTTCAATTATTTCTATAGGAACTTTTGTTTCATATTCTGATAAATTGAGTTTTTCTTCTTTTAAATAGTCAATTTGTTCTCTTGTTTGATTTTTTAATTTTTCCATGACGTTGAAGTCTTTTGATAATACAGATAGTTTCATTTTTTCTTCTTCTATCTCTAAAATCGTCTTGTCATTATTTCTTTTAGTTTCAATAAAAACATTTATACATTTTTCATTTTCTGTATCTCCTTTTATATGGTCAGTTATTTCTTTAAAATCAGCTGTTAATTTTTCTTTTTGATTTTCTCGTGTTTTTTCTAATTCCTTTAGTTTTTTTCTTGTTTCTTTTATTTTTTCGTATAATGTTTCAGTTTCATTAAAAATATAACTATACTCTTTGTTTCTTGTTTTTAAAATTTCATCTATTTCAGTTACTTTGCTTGTTATTTCATCTATTAATTTTTTTGATCTATTTTCAATCTCTTCATAAGTTTTTTTATCTGTAATTTCTTCGTCAATTTTTTCATTAACTTCTATACCACCTAATGTCGCTAAAAAATCTTTAAAGAAAACTCTTTTTTCTCTTTTGTGCTCTAAACAAAGTTTAATATCTTCTTTTTGCTCTTGTATATTTTTTAATTCTTCATGTGTAGTTTCTTCTATTTCATCTATTGATTCGTTTATTTCTTCTAACTCAGAGGGATTAATCTCTAAGGGCAAGTATTGATAGAGTTCAGATATTTCTGAGGGTAGAATTCTTCTCAAATTTATTAATGGTTGAAGAATTTCTATGATGTTTTTGTCATTTGAATTTATTCCTGAGTGAGGAGGAGATGATGCCAAGCGAATGAGGTCGACAATTTTTCTTTGTATTTCACTTTTGGAGATTAGAGGAGAGCTTGGAGATTTATCAGAGTTTAATTTTTGATCAAGATCTTTAATGGCTTTTTCATATTTATTTATTTCATCCAAATGTGTCTGTGAGACCTTCAATTTTTTATTTTCTGTAATTTTTTTTAAAAAATCTAGTCTCTCTTGTATTATATCACGCATTTCATGAAAGTGGGGTTTATGCATTTTTTTTGCAGCCAAAAGATCATAGCTAGATAAGTGGAGAGATTGAGGAGATAAAATAGCATCGCATAGCCAAGTAATGATTTGTTCTTCTTCAGGAAGAGAAAATATATCTTCTTGCCCTATTTGATCTCTTAAAGAAAGAGCTTTTTTTGATAGAGATTCTTTTATGGTTTCTTTAAGAGCATCTCGTAGCTTATTAGCTTCGCTAAGTTGATCTTCAAAAGATGTTGCTTCTTCATATTTATTGAGTATCTCTATGAGCTTTGGAGAATCATTTTCTAGTTTTTCTCTAGCTTCTTTTTTTAGATGTGTTTGAATAGCTGTTTTTAATGAAAAGGCGTTAGATATTTTTCGACTATTTTTCTGTAGTTCTGTGTGGTGTGTTGCATAATCCTTTGTAGCATCATCAATATTTTTGTCAGGTTCCAAATCTAAAGCGTTTTTTAAAGCCTGTAAAATAAATGTATTGATCTTTTCCGAATTTATTCTTTCTTTTTTTTCTAGTTGTTCACGGAGTTCATTTAAAAACTTTTTGTCTGCTGGATAAAGTTCATTAAATGCTTTCTGGTTATTGCCTGCTATCCATTGGCTGGTACGCACTTGAATTGTTGTTAGTTTTGTTTGAATAAAAGAATCTATTTCTTCTTCGAAATTAACATTTCTGATGCTATCTGATATATTTTTTTTGTCTAAATCGCTTTTTTCTCGAAAAAAAGTATCTGTATCGACAGCTCTTTTTTTGTTTATTTTTTTTACAATACTTCGGTTGATACAATGAGTATCGAATGGCTGTTGTAGAGCTTTTTCTAACTTTTCTTCTTCTTTTTTGCTTTTTTGATTTCTTAAATTCTTGATTCGTGTTCCGAGAACTTTTTTCAATAAAGGAATATTAGGCGAGATACTGTCCTGTTTATTATTACGATTAAGGTCTTCTAAGTCAGATATAAGAGTTAGAGCATGTTGATAATCTTTTAGAGAAGGGGCCCATTTTTTTAATACAGTTTTGCAGTAGTCTTCTACAAAATGGTTCATCATTTGAGTTCGGTTTTCAGAGCTCAAATCATTAATAGCATTTTGCTCATCAATTGACAGTTCTTGTAAGAGTAAATCATTCATCCAAGAGACCATGTAATGCTCTTTAGAGGTATCTTTAAGTTCTGTTTTTATAGAAGCTTCTTCTAAATGGCTTCGTTTGAATCCTTGGGCAATTAAGCTAAGACCTAAAAGTTGAGCAGGGCTTACTTTGAATGTATTTTTGTTCGTCGTTTTTGAAGAGTTGTTTTCTGGGGAACTGATACCGACTAAGCTCAATAAATCGTTTTTTTGTAATCCATCTATTAATTCTTTGGCTTGAGATGGTAAAAAAGAAGTTAATTGGTTTACTTTTTCTTTGAGAGTATCAAAAGCGAGATCTCCAGTATTTTCATTGTTACCTAGGCTTTGTAGTAGATTAGAAACAGCCTTTGCCTTATCGAGAGATGTTGGGTTTCTAAGATGATGTTGTAAGCGAGAAATATTGTTTTTTTCAGGACCTGTGCTAAGGAGCAAGAGCATTGTATTGAGTGTAAAGTTTATGGGGGCTTTAACATTTTTTTTTCTATGTTCTTGATATGCTGCTTCAGCATCGGCGATTGTTTCAAAATTTTGAAAACGCTCTTCATCCTTTTCTGTTAATTCTTGTAAGATAAATTCTTGATAAGTAAGGTTTTGTGCGCCAGAAGAGTGTTGATCATAGTTGTAAAGACGCACTCGGATTTCATTATTTTTAAGCTTTGTGAATTCCATAAAAATGGGGACAAATCGCTTTCCTTGATAGTATCCTAATGGGACTTCAACGTGTTGTCCTTCATCTAAATTGATGATTTCTTCTGTTAACTCGTTCGATAAGTCTTTAAATTTTTCTTCTTGTATTTTGAAAGGGCTGTCGAGTATGCCAAAAATTTTCTTTCCATTGATGACGCTATTTTCTACTTTCATTCGAGCAACGTTGTCAGCGGACTTTTGAGTACTTAGGTATTTTTGACCACGATGAATCGATTCTATGTGATCTTTATAGAGAGCTTTTTTTCCTATACTTTGTTTGCTTTTTTTACTTCTCCACAAAAGGTTTTTTCCGAAAATACTGTGAGATAGCAAAAATGTCTGAAATTTCCTAAGCAAGCTTCCATTGTCAATTTTCTCTCCCCATGATGTTTGTATAAGAGTTTTTGCAGGTATAGTGCCATTTTGTTCATGATCAACTGCATTGGAAGAGCGACTTTCTATTTTTTTAGGAATGGTTACTTTTATTCTTTGATTATTTATCTGACAAAATACTTCAATATCATTTTCGCCTTTATTATTTGTTGTTATGATTTCGATTTTTTGATTACGGTTTTTTGTAAGAGCATTTAATGTGTCCTTTACTGACAACAATGAATTTAAATAATGTTGTGGACTTAAGTTACTTTTTTCTAAAATATTACGCGCTTGTCTTCGTGCTGATAGATCTATGTTATAAGTATTTCCATCGTTGACAAATTGAAAAGTTCCAATATTTCTATTTGAATCAGAATGAATAACCATTTACATGCCGATTTTATTTATTAATTAACTTAGGTAAATTTTAATGGTTTTGTTTGTTAATAAAAAAATAATTTAACTTAAAGAGAGGTTTGTTTTATGGAAAGTAAATGATTTTAAGTTTACTTAAAGGACTTGGGATTTTAGACCTTCAAATTAGGTCATCATCGAGGGAGACGCTTACAAAAACACATAGAAAAATTCTTCAAATCGAACAACTGCTACCCTCTGCACTATTTTTACAAGCGCCTAGAGCTGGGGCATAATTTATCATAGTCCCCACTATAACTCTTTCGCCGCGTTTAAATGATATGCTGTATAAGAGCTTAAAATGGCTTTATTGCTTAGGTTTTGAAGAAATTCCATCATAGGTAACGTTCTACTGGGTCTCTTTCACTAAGATGCTGAATGGAGATGGAAGAAATGTAATAAGATGATGGGATATCGTATGAAGGTTAAGAGAGGTCATGAGCAAAATAAGGGTAAAATCGTAGAAAAAAATCATCAAACGCGGCGAAAGAGTTTATAGTGGGGGACTACTATACACTATGCCTTCCCCAAGATGTTTGCAAAAATAGTGAAGCAGATCTTGTTGTGGGTAAAAGTATTTACTTCTCAATCACTTATGAATTTAACATAAACAAATAGTAGCCTTAGTTGAAGAACTAAAGAGTGTTGCTTAAAATTTCTTTTGCTTTTTGTAGAACAATTTCTTTCTGTGGTCCCTCAGATTCTTCAGCAAGCTTTAAGTAACATTGAGCGCGGTTTTTACGGCTATTTTCAAATAAACGCTTGTATCGAGCGAGCTCTTGTTCGGGAATTTGAGATTTTTTTGCTAAGTTTTTAAATCCAGCTTCTAATTTTTCATATTGTTCAATGGCGAGCCAAAGATCTTTTCCTTGTAATAAAGAGCCATCAGCTCCTCGACGGTCTGCTTCTTTTTCCATTCCAAGTAAAAAATAGGCGAGGAGGCTTAAAGGGGATTCTGGATATTGTTTAGGTAACTCACGTAAATGAATCATAGCTGCAAGGTCTTTAGCTAGGTATGCTTCTTGGGGATATACGCGAAACATAGCTTCAGCAGCGTACTTTGATTGTGGAAAGTTTTTATAGAGGGCTGTGCGGTATTTTCTAATGTGTTCTTCATCAAGCCCTTGTTCTTCAGCAGCTCTAGCAGCCCAATGATAGGCGCTTGCTGTGAGTGGGTGACGTGGTGCTTTTTGGCTTTGCTCGACAAAATACTTTTCAGCAAGATCATAATCTTTTTTATGGTAGGCAATGCTCCCTAAGTGATGAAGTGTAGAGGCTAAAAGGTTGGTATTTGTACTGTTTTCTAATAGTTGTAAAAAAGTATTTTCGGCGGTCTTAAGATACTGATATTGATTTGTTTTGATGTAGTTTTTCCAGGAAAGTTCGCCGAGAAGAACTTGTACTTTTTCTCCCTGAGGAGTTTGATCTAGCAATGTACTGTGCTGCTCTAAAAGTCTTTGAAGAGTTTCAAGTGCTTGAGCACGACTAGCATCAGTATTCATAAGCCAATATGTTTCTGCTAGATACTCTAATGCAGAGGCGGCTTCTAAATTCTGTGATCTATGATCTAATAACTGAAAAGCTTGATGAAAAGAGTCGTCTGCTTGTTCGAGTAAAAGATAAGCTTCTGGCTGTTTTCCTTCTGCCATTAACTGTTTGCTTTCATTTAGGTCTGCAAGGGCCATATGGAAAAAACCTTCTCCATAAGTAGGTGTTTTTGAGTATACATCACTGGTTAACTCTATAAAAAAAGCTTTCTTTTTACTGTATCTTTGTGCAGTTTTTGCCTGAATGAGAAGGGCTTCAGCTTTTGCAGATATACTATGAAAGCTTTGTGATTTGCCGATAAGGTTTTCTACTTTTTCAATACATGCAAAATCGTGAAGAGTTTCTAGCTTACTTTCATATACCCGAGCGAGAGCCAAGCGTACGTGGTCGTCATTATTTTGCTCCAAGATTTTTTCCAAAGCAAAAGAGGCTTTGATAAAATATCCTTCTTGTAATTCTTGCTTATTTTTAGATTCTCTTGCTAGGGCTACGTATGACTCGGCTTGTTTAATCATAGCGCTGTTAAACCATGCAGCACGATCTCCTCTTGTTTGAGGAATAGATTTTTCAAAGAAGCGGATGGCTTTATGATGTTGCTTTTGCTGTTGAGCAGATTCTCCTTGTAAATAGGATAATTCGTATTCTTGAATTTGTGTGTATTCTTGTTCGGTAAGAATCCAGGCAAAAATATCTTCAGCTTCAGAAAGCTGTTTTAGCTCAATTAAAGTACGTGCGAGATCTAGCTGTGCGCGAACACGAAGTTTTAAGTTTGTCTCATGATCAAGATAAGCATTTAAATGAGCTTTTGCTTTATTAGGTTCTTTCAAGACAAGAAAGCAATCTGCGAGTTCACGATGAAGAGTGAGAAGAGTTGATACTTCTTTTTGTTCGAGAAGCTTTGCGTACTCAGTAAGTGCTTTTGCAGCTTCAGCATAATTTCCTAAGTATTTATAAGCTAAGCCTTGAAGATATAGACCATTTACATAGAAATCTTTTAGCCTAGGTGTATCTAAAAGACTAGGCTTTTGTAAATCTAGCACTTTAATGGTGTGTTCATATTCACCTAAGGCAAAGTAAGCTTGTGCAAGCCGATACTGTATTTTGGAGCGAAGGTTGAAGCGTCGACCAGCATCTTGAGTATCTGTTAGGTAAGTTCCTTGTTGTATGGCAAACAGTACTTGTTTATGTAAGTCGATGGCTTTGCTGTATTGTTTGGCCTGGAAGAGCGCCTCGGCTTTTGCTAGGCTTTTTTCATAACGTTTTTCGGCACGATTTTTTAGTTCGAGATATAAAAGACGGTACTCTCCCTTCCAAAGGTACATATCAACTTCTTTATGAAGATCTGCAAGTATTTCATAGGCCTTTTCAAGTTGTTTTCGATGTCGAAACCCTTCTACACGAAGGAGTTGAATTTCTTGTAAAAAGTGGCGAGGAGGGTTCTTTGTAAGTAAATGAGAGAGAACTCGTTCAGCACGTTCAACTTCTCCCATTTTACTCATGGCTTTTGCAAGGCGGATATTCATATCAAGAAAAAGGTCTTCAGACATGAGTTCTTCATCATCGCGGCCTAGTTGTAAGACGTGTCGGTAGCGATCTCGTGCGAGAGCATAGTCTCGTACTAGCATAGCTTCCTCTGCTTCATGATAGGCTTTTTGCATTTCCGCGATTTTTTCTTCTTGAAAGAGAGAGAAGAGAGAGCTTGAATAGAGGAATGAGAGAAGAAGCCATGGCCAAATACGGAATTGTTTCATTGAAATAGGTCTCGCACTATTTGTAGCTTTGATGGTGAATAAATCGAGATTGAGTCACGATCAAAGGTGTAATACATATTGTTTCTATTACATGATGGAGACAATATTTATACATGACCCTTTTCCATTCAAGCAAACAGAATTAATAGGATTATAAGTGATTCTTAGTCTATATGGGGCTCTTTTTTTGTTTGTGACATGGTAGTAACTTTTTAATTATTTGCAATTTGCCAAAAAGAGTTGGTTTTTTCTTTTCTTGATTCTTAATGGAATCATCAGCTCCATATTTTTTAAGTGTGAGCCAGCCACTAAGTTGTTTTTTAGGGGCTCTTCCCCAAATATGTAAAGGAGTATCACCGTTGAGATTTTGTAGGTTTGGGCTTGCATTATGGTTAAGTAGTACTTTACTAACTTTCTCATATTGGTTGATTGCAGCTAGATGTAGTGGGCTGCATTTGTAATGGTCTCTAGCATTTACATCTGCTCCATGTTGAATCAAATCACGTGTTAGAGAGATTAGTCCATATTTCGCAGCTAAATGGAGAGGAGTTCTACCTTCATTGTTTTTTATATTTATGGGAGCGCCTCGCTTGATCATATTTTCTGCTAATACCCAGAGTTTATTTTGGATAGCGATATGAAGAGGAGATTGGAAATCGGGATCTAGCTCTATAAGTGAAGCTTTTTCATTAAACATATGGTAAGCAAGAGAGTCTTCAAGACTAGTGATACAGTTTGATAGCTCCTCTTTAGAAAAGTTCGTCCAAGTGTTTATTAATGCATAGTGAAAGGGAGAATAGCCTGCATGATTTTTTTTATTCATATCTGCACCCAAGCTAATGATTCTATTTGCAAGAGAACTTGAGAAAGTTTTTTTCGCCAAAATATGTAAAGCTGTATTGCCGCTATCGTCTTGAGCGTTTACTTCGATTCCGTAATCTAGAAGGAGCATTCCGACTTCATACTTCTGTAATTTAACACTATGTAATAAAAGGTTTGGGTCTAATGAAGGGTGATAGTCCTTCTTTAATTCATGTGAAAGAACACGTTTGATTTCTTTGATACATGCATTATTTGTTATGAGTGTAAATATGTTTTCTTGTTCGTCAGCGCTGTTTATGATTCCATGAGGAATGGAAAAGTTATTTTCATAAAATGTTTCAGATTTAATCATAAGAAAAATAAGTTACTTTTGATGGATAGTTTTGTTTAAGCTTCTATCAAATGAATTACTATTTTGTCTAAATAAAACATCTTTATTTATTCGTTTTCAGAAGTTTAGTGTGGTTTTTTCAGTATTTTTCATGAAAATCCAAATGAAGGTTTTTTTTGTCTAAAATTTTAGAATAAATGATTGTAATGCGGCGAGAATCATTTTTTTTAAAAAAAAATAATAAATTTTTTTTGTGATTTGTCGATAGCTATAAGAGGAAGTTAATATTATGAGAAATCCCTTTTTCATTGCATTGTCAGCATTATTTTTCTTAATGACAAATAATGAAAAAGAGATCTGAGTAATGCCTTCCAGGACCTTAGACTGAATTTATTTCATAAAAAGAGGTTGCTCATTAAATACAAACTTAATATTGATTTTGTTTGAGAGGGCAACTCTAATTGGGAGGAGTTTTTCCAACTATGGCTCTGAGTAATTCAATGAAGCAAATGAATGAGCTTCTAGCAAACATCGTTTCTGACCTTGCGAAGGCAGAGAACGGTAACAAAGCTGCGGCCCAGCGCGTGCGCACTGGGACAGTAAAGCTTGAAAAAGTTGCGAAGAAATTCCGTAAGGAATCTGTAGCAGCTGAGAAGACTGGTACTTTTAAGAAGAAAAAGAAACCAGCTAAGAAGAAAGTTGCGGCTAAAAAGAAGCCAGCAGCAGAAAAAAAAGCAGCTCCTAAGAAAAAGGTAGCAGCTAAGAAGCCTGCAGTTAAGAAAAAAGCTGTGGCTAAGAAAAAGCCTGCGGTGAAAAAGGCAGCTCCTAAAAAAGTAGCAGCTAAGAAGCCAGCAGCTAAGAAGGCAGTAGCTAAGAAAAAGCCTGCGGTGAAAAAGGCAGCTCCTAAAAAGGTAGCAGCTAAGAAGCCAGCAGCAAAGAAAAAAGTTGCTAAAAAGCCTGCAACTAAGGTAGCTAAGAAGCCAGCAGCTAAGAAGAAAGTCGCTAAAAAGAAGACTGCTTCTCGCGCTCGCATGTCAATGCGTAGACCAACGGCTAAGCTTCCTGTAAGACGAAAATCTGCTAGCAGATAAGCTCTACTAGCGAGAGTCTTCGTTTCTCAGCAGGGAGGTTCGATAATCGCCTCCCTTTTTTTCTTTCTACTATTTCTCTCTTGTTTGCTATCTATAATAGTATCCTTTATAATAAGACGCTTAAAATCAAAACTTTCCTTCCGTTATTTATTATATGACTCGAAAAAAAACTCCTATAGAAGTGGATTTAGAAGTACATGATTTTGGTTCTAAAGGTCATGGATTAGCTTTCTTTCATAAAGAAAATGGAGAAAAAGACACGGTAGAAATACCATTTACTGTTCCTGGAGATCGAGTTCGAGTAGAGTTATCTCGGCGTCGTAGGAGAAGTAAGCGTTCTAGCCATACCTTAGATCTGCTTGAGCAATCTGCATTACGTATAAAAGCAAGGTGTAAACATTTCGCTCAATGCGGGGGCTGTGTTTGGCAGCAAATACCTTATTCTAGGCAGGTTGAAGAGAAGGAGAAGCGTGTAAAAACGTTATTTCGCCAGGTTGCTGACCTTGGAATGGTGCAATGGCATCCGACAAAAGCTTGTGATGAACCTTGGGCTTATCGGAATAAAATGGAATTCAGTTTCTCTGAAGATCGAGCTGGAAATGCTTATCTTGGCTTAAATCGCTCTGGTGGGCGAGGTCGGGTTGAGAACCTGGAAGAGTGTTTGATCGTCAATCAGTGGTACGCAGAAACTCTTTTAGAGGTGAAGAAGTGGTGGGAGAAAACAGGCCTCCAGGCTTATTATCCTCCAATGGATCGAGGTTCGTTGAGGAATTTGACTTTGCGTGAAGGTCAGCGTACCGGTGATCGTTTGGTGATGCTTACTGTTTCGGGGAATGCGGACTATAGTCTTACTCATGAGCAGTTAAAAGGGTTTGTTGAGACCGTTTGTTCAGTGGCTACTCCAGAGGCTGGGCATTTATCTATTTTTCTACGTATACAGCAAGTGCAGAAAGGGACTCCGACACAGTTTTATGAAATGCATTTGTTTGGTCCAGACTCTATAAGAGAGCAACTTTCATGCCATGATCATGGTATCTTGGAATTTAAGGTAAGTCCGACAGCATTTTTTCAGCCGAACCCTAGGCAAGCTGAGTGGATTTACAACAGGGTTCTTGAGCATATTCCATCTATCAATGAAAGCAAGATATTAGATCTTTATTGTGGTGCAGGAGCTTTTGGTCTTTTTGCTGCGAAAGCGGGGGCTGAGGTTTTAGGGGTAGAGCTACATCCAGAGTCTGTTTTAGATGCACAAGAGAATTGTGAAATCAATAATGTTCATTCGTTCAAAGTGTTACAGGGTGACACAGGAGAACGTCTTAAAGAAATCTTAGAGGAAGAAGGTTTCACTGATGTAGATGTACTGATTGTGGATCCTCCTAGGTCAGGTTTAGGTGCGAAGGTTTGTCAGCATATTCGTCGTTTGGGAGCGAAACGGATTATTTATGTTTCATGTAATCCAAAAACGCAAGCTGAAGATCTTAAGTTATTAGTTCCAGATATGTATGAGATGCAGAGTGTACAATTGGTTGATCAGTTTCCTCATACCGTTCATTCCGAGTGTATCGTTGTATTAGATAAAAAGGATAAGCCATCATGGGAAGATTAAACTTTCGAGTTGAGAAGGTTGCGGAAGGAACTCGTGCCCGCTTAGGAAGTATTGAGACTGAGCATGGAACGATTCAAACTCCTATATTTATGCCGGTGGGAACACGTGCTGCTGTTAAAACTGTTACGAATGAGCAACTGAAAGATATTGGTGCACAGATTATATTAGGAAATACCTACCACCTCATGCTCAAACCAGGTATGGAAATTATGGAAAAGGCAGGTGGCTTGCATCGTTTTATGAATTGGGATCGTCCAATTTTAACGGATTCGGGCGGTTTTCAGGTTTTTTCTTTGTCTAAATTAAACAAGATTTCTGAAGAAGGGGTGCGTTTTCGCTCACATATTGACGGGAAAGAGTTTTTTCTTGGGCCGAATGAGAGTATGTCGATTCAAAAAACTTTAGGGTCGGATATTGTTATGGCATTTGATCAGTGCCCTCCTTATCCTTGTGGTCGATCAGATTTAGAGCAATCACTCGAACGAACTTTGTCATGGGCTAAAATTTGTCGTGATTTTACTCTTCAAGAGCATCAAAACCTTTTTGGTATTGTTCAGGGTGGAGTACATGCAGATTTACGTAAGTATTGTGCGGAAGAGTTGTGTAAGTTAGATTTTGAAGGTTTTGCCATTGGGGGTGTTTCTGTTGGTGAACCTGTAGAAGAAATGTATGCAGCAGTTGATGCAAGCATTCCTTTTCTTCCGGAAGAGAAGCCTCGTTATCTTATGGGGGTTGGGACGCCTCGAAATATTATCGAA
>PAQS01000008.1 GCA_002709385.1 Waddliaceae bacterium
ATCTTCGATAGAGTCCACAGTTGATTTCATATTGAAATCAATGGGTTTACTACAGATCTCGGATTAATAGCTAAAGAAATTTGGGTAATGACAAGGGATTCATCCCGGGGTAGAAGGTAAAAAACATAGAGCGCCACGGTAGTGGCAAGACTTTTTTTACTAATCGCATGCATAGCATAATAGCAGGGTTGAGTCTGAGTTGAACAATCCTGTATAGTCTCCGAAGGTAGAGACGAATCATTAGGCCTCATTATGCTAAAAGATACCAAGCGAGAAACGGCTTTTTACCCTCGTATTTCAAACGATGAAATTTTGAGCTTAGTTTCCGGAAATCATAGAGATCCACACCGAGTTTTAGGGCTTCATCCAACAGGCGACGGTGCAAAAATTGTACGAGTTTTTCGTCCAGGCGCAAGCTACCTATACATACAGGCTTTAGGTCGAACCGTCGAAATGACCCAAGAGCACCCTGCCGGTGTGTTTACTTACCGTCTCCCTGCAGAAGCCGGAGCAAAAGATTATCGTATTTATCACCATAACGGACTCCTTGGACACGATCCCTATGCACTGAACCCCACCTTTACTCAGGTAGATCAATACTTATTTTTAGGAGGTGTTCACTACGAGCTTTACCGAAAAATGGGCGCTCGCTTGATGGAACATGAAGGCATGGAAGGAGTGAGTTTTGTTGTTTGGGCTCCAAATGCTTGGCAAGTATCTGTAGTAGGGCAATTTAATCATTGGGATGGACGTCAAAACCCCATGAGAGTTTTAGGAGATTCAGGGATATGGGAACTCTTTATTCCTGGACTCCGTGAAGGCGAACTCTACAAGTTTTCTATCAAAACAAGAGATGGGCGAACCATTCTCAAAGCAGACCCTTATGCACTAGCAGCTGAAATGCGACCAGCAACAGCCTCTCGTGTAACAAACGCTAACTCTTTCCGATGGACAGACCAAGAGTGGATAGAAAGACGAAAACAAGGGCACGCTCTAAAGCGCCCAATGAATATTTATGAACTACATTTAGGTTCCTGGAAAAAAAATGGATCTCAGTGGCTAAACTACCGAGAAATTGCCAAAGAGCTCGTCTCCTACTGCAAAAAAATGGCTTTTACTCATGTAGAGCTTATGCCTATATCAGAACACCCTTTAGATGAATCATGGGGCTACCAGGTTACAGGGTTCTATGCAGTGACCAGTCGCTATGGTTCGGTAGAAGATTTTCAATTTTTTGTGAATGAATTGCACAAGAACGGAATAGGGGTGTTTCTCGACTGGGTGCCAGGCCATTTTCCTGTTGATGACTTCGGACTACGCTGTTTCGATGGAACCCATCTTTACGAACATGCTGACCCAAGACAAGGAATGCACCCTCATTGGGGCACATGTATTTTCAACTATTCCAGAAAAGAAGTAAGCAACTTTTTGATTGCAAATGCTTTGTTTTGGATGGACCTCATGCATATTGATGGTCTCCGTGTAGATGCTGTGGCTTCTATGCTGTACCTAAACTACGGGAGAGAAGATATAGAATGGGTGCCAAATGAATATGGCGGAAGTGAAAACATTGCAGCCATTGAGTTTTGTAAGCACCTAAACTCTATTGTGCATCAACGGCACCCGGGAATTTTGATGATTGCTGAAGAATCCTCCACATTCCCAGGAGTTACCCACTCTGTATCAAATGGTGGGCTTGGTTTTGATTTGAAATGGAATATGGGGTGGATGAATGACACTCTAGAATATATGGCAACAGACCCCTTATTTCGAAAGTTTGAGCATGAAAAACTGACTTTTGGCCAGCTCTATGCTTATACAGAAAATTTCGTATCAGTCCTTTCTCACGATGAAGTGGTTCATGGAAAAGCCAGCCTCCTAGCAAAAATGCCAGGAGATGAGTGGAGAAAGTTTGCCAATTTACGCCTTCTCTATAGTTACATGCTTTGCCAACCAGGGAAACAACTTTTATTTATGGGCGGAGAGTTAGGGCAATGGACAGAGTGGAACGAGCATCGCGAATGTGAATGGTCACTACTACAATACCCTAAACACAAAGCCTTGCATTATATGATTCAAAAAATAAATCATTTCTATTTGCAGCACCCAGCTCTTTGGGAAAGAGATCATGAAGCAGGCGGTTTTGAGTGGGTCCATTGCGATGATCGAGATAATAGTGTGTTAACTTATCAACGTAAAGGATTTAAAGAAAAACTTCTCTGCGTTCATAACTTTACACCGCAGTACCATCCAGAGTATTATCTTCCTTTGGCAGAGGTGAAAAAGCTAGAACTTCTCTTTAGTACGGATTCTCTTGAGTTTGAAGGTTCGGGAAAGGGAGAGAATACGGTCCGTATGCATAAAGATGAGAATGGCAAGATATGCGGAGTAAGTATTGAAGTGGCACCTCTGAGTACGATGATTTTTGATTTGACTTAGTATGGAGAAAAAATGACCAATACCCATGAAGATTATAAAGCTCTTTGTGAAGAGATTTGGATGCATAATTATAAATATTATGTAGAAGCAGATCCGGTCATTACAGATGCTCAATTTGACCAAATTCTTAGACGTCTTGAAAAGATAGAAAAAGAGCATCCTGAATGGGTTTATCCAGGTTCTCCAACACAAAGAGTTGGAGAGGTGACTACAGAGGGCTTCAAAACGATTCAACACAGCAAGCCCATGCTTTCTCTGTCTAATGTCTACTCTCAAGACGAGATTCATGACTTTATTAAACGGGTAAAAAAACTCCTTTCTCGTGAGGAAATTGAATTTTGTGCCGAGTTAAAAATGGATGGAACAGCCATTGCGGTGCGTTATGAAAATGGGCAACTTGTCCAGGCGATAACCCGTGGTAATGGCCGAGAGGGTGATGAAGTTACAGCTAATATACGCACCATTCGTTCGATTCCTCTTCAACTTTCAGGAGCAAATATCCCCGAGAGACTAGAGGTACGCGGTGAAGTTTATATGCCTCACAAAGTTTTTGATGAGCTGAATGAAGAAAGGGATTTAGCTGGAGAAAGTATTTTTGCTAATCCACGAAATGCAGCAGCAGGTTCTTTGAAACTTTTAGATCCAGGTTTGGTGGCAAGGCGACATTTAGGAGTCGTTTTTTACATCGTAAGTGAGGATTCTTCTCAAAGTACTCAAACACAATATGATTCTCACACTTTCATGAAGAGTTTGGGGCTGCCTACTTTAGGAAAAGTCCAACTTTGCCGACACGCTCAAGATCTCTGGGATTTCATTGAGGAAGTGCAAAAGGCGAGACATGACTTACCTTTTGATATTGATGGGGTCGTGATTAAAGTAAACGACTTGAAAGCCCAAGAAATGATGGGAATGACGGGAAAAAGTCCTCGTTGGGCAACAGCGTATAAGTTTGCTGCGGAACAAGGAGTCACACGTATTCGTGATATCACTGTTCAAGTGGGGAGAACGGGGACATTGACACCTGTGGCTGAATTAGAACCTGTTTCTGTTGCGGGCAGTACAATTTCTCGAGCGACTCTACATAATCAGGAAGAGGTGCAACGCAAAGACATTCGTGTTGGGGATACTGTCGTGATTGAAAAAGGCGGCGATGTGATTCCGAAGGTTGTTGAGGTTTTAAAGAATCAGCGACCAGAAGGCACAGAAGCTTGGAAGATGCCTGCAACTTGTCCGGCTTGCGAAACACCTGTGCAAATGATTGAAGGAGAAGTTGCGGTACGTTGTCCTAACCAAGAATCTTGTCCGGAACAAATCCAACGTCGCATCATGTATTTTGTTGGTAAATCGGCTATGGATATTGATGGGATGGGGACAAAAGTCGTAGAAAAACTCATCGAAAGCCATGCGATTCGCCGTGCTCCAGATGTCTTTATCCTTACAAAAGAAGATATAGCGGGCCTAGAAGGTTTCAAAGAGAAATCTATCAATAACCTGCTTAAAGGGATTGAAAAAGCAAAACATGTTCCTCTTGCACGTTTTATTATGGCTCTGGGAATTAAATATGTAGGTGCTGGAACGGCGGAGCTTTTAGCCAATCGATCAGGAACAGTAGAGGCTTTCCAGAAAATGACTTTGGAAGAGCTTGTAGCTATTGACGGAGTAGGAGAGAAAGTCGCTCAATCAGTAACTGCTTATTTAGAAGATCCAAAAAATAAACAGGAAATACAAGATCTTCTTGATCGTGGAGTAAGTCCGGCAAAAGTAGAAGCAAGCACGTTTACTGAGCATGCTTTTGCAGAAAAGACTTTCGTTCTAACAGGAACGTTAGAGCACTATACTCGCTCAGGCGCAGCTAGTCTCATTAAAGAGCGGGGAGGAAAAGTCTCTTCTTCTGTGAGTAAGAAGACGGATTATTTATTAGCTGGTGATGCAGCTGGATCCAAATTAGAAAAGGCAGAGAAGTTGGGAGTCAACGTACTTTCTGAAGAATCTTTTCAAGCAATGTTGTAGAAAAAATTGTAACGGAGAATAGCTTTTCTTGTTTTCACAAGTCCGATACACTCTGGTCCTACGAAGAGAAACGACGTATTTAGACGTTTGGCAGCTCAGAAATAGAGGGTGAAATGGGATTAACAGTAGCAAAGTTTGGTGGAAGCAGTGTAGGTTCTTCGGAGGCGATGAGGCGCTCTGCAGAGATTGTATCTAGTGATCCTAGTATTCGCCTGGTCGTTCTCAGTGCTCTTTTTGGAACTACAGATGCTTTAGAAAAGCTTGCAGAGTGGGCACCAGAGGGACAAGAAAAAGAACTGACATTGCTAATAGAAAGTATTGAAAAACAACACTGGTCTCTAGCTGATGAGCTTTCTTGTCGTGAAGAAATACAAGAAAAGTTTGAAGAGCTATTTCGTGAACTCACAGACCTCGTTAAAGGAATGTCTCTTTTAAAAGAGTGTTCTAAGCGAACTCGTGACCAATTACTAAGTATTGGTGAACGTCTATCCACTCTCTTATTTGCCGCTTTACTCAATAGTATGGGAGTGCAAGCGCAGTGGGTAGATGTTCGCAAGGTTATGGTAACCAATACCACTCACGGACAAGCAGAACCTCTTTTAACTGAAGTCAGTTCCCGTTGCAGTACAGAGATTTGGCCACTTCTTGAAAGTGATAAAATTGTTGTGACTCAGGGGTTTATTGGAGCTACAGAAGAAAGAACCACCACCACTTTAGGAAGAGGGGGGAGCGATTTTAGCGCAGCTATTTTGGCGGAAGGCCTAGCTGCTGATGAATTGCAAATATGGACCGATGTACCAGGTATTCTCAGTAGTGACCCACGAATCATATCTTCGGTGCGTAGCATCCCCGAAATCAGCTTTGCAGAAGCAGCAGAGCTAGCAACTTTTGGAGCCAAGGTTTTACATCCCGCAACACTATGGCCTGCAGTTCGTAGCGATATTCCTATACGCGTAGCATCATCAAAAGAACCTGAGAAAAGTGGGACATGGATTTACCAGAAAGTAAAAGAACAGCCTAATGTTCGTGCTATTGCTGTGCGTCGTAAGCAAGTCTTACTGACTGTTGTCAGTCTAAAAATGTACCAAGCACGAGGTTTCTTAGCACGGCTCTTTCAAACCCTAGCAGACCATGAAATTAGTGTAGATCTTGTGACAACAAGTGAAGTCAGTGTAGCCCTTACAGTGAATAATCCAGATAGCCTCAGCAACGCTTTGATGCATGACTTACGTGCCTTTGCAGAGCTACATATCGATCGAGATTTAGCTTTAATTGCGATTATTGGAAATCGTATCGCTTCAACACCAGGTTTGGCATCTCAAGCATTTTCAGTGGCGGATCCTTATAATGTTCGCATGACTTGTCAAGGAGCAAGCGAACATAATCTCTGTTTTCTTGTAGAAGAACAACATGTAGAAGAAATCTTACATAAATTACACGAACGGTTTTTAGAAGGAGCTGACGATGCGTGTGGGACTAGTGGGTTATGGGAAGATGGGGAGAGCGATCGAAACATGCGCTCAGAATCAGAATGTCGAAATCACAGTACGAGTAGACCCTCACGCTGATGAAGCGCAGTTTCAAAATTTAAGCTCTGCCAGTTTAGTGGATGCGGATGTCTATATTGAATTCACACAACCATCTGTTGTAATGGAAAATATCCGCATCTTAGCTGAAGAAGGTAAATCAATGGTGATTGGTACTTCTGGTTGGTATGATCATACCCAAGAGGTACAAGAAATTCTCAAGCAAAATGGTGTAGGGGCTGTCTATGCCCACAACTACTCAATCGGAATGAATATTTATCTAAAAGTTCTTGAGCGTGCAGCAAACATTTTCAATCAATTTCCTGAATATGATGTGGGAGCTGTGGAGTACCATCATAAACAGAAGTTGGATAGTCCATCAGGAACGGCAGTGGGAATGGCGGAAGTTCTTTTAAAAGAGATCGATCGAAAAGATAAAGTTGTATACGACAGGGTAGATCGCCGTATTGAAGATGATGAATTACATTTTGCAAGCGTACGTTGTGGTTCCATTCCTGGTACACATCAAGTACATTTTGATTCAGGGTTTGATACAATCACACTGACACATGAAGCGCGTAACCGCGAAGGATGGGCAAAGGGAGCTCTTTTCGCTGCGCAATGGATTCAAGGAAAAAGCGGACTCTTTCATTTTAGTGAATTATTTTAGGGGGATGGGATGCAAATAAAAGGGGTAATCACAGCGTTAGTGACTCCGTTCAAAAATGGCGAACTAAACGAGGAAGGACTTCGGCAAAATATCCGTCATCAGATTGCAGCTGGAGTAGAGGGAGTTTTAGCTCTAGGAACTACAGGCGAAACACCTACGCTAAGTGAAAATGAGCAAAAAAGAGTGATTGATATCACAGTTGAAGAGGCAAAGGGAAAAGTCTTAGTGATGCTTGGTACAGGCACAAACTGTACAGCAACAACACAAAAGAAAACAAAAGAAGCGATGGAAGCCGGAGCTGATGCCGCTTTAGTGGTTACGCCTTATTATAATTGCCCCACTCAAAATGGTATCTACGCTCATTTCGAAGCTGTCTCTAAGATTGGATTTCCCATCTGTGTCTACAATATAGAAAAGCGTTGTGGACGGAATATTGAGACAAATACATTAAAAAGAATAGCAAAGCTAGATTCTGTCATAGCAGTAAAAGAAGCATCCGGATCTGTCGCACAAGCTGCTGATGTTCTTGAACAATGCACCTCAGATTTATCAGATTTTTCGGTTGTAAGTGGGGATGATGGATTGACTCTTCCTATGATGAGTCTAGGAGCAAAAGGCGTAATCTCAGTTCTTAGTAATGCCTTTCCTTCCGAAATAGTAAAAATGGTAGCCGCAGCAAACGCTGGGGATTTCACTGAAGCACGTCGTATACATTTTCGCTTAGCACCCTTATTTCGCACAGCGTTTATTGAGTCCAACCCTATTCCGATTAAATGGGTAATGGAAGAAATTGGGCTTGCTGGTGGAGACTGTCGTTTGCCATTGCTTCCTTTTAGTGTAGAAGGACGTCAGTTAATGAGTGATGTACTGAGCAATTTAAACATAGAAGAGAAGGTTGGAGTATGAGTGGTATTTGGAAAGACCTAAAACAACTTTCTTCTCAAGATGGAATGCTTTGTATTGACTCCTGTACAGCAGAAGAGCTTTTAGCTGAATATGGAAGCCCTTTATACGTATATAGCCAAAGAAGAATCGAAGAAAACTACCGTCGTTTGCTTGAGACCTATCGTAAATATTACTCGCGTTTCAATTTGTACTATGCAGTAAAGGCAAACAATAACCCCTCTGTTGTAAAGGTTTTGGTGGATGCTGGGGCTGGCTTGGACTGTTCTTGTATTGGAGAAATAGAAATTGCTAAGTTGTTAGGAGTTTCGTCAGATCGACTCATTTTTACCGGGGCATACCCTTCGGAAGAGGTGATTCGAGATGCCTTGGATTTCGGAGTAGCTCTGAATCTGGATAATTGGTCTTGTCTTGATTGGATGAGCGATAGAGTACCAGAAATCTTGTCCTTTAGAGTCAATCCAGGGCAAGGGTCAGGCGGGGAAGAGCAGCTCATTTTTTCTGGTCCGGATGCAAAATTTGGTGTGGCAGCAGAAGAGCTAGAATTAGCTTACGCCCGTGCTAAAGAAATGGGAGTACAGCGATTCGGCGTACATATGATGACAGGGTCGAATGTTCTTGAAAAAGACTATTTCGCTGAAATGGTTTCTGTATTGATGGATTTAATTGGGCCCATTTCACAGCGTTTAGGAATTCAATTTGAATGGGTAGATATTGGTGGTTCTTTAGGGGTACCATATCGTCCAGAACAAAATCTTTTAGATCTAGATCATGTAGCAAAATCCGTGGTTTCTGTTTTCCGTAAAAAGCTAAGTGAATACAAGATGGGAGAGCCTATTCTCATGCATGAGCCAGGACGTTATTTGCTGGCTGATGCGGGAGTTTTATTGGCTACAGTGACTAATATCAAAGAAGGAGAACGCTGTTTTGTAGGGGTTGATGCTGGGATGAATACCCTATTGAGACCCGCGTTTTATGGAAGCTATCATCATGTGTTGTATAGCAGCAACTTAGATGCAGCTTGTACTAAGCCTGTGAATTTGGTTGGACCAATCTGCGAAAATGGAGACCAGTTTCATCATAATTATCCTTTACCTAAAGAAATCTCAGTTGGCGATCAGCTCGCATTTCTGAATGCTGGAGCTTATGGATTTGTGATGAGTTCACAATACAACACCCAGCCCCGAGCAGCGGAAGTACTTGTCTGTGATGGTCAATCTAAGCTCATCCGTCAACGTGAAAATTTTGAAGACCTCATTAGAGGAACGCATTACCAACAAAATGCTTATCAGGAACAATCATGACTCAAAGAAATCCTAATTTAGCCAAGTTACACGCTACTTATTTATTCGCTGAAATTGCACGAAGAAAACAACAATTCTTACAAGAAAACCCTGATGCTCGTTTGATTAGCCTTGGGATTGGTGATACAACAAGCCCTATTCCTCAGCATATCGTTGAAGGTTTTCATCATGCGGCTACGTGTTTGGGCGACGAAGCGACGTATACTGGATATGAAGAAGCTTTTGGACGTTTTGAGCTACGTAAGCGTATTGCAAACAAACTCTATCATTCTATGGTAGAAGCTGAAGAGGTATATATTTCTGATGGTTCCAAGTGTGATATTGCACGCTTGCAGCTTTTGTTTGGGACAGATGCAAGTGTAGCTGTGCAAGATCCTTCTTATCCAGCTTATGTAGGTTCCAGCGTCATCGCAGGAAAAACAGGGAGTTTTAATCCTGATACAGAGCAGTATGAAAAAATCGTCTACATGGCCTGTACAAAAGAAAACGGTTTTTTTCCTGATTTATCTACTACACCTCGTGCAGATATCATTTATTTCTGTTCTCCTAACAACCCTACAGGAGAGACTCCTACTCGTCAGCAACTTGAAGAGTTGGTGGCATTTACCAAAAAAAACCGCTCCATTTTGATTTTCGATACAGCCTATTCCACATTCATTCAAGATAGTGATAGTGTACATTCTATTTACGAAATTGAAGGAGCACGTGAAGTTGCTATTGAAACAAGTTCCTTTTCTAAAATGATTGGCTTTACAGGCGTGCGTTTAGGATGGACTGTTGTACCGAAAGAATTGCGTTATGACGACGGAACAGCTGTTGCTGACGATTGGAAACGTATTCTTTCTACCTGTTTTAATGGCGCCTCAAATATTGCACAAATAGGAGGGATCGCTGCTTTAGATCCTGAAGGTATCGAAGCATCTCGTCACTTGATCAACGCTTATATGGAAAATGCGAAGGTCTTAAGAGAAGCTGTAGAATTGAAAGGATACACCTGTTATGGAGGAGTGCATGCTCCTTATATTTGGGTAGATCTGAACGGGAAAAAATCTTGGGATGCTTTTGATGAGTTTTTATACGATGCTCATATTGTAAGTACTCCAGGAGCAGGGTTTGGTCCATCTGGAGAAGGTTTTTTGCGTTTGAGTGCTTTTGGGAAAAAAGAAGATATCCAAGAAGCAGCAAAACGCATCAAAACGGTACTGCAAGAAAAGGTGAGTTCTTAAGTTTTTGCGGAGCTTATAAGCTCCGCAAAACATGCTTGAATTAGGCGTGTGCCATCTGTTTGCCTTCAGGCTGTAGCTTTCCTTCTACAAATTTGAGAAATTCCTCTACATCTTGTGAAGATAAAGTATGCGGTCTTTTCATCATTTCAACCTGGCAGAATTGCTGCCAATTCAGATTGCTTTGATGAACTCGCATATTTTGCCAATCATTGCGGATTACAAGTAAAAAACCGTACTGTTCACATGCAGAACGCATAGAAGCTAGGTAATTTCCTGAGTGATTTACATCTGTAGGAAAATTCCACTGAAATTCAGCTGCTTGAATTTGATTCAATTTTTTCACAACAGTTTGAAAGCGTTTTTCTTGCTCAGTAATTCCTGCACCAATTTGCGTTAAGCCTTTGCTGACTTTATTGATAAATATCTGAATCTTGCTTACAGCAGCTTCTAATTGATCGCAGGATTTTTTTAGCTCTTTCTCCTCTTTTGCCCCTTCAATAGCACCGATAATAGCATCAATGCCTACAGCAGCAACAATGCCAATTCCTGTACTTGCTAATGCAGCATCTGCAGCACCTTCTGCGGCGACTTCTCCTGCAATTTCACCTACTGCTTCACCGACAGATTCACCAATACCTTCGCCAGCAGCAATAGCTCCATCACTCATTCCAAGTGCAGCACTATCAGCTACGTTACTTGAAATATCTTCTGCGATATTCTCACCAAGCTCTTCACTAGCTGAGCTAAAAAATTGTGTTTTAGCAAGCTTGCCTAATTGATAAATGCCTGTAATTGCTTTATAACCGCCAAATGCTTCAGAGATGTTCTTTGCTACCTCTTCTGGCATGGGTGCTTTAGGGGATTGTTTTGTTCCTTGCTCTACAGTTTTAGCGTACTCTGCAAACTGGTCATCATCCATAACAGAAACAGTTGCGGCTAGGAAAAGAGCGTTATCATAGGCGAGCATAGATTTGTAAGTATCTAACTCTTCTTGAAAACGATTATGTAGCTTATCAGCAGTGCGTCTAAGCATATTATATTGATTACGCAAAGCGTTAATACGGCGCTTGTACTTATCAATGCCAGGGTAAAACCACTTATCCCAAGGAATTAAACTCATGATGATCTCCTTATAAATTCATTAAGCATGGACTGTTTCAGCTGCATCACGAGCTGCTTTCATTTCTTCAGAATGGTCCGCAACAAAATTTAAAAATGCTTCAAACTGCTCTGTTGTCATCGTAGTAGGTCGTTGTAAACTTTCTACTGTATGGAATAATTCCCAAGTAAGACTGCTTGTATTTTGGGACATAGTAGTCCAATCATTACGAATTTTTGCTAGGATGGTGTATTGCCCTGCTGCAGATTGAGCAGCCATTACAAAATTACCGAGATTTTCAAGATTCACTGGGTAATTCCAATTATATCCACTTGGCTCTTGAATATTAGAAAGTAAAGCTATGATATCTAAAAACTGTTGCTCTGCGGTCTTAATATGATTTTCCAAATCATCAGCAGAACTTCGTAGTTTACTAAGATAATCATCGATCGTATTCATCGCATCTTGTAGCTTGCTTTTTTGCTTGTCTAATTCAGACTTTTCCTGCGCTCCATCTATGGCACCTAAAATGGCATCTAGTCCAACAGCAACAAAAATACCACCAGCAAGAGCTAGAGTGCCTACTTGCTCAAGAGTAAGAGCTTCAATTACAGCTCGAGTAGCACTTCTTCCTGCAGCTTCTCCGATTTCATCAGCAGCAGACTCAGCTCCTTGTTCTGCTGCCTCAGATATACCTGATTTAACAGCCTGGTCAGCAACGTCTTCAGCTGTTGCCTCTACGGACTTTGTTCCAAATGAAGCTGCGATACGCTGGTATGCAGATTTCGCCGCAGGCTTTAAAACATTTGAGGCAAAACGTTTGATTGCACACCCAATCATCCATGTTCCAGCCGTTGTAGTCACATACTGAAAAGCTTCAGCAACGGAACTTCCATCAGCCGAGGTTTTTGGTGGGGTCTGGTTATCTTCAAGCCACTGACCGTATTCGGAATCAGTAAAACTTGAATTCTGCAGTGCAACCATTAAGGCAGTATTATATACAGTTAAAGCCTGGTAACGGCTCAAGTTGTGATTGTAGGTTTGCCCTTCAATCGCAATAAGATCTCTTTTATGAGTATATTCATTATAAAGATTTTGGATTTCTTGCTTTTCCCTTGAAAGATGGAAAAACCAGTCATCCCATGGAAGAATGGCCATATAATTCTCCGGTGTTGTACGGAACAGTCCCAACACCCATATAGATTTGCCATGAATAGACTGTCAATGAGCCATTGAAAGTATTCAATAACTCATTGATTATTTAGTTTAAATTAGATGGAATTTTAGTGTTTTGATAAGTGTTTGTATTTCTGCGTAGTTACTTTTGAAGTTTTTTTCTGCTTTTTGTAATCGATTTGTATCTTCTATTTGAGATTGTTTAAGTAGTTTTTTTAGTCTTTCTTTTACAATTAAAGGAGTAACTTGTTCTTGGAGTTGCTCTAAAGTATCAAGATAGTGAGTTAGTCCTTCGATTTCCTCTTCAGAAAACCCTTCTTTTGCCATGAATTGGATTTGTTCACAGGCTACTTTAGCTAGAGGGCTACGGAAAGAGGCGGCGAGATCGATACCTATGAACTGCTCATGCTCTTTATCATAAAATAAATTCGGGTCACTTCGATCAGCATTGCCTAAAAAAGTGTCAAGAGCAGCAATTTGGGCAAGTTGAGGATTTTTGGATAAAGTACTTAGAACCTCTCTAGTGAGTCCTCTTTGTTTTTCAGGTAGTGGACCATAGATTTTGTAGTATGGAGAATCAGGATGGCGAAATCGTTGGTGTAGAGTAAAGCCTTCCCAAGGCTTTTGATCTTCTATAGATTCTCCAGAAGCCCATTTATGAACGGTCGCTAAACGTGAAAAAGGGGAGTTCTTAGGAGGAAGAAGAGTGACTGTATTGATGGGAATACCATGATTTATTGCAATTTCTGCTCCAAGACTATCAATGATCAGTAACGCTTGTTCATCAGAAGATGAATCGTTGATCATTTTTAAAAGGAGTTTTTCCCCTTTAGAATCTTCTAAGAGCACAATATGCGAAGATCCGTGTTCAAATTCTTTTATTATATTGTAATCATTTAGTCTTAGGTTCCTTTCTGCGTTAAGGTTCAAAAAGCAAGAGCTAAAAATAAGAAGCAAAGCGACTCTGATGAATATCATTGAAAAATCCTTTGTGTATGGTTTATCCATTTTATTTGTAATATTTTACGTTTTATCTTAAGGAAAATGGACTTGAAATTTTAAGGTATACTTGATTAAGAAATTCTTTCTCCATTAATCTTTCAAAAATAGATTCATCAACACAACGGCTCTTTGATTTATGCTTAAACGTTATTTCGTCTATTTTTTAGCTTCTATGAATGTTCTATTTCTTTCTGATGTAAATGGAGCAGAAGAAAAATGTTGGTCTGGAGATATTGAGCTTTCTGTAGGAATCCAGTCTGGGAATACCGAAAAAGAGCATTATAGACTGCACAGCGATGTAGCTTATACAAAAAATCGTTGGGAAAACTCTACACATTTGAAGTTTGTCAATGGTCGGGAAAATAGTGTGACAAGCGATAATAATTTTCGATTAAGAAACAAAACTCAGTATAAGTTTGCAGTTTGTCAGTATGTATTTTTTGAAGCTGAATATGTCTATGACCGTTTTTCTTCTTTTGACTATCGAGTAGCAGAATTATTGGGTTATGGTATTTATATCATACAAAAAGAAGACATGGACCTTTCATTTGAGTGTGGTATGGGTTCTCGCCAAAGTCGCTTACTCAATGGTGAACAAGATGTTACTTATGTCGCCAAGTTTTCTGAGATTTTTGAGTGGGAGGCAAATGACTATTTAACATGGGGTGAAACACTTTCTTCCTCTTTGAGTCCTCAAGCTATCATTACAGAGTTTAATTGTTTTCTTAAGTACCACATCAATCAATCTTTATACCTCAAGCTCAGCATCGAATTAGAGCATAATTCTGATGCTCTTCCCACAAAGAAGAGTTTAGATACCGGCACATACCTTCTTGCAGGGTATGATATATAGTCTTTACTTAGGCTTGATTACGGCTCCACTCAAACAGATTTGCATCACTTGAGTTGGAGTCCAATCTAACTCTTTGACTTGTGATTTAGGAATAAAAACTGTGTAGCCGCCTACCTGGTAGCTCAAAGGAAGATATACAGCAACTAATGGCTCCTCTTCTTCGGATTGTATTGCGGCTAAGCGACCTTGAAGACTTTCTTGAGTCATTAAACCTATGAGTGTTAACCCATCTTTCTTGATCATCACAGCTTTCCCTTGAGCCGCACCACCTTTGCCACTTACTAGCTGAGTAGCATCTAAGAGTGACTTGTAAATAGGACCTACAAAAGGAATTCTCTGGATCAACCCTTCAGCAACTCGATAAAAGAAACTAATCAGAGGAGCTTGAATCAATAAGGCTAAAACGAGCATAACCCCCAAACCCATAGAAATCACAAAGGTGGTGCTCATATCCTTATTATTAAAAAAGAGACTTAGTAAGGGACGGAAAGTAAGATCCAACATGGGAATCATCCATCCAATGAGTAACAAGGTCAATGCTAAAGGAAATAATAGAATTAAACCGTTTTTAAGCCATCTCATTGCTAGGTCTTCTCGAGGTAGTGGTTCCTATAAACTTATCCTAACTTAGAGAGTAATTTAACGCACTGAGTAATAGTGTTTATTTTATGATTTTTAAGTGTTATAAATAATATAAGTGTAATGTTTATTTAACTTTGTTTGCTAATAGTTAAGTGTGTGGTTTATTATGTCATTGTGTGATCGTTTGAATATAAATAACCTTAATAATGAAGAAGGTGTTAAGTTTACTTCTTCAGATGGAAAAGGAAAAGATGGTTTTGTAAAAAAAGCAGGTAGCGGCATTTTTTCTGGTAGATCTATAACTGTTGATATTAAAAATGAAAAATGCAAATTAAACAGAGGCTCTTTAATTGATTTTTTAAATTCACAAATAAATACAAGTGGAAAAAGTAAAGGAGACGGTGGAAATTTAGAAAAAGGTTTTTTCTTCGGTCTTTTTGGTGGTTCTAGTGATAAAGATTTAAATACCGCGTTGTCGAATTATCTAAATTCTGAAAAATTTCAGACCAATAGTGATATGAAAACTAATGATGTAGAAAGCGTGGTAGAAGAATCAACAGGAAAGACAAAAACTCAAACTAATACAATTACGGGTTCTCGTATTCATTCCTCCACAGAACAAGCTGAAATTACCAGTGACGGCTGGGGCTGGGTTGAACTAACAGTAAATGGTGAAGAAATAAAATCTTGCCCAGATCTACATTCTACAAGAGGCGATATCGTCATTTTGCCGAATAAAAAAGATGGAACACAAATCGTGAAGTACTGGAACTGGGGATGGAATCCTAATAGCACCATGCATCACAACCCTGGCGTAGGAGTAGATGACATTAAAAATCTTCTGCTTTCACAAGATGGTAATGACGATCCAGAGCTTATTATTTTGACCACAGGGCGAGGACATCAAATAGGACAAGAAAAGAAAAGAGATTATGGAGATAAAAATTCGGGTGTTCTTAAAATTCAACCCGAAGTCCAAAAATTCTTAGAAGACAAAGGTATTGAAGTCTTCATAGGAAAAACAGCAGCAGCAATAGACTACTACAATACGGTACGAAATAGCGGAAAAAAAATCGCAGCTCTCATACACACTACTTGCTAGATCAGCTATCCAATTCACATTGTTTTGTGACCGCGATAGTGATTAAATTAAAGTAAGTTCAGGTGAGATTTATCTGATTTCATTAGTGAGCCAGCGATTTTATATCCCTGGCTCATTTTTCATGTTGTGAATCCGCAGCTATTGGGGTAGGACATGGTGTATAGTAGTTCCCCACTATAACCACTATACTCTTTCGTCGCGCCGTAGCTTCTTCGCTTCGCCGCGTTTAACCTCCAATGGCTACCTAATCCGCGCTTCCAGTGCATCAGATTCAGCTTGCATAGTCCATCTACGACTTGAACAACGAGCACCTGCTTCACTATTTTTGCGAGTGCCTCGGGAAGTGAATATTTTCTTTTCCCAAGTCTTGCAAAATGACGTCTCTAAGAGCAGTATAGAATCAAGTTATTCTAAGGGATGAATTCATGCAAAAATCAGATACACCGTTTGTTCGAGATCTCGTTTTCGTAGGTGGCGGACATAGCCACGCTATTGTTATGAATATGTGGGCTATGCAAGCAATAGAAGGTGTACAGCTTACCCTAGTCAGCGATGTCACACATACGCCTTATTCAGGTATGTTGCCCGGACATTTAGCTGGGTTTTATGATTACGATGAAATTCATATAGATCTAAGGCAGCTTTGTAAGCATGTTGGAGCACGGTATATCTTAGACAAAGCTAAAGGGATTGACTTAGAAAAAAAACAGCTTTTTTTAGCCAATCACCCTCAGCTGAATTTTGATGTTTTATCCATCAATATTGGTAGTACACCTGCACGTAATCTGGTACCTGGGGCAGAGCTCTATACAACGGCTTCTAAGCCTGTACCAATATTTCTCGAAAAAGTAGATCAAGTTTTAGCAGAAGAGAAAAAAGAAAAGAAAACACGCATCTTTGTTGTCGGTGGAGGAGCAGGCGGAGTAGAAATTGCTTTATGTTTAGATCGCAGAATGAATGGACAGGCAGATATCCATATTCTTCACCAACATAGCGAAATCATGGAAGCCCATAATCCCGGAGTAAGACGCAGACTTTTTCGCATCCTTCAAGAAAGAGGGATTCAAGTTCACTTAAATGAAGAAGTCACAGAAGTAAAAGAACATGAGCTTCATTGTGCTTCAGGTTCTATCTATGAAGCACAGCATATCTTTTGGGTTACTCACGCAAGGGGAGCTCCGTGGCTGGGAGAGTCAGGACTCCAAACAGTAGGAAATGGTTTTATACACGTTACGGATACTCTCCAGAGCATTACTCACCCGGATATCTTTGCTGCAGGAGATATTGCTACCATGGTTTCTTGGGAACGCCCCAAAGCAGGGGTATTTGCCGTCCGTCAAGGCAAACCTCTCTTTCGTAATTTACGTCGGCACTTTGCGGGAAAGCCCCTATACCCCTACCATCCACAAAAAGCCTTTTTGAGCCTTATTGGAACGGCAAGCAAATCTGCTGTTGCTTCAAGAGGACCATTCGTATGGCAGTCTTCTTTAATGTGGAAGTGGAAAGATTACATCGATCGAAAGTTTATGAAACCTTTCACTGAACTACATAAACAAGCCAAACCAGAGCAAATATATTCACAGCCCAAGGACTATAAAACAGAAATAAAAGAAGCGAAGCGAAGGGCGGATATTCGTTGTGTAGGGTGCGCTGCAAAGATCTCCGCTCCCATTTTACGGCGAGTACTCAAGCGTATTGCAGAAGAATGGAAAGAGCTTTTTCAAAAGGATGGAGTTTCCATTGGGCTTCAGGAATCCGATGATGCTGCAGTATTAGAAGTTCCTGAAGGAAAGTCACTAGTTCAAAGCATCGATTTTCTTCCAGCCATTGTATCTGATCCATATACCTTTGGGAAAATTGTCGTAAACCACTCATTTAACGATATTTTTGCAATGGGAGCTGATGCCCACTCCGCGCAAGTACTTGTAGGAATTCCTTATGCAGCACAAGCGATTGTAGAAGGAAACTTGTATCAATTACTTTGTGGAGTACTTGATGCGATGAAAGCATTTGACGCCGTTCTTTTGGGTGGTCATTCATCAGAAACTAAAGAACTATCCTTAGGAATCCTTGCTAACGGCTTTATCTCCAAAAACAATACATGGACAAAAGGAGGAATGAAGCCAGGTGAAGTTTTAATCATGAGCAAAGCCTTAGGTACAGGCGTTCTTTTTGCTGCGGATATGCAACTCAATGCAAAAGGACGCTGGATCGATTCTGCTATAGAATCTATGTTACAATCTAATGACGAAGCAGCAAAAATTTTAAGAAAATACGGCGCTACAGCTTGTACGGATATTAGTGGCTTTGGTTTTTTAGGGCATTTGGCAGAAATGCTAGAAGCTTCAGGATGCGGAGCCATCATCAACGGAGAAGCAATTCCTGTTTTAGAGGGAGCAAAACTCCTAATCCAAGAAGGGTGGAGGAGTTCCATTCATCAAAGTAACCAAGAAGTACTCAAATCCATTACGTTAGATAAAGGAAAAGCAGACAAAAATCTATTAGAGCTGCTTTATGACCCACAAACATCAGGCCCCTTACTTGCCAGTATACCCGCAGATAAAGCAAATCTCTGTATAGAAGAACTAAAAAAAATGAATTTTAAAAGTGCCGTAATAGGCGAAGTTATTCCTGAATCGATAAATATTTTTGTTAATTAATCTGCTGTTTGTTATATTTTCACTCTTTATTTAACAAATAGCTATTATTTATTATGATTATTGATTCTTATTTTCAAAACGTCGTTACAGTTCAATCTTTTCCAGAAGAGAAGCATCCTTTGATTGCGAAAGTTTGTTCAGTTCTTGATAAGTTTTTTTCTCGTGTTTTTTCCTGTTTTTCTTTCTACTCTCAGAAAAAAGCTTTTGTAGCGAAAGAGTTGATGGCAAAACGATGGAATCAGCCGTTGGAGCAAGCAGCGGAAAAGACTCAAAAAGTAGCTGAAAATCTTCAGGTTTTTAATCATGATCAGGTAGTGAAACAAGAGTTTGATGCTACTGCTTTAGCCATTCGTTTTCACGATTATTCTGTAGAAGATCGTTTACTTGCCTTTCGTTATGTATTTAATTTGACTAATCGACCAAAAAGCCATGTTCTTACAGATCTTGAGCTTTTAATGCAGCAAAATTACAAAAATACATTAGATGCTTTGAATCTTATGGAAAAGCCTTGGTTTCCAGAAATAATTCGTAGTCATAAAGCGTAGTAGTTTCGTAATATTCCAGGAAGATAGATATAGTAAGCGCCTTCTTTTGTTATGATCGTTTCTCTTCCTTTTACACCTTTCCCTTTGGCCTCATCGCCTCATATTCAAACGTTTATGGGGACTGTTGTGTTGTTACATAGTGCTCCTAGCTCAAAGCAAACGCTTGTGCGGATGGAAGATGGTGATCTCCTGAGTTGTGAAGTGACAACACCAGAAAACTGGGAAGCAGGACATGCCACAGTTCTTATGGTACATGGTTTAGGAGGGAGTCATGAATCCGCTTATTTACTGAGGATGTGTCATAAATTAACAGCGCGAGGGTATCGTGTAATTCGCATGAATTTGAGGGGCTGCGGTTCCGGTCGAGGGCACGCAACTCGTTCTTATCATAGTGGATTGAGTGATGATCTTTTTTCTGTGATCAAAGCTTTTAAGGAAGGTAGTCCTGATTCTCGTTTTTATGTGATGGGCTTTTCTTTGGGGGGAAATATTGTCCTCAAATTAGCAGGGGAGTTGGAATACTCAGCTTCTCGATGGGTAGAGCGGTTTATTGCCATTTGTCCCCCTACAGATCTATGGGCTTGTACAAAAAGAATTTCTCGCCCGAGTAACCGTGTCTACGAACGTTATTTTGTACGTAGCTTATTGCAGCAAGTACAAGATAATTGGAAAGCCTATTCTGAGCTTCATAAAGAAGGCTTTCCCCAATGTGATACAATTCTTGAATTTGATGAGCTTTATACTTGCCGTTTATGGGGATATCACAGCGCTATGGATTACTATAAACAATGTAGCGCCATCAAATTTATGCCCTCTATACGTAGTTCTTGTAGAATTCTTCTTTCGAAAGATGACCCTGTAGTAGCACCAGAACCAGTATGTGAATTAGATTTACCATCTTATGTAGAAATTTTTACTACTGAGTATGGTGGACATATGGGCTTTTTAGGTGATCCACGACAACCTGAAGGGCTGCGCTGGATGGATACAACTTTGCTCTCGTGGCTGCCTGAAGTCGCTGTATAGAATTATTGGATGATCTCCTTTAACTTCGGTAGCTTTTCTAAATGCTTTAAGCCTTGTTGACTGATTCTACATCCTCGAATATCAATCATTTCCAAGTTTTTTAATGAATGAAGAGCTGTGAGGCCATTATCAGAGATATGCAAGCTTTGTCTAAGATGCAATTTTTTCAACTGTTGCATTTTAGCTATTTCTACTAGTCCCTTGTCATCTACATTGCAGAGATCTAAACCCAAATCTGTAATTTGAGGAATTTTCGCTATATAACTTAAATCTAAAGCACGTATTTCACTGCCATACAGGTCGAGAGCCTGTAAACTCTTACATTTTTCAAGAAAACGCCAACCTTTGTGCATCCATGGACGGCCAGGAGTATTAGCACAAAGATGAAGCATACGAGCAAAAGCCGAGCCACTACGGTAACCGCTAAAATCGCAATGCGCCAATTTGAGAGACTTAAGGTTTTTAAGATAGATAAGGTCTTTTAAATTTTCATCGTCAATGTGACTACTATCCTCTACTTCAAGATTTGTGAAATTAGGAAGACGACCCAATTTTTTCCAACCTCTAGAAGTCACATAGTGTATCTTTCCTGCTGTAATTTTTTGTAACTGTCGATTCGATGATAAAGTAGAACAATTCAGATCTGTGAGTCGCGGAACACTAATAGACTCTAATTCAGTTGCATTTTTTAGTTTGCGTAAGGTCCAATACCCACCAGCATGTTTACAGTGAGAAAAACGAAGTTCTTTTAGATTCTCTAATTTACATAAACGAGAAATTCCAGCGCTTCCCACATTGCTAGAACTATCGAGATCAACGCTTGTAAGTTTAGGACAAAAACGCACAATTTGTGTGAGTTCTTTATTCGTTACACCATTTCCTTTTTCAAACCCAAGTTGAGAAAAAGAAAGATTTTTTAACTCTTTTGGATCTTCTTTAGTATCTTCAAACCAATTATGAATACGCGGGCTTAAGTGAATTTCTTTCATATGTTTTCTTGATCCTGAGTTATAAAAAGACTCTGAAAATGTGCTTGAAGCTGATTGATTTCACTTTGAGATAAAATACATCCGTGTTCTAAACGTAAATGATGTAAATGAGGGGATTTTTTTAGTATAAGCAAATCATTGAAATTAAACTGTTCACAACCGTAAATCAATAGACTTTCTAGGTGAGGAAGATTGCTTAGTGATTCTAATGCAGCAGCGGTTAGAAAGCGAGCATCACCAATACAAAGCTTTTTCAAAGAAGGTAATTTACTGAGAAATTCTATTCCTACATCTGTAATATCAGAGCAATCTTGTAAATTAAGAGTCTCCAGATTTGTTATTTTTGCTAATTTTTTCAGTCCAAAATCATGAAGCTCAGCTCCAGAAAGATTCAACTCTTTTAACCAAGGCATCTCTGCAAGATAATTCATATATAAATCTCTTATTGTCCAACACTGATGCAAATCGAGGCTCTCAAGTTTTTTCAAAGCAATTAGATTTTTCAGTGCAGCCAAAGGCAATACAGAGTGCGCAAGAGATAAGTGCTTAAGTTGAGATAACTGGCCGAGAGCTCTAGTATCTTGCTCTAAAAGCTCAGCACCTGACAAAGATAAACGTGTCAAATGGGGTAGTGACTGGAGATAAGGCTCAGCTTTATAAAACCAAGGGTAACCTTCGCGCTTACAGAGCTTACGAAACCATTTGCTACGTAAACTTCCACTATGACGCCCAGAAAAATCTAATCCAGAAAGACTCAACTCTTCTAAAGACTTCAGGTGGGAAATATGCTTAAAAGCAAGGTTTGAAAGAGGGGTAGCTTCAGTTAACTTTAAGTATTTGAGATTCTGAAAAGATGCAAGAGATTTTAACCCTCCATTAGTTAGGCGAGTACAACCACTCAGACTTAACGAAAGCAAATGAGTGTTCTGACTAAGCTCAGAAAGCCCCTTGTCTGATATGTTAGAGAAACCAATATGACGCAACTCATGGTATTTTTGAAGCGCTTTCACATCCTTACTTCGAAGATTCTCACAACCACGTAAATCAATAAACTCCAACTTGCATAAACGAGGCAAAGAATCAAATAAAATGTGAGTAATATTACTACAGTTTTTAAAAGATAAAGAGCGTATATCAGGATACATCTTGATACGTTCAATGCACTTAGCTTCGTCTATATTGGGATAAGATGAAAAATCTAATCCCACTGTTTTCCAATGTTCCGAAAAAAAACAAGCATGATCGCTGTATTGTGGAAGCGTTTCTGTAATCATACGGTCATTCCATCAAAAGAAAAGCTTTAGTCTAGGAGCGCAAGCTCATTCTTTGCAAGAAAGTTTCATTTTATTGTCAACTTTAAGTTAATAATTGTTGATTTGTAGTCGTATTGTTAAATAAAATATGTGTATTTAAAATGTAAATAAGTAATAATTACATGATTAGGTGATCCAGGTGAGTAAAAAAGGAATATCAGTTTTTGGAATTGTCTTATTGTTGGGGTTTCCTCAGATAAGCGAGACAATTTACAGTCCGGCTCTTCCGGAAATTTCTAGGCTGATGGAGACATCGGTATTTTTAACTGAGTTAACTCTGAGTGTATACTTTATAGGCTTTGCGTTGGGGGTTGCTTTATGGGGTAGAATTTCAGATCTCTGGGGTCGTCGTCCTGCGATGTTAGCAGGAATCCTTCTTTATACGATTTCATGCTTTGCTTTAGCGATGAGTAAAAGCATCGAAATGCTGTTATTTTTGAGGGGATTTCAGGCTTTAGGAGCCAGTGCTGGTTCAGTTGTGACTCAAACGATGATAAGAGATAGTTATGATGGACCATCGCGAGCAAGAGCATTTTCTTTGGTTGGTTTAAGTTTAGGGTTTGCTCCAGCGATAGGTCCTGTTTTAGGCGGTTTTTTGGTACATTTTTTTTCTTGGCAGAGCAATTTTTGGTTTCTCTATATCTTAGGGATTTTCCTTCTAGGGTATTGTGCTTTACGTTTAGAAGAAACACGTTCAAGTGAAAGCCAGATTTCTCGTGCATCTTTTGGTTCTGTAGCGAAGAAAATTTTATGGGACAGTAAAATTTGGGGACATGTTCTCTTGATTACTGGAACAAATGGCATTATTTTTGGTTTTTATTCTGAAGGATCATTCTTGTTTCAGGATATTGTTGGTTTGAGTTCTCAGCAGTACGGGTTTTTTGGATTGATTATATCTGCAGCTACAGTAATTGCTTCTATTTGCTCTATGAAATTGAGCCGGGTGAGTACACCTTTACGTATTCAAAGTTTTGGAGTTCTTCTTGTCTTTATAGCAAGTATCGCTCAAATGATATTCATTGCCTGCTATGATGTACTTTCATTGATGAGTTTCATTCCTTCTCTTGCTGTATTATTTTTGGGGATAGGGTTAATTATTCCTAATAGTCTCAGTGTAGCATTAAAAGACTATCAGTCTTCAGTTGGGACAGCAGGTGCTTTGTTTGGGCTCCTATATTATTTAGGAATTGCCTTATGCATGGTTCTATTAAGTTACTGGCATAATGATACAGCGATCGTGTACCCTAGCTATTCTATTTTCATGGCTTGTTTATTATTAGTAGGTACAGTTCTTATTATTCGGAAAGAAGGCATGAAAAGTTTACTACCATTGCGTTATCAAGAGAGTTATGCATGAGCTTTATCGATCGGGTATTGACCTTTACTACAGTAGTTGAATTGGGGTCTTTTTCTAAAGCGGCGGCCCATTTATCGATAACAAAAGCAGCTGTTAGTAAACAGATTACGCAACTAGAAGCGGAGCTTGGTGCTCCGCTTCTAGTTCGTAGCACGCGCTCTTTATCTTTGACTGATTCAGGGACTTTACTTTTAGAAAAAGCATTTTTTTTAAAAGAGAATGTGGAAGATCTAGAAAATCTTTTTTCAGAAATCAGAAAGGAGCCACAAGGGCGTTTAAAAATTTGCCTTGCTCGTCACTTTGCATACAATTATGTTTTACCTTACCTAAAGGAATTCACGGAAAAATACCCTAAAGTAGAGATTGTTTTGCATGTGGAAGAGCGTCTTCCCGATATGGAAAAAGAAAAAATAGATCTTGTTTTAGGAAACTCCCTTTTGGGCAGTGAAGACATTACAGTACGTAGAATAGGTGAAGCAAATTATGTTCTTTGTGCCTCTCCAGAATATTTGAAAAGAGAAGGAACGCCCGTAACACGAAGTGATTTAAAAGGGCACCAGTACATCTCTCATAGCATGCGTCCTCACCACAATGTGATTTGGGGAGATGCTAAAGAAAGTAGCTTTATTCCGAAAATTCAAGTGAATGATATTGAAGTCATGCGTTACTTGGCTGAGTGTGGACATGGGTTGGTTTGGATGCATGATTATGCGGCTAAGAAATCTTTAGAAGAAGGGAAGCTCTTAACAATTCTCCCCAAAGAGAAACCTTATAAAGTACCTTTATGGGCTTCATATCGTTCTGTAAAACATTTACCACCGAAGATTCGAGCTTTTTTAGATTTTGTAATAGCGAAAGTTTCCCAATAAAAGTAAGTGCTTGAGTCGTGCTTTGTTTGATCTTGCACCACCGAGTTTAATGAGAGGGTTTGATCTCAGTGTGCTCTTGTGTCTCAATGGTGATGAATGAGTCGATTAAATTTTGATATTTTACCACCGAGTCACCGAGTTCAATGAGAGGATTTGATCTCAGTGTGCTCTTGTGTCTCAGTGGTGATGAACCAGTCCGATTAAATTTTGATATTTTACCACCGAGTCACCGAGTTTAATGAGAGGGTTTGATCTCAGTGTGCTCTTGTGTCTCAGTGGTGATAATAAATCAGTCGATTAAATTAAGACCCCAGTCCGCTAAAGATCATAAGATAAAACAATCCCTTTTCGGTAATCAAATAGGTATCTTCATTAACAAAATTTTTCTCTGTCAATATATCGGTAAAAGACATTCTGATATAAGACATCTCACTTTTATATTGATTTAAAGCTTTTTTCATTTCTCCTATTTCAATTAAGCGCCTACGAATCGCATCAGTAGTGGAATTTTTTTGTCGCTTTTCATCAGGCTCCTCATTTCTCTCTTCTTGTAAACGCTGGCGTTTTCCTATAAGTGACTTTGTAGAAAAATCTTTTTCAAAGTCGATTTCCATTTCTTGTGTTTGATCTTTAGCTGATTCAGAAAGATGGCTTAACCGATCAATTAAAGAACTTTCTTCATTTGTTAAATGTGTTAGATATTTAATGATTTGTTCAGGTTTATAACCGATCTTACTCATTGAAAGAGCAAACTCAGCAAAAGACTTTGAAATATCTAGAATATCTGAAGTATGTTTTGCAAATTCAATACTAGTTGTTATATTTTGTTGTTCATTCAGGTCATTACAAATTGATGGATCTTTTAGATGAGATTCAAGATCATCACATAAAAAATTGATCTTCTTGATGCACTCGGGAAATATTTTAACTATTTCAGGATAGCTTAAGGAATCTGGACACTCTCTTAAAATATCGCAAAGTAGTTTGTGGGTACGGTTTAATGAAGGACTATCTGGATATTCTTCAGTAAGCCATAGAGATACTGTGTTGCAGTATACCTCCATTCTGCAGCGCATTTTTGGGAAAAAATTCTCTTGTGTAATTTGAGATAAGATGTAAGCAGTACTATTAGCAATTAACTCTCCCCGATCAAATGTATTGATTTTCTCTAAGAGATAAAATGGAAGGAAACGTTCGAGATTATAGATATTTTGTTTGATCGATTGTTCAAGATATTGAATGTTTTTTTCATCTTTTTCATTATATCCCTCTTCGTTTTCAAGTTTATGGTTATATGCAGCATAGATCAACATATACCGATAGTAAGGGTCTGCTATGTAAGCTTCTGGTTCTGGATAACCTCTTGAGCAATATAACTCCGTGATACAATTAGACACGTTTGTTGCGTGATCATTTGCAAAAATAGATAAAGATGTATTAAGTAAACGCTCCAAAAGGTGTTGCTTTTTTGACTCTGTATACTCGGCAGAAAGGTGCTTAAGTAAAGTAGGAACATCTAAATCTGTATAAGAAAACTCTTTTTTTGGGTGTAAGCAATTTATAGCCGCTTTGAGACCAGACTGCTTTCCTGGATTACAGTCTTCAGCACTTGTAAGTGTATGGAGAATAGCTGTTGTTTTGTACTCTTTCTCTGCTGTTTCTAAATAATAGATAAACTGAAGAAATTCTTCTTCCCCACACGCTGCAATGGTATCATGATACAATAGCAATAAATCTTGTAGTTTTTCTTCTGTATAAAATTGACCATCAAACTGTATTGGCTTCTTATTAAGTGAAGTGCATAAAAGATGGACTTCATGTTGAAATGTGCTATAGGCTTTACCGACAGCTTCTTGAGTAGAGAGTTCTTTTCTAAGTTCTTCTAAAGATGGCGTATCATCCAATTGAGAAAATAGAAAAATTTCACTGCGATTTAAATGAATAGATAAAGGAGGAGGACATAACATTTGGTGATTGGAGTTTATGAGCTTCTTTATTTCTTCTAGTGTGCAATTTTTCCAAGAAGGGCAAATGAGACGTACTCTTGAGCCTATATCTGTTGATGCAGTACTTTTAAATTCTTCAGCACCTTCTGCAGAAAATGACATTGAGGGAATAAATACACCAAAACGAGCGACTTCATGATTGTATTTACCACGAATTTCTATGAGAGGAGTCGAAATATTGTCATATTCGTCTGTAAATAAGGTGATAGCAAATTCATCAGGATACCTTAATTCTTTAGGCTTCCATTGAACCCATTTTTCATTGTTTGTTTGCAAATTTTCTAAAAAAGAACCCCACTTTTGACAAATCAAATGTTCTGCTCGCCCACGATTAATAAGCTCTTCTAGCTCCTGTAAGCAGAAAGTATAGGCAGGGGGTTGAGCAAACCTAGAAACAATCGCATGGGAAGAGTTTTGAAAATATATAACTTTAATCGCTTTTTTATAATCAAAACAAGGAGATAAGTTTTCGTATGCAAATTGATTATCTTTCTGGATCTCCACTTCGATATCTTCTAATAGATTTATATAATTTGTAAAACAATCAATTTGAGAGTTGTTTTCTTTTACCGTTTTTTCTATTTTTTCTTTTAAAAATGATATGTTTTCTTCATTTAACTCTTCTTTTTTTATTTCAATCAGAGTGTTTTCTTTTTCTTTGATTTGTATGAGAGATATTGGCTTTTCATCTCTGTGATCGAAATGAATGGTAATTTCATCTTTTTTGATAATGACTTCTTTAAAACTAAATATTTCATTGTAGCTGTATGTGATATTTTTTTTGCTTTGTAAGTCTTTTAAAATAGTATCTAGTTTTCTTTTCGCGATGACTGCCGCTCCTTCATCTTCAAAAACGATAAATCGGAGTCCTTCCGATTCAATAAAAGTAGTATTTTCATGCAAAAGATTTGTTGCGGTGTGCTCAACGATTTTATTTAGTACGTCAGTATTCCAAAAGCTTAAATCAAAGCAGTAATTTAACCCCTCTGCAATAGCACCTAACAAGTACAGCTGTTCAGGAAATAAGGATGCTAGTTTTGCTACTTGTTCTTCATTTTCAGAAAAGTCGTAATCAATTGGGTCGGCGAGAACAATTCCTGTTTCAAATAAGAGCGCTGCTTGTTTTATAAATAGCGTTGTAGACCAGTTTTCTAGTGCTTCAAATGGTAGAAGTTGGTTTTCTTGTCTTGGGTAATCTTTGAAAAAATCTACGATAAGAGGAACTTGTTCTTCCCATACAGAATGAATAAGGTTTTCATTCCAGTTTATTCCTAATATTTTTTCTTCGGAAAATAGTGTGGAATAAAACTCTAGATTGCTTGCTGGAATAATACGCATGAGAAAATGATGAAAAGTCTCACAAGCTCTATATTTATCTGTTTCATTGGAAATTAGAGATAGAAGTTTCTCTCTTTCCCAAATCACTAGCCTTAGAATTTCTGGAGAAGAAAAATCCATTAAGTTCTTCTTTCTCTTCGTTAAAAAGGAAAAGATGAAAGAATTTTCAACAGAGTCTTTATCAGACATAACAAGAGGACGTTTCATCATGTCTGTTATATCTCTTAAGTTTTTTATTTCTTCGCTAGCAAGTTTACTTAAAATGCTTTCTAAAAATTTTTCTCGCTCGCATTCCTTATTCAAGTAATCGACAAGTTTTTTTGTTTTAGGCAAAGTGCTTATGTAGAAGCACTTCATTTGGTTATTGATGCGATCACTAGGTACACCCGTGTTGTATATAATCAGACCTATAGGGGCATAATAAAAAAGTTGGTGTGAGCATTCTTCTTCACGAATATAATTTTCGAGTGTTTCAATTTCATGTAAACCTATAGGCAAGTCTGTAGCTATTTCATACATTGAATTGATGGCATTATGATTCGATAATTTTATCTGTTGAGAAAATTGGCTTAATGTTTGCTCATCTTTTCCTATATTTAAATCAAATAAAATACTGTCTGATGAAGAATCAGGAATATTTAAATTCAAAGGTGATTCTGTGTATGTACCGTCCTTACGATTATAGTAATGTAGTACAAAAGGTTCTTGATTTTGCTTATAAGAGCAACTAATAAAAGCATCTCCTGTAATCTCTAATTTTTCTACAGACCATCTCTGACGGTTAGCATAAGAAAATACAGGGAGCCATTGTTTTTTATGAAGAATCAGTGTGACTATTTGTCTAATCATTACCTGATAAGAGCAAAGCTGTAAACTTTCCTCTTTATCATCTATTTTAATTAGTGGGTTTAACCCTTTCAAAGAGATAGAAATATCTAAAAAATTATTCAACTTGTTGAGAGATTGAAATTCTTTAGATTCATCGATATATTTCTGGTACAGTGTATTTAAAAAATTATATAAATTAATTTGGAGGTTGTAAATATTATTATTTATATTTTCAGAAAGGCAATTTTCTACAATAGGAAAAAGTAAATCTATTTTTGTGTTTTCTGTTATGTTTTTAATTTTTTCAAACAATCTTATTAATGTATCTAGGCTTCTGTTATTGATATACAGTGAGTTTTTACATAGCAACATTATCGTTTTTTTATTTGATTTTTCTAGACCTACTATATAAGCGTTTTCTATTGATTCTTTTGTTGAAAAAATCTGATTAGAGTTTTTTTGTTCTAGTATTTTGTTTATTACATCGACTTTTTTTGTGGTTTTTACGTATTTTTTTATTTGCTTGTTACATAAATTTAATACAAAATCAGAATTTATTTTATTATCTAAAATATAAGATCTAATCTTAATAAGAAAAATAACGATAGATAGTGGGTTCTTTTTATAGAATTTTTCAAAAATTGATGGTGATTGAGCTGTATTAAGAAGCTCCAGTATTTCTGGTGAAGAGGGTAGTTTCTTATTTTTTGTATTGGTACTTGCTACGATCTTCGTAAGAAGGTGATGAAGTTTCTGCTCTTGTTCTAGTTGCTGTAAAAAGAGATTAAGATGGTGCTTTTCGGCCAGTTCGTTAAGCAATTCAGTCTTTAAAGAGGCACCTTGCATTACTAATTGTCTAGCTAGGTTTTGATCACCTAAAATAAAAGCGATATCAAGAGCCGTATATCCTCCAGCACTACGACCATTAATATCATATCCCATGTCAATAAAAAGGCTTAAATACTGACACAAATTTTCATTGAGGATTTCAGTGGCAATTGCGATAAAATTAGTTTTGTTAAAAATACTTTCTTTACTTTGTGAAAATGGAAGAATGAGATGAGAATTCTGTAAAATACTCTTATTTTTTAGTAAACAATGGAGAGTTTCTGGATGAAATAAGAGTTTTTGGTTTGAAAATTTTCCTAGCTCATTATTGATTTTCGTAGGATTTTGAGTTTCAAAAGCATTATCAAGATAGTTTACCATCTGAGAAACTTTCAAATCTAAATCTGAAGATTCGATATTTTCTACTCTATCACTGCTATTTGTCGTAAATTCACTACTTCTGTTTGGCTCTATTGGGCTAGACATGAATTAATTTCTCTTCTTTTAGATTATGTTTTATTAAAGAGAATATTAATTCTTTTTTATTAACAGCGTTTAAATGAAATATTATGTTTTTATTTAGAAAGTTCCTCTAAACTGAGTACTTGCCTAATACTCTAAAGGCTCTCCTCTTGTACCAGCTTCACTATTTTTGCAAGCGCCTCGGGATTCTTTTCTACGATTTTACCCTTATTTTGCTCATGGTCGCTATTAGCATTTAAACGCGGTGAAACAAAGAAGCTATGACGCAAAGAAAGTCTTACACGATCGAAGCTCTTGTAAAAACAGGTAGATAAATTAATTAAATAGTTTAATGTTTACTAAATTAACTTACCCCAATAAGGCGTAAACCTTGGACAATTCCTACCGCACCTACATAGCCTAGACCTGTGAATAAGAGCCATTGTATGATGGGGGTTGTCCAAGAGCCCAGTTCTTTTCGTGCAACAACCATTGTAGGAAAGCATTGCAAGGCCATAGTAAAGAAAAAGAGTAAACCAATGACGGACGAGACAGTGAAAATAGGCCGGTCACTATTTTCGAAAGTGATTTTATGCATATTTTGAAGCAATTTTCCTTGTACCTGGTCGATATCGCTATCTCCATCATCGATACGATACATGAGCGCCATCGATCCAACAAAAACTTCTCGTGCAGCAAATCCCATCATAATACTTACGCCGGATCTCCAGTCTAATCCCATAGGTTCCATCAAAGGCTCTAAAACTTGACCAGCTTTTGCAGCGTACGATTGACTAACAGTAGAATATTCTGAATCACTATCTGACATAGGAAGGTGGGTGAGCGACCAAAGAAGCATCGAAATGGCGATGATGACCATTCCCGCATTTCGTATGTAGTTACTTGTACTACGAAGTGCTGAACGCCATACATGAGCGAATTGCGGACGCCTTAAGGCTGGCAGTTCTAAAAGCAGGCTTGTCTGTTGCATGCTTTTGCTTTGGAATTTCGAAATAACTGTAGCAATAATTGTAGCACTTAGAATTCCCGTCAGATACAGAGCAGTCATAGCTAGACCACCAATCCATGGTTGCTTGCTAGGGACAAGAAAAGCCAATAAAAGAGCATAAACAGGTAGTCGGGCACTGCAACTCATGAGAGGTAGAATAAAAATAGTCAACCAACGCTCACGAGGATTAGAAATGGTGCGAGTCGCCATTGTAGCAGGGATAGCGCAAGCAAAACCAGACATCAATGGTACAAACGCTTTTCCATTGAGTCCTATAGCAGAAAGGGGGCGATCAATTAGGGCAGCTCCCCGAGCTAAGTATCCCGTCGCTTCAAAACACCCCATGAGAAAAAATAAAATAAAAATTTGAGGTGTAAAAACGAGAGCAGCCCCAATGCCAGCCAATAAGCCCTCAGTAAAAAGGTTCGTATACCAACTATCAGGGCCTATTTCGTTTACCAAAGAAATTAAAGAAGCAAAGCCATCATCTATAGCGTCCATAATAGGCTGTGCGACAACGAAGATAGAGGAAAAGAAAAAAGACATTGTAAGTAAAAAAATTACAAGCCCCCAAACAGGGTGTAAAAGCCAACAATCCCACTTTTGCTGACTCTGTTCTTGGCGTGGGCAATTTTGAAGAGCCTCTGATTCAATGCGCGTAATTTTTTCAAAACGACTGCAAATAGGGTCTTTATTTAGGTCTTTTAAAGTGATATTTTCTTGGGTAGGAACACTAGGGTCATGTTGCTTGATCGCATTGATCAGATACTCCACTTCTATCGCTTTGCGAGGGTCTACTAGAACACATGGGGATTCTTGCAGCTGACTTAAGGTTTTACAGCAAATAGCAGCGCCACGCTTCTCTAGCAAGTCGATCATTGTTACAGCAACAACAATAGAATAACCAGCTTCTTTCAATTGTTCTACTAAGTAAAGGTGTCGGCTTAACTGAGTAGCATCTACTACTACTACAATCACAGAGCCTTTTTGCTTGCTTTCTTCTAGTTGTTTTAAGGCAACTTCCTGATCAGGGGAGCTGGGGTTTAAACTCACCATCCCCGGGGTGTCTATACAGGTGGCATCAAGATTCCAGGTTCCCAAACACTTGCCCGTATAGTATACGGTTGTAGCACCCGGATAATTGACTACTTTAAGGTCGGATCCGGTGAGAGTGTTGAAAAGAGTGGTTTTTCCTACGTTTGGTGGGCCTATTAAAAGGACTTCTGTAGCTTTTTGTTCAGTCATGCAAGCTGTCATAGAAGAACCCTCTCAGCTTCATTTTTACGGAGAGCAATAGTCGTTCCGCGGATAGATACAATAAATGGACTCCGAAATGGACCGCGACTAAGTAAGGTAACATGACTGCCAGGAACAAAACCCATTTCCTTAATTTGCTGCGAAAGACTATCTGTTCCTGCTACAGATTTGATATGAGCCGACTGGCCTACAGGAAGCTTACTTAAATCCATCATTGTTTTGCCCTCACTCGATTGTACTGGTCCAGCCGCTCAATCACTTCTAAATCCACCACATGCTCCATTCGACAAGCATTAGACTCCGCCAATTCCCTTGTCATCTGCAGCGTATCTTCCAAAAAATGAACAATTACATGAAACTTTTGTACGATAGCCTCAGCAATCTCCTGTCCAAGCTCCGTCAAAGTCACATGACTATAAGGCTGATGTTCAATCAGACCTTTATCAATCAAAGTCTTTAAACCAGATGTAACAGATGCTTTTGTGATCTCTAATCTTTCTGCTAAATCCTTAACCCTCGCTACCTTGTTCTCTTCCGAGAGAATCAAAATAGTTTTTAGATACATTTCCTGTACAGAACTAAGATTAAGCTCGTCTTGATAAGGCATAATAAAAGTACAAAGTTTCTTTTTTCTACAAAATATAGCAAGTCTAACATCGTTAGGCAAGCCTAACTTTTGAAGAATAAAAATAAAAACCCAATGATACTCATTCTGATAAAATATTTTTTGGGGAAATGAAATGGCTATAAGAATTGCAAGTCACCTAAATAGGTAGGCTCCAATGGCTACCCAATGGAGCCAACCTTTAAGTTGATACTATTGAAGCGCGGATTAGGTAAGCATTGGAAGCTACATAAATCAAAAAAAAGTTTATTGGTTTATGTAGCTTCTAGTTTGTTTTTTTCTAATAAGCAATTTCACTAATACATAAAATAAACATAAGACCTTCTAAAGTAAGTAAATATGTGTTTGGGTCTATAAAACCTTTTTCTATTAAAACTTCAGTGAAATCAGTAATTGTAATGTTGATTTTATTGTTATTTTTTTGGAAAAATGTTGACATTTCTCTTAACTCAACAATTTTCTGAGATTGAGAGCAAAATTCAATATTTTTAGAACGTTTTGCTATTGGAGTGTTGTCCTCACTTTCATTTCGAGACCGTTTTTTAAGAAAAACTATTTCATTAACGATATTCTCGTTATCATCAATCATATCATAATTAAGATCGTTTCCTTGTTCAAAATAAGTTTTTTGACTTAGAAATTCTTCTTCAGAATATATTCCACTTATATACTCTTTTATTTTCTCTTGTTTTCTTACTATATTGAAAATAGGTTCAAAGTGAGATACAAAATTACTTGCTACATCTAATGTGTTTGAAAATTCAGATAAAATCTTGATGCATGTTTCTATTGTTTTAGAATTATCTGTTGAGTCATGTTTAATTGATAATTTATTTTCTAATGTTTTTTTTAGTTTTTTTAGTCTATTTATGAAAATATTTGAATTTTCTATTATTACTTTTGAGTCTGAGTTTTCTGGAATTTTTTCTAAAATTTCATTTGTAAGATCTTTTACTTTTTTAACTATATCTTTGGTTTCATTTTCTTGTTTGTTTTCTAGTTTTTTATTCAATAATTCTAGTTTTTTGAATAACTCACAATACATTTTACCGGAGATTATTTTTGATATAATGTATGATCGTGCATTTGAAATTAAATCAAGGTTAGAATTTATTTTTTTTAGTATGTCGTCAGCTAAAAAAGATTCAAGATTTTTTATGTTATTTTGTATTTCTGATTCTATATATTCTATATTTAATAGATCTTTTTTTTCTGCATCACTTTCATTTTCCAGTCCTCGGTTATATATAGCGTTAGTTAATATTAATTTATAATATTCATCTTTTTTATAAGATTGTGGTAGTGGATAACCTAATTGATTAAATATTTCACTTACGCAATTACTTAGATTTGTTGAATGATCATATGAAAAATTAGATAAAGATGTGATCAAAAGTCTTTCTAAAATATGTTGTTTTTTTAGCTCAATGAATTCAGCATAGAAATGTTTGAGTAATGTAGGTATATCTAAGTCTATATAAGAAATATCTCTTGAGTGATTTAAACAAGATATAGCTGCTGAAATACCTGATTTTTTTCCAGGGTTACAATCTTCTGCACTTGTTAAAGTGTATAATATAGCTACTTCTTTTTCTGTATCATCAGCTTTTTCTAAATAATACATGAACTCTATAAATTTATTTTTTCCAAAAACATTAATAGAGTTATTGTATATGGACATTAAATATCTTATGTTTTCTTCACTGTATTGTTTTTTATCAAAAGTTATGTTTTTCGATTTTTCCGAGTTAATTTTTTTGCAAATTATGTCTACTTCATTTTCAAATAGAGAATAGTATTTTTTAAATGTTTCATCGATAGTTGATCCTTCTGTAATTTCTTCTATAGATATACTATTTTTTGCTGAAAGCAATGAAATTTGATCTCTATTTAATTCAATAAAGATATTACTTGGTAATAAATTTTCACGAGATAAGTTCAAATGTTTTTTTATTTCATCTAACGACATACTGGTCCATGATGGACAAAGTAAGCGTACTTGAGAACCAAATTTCGTCGATGCAGAAGATTCAAAAATATCTGCATTACTGTTGTGTAAATTATTTTCAAAAGGTCTTGTGGCAAAAACCCCAAAACGAGCGATATCATGATCATAGTTTCCACGAATCTCTATAAAAGGAGTTGTTTTAGTTGAATTATTTTCAAATAAAGTAATAGCAAATTCGTTTTTATTTTTTAATTCCTCTTCTTTCCACATAACCCAATTATGATTAGATTTTTTTAAATCTGATAAAAATGAATCCCACTTACTCTTTAAAATAAATTTTCTTTTTTGTTCGTTTATTTGTGTTTTAATGTCTGAAATACAATAAAAAGGATGGGTTCCTAATTTTTTACTGGAAAAAATAACGCAGTTAGAAGAGGTTAAAACTTGTGCTGTTATTTTGTTTTCAAGATTTACTATTTTTTCTGGGTTGGAAAGCAAGAAAGATGATTTTATGTTTCTAGATGAGTTAAAGTAAAAACTATTTTTTACATTTTCTTTTATTTCTTTGATGTATGTTTGAATTTTTGTTATCTCATCGTTATTTTTTTGTATTATTTTTTGGATTTCATTTTTTAGATTGTTTTCGTTTTCTGTTATTTCGTTTGGTATGGTTTCTGTTTTGATTGAGTCTTCGTTTAGTACAATAAATGAAAATGGTTCTTCTTTTTTGTAGTCAAAATGAATGCATATTTTATTTATATTTAATTCTGTGTTTGTGATGTTTTCTTTGTAAATAAATGAAAAATCTATTTTATTAGCTGTTTTTATTTTCTCTAATTTAATTTCTAGTTTTATCTTTTTTTCTACAGCTTCTGCTTCATCTTCGCATACAACGTGTCGATATCCATCTAAATCAATAAAAGTAATATTATCTTCATCATTTAAATATTTAAAGTAATCTATTGAGGAATTTATTAATTCTTCTTCCCATAGACTTAGTTTATATATGCAGTTCAAGTTATTTAATATAAGAAAAAGAAAACTTTCTTGTTCGGAAAATAAAGATGCTAATTTTGCTATATATTCTTCATTTTCAATAAAGTCAAAATTAAGAGGATTTGATATTCTATCTGCGGTGTCGATTATCTGCTTTAAGCAATTCAATGGAGTTTGATATTCTTCACCATTTTTCATTAATTCCACTATCTTTGTAAGAACAGAGCTCCAAACAGGTTCGATGAGATGGAAATCTAGATTCAAATCTGTTTGTGGATTGTCTTTAATCATTTGCGAATAAAGAATTATATTATCTTCTACATTAAAAATTTCTTGAAGTTTTGTAAAAAAATCTTCAACGATAGAGTCTTTTTCGATATCGTCTGTAGTTTGACTAGTTAGTCTATTAATTTCCCATGTTATTAATTTAGATATTGAAGATATTGAAGCTTTAATATTTTCTGTCTTTAGATTATTTAGAAATGAAAATAATGGAGAGTTTTGTACATCACATTTATTTGATATTCCAGGGCAATTTTTCATCATCTCGTGAATATCATCAGTAGAATATTTCTTATCTGAGTTTGATACTACAGTTAAAAAGTACTCAAATTGCATATGAGAATATAGTTCTTCTGTTGTATTTTTTATAAACTCATCTAGTTCTTTTACATTTTTTATATTTATGATTTTACACGAGTCAAATTCATCATCATCTTCTTCTATTCCTGTGTTATAGAAAATTTGATTTGTGTTTTCTACATAAATAATATGGTTTGAAAAACTTACATCTTTAATATTGTCGCAGTTTTCTGTTTTTTCTAGTTTTTTTGTTGTGTGATTAACTAAGTCATTTATTTTTGATTCAAAAATTTTATTTATTTCTTTTTCTTCATACCTTATTTTTTGTAGTTCTTCTGAAAGAGTGGTGTTGTAATCTTTAATTATTAGATCAAATTTTCCACATTTGTGTTGAGGAATCATTATCACTAATTCTTTCTTTGTTAAAGAACCGTCTAATCTGTTATATCTACATATCATAAAAGTTGGTTCTTTTGGATTAGAAGAATGGGAAATAAAGACAGGTCCTGTTTTTGGTAAATCTTTTTCAGACCATTCGGAGTGGCTATTATTATAAAATATTGTTGGATCTTTTTTAATAAATAAAATGGCCTGAACCATTTTTTCTATAATATTATGATAAGACAAGAGAGAACCAGGCATCTCTTTTCCATTGATTGTAAGGTAGCTATCCATTCCATCAAGGCGAAAATCAATATCCTCGAAATGATTAAATTGCAAAGCAGGAATATAATTTTCTTTGTTACATGCAATATAAGTTTCGCAAATAGAATGAAAAAATTGACTAAATTCGCAATCTTCATCGTATGGATAGTCTATATACAAGTTTTCATTTAGATAAGAATCTATTATTGGAAATAAAACGAAATGATTTTCGGTGTTTTTGAGGTGTGGTTTTATTTTTTCGAAAATATAAAAGAGTGATAGTAGAGAATTTTTATCTATATATATATTGTTATTGCAAAGCATGTTGATTATTTCAACTCGGTTATTTTTTATTCCTATCTCATAACTATTCTCTATAGATTCTTTGCTATTGAAAAGGTCTTGCCTTCTTGGTTGTTTAAGTGCTGTTTCTATTGTTTTAAAACTTTTTGTTTTTTCTAATATTTTAGTTATTATTCTGTTTATTTTATTGTTCAGTGAGTTATTTATTTCATTGTTTAGTGTTGTTGAAATTCTAATCTCTATTAAAAAATAGAATAACTCCTCTTCGTTTGTTTTTAAAAAACGTTCCATTATAACGTTAGCTTGAGGAGTGTTTAAAAGTTTAATTATTTGTTCGTGATTAATTTCATGTCGATTTTTGTTTAGAATAGTATTTAAAGTTTCATATAATTTTTTTTCTTCTTTTAACTGTTGAAGAAAAGAAGTAAGGCCTTGTCTTTCAGCAAGATCTTTCAGAGAGCTTTGTTCTAGATAAGCTCCTCTTTTTACCAGTTGTCGAGCCAGGTTTTGGTCTTTTAGTATAAAGGCAATATCTAGTGCAGTGTATCCACCTTCAGTACAGCCATTTATATCGTATCCCATGCCGATGAAAAGATCTAAGTAGTCACACACCTTATCAGTTAAAATTTCGGTAGCAATTGCAATAAAATTTGATTGTTTTAAGGAGCAATTTCTTTCTGTGGAAAAAGGAATTTGTAAATTTTCTGATATTAGAATTTTTTTATTTTGTAATAAACAATCAAGTGTTTCTTGATGAAATAAAAGTTCAGAGCTAGATAATTGCCTTAAAGACTCTATTATTTTAGCGCTATTTTTTTGTATGCAAAAAGTGTTTATATTGTTTGTTATTTCACTTACTTTCTTATCTATTTCCGTTTTTTTATTTTGATTAGCTTGGGTGTTTTTGTTGTCAGTATTTTCAGGTTCAGAAAAATTATTTGTAATTTGATAAGACATATATAGGATCTACCTTTTTGATTTATTAAATTTTTATCTAATTCTAATGGTTTATTATTTATTGATTGTTTGTATTGCTTATTTTTTTTATAAAGATTTTTAATATCCAATGAGCAGCTAATCTGATGCGAAATTAGGTAGCCATTGGAGGTATAAGATCCCTAGATAGCTACTCAATAGTAATAAAAATATATGGAAAGGGGGCTCCCTTAGATCCAAGGTGTTTGCAAAGATAAGTCTGACTATCGACATTAACATCTTTTTTTGAAAAAATGATTTTTTTCACTACTTTCATGGGGTCAGTCGATGATGTACGTCACACAAGGGTTAAAGCGCGCTGCAAACACCAATGGAAACGCTATTGCTACGATATATTTAGACCGTACAAAAACTTGGAAGGATTTGCGAAATCGAGTAGCAAAAATGGCATCCTCTCTACAGGCTTTGGGGCTCAAGAAGAATGATAAAGTAGCTATACTTAGTCTAAATAATGATCGTTATCTTGAGCTTTTTTTCAGTGTTCCGTGGGCGGGGCAGGTTGTGGTTCCTATGAATACTCGCTTAGCTTTACCGGAAATGGAGTACATTATTGAGCATTCAGATGCACAAGTTCTTTGTGTTGATGATCAATTTAAAGATGCGGCAATTGCTTTGCAAAAGCATATTCCTATGCTTCAACATTTAGTTTGGATAGGGGAAGGGCTCTGTCCTGAAGGTTTTCATGATATGGAAGACTTGATCCGAAAACATGATCCTATTCCAGATGAAGAGCATGGAGGAGGAGATGTATACGGCCTTTTCTATACAGGTGGTACCACGGGGAAAGCAAAAGGAGTGATGTTGACTCATGATAACATTGTTTCCAATGCGATGGTTGTGATCCCTCCAGTGGATTACAATCGCCACACTCGTTACCTACACGCAGCCCCTATGTTTCACGCTGCTGATTGTGGCTCTACTTTTGCGGTGACTATCATGGGTGGGAGCCATACATTTATGCCAAAATTTCACCCGGTTCACCTTTTAGAGCAGATAGAAGAACAGAAAGTGACCGCAACAATGCTTGTTCCAACGATGTTGAACATGGTGGCAAATGTTCCTCATTTATCTCAGTACAAGCTCTCGAATTTAAAAGAACTCATTTATGGCGCATCTCCTATGCCTGTACCTTTGATCGAGAAGTTGATCAAATTATTTCCAAGGCAGCGTTTTACTCAGTGTTTGGGAATGACGGAAATGGCGCCGGTGATTACGTGCTTGTTTCCAGATCGTCATGTTCTAGAGGGTGAATATGCAGGTAAATTGGGATCTGTTGGACAAGAAACGCTCACTTCTGAGGTACGTATTGTAAATAGCGAAGGAAAGGACCAGCCTGTAGGAGAAGTAGGGGAACTTTGGGTTCGTGGCCCCATGATGATGAAAGGATACTGGAAAAACCCCGAAGAAACAGAACGTACTCTCGAAGGAGGTTGGTTGCATACTGGTGATTGTGGTTACTTTGATGAAGATAATTTCATTTTCTTGGTAGATCGCAAGAAAGATATGATTATCAGTGGTGGTGAGAATGTTTTTTCTTTAGAGGTAGAAAACGTCTTATTTCAGCATCCTGATATTCAAGAGTGTGCAGTGATTGGTGTTCCTGATGAAGAGTGGGGAGAGCGTGTTCATGCTGTAGTTGTTCCAAAAGCAAAAAAAGAACTAAGTGCAGATGAGCTGATTGATTATTGCCGTGGAAAAATAGCGGGTTATAAAGTGCCAAGAAGCGTAACATTTCGGGATACAGCGTTGCCTCTTAGTGGAGCTGGAAAGGTTTTGAAAACAGAACTTCGTAAAGAGTATCAGGAAACGAGTGTAGTAGGAGTCTGAATGCCCACAGTCATTTTTGATTTTGATTCAACGCTTATTCGTTGTGAAAGTTTAGAAGAAATTTTGCGCACACAGTTGCTGAACAGGCCTGATGATCGAGAGAAAATAGAAGCGATCACCAAAGCAGGAATGGAAGGAAAAATCGATTTTCATACTTCACTTCAGCAAAGACTCGACATTGCCCAACCCAGTAGGCAAGAAGTACAGGAATTTTCTAGAGAAGTGCAGAAGTGGCTGACTCCAGGCGTGGAAGATTTGGTCCGAACACTAGAAAAAAATGGAGTAGAAGTATGGATAATCAGTGGTGGACTACAAGAAGTCTTAGAAGCTGCATCTGATTACTTAGGTATTAACAAAGAAAAAGTTCATGGAGTACAACTCCTTTGGTCTGATGAAGGAAAATACCAAGGTATTGATGAAAGCAAGGCTTTTTCTCAATCAAAAGTCAAAGGGGTGCAGGCTTTAGAAATAAAGTGGCATGGTCCTTGCATTCTTGTTGGCGATGGGATGACAGACTATGCTTTGTTCAAAGAGAAGATGGTAGATCACTTTATTGCTTTTACTCAATATGCTCGAAGACAGGCCTTAGTAGAGGTGGCACCTCGTGAGGCGAGTGATGTGCAGCAGCTGCAATTATACATTAAGGAGTATTTATAGTTATGCTGTCATTTCCTAGAGAACGTATCAAAGTGCTTTTATTGGAAGGCGTGCATTCTCGAGCAATCGATTGTTTAGAGAGTGCTGGGTATGTAAATGTTGAGCTTCGGTCACAAGCGTTGAAGGAAGAAGAGTTGATTGAGGCCTTGCAAGACGTGCATATGATCGGAATTCGTTCTCGTACAAAATTGAGTAAAAAGGTTTTAGAAAGCGCACCGAAATTGATGGCGATCGGTTGTTTTTGTATTGGTACTGATCAGGTGGATTTAGCGGCAGCTGCTAGTGTGGGAATTCCTGTATTCAATGCACCGCACTCAAACACCCGTTCGGTAGCTGAGCTTGTTCTCGGTCTTTGTATCATGTTATTTAGGAATATTTTTCCGAAGAATGAAGCTGCCCATGGAGGAAAGTGGTTAAAATCTGCTGATGGTAGCTTTGAAGTTCGGGGAAAGACGATTGGAATTGTGGGTTATGGTCATATTGGTTCACAGGTTTCTGTTTTAGCAGAAAACATGGGGATGCAGGTTTTGTTTTATGATACACAAGCAAAACTGCCTTTAGGTAATGCACGTGTAGCGCCTTCTTTAGAGGGGCTTTTACAAGAGTCGGACATTGTTACACTTCATGTACCTCAGAGTCCAGATACTCATCATCTCATAGGAAAAGAGCAGATCAATAGTATGCGTGCAGGCAGTTTTCTTATTAATGCGAGTAGGGGTACTGTTGTTGATTTAGAGTCTTTGAAAGAAGGTCTAGACAGTCAGCATATTGCTGGTGCTGCTTTAGATGTATTCCCTAAAGAACCAGCGAACAAAACACAAGAATTTATATCTGATTTACGTGGTATGTCTCAAGTTATTCTTACCCCTCATATTGGTGGATCTACACAGGAAGCGCAACAAAACATTGGGGCAGAAGTTAGTCGACGTTTGGCTCAGTATAGTGATTGTGGAAGTACGGAAGGAGCTGTAAATTTTCCTTGTTTGAGCCTTCCTCAGCAGCGCTGTGCTCAGAGATTATTGCATATTCATAGAAACGAGGCTGGGATTCTGAAACAAGTCAACGAAGTACTTGCTAATCAGAAAGTGAACGTATTAGGGCAGTATCTCTTAACTAACTCGCAACTAGGTTATGTGGTTTTAGATACAGAGCAAGCTGTTCCTGAAGAGGCTATTGACGCATTGCAGGCAATTCCTGGTACAATTCGTACCCGTGCTCTTTATTTAGATACAAAAGAGGAAGAAACATATGTTTAAGCCGAAGATTACGTTTAATCCCGGACCTTCACAAATCGCTCCTCATACCATTCAAGCGATTCATGAAGTAGCAGACAGTGGTATCCTTTCTATTTCCCATCGAAGCCCAGAAATGACAGTTCTGGGGCGGGAAGCTCTTGAGAATACACGAAAGAGCCTGCGTATTCCTGAAGATTTTGTGATTCTCCTGCAAGCTTCTGCAACAATGGCAATGGATACAATTCTTCGAAATGTTGTGCAAAAGAAAAGCTTTCATTTTGTAAACGGGGCTTTCTCAGAAAGGTTTTATCAGACCTCTCTTGGAATTGGGCATGAGGCAGAACAATTTGTTTCTGATTGGTCAAAACCTATTTCTTGGCGAGAGGCGCAAGTTCCCGCTGATACAGAGCTTTTAGCAGTGACTCATATCGAAACAAGTACAGGAACTATTTGGCCAACAGAAGAACTAGAAGAGTTGCGTACTGAGTATGCAGAACCTCTAATAGCAATGGATTTAACCTCTTCATTAGGGGGAATCCATATTCCGTGGCACTGCGCAGATATTTTCTTTTCTTCTGTGCAAAAATGCATGGGCTTGCCTTCTGGTATGGCTCTTTTAATCGTGAATCCTCGTTCACTCAACAAAGCAAAAACAGTGCATGGGTCTCTAGCTGCATGGCAGGATTTTTCTGTAATGGAAGATAAGATAAAAAATTATCAGACTTTAGAAACACCAAATATGTTTTTGTTGGCTCTTCTTGGAAAAGTCATGGCGAATTGGGATATGGATTATGTAGATGCTTGTACGCGTGAAAAAGCTAAGATTTTATTTGAGCAAGATTTTCCATGGCAGTCGTATCAAAAAGATAGTTTATGGGTCGCGCCTACAGTGGGAAATTTCACCGTAGAAGATACTGAGATGTGGCATAAATGGGCTCGTGATGCTGGGTATCTAATTGGGAAGGGGTATGGAAAATTGCGGTCGGAGTGTATTCGAATTGCTAATTTTCCTTCTGTACAACTAGATGATTTGCAGTCTTTACTTAATGCTTTAATGGTGCATGTGAATCAGCAAGAGGCTTTGTGATTGTTTTAGTAGTTGTATCTCCAATGACTACCTAATCTGATGCGAGATTAGGTAGTCATTGGAGGTTTTAATAGCTTTTTACCGCCGAGGCGCTTGCAAAATAAGAGTCATTAATGAATTGCCACGGCAGTAGCATGACATTTTTGGACCCAATTTAGATAGTCTCTATATTTATCAGAAATAAAACTTACGACAGAAGAATAAGGATAGTGGAGAACTAAACCAATAAAAATATCTATAAGTATCATAGAATCTTCGTCTTGTTTATCCATGTTTGTAAGCAGTGTTTCTAATGCTCGAGCACGTAAGTTTCCTTCAAGATGATCCTTATATACAATAAACCTATACGTCCACTGGTCTTGAACGCCTTCTTCTCCCAAATCTCGAACTTGATATCCTTGTGGTAGATATTGAGTGATTTTTTCTAAAGACCAAGCTTCACAAGAAGAGGGCATTTCCCTAAAAACTTGCTCTTTTTTCAATAATCGCTCTGTAGGAAGAAAGCAAATGCAACGCGGTTTTTCATCATTGACTAAGTCCTGCAATGTCTTTTGATCGCAGGCGGCCGCGTTTTCTAAAGACCATAAAGGGTCCGCTTTTAAGCTTAGGTAAGCTCCAAAACGAGCAAAGAATTCTCCTTTATTTAATAGATCAGAAAATTTCTGTAGTAAGTTGTTTAGTGACCAATCATTCAAAGAGCGCAATAATTGTATGAGTTCTTTCTCAAGATTTTTTTCTTTCTGTATGAGTAATTTATGATAATGATTTTCTAAAGTTTCTTTTAAAGGTTTTTTGCTCAGAAATTTTTCTTGGTCGGTCTTAGGTGGCATCTCTTTACAGTAGCGGTCAAACATGGCTTGTACATCAGAGTCTATACGTTCTAATACAGGTGCTAAAGATTCATGAGAAATATCTTCTATAATGGTTAATAGCTCTTCAAAAGTAGAGCTTGTTCCTGGGCAGCGAGAAACGCGTTCTTTGATGAATTGAGGGGGAGGAAGTAGGTTCATTTCTATAAAATTGCGAGCAATTTGCTCGTCATCGCTTATTAATACCCGTGTGGAAGGGTGGACAGATAATAGGCGCTCTTGAGTACTAAAAGGATTTGGTAGTGCTTTTGAAATGAAGGTTTGTTTGTGTGAATTCGCTTTCCATAAAACCAACATAGGCACAACCAATGAACGTCCATCGATCCATTCCTGTCGGCTATATTCTAAAACTAAATATTCACAACATATTTTCGTGCTTCCGTAAGTTGTTTGAATTCCATGTGGTGATTGGGCTGTAGCTGATTCTATTCCATCATAAATAGCTGCTGAACTAGCAAATACAAAGCATGGTTTTTCTCCTAGATGCCGACAAGCCTCTAGAAGTTTACGCGTTCCTTCAACATTTGCATAGTAAGCATAGTCAAAGGTGTTTGTACAGTAAGGAGCTGTAACTGTTTCTAAGTGAAAAACAAGTTCTGTATCCTTTCCCAAGAGATCAGGGTTTTCATTTGCCTCATGTATGGTGCAATTATGTTGGACAATACGTGGATCAGAAGGAATCTCAAAACTACTGCCGTTACTGGAGAAGTCTTTAGTGAGGTCGATTCGATGCACGGTTTTTCTTTGACCATTACGGCAACGTAGTAGGAGTTTAGGGTGGTCGATAAGGTAGGAAAGAAGATTGTAACCTAGAATCTGTTGTGAACCCGTTAATAAAATGCGCATATTTTTACCTGCTGTCTTTCGTTGTAAGAATAAAACGGTCTCTATCTCATTTTGGAAATATGTTTGAGATGCGATTTTAGGGGAATTTTCAATTTTGAATAGCCTAGAACTACGATTTTTATGTCAATTTGATGAAAAAATCATCAAAGATGACTTTTCAGGTTATCTTATTCACTATTTTTGCAAGCGCCTCGGGGGTTTAACTAGTCAGGTTAAACCTATGTTGTTGAATATCTTAACTAAAAAAAGAAGTGACAAAATCCATAAAGGAAATTATAAGGGCTCCTTTTAACCCAACCCTTAGGGTTTTCTTATGACAATTACAGATACCATTTTATTGATTACACAAAATAGCAACGCATATACAGCTTTAAGTACTCATCTCATTCCAAGTGAATTGTCTATAGGAGCTCTTGTTAGAAGTTCTTCTACACTAGGTAGTGCTACTCTAGGAACTGCGGCCCTTGTGTCTATTGTAGCAGGCCCTACAATCGCATTATGTGCTTTAAAAAAAGCAGAAAAAGATCCAGATAAGTCTACCGGAATCGTTTATGGACTTGCTGTTTTGGGTGGACTTGCTCTTACAGGAGCAGCAGTTGCTATGGCAACAGGAAGTTATTTAGGTTTTCGATGGACTTGTGCGGGAGCTTCTGTAGCTGGTCAACCAACAGAAATTCTTTTTAACCAGATGCTACTTCCTTTTTCTGCGATTGGTCTCAGTACAATGGGAGCTGCTTGTAGGGCAACATACCATATAGCAAACGGTCTATTTTCTAAAAATACACAGAAAGTAAATATTCAGCAAAACCCTCTGCCTGCATAGTTTGCATAGGATAACGGCAATACATTTTTGTCGTTGTCCTATTTGTTCCCCTGCGCGAAATTAGGTCATCATCAGGGGAGGCGCTTGCAAAAATAGTGAAGCAGGTATTAGTTGTTCAATTTGTAAAATTTCCAAAGTCGGAATTTTTTTTATGCATTTCTGTAAATGTCTAGAGGATATAGGACTTTCTTCGCGTCTTAGCTTCTTTGTTTCTCCCCGTTTAAATTGATATGCTGTAAATTTAAAAAAAGGTGAAATCGTAGAAAAAAATCATTAAACGCGGCGAAGCAAAGAAACTACGTCGCGGCGAAAAAGTTATAAGAGTATAGTGGGGGGCTACTATACACTATGCTCTCCTCCAAGATGTTTGCAAAAGATGTGTTTTTGCAAGCATCTTGGGGATGAAATTTATCTACTAGCTGAAGCAACGGTTTCAGCTTTATGAATCCCTAGTTCTACACAAGGTTTTAGTTGAGCTTTTACTTCACCAAAACCGATTGTATAATCAGGCCCTTTACAATAAGCGCGCATCGTAACAATGTCTTCATCTTCAAGGAACTTTCTTGTTTCGCCAGAGCTTAAATGAATAGGTTCAGTTCCTTTCCATGTCAATTCTAGCATACTTCCTCTACTTTCTGGGGTAGAGCCACTGATTGTACCTGAAGCCATGAGGTCACCTGTACGAGTGTTGCAACCGGTGATAGTGTGATGGGCAAGTTGCTGGCGCATATCCCAATACAAATAGTTAAAGTTACTTTCGCAAATCGTTTGAGGAGCACTCATTTTAGGTGATTGAATAGCCACTTCCAAAGAAATATCGTAGGCGCCATCACCTTCTGTACGTAAGTAAGGGAGGGGTTCTGGGTTTTGATCCGGACCTTTACAACGGAATGGTTCTAGAGCGTCTAGAGTGACTACCCATGGAGAAATAGATGTGGCAAAATTTTTCGCTAGGAACGGTCCTAATGGCTGATATTCCCACTTCTGAATATCCCGCGCACTCCAGTCATTCACAATCACCATACCAAAAATATGCTCTTCAGCATCTGTAGTATTGATTGCTTTGCCTAATTGATTACCAGTACCAACAAAAAAGCCCATTTCAAGCTCGAAGTCCATATTTTTAGCAGGACCAAATGTAGGGGTATCAGCATTAGGAGCAATGGTTTGGCCTTGAGGACGAATCACAGCTTCATCACTAATAATGACAGAGCTAGCTCTACCATGATAAGCAACAGGTAAATGAGTCCAATTTGGCATTAAGGCGTTTTCTGCGCCACGAAACATTGTTCCTACATTTGTTGCGTGTTCTTTAGAGGAGTAGAAATCTGTGTAATCACCAATTTCTACTGGTAAGAGCATCTTGACTTCGTCTTGTTGATGAAAAAGAGAGCTATGTAACTTTGTGTTGTCTCTTAATTCACTTTGCCCTTCTTCTAAAAGATGCACTAAACGGTGACGTAGTTCTGTCCATGCAGAACGTCCTAAACCCATAAACTGATTCAAGCTAGATTGTGCAAAAATCCCTTTAGAGCCACATCGCATTTTAGATAAATAACCTGCTTCATCCAATACAGAAAGATCTAGAATACGGTCGCCAATAGCTACTCCAATTGCAGTTTTACCCTTAGTTGTTTGAAATACACCGTAAGGTAAATTTTGAATAGGGAACTGCGAATCTTGGGGAATGGGAATCCAAGAACGAAGTTGGGGCTTATGTGTATGATCCAAATTACTCATCGTATCCATCCTAAACTTCTTAAGTCGTGTAGTGGTTCTGTGAAAGAGCAGCTGCCAAATGATAAGGCATGCCCTCTGCGTAATTCATGAATGCTGTCTACTGGAATTGACAAATTTCTCCAATAAAAACCATCAGGCGTAAAGCCAAAGTTATCAACTTGCTCATCAGATAAAATATCACTCACTTGTGCTTGAGACAGGTGATGGTGATTAGCAAGAAGGGCGCTTCCGAAAAGGTTGATGAAACCATGCATTGGAGCTTGTACAGTGTCATCAAAATGGCGAATAGGGTGATGTAGTCCTGCTGTACACTTAAAAGGTAGTTTGTGATCTCGACAACTACAGATAAAAAAACTGACTTGCTCAATACTTGGAAATTGCTCGGCTTCTAAACCCCCACATCGCAATTTTAAACTGGCAGGTCTATGAGAAGTGCGGTGGTGTAGGTTCATATAGTTAACAGCATCAATCGCATCTTCAATAGATTCCTTCCAGTTTTCTTCAGGAAGTGAAACTTCAAAGGAGGGAATGGGGCGAAGATGTGTATGTTTATCAAGTTCTTGTTGAATTGCTGCAACAAAAGAGCGTTTTTCATCGTCAAGCTCTGGAATTCTTGTTTCTAGAATCTCTATGCGTACTTCATGGTGATAGTCATCTTGAAACAGCGCGATTAATTTTAAGTCTTCACTTAGATTTTTCAAAAATTCTTCGTAACTGTTTCCTCCACGCCCAAGGGCAGAAACCGTAAAGATACGGCTTCCACCGCCTTCAGGAAGAAGTTTACCCAGTTCAGCGAGCTTGGTAACAGGGCATACGAAGCGACCAAGCATCCATGAATCTGCACTATGCATGTATTCTTGGTAGTTTTCGAAGGCTACCGGAAGATCAAGCTTAGCAGGTGGAAATAAACCCGCATAATCGATAATTGCTTCACCAAAATACTGTAGACTTCGTTCCATACTGATCGCACCTGTGTTTAAGATTCTAACCACGACTGTTCATATACATCATCTTCAATAGATAAGGCATTTTTGGCTATGTGAAGTGGATAAAAAGTATCTACCATCACTGCCAACTCATCTGTCCACTTTTTGCCAATAGATTCTTCCGTCTTGCCTGGATGTGGACCATGCACCATACCGTCAGGGTGCAAGGTGACAGATCCAAACTCTACCCCTTTACGCGACATGAAATTTTCTTTGGCATAATAAATCACCTCGTCCGACATCACATTAGCATGATGATAAGGAGAAGGGATAGCTTCTTCGTCAAAATCATAAGGACGAGGTACAAAAGAGCAAATCACAGCGTTATGCATTTGAAAAGTCTGATGCACAGTAGGAGGCTCGTGGGTACGGCCAACAATGGCTTCAAAATCTAAAATATTAAAAGTGTAAGGGAAATAATGACCGTCCCAACCAACTACATCAAAAGGATGATGATCGATCGTCACTTCTGTAATACAGTCATGATGCTTAACAAGAAGGGGAGTATCTTCTTTTTTATCTACTGTAATCAATTCTTGAGGAATCCCAAAGTCTCTTTCACTATAAGGACTACGCTCAATTAATTGTCCGTATTCATTGCGGTAACGTCGAGGTGTGGAAACTTCTCCGCTCGCTTCTGTGACAAAAAAACACTGTTCTGTATCGTCCATTTTATAGCGATGAAGAATCCCACGAGGAATCACAATATAATCACCTTCTCGATAAGGCTGAGTACCGAAAATAGATTCTAATTGACCACGACCTTTACTCACATAGACAACTTCATCAGCTTGTGCGTTGCGATAAAAAATCTCTTCATTCTTATCCGGGTAAACCAAAGACAAAGCAACATCTTGGTTAAACATCAGTAAATGGCGGTCTAGAAAAGGACAACCTCCTCTAGGAAGCTTTTGTGTACGCAAATGACGCATACGTAAAGTTTTATTTGGGTCTTTTTCTTTACTCAACTCCCTTAGCAAACGTGTATGTTTTACTGAAGTAGGACGATGAATATGGTAGAGAAGAGAAGAAGGGCCACTAAAGCCCTTATTCCCCTTTAACTCTTCGTAATAAATTCCCCCTTCAGGCTTAGGGTGGATAGTATGCCGCTTCTGCGGTATCGTACCCAAGGAATGATAACGATGCATTAGAGATTACCTCGTTCTGCCTGTACACGCTCAATAGACTCAAATAAAGCTTTGAAGTTCCCTAAACCGAAACCTTGACAACCTTTACGCTGGATGATTTCGATAAATAAGGTAGGGCGATCTTCTATAGGCTGTGTAAACAACTGTAGAAGGTAACCATCGTCATCACGATCGACCAGAATGTTTAATCTTCTGATATCTTCAAGATCTTCTTCAATCGCTCCAACACGCTCTGTTAACATGTCATAGTAAGTATGAGGAACATCAAGAAACTCTACCCCATTAGCTCGTAGTTTACTAATGGTTTCTACAATGTCATCTGTTTCCATTGCAATGTGCTGAATACCAGGGCCATAATAATCTAAATACTCTTCAATTTGAGATTTGCGCTTAGATTTGGCAGGTTCGTTGATGGGGAATTTGATTTTTCCTGTGCCGTTTTGCATGACTTTCGACATGAGAGCGGTGTATTCGGTAGAAATTTGGTCGTCACTAAAAGTAAGAAGAAGGTTAAATCCTAAAACCTTTTTGTAGAAAGCAACCCATTCATCCATTTTACCGTCTTCTACGTTAGCTACCATATGATCGATGGTATGCAGACCAACAGATTTTTCTTTGATGATTTCTTCACGAAAACCAGGTAGGAAAGGGCCTTTGTAATCATTACGGCTGATGAAGGTATGTGTGGTATCTCCATACATTTTGATACTAGCTTTGCGTATCGTTCCGTTTTCATCAGATAGTGTATGAGGTTTTAAATCAGGTGTTGCTCCTCTTGCAACAACTTCTTTGAAGATCGCATCAGCATCATCTACTTCAAAAGCGATGTCTTTTACTCCGTCTCCATGATCACGTAAGTGATCGTTCATTGGGTGAGTAGATTGGTAGGGGGTGGAGAGAATAAGGTGCATGTTCCCTTGTTGTAGAACGTAAGAGGCGTATTCTCTGTTGCCTGTTTCTAGGCCGCTGAATGCGATTTGAGAGAATCCGAGAGCTTTGCGGTAGAAGTAAGCAGCCTGCTTTGCATTTCCCACCCAAAGCTCAACGTGGTGGTGTCCTTTAAGAGGTACTGAATCATGAGTCATAGCGAAGTCTCCCTGCTTAGTATGAAACGTGTTTTTGGAAAACATCACGATTCTGCATGAAGAAGAGTCTAAAACTCAATAAATTATTTAGTGGTGCTTAGTCAGCGCCTCCTGGAATAGCGAAGATTTTTCGTATATTCCAGTCTACCATCTTGTTTAAAATCCCATCATGTTTTGGGTCAATATAGAGATCAATGATAGCTTTTGCTTCTTCACGGGCTTTTCTTTCTCGTTTTTTACTGCCTATGGAACGAATCCATTTGCTTGTTGAGCGCCATACTGATGAAACTCGTTGAGAAATTGTCCGAATTCCAGATTCTAAAGGGGAACCAATTAAAGGCATCCAACGTACGCTTTTCTTTAAAAGTTTGCTTCCTAGGGATGCTGTAAAGGCTGGAAAGCGTAAAAAGCAGGCTGATGCTACACGCTTTGATATACAGGCTATAAATCCACCTGTGAGACCTAGGACGGAGTCGTGACGTCCCATAAAATCTAATTTTAGAAATATTTTAGTAAGGGCGTCTTCTAGGCGTTGCTCTTGTGTTCTGCCGTTTCCGTATACTTCCTTGGCTTCTGTGGACTTTTCTAGGACTTCTTTTCGAAGAAGGCGAAGGATTTGGTCGATATGTTGTCCTTGTTCTTTTGGATTTAGCTCTTTTCTTAATACTTCTCTGAGTATCTCTTCTAATTCTTTGGAAGCAATATTGAGGGCTATAGACTTAAGCCATGGGAGACGATTAAGAAAGTGTGCAAGTCCAGGTCTACGCAGGCTAATGGCATCTAAAAGATACTCGCTGAGAGCTGATTGAAATGCTGTTTTTTCGGTTTTGTTCGCTTTAGATCCAAAGATGCTCTTGAATGGGTGTAAGATAAAGGCCTTAATAGGGTTAAAGATAAGTTGTTGAACAAAATCAGTTTTTTTAAATGCACGGCTGTTTACGTACTTATCTAGTGGTTCAGCGATGAGCTCTAGACGTCCTTCCCATTCAGGGCATGTGAGTTTTTTTGAGTTTTCACTACCTAGATCAATAGTTTTGCTTGTTGCTTGTACTTGTGTACTGTTTGTTTCGAAGCGAGTAACTGCGTTGGAGATGACTTTTTTGATGATAGGAAGATCTTTTTCTTTATCTAGATGTGATATGGCACCGTCTACAGCTCCTTGTATGACGGAGTAAACGATATTATCTTCTGCTTTTGGAATGATATGTTTCCCTAGCATAAGTTCTTTAACAAGGTCAAAAGCGATACTAGGTAGAATGAATGTTGAGTCGCCACCTTCATTTTCGAATAGGGTGGAAAAAAGATTTTGAGAGAGGCTCTCAATATCTAGTGCTTCTTTTCTGAAATTCTGGGCAATAAAATGGTTACGTGTATCTTCTCCCACTTCTCGAACTTCTTTCAATTTGCCAATGTGTTCGCCGATAGATGGTAGCATTTCAGTAAAGAGAGCGATGGCTTTATCTTCCATCGTTTCTCCAGAGAGGGAGTCGAATTTATGGTTTACTTTTCCTACAACTTGCATCACAGCAAGTTTAATATGTAGATTGAGCATAAGTCTCGAAAAGTAAAATTGTTGTCCTTCATAAGTATAAGCAACAATCACTTCTCTTTGTTGCGGATTGTGCTTTTGTTTACGTAATCGACTAAGAAAGCTATCAGGGTCTTTACAAAGAAAGCGATCCAAGCATACAGGTTTGGAAAGTTCATTCAATCGAGCTGATTTTTCGGGGTGATCAGCAATGAATTGATCATCCCAAAGAGCGTTGATGATTTGATCACTAAAAGCTTTTGCAAACTTTTCTGTTTCACTAACTTTAGAAGAGTCTCCTAAGGCTTTTTTATGCTGTTTATAGGTTCGTATTAATTCATTCCAAGAGCAAGCGTCACGGCCGCCACCTTCTTTGTAACGAAAATGATTATAATCGTTAATGACGCTAGAAAAAAGCTCCTTTTCTATTCCTCCTAAACGATTATGGTTAATCAATGCTCCAGCATACGTTGAAGGAAGATCTTTAAGTTCTGTAATGCCAAGTTTTTTTAGGACTTCGTTAAGAATAGGGTCCGCCCAAAGCTTACTTGCTGTAATGGCTCCAGCTGCTAAACAGTCTTGAATATTTTCAGCTTTACCCCAAAGAGGAACAAAAATGCTTTGCATAAAGTTCTTGCAGGGTAAGTAAGGTGCTAGTGACTCATTATTGTTGAGAAAGGAATCAATGGGAGTTGCAATAACCGTGATAAGAGTCTTGGTAGCTAATAGCGCTTCTTCAGGACTTGTTGATTTTGCAATCGATTGAATGCAGTTTTTGTAAAAATTATCACTAGGGTTGATCTCTCGAGCAAGGTCTTCAGGTAGATTTTTGGATAAGTAGTCATCTACATAATGAGTAAATTGATCATCTAAAGCCAGTTCACGCATCTTTTCAAGAAACTCCACTGGAGTTCCTGCACTAAGAATAGGGGTGATCAAACGCTGGTACAATTGTTCGGGGTAAGCGTTGTCATTAGATTTCATTAATTTATCAATACAAGGTTGCAGCGAGATCAAAAGTCCTTGTAATTTTTGAAGAGTGGCTTTGCCATCAGAGCTGAATAATGGCATCACAGAGCTTTCTAGGAAATTTCCAGGAAGCCCCAATTCTTCGTAAATTTTCGATTGACGCAGAGCAAGATCGATAGCAGGAGTGCTTGCATGTACAAGGTAGCGCAGATGTTTGGTGCGCGTCCTTTGCATGGCGATGGGAAGGAGACCGAACTCACAGATTGTTGGAGGTAACTGGTATTTTTGAGATAGTCCGCTTTCTTTCATGACAACGGTATCGAGTAAGTGCGCTAGGCCAGAAGCAAGAGAACGAATCTTATTGTTTTGATCAAGCCCTGGCTGAGAAGCTAAAACTTGTGCAACATAAACACGTAAAAAATGACGGATATGGTCTTCTTTTTCTCCACCGTGTCCTCTTAAGGCGTTATTCATCAGATCTAGCCCGATACCAGAACGCAAGTTATTTAAGCATGTGTCAACAGATTTTCCATCGGCAAGAACCAAAGGGAGAATGAAATTTTCCAGAAAATGCGGGTATTTTCGTTTGAAAGGAAGGGCATCAAGTTGTTCTGCTAAAGCCTCATCAGCAGATTGACAAAAAAGCCTTAGGGAATCTGTAGCTTTTTCTTCAGCAGCTTTAAGCTCTTCTAAAATATATTGTTCTTCTAGATTTGGAGAGTTTAAAAGCTCTTTAATTTTAAAACAAGAAGCTGTTTTGGTGGTCCATAACTCTTTAAGATCTTCCTGAAGAAATTTTCTTTTTTCTAGAAAATCTTCATTATGTTCAGAGTTGATCAATGGGAGAATCGCTTTTATAATGAAACTTGAATCGCCGATGTTTTCTTTTTTATTTCGAATAGAATTGCGGATATGTTTATCTTCTAAGTAATTCAGTAGTTTATCGATTTCTCTGGTGACTGATTTCTGTATATCCTGTGGGGAATCTAACTCACCTTCAACCTTTGTCTCGGTATCTGTAAAAGGAAGAATGATGTCTTCATCTCCAAAATCCAATTCATGAAGAGACTCTTCAATATTATGATTAAGCTTTTGAAAATCTTCTTTGAGTCGTCGGAATACCTCTGCTTCTGAAAAAGCAGGGCCATAGGATAGAAAAAATGAATTTTCTTCCAGGTTTGAATGAGGATAAAGACGCTTGTATTCCTGACGGAAAATCATCTCTCTCCCTTCAGAACTGTCCAGGTCTATGGAAGACTTCTTTTCAACTAAACTCTCGCTGTTGATCAATTCACTTAAGCTCTCGATAAGTGGATTGACCTCTTCAGAAGGATAAATTTTAAGTTTTTTAAGTTCATGAAGTGCTGCAATTCCAGTTTGATCGATTAGAAAAGGAATAATATGATGCTGCACCAGGTTAGTAGGTAAGCCCTCCAGAAAATATTTACTTTCTAGCTCGCTATCAATTTTTGGTGCTAAACGAAGAAGAAACTCTCGCAAAAACTCTTGGGCTTTGACAACAGATGAAACACCGTCATCGTCTTTAATCTGGTCTTTGCCTTCTTTTTTACTTTCTTCTATATAAGCTTGAATAACTCGAGTAAAGAGTAATGCAGTAAGATCGGATAAATGTTCTGGAGAAGGAGCGTTACCTCGAGCGATTTCTCCTGCAATAACAGAAAGAGCTTGGGTTACTTGTTGTGCTAACTGCTCACCAACACTGTTTTTTGCCTTGCTTACAGCAAAGCTTTTCATTGCATTCGTAGCGAGGGGAACAACGGTCCAATTTGCAGCCGGGACAACAGTCCAGTTTGCAATAGGCTTAGCTCCGTATTGCCAAGCTAAACCACCAGACCAACCCCACATAAAACTGGCACTGGAAGTTGTAGCATTCGCTATACGGCTCACCATATTGACTACTTTACTACGAGAGGGGTCAATAGGGGGGTACTTTTGGATCCACTGTTCTTGAAGATCTTCCGGAGAAAGCGCTTTTCCGTCTGCTGTCTTTACTGTCCAATAATTACTAAAAGAAGTATTAGAAGAGTTAGTAACCATTAAGACCCTCTTATTAGTTGATTGTAAATAGATTGTATCACTTGTGTTTTTTGATATAAATAAGATTATGTGTTTTTTGTGTTTGTTTTATTTTAAAATTATATAAAGAAATACAAACTTCTAAAATCATCTAGATTTCAACTCTCGAGGTATTTGCGAAAATACATAGAAAAATTCTTCTAATCGCGCCGATCCAAAGAAATTTCTATATTTCTTGTCTTGATAGAGTAAGTAAAGCAGAAGGGTCAACGGCGAATAAAGTAGCTAAGTATTCGAAAACCAAGAAAGTGAAAATTAAGACGCTTGATGTAGCTACAATCGATGAATTATAAAATATATCCATGTATCATAGGGGCTTTTATTAACTAATGTTTAGTGTGTAAAAAAAGAGTTTGTTTTTTGTATAGTTCATCTAAACGGGGGTTTTATGGAAGATTTATTAGCAGCGCGTATGCAAATGGGAATTTCTCTTGCATTCCATATTATCTTTGCTTGTGTAGGTATTGCTATGCCATTTTTGATGGCTACAGCACATGCGCTTTGGTTGCGTACGAGAAATCCGGTGTATTTTACTTTGACGAAAGCGTGGTCAAAAGGTGTTGCGATTTTTTTTGCAACGGGAGCTGTATCAGGAACGGCTTTATCGTTTGAGTTAGGTTTGTTTTGGCCTAAGTTTATGGAGCATGCTGGCGGTATTATTGGTATGCCTTTTTCTTGGGAAGGAGCTGCTTTTTTCTTAGAAGCGATTGCTCTTGGAATCTTTCTTTATGGTTGGAACAAAATTCCTGATCTTATGCACTGGTTTTCTGGTTTAATGGTCGGCATTACTGGAGTAGCTTCAGCAATATTTGTTGTTGCAGCTAATGCATGGATGAATAATCCAGCAGGTTTTGATTGGGTGAATGGTCAGGCGATTAATATCGATCCATGGGCAGCCATGTTTAATGGTTCCATGTTGGTGATGGGGATTCATATGGTAATTGGTGCCTTTCAAGCAACAGCGTTTTCTGTTGCCGGTTTGCACGCTCTGTTGCTTCTTCGAGACCGAACACACCCTGTGCATCAAGCTGCGATGAAAATAGCTTTAGTTTTTGGAGTGATTTTTAGTTTGATTCAGCCTTTGAGTGGAGATTTTTTGGCGAAAAACGTTGCTCGCACACAGCCCATTAAGCTTGCTGCGATGGAAGGCTTATTTCAAACAGAAAAAGGCGCGCCTTTATTGATCGGTGGTCTTCCAAATGAATCAAAAGGAGTAACAGAGTACGCGATTCATTTACCTAAAATGCTGAGTTTTTTGGCGTTTGGGGATTTCGATGCTGAGGTTCAAGGTTTGAGTGATTTTCCTCGAGATGAGTGGCCTCCTGTTGCCGTTACCCATATAGCTTTTCAAATTATGGTGGGATGCGGGACAGTGCTTATGCTAGTGGGTTTTGTTTACTTGTTTATTCTTGCATTTCGTCGAGAAGTTCTATTTGGTAGCTGTTTTCTTTGCACTGTTGGTGCCTGTACTCCCTTGGGGATTTTAGCTATTTGGGCTGGGTGGACGGTAACGGAAGTAGGAAGGCAGCCTTGGATTATCTACAAGATCATGCGTACGCATGAAGCGCTTACACCTATGCCAGGTCTTGTATATCCTTTAATTTTATTTATGGGAGTCTATGCATTACTTATTGCAGCTGTGGCTTACCTCATGTGGCGTCAAATTCGCTCACTAGAAGAAAAAAAAGAGTGGGAAGAGAGTCATGGTTGAATTTTTAGTGTGTATGCTAGGGGCATGTCTTGTCTTATATAGTGTGTTTGGTGGAGCAGACTTTGGTGCAGGAATACTAGAGTTGTTCAAAGGAAACTCTCGTAAAGATGATCAAGTCAAGTTAATCACACAAGCAATGGGACCTGTTTGGGAAGCAAATCATATGTGGCTCATTATTGCGGTAGTAGTCATGTTCAATGGTTTTCCCCGTGCTTATGCAGACTTCTCCATTCTCTTTCATGTGCCACTTACAGCAATGTTAGTTGGGATTATACTGCGTGGTTGTGCATTCACCTTTCGTCACTATGATGCCTACCAAGATCAATGGCAAAATATCTATTCTTTATTGTTTGCTGTATCGAGCGCGATCACACCGTTAATGATGGGCATGATGGCAGGAGCTTGTTTGCTTGGAAAGTTTCAAGCTCCTGGTACAGCCTCTTATTGGATGACTTATATTGCTCCGTGGCTAAATGTTTTTTGTGTAAGCGTAGGTGTTTTTGTATGTTGTCTGTTTACTTTTTTAGCAGCAGTATATTTGAATGCCGAAGCAGGAGATGAAGAATTACAGGAAATTTTTAAAAATAGAGCGAAAGCCGCGAATATCGCTTGCATCCTGAGTGGGGCCCTTGTGTTCTTTTCTGCTGAGTGGGAAGGAATAGCTCTTTTACAAGATTTTATTTCACATCCTCTCAGCTTCTTATCTATAGTTTTAGCAACGATTTTATTGATTCCTTTGTGGTTTGGTGTTTGGGAGCATGACCGTTCTTTGATTCGTTTTTTGGCAGCAGGACAAGTTACGTTGGTTTTGTTGGGGTACTTCCGTTTAATGTATCCCAATCTTATTAGAGTTCGAAGTAACACTGAAATGATCGATATTGATTTTTATCGTACAGCAGCTGGCCCAGAAACCTTAGTATACCTTGTTTGGGCCTTGGTATTAGGGTTATTTCTCATTCTGCCTGCATTGGCATACTTGTTTTATGTTTTTAAGAGTGAAACTTTTTTTGATTCAAAAAAGTAAGCGAGTTTTTATGGGTTGCTTTGCTCTTGTTATCATATAGACATAAATTCTATAATAAAACCATATAAAATATTTCATCACAAGGCCTTAAGTTTCAATGATTGCTTTATTGTACGAAATTCTTCTTTGGATAGGTGGAATTTTAATTCTTCCTAAAACATTTACTCAGTATATGCAAACCGGCCGTCATGGAGGTAATTTTTTACCTCGTGTAATAGCACAAGGATTTCCTCAGATAGAAAAAGGAAATAAAAAACTATACTGGATTCATGGAGTTTCTGTAGGAGAAATTAAAGCAATTAGTGCTTTAGGGAATCGGATAAAAAAAATTCATCCTGATTGTATTATTGTTGTCTCTACCGTGACTGAAACAGGACAAGAAGAAGCAAAGCGCTGTCTGGCTTCTGCTGATTATCATGTTTACTTACCTTTTGATTATCGTTTTCTCATGAAACGCATTATGAAGCGTTTGCGTCCTGATTGGGTGATTTTAAGTGAAGGTGATTTGTGGTATAATTTTTTGAGATGCGCTAAAGATCAAGGTGCAAAGATTGCTGTTCTCAATGCAAAGCTATCAGAGCGTTCTTTAAATCGTTTTAAGAAAGTAAAATTTTTAGCTCTCAAAATGTATAGCTTGGTTGATTTTTTCTGTATACAAAACGAGGTCTATTTAGAGCGTTTTATAGGTTTAGGGTTAGATCCCCAAAAATTACATGTAACAGGAAACTTGAAATTAGATGAAGTATATCCAGAACTTGACGAAAGCGAAAGAAGCGAGTGGCGGCAACGTTTAGGAATTAAAGAAAGTGATTTAGTTTTAACTTGTGGCTCTACACACGAACCAGAAGAAAAATATTTTCTTGAGAGTTTGGAAGTTCTCTGGAAGCAATTCCCACAGCTCAAAGTATTGCTCGTGCCTAGGCACCCACTTCGCTTTCCTGTAGTAGCGAAGCTTCTTGAAGAAAAAAAGATACCTTTCAGAAAGTATAGTGATGAAAGTGATACCAATATGGATGTTCGCGTTATCCTTGTTGATGCCATGGGTATTTTACGTCACTGTTATCAGTTATCTGATTTAGCATTTGTAGGTGGTACCTATAATAAGTCTGTAGGTGGGCACAATCTTTTAGAACCTTGTTTTTATGGTATACCTGTATTCTTTGGTCCTTACACTTATTCTCAGCCCGGTATGCCAGAACTTTTGGATTCGTATGGCGCAGGGGAACGTTATTCACTAGAAGATCTAAAAGAAAAGTTATCTAATCTTTTAGAAAATCAAGTGCAGCGTAATGAAATGGGAAGCTCCGGAAAACGCCTTATGGAAGAGAATAGAGGTGCTTTGGACAAGAGCTGGAATCTTATATTTCAAAATGAAGAACTTAAAGCTTGAGTTAAATATAAGGCTCAGGATATAGTATAACTTCAAACGCTAACAAAGTTACCGCGGGGTGGAGCAGGGGTTAGCTCGTTGGGCTCATAACCCAAAGGTCGGAGGTTCGAATCCTTCCCCCGCTAATTTTTTACGTTTGAATAGTATTTGCCGCGGGGTGGA
>PAQS01000009.1 GCA_002709385.1 Waddliaceae bacterium
AAGCCATGGGTACCTCTTGTTTTAGTTGCCATGGCCTATTATAAATTTATCGCAAAAGTGTTACCTATGTTAGTGAATCAATCTGTTACCTATGTTAGTGAATTGTACCGTAAATACCACCACGGAATCTCTGTGTACTCAGTGGCTCAGTGGTGGTTTTTCTCTCTAAAGCAAATCTTCTTTAGGCATACGAACAATAATGAAAGCCTTGTGGGAAGGTACATAAGTGTACAACATCACATAAGGCACGGTTTGTCCATTCGCACGTAGCTGTAACGGAGCAAACTCTGCCTGCTTCAGTTGTAACTCATCTGCTAAGAAGGTAACATCTTTAAAAAATTGCTTCCCTTCAACATCTTGGTAGCGGTCTACTTCTAACGTACCAGGTAAAGAGCTGTAAAGTAATTCTCCAAAGCGATTGATCACAATCACGTGTCGGTTGGCACGTTTCCCCCAACGAAATTCTCGTAAACGCTCACAGAGCTTTGTAAAATCTTCATCGTTTGTGTTTAACTCTTTTACAAATTGGTCCATTTGCGCAGCAAAAACTTTTAATTCTTCTAAATCACGATTTAGCTGCCTACGAATATCTCTTTCAGGTTTATTTCCTCGGTATCCTTTTAATCGAGCCTGTTGATTTTTTGCTTTTTCTTCAATTCGTAGTAGACGACCGTGGTGACCATCTGGAAGCTCTTTTCCTTTCATAGAACTTTCATAAGCATGCATCACTTCAATAGCTTTTCCATACCACTCAAATGCCTCAAAAGCTTCTCCAATATCAGGATAGTACTCTTGCACAAGCTTTTTGTGGTCTTTGGCTTTTTCTAACATGCCCTCAAGTATACGAACAGATTCCGACATACGCTTTGGAAAAGGCAATACTTGCGATTTTGCATAACTACTTGCCTCTTTCTTCATATTGATCAATTCTGTTCTCAACGCAAGTTCTTCTTTACTCTCTACATCACTTTCGTCTTTCGACTCACTTGAATGCCCTAAATACTCTTCAACTTTCTTAGCATGAGGCATATCTTTTTTAGCTTCTATGGCACCTTTTAACATCTTTTTCGCTAAGGCAACATTTCCAACTCTTTGATAAACAAGTCCTAAGTGATAATTTGTGATGTAATGCTCAGGCTCAAGCTCCCAGGCCAATTGAAAATCTTCTTTTGCTTCGGTAAAACGCTCTTCTTTAAAATCTTCAATTCCTTGTTTTGTGTACTCTTTAGCTTTTTCTGATAGCTCTTCATACATTTCAATCAATGGAAGTGTTTCTAGATCGTTTGAAATTCCTAACAACTGTTTAAGTTGCTCAATTTCATCATTTAATTGTTTTTGTTTTGTTTGAAGCCTTTCTACTGAAGCAATTAACTTTTCTCGGTCTATTGACCCATGTAATGGAGTGCAAGTTCCTCCAATACAAAAAGCTGTTGCAAGAGCAATTTGTAATGTTTTTATTCCTGCTTCCATTAGCGTGTTCCTTTATTTTTCACGAGATCGTTAAGTCTTCCTAAATTCTGCGTAAGTCGAGCGGCTAAACGCATCATTTTTTGCTCGTCATCAACCAAAGTTCCAAACTCTTCTGCAGCGCTTGCTAAATCTACATCAGCCATACTTGCAATACCTGCATCAGCATCTTTTACTAATTTCTTCGTGGTACTTACTTGATTTTGTATATTAGAAACTTGAGAATCAAAACGAGTCATCAATTGAGTAATTTGCTTGATTGCATTATTTATCCGATCGTTCATACGCTCTGCGTTTGCTTTTCCAATTAAGGTACCATATTCTTCATCAAATATGTTTTCTTTGCGCCTAGCTTCTTTTTCTTCGAATGTTTTTGCTTCTAAATCTATATCAGGGATGCCATTCGCCTGCCGGTATAGTCGTTCTGCATCTGTGAGTGCTTCAAAGCTACGAACAGAATCTACAAGTTGGTCTGTGCGATGATTATCCGCCCCCCAAACATGTTCAGCAAAACGTATGCTAGAAGATTGTCCCCCAACAATAACGTGTTCATTTGTCCAAGGTGAATCAATTTGATAGGCAGAACTACTATCAGGGATACTTGAAAAAGCAGCATCTAATGTTGCTACTCGAGTATTCGGATCGTAGGCGGTAATTTCAAAGGATTCCCCAGCTCCACTTCCTGCTGTAATACTTAGAGTCATTCCCACATATACATCTTGCTGTGAGCCTGCGTTTGCATCTAGAGTAACTGTTGAAGCTGTTGCCCCTTCAACAGTCCCTTGTAAACTGATGGAAAGAGCTGATGAACTTCCTAAGCCTCCATGTAGAAGAGGAAGCTCCGAAAAACCAGATGTTTCAAAACCTGTATATAGATTAATCCCTTCATAATCATCACTACCAGGCTGGGCATCAGCACCAATATAAACTTCGGGAGCAAAGCCTAAAAATAGAGCTTGCCCTCCAAATGTAGCTAAAGGAGCAGACCTTCCTCCTCGCCCATCAATCGTTTGAGCTAGAGTAGCTTTAAGCTCTTGGAATGTTTCATCTAAAATTTTTGCATCACCTAAAGAAGGACTACTCACTGCAGAAATGGAGTATTCTGACATTTCACTTAAAACTTCTCGAATTTCTTGTAAGAAACCTAGACTTGTCTGAAACCAACTCACACGACTTTGTAAAGACTCTAACTGCGCTGTCTGCCGCGCACGATCAATATCCATCCGTGCTACTTCATCAAAAGCAGAAGGACTGTCGCCAGGTCTTCGAATTTCTTTACCAACTGAAAGTTGTTCGGATACTTTATTAAGACGCTCTGAACTTAATTTCAGATCTTTATAAAAATGATTGATCCCGTTACCAATACTTCCTGACATGGAACCTCCATTATAAGTAATTATTAGCAACCTATCACTTCTTTATTTTGACAGCAACTACCTGTACAAAAAAGATTACTTAATCCTTCAATTTACTATCTCATGTTACGTACTAAGCTCTTGCTCTAGCTATTTTTAAGGAGTATCTTTTTCTTCACCTTGTTTTTCATTTAGATTAAGACCCCCGATGGTGACCTAATCCTCTGCCTAGCCTTGTCAGATGTGGGTGAGATTTCGTTTGATTTTGAGAGGGCATGTCGGGCGACATGGCCGAACAAAATCAAGCGAAAAATTGCCTGCAGCTGACAAGGCTAGGCAGAGTACGTTATACCCTTATACTTTCTGAGGACGGGTAATGATAGATCAGAGTATTGTCGTGTATTGCATTTGTGACGAAGTCTGTAAGGTACTGCGAGTTCGTGATGATATACAGTGCAAGATGACTACAGCAGAGATCATGACTTTTGCTATCTACGCTGCAAGTGCATGTTACGGAGACTATAAACGTGCCAGGCTATTTGCATCACATCAAAAGATGTTTATGGGCTTACTTAGCCATAGTCGCTTGATACAGCGAATCCACAGCATACCTGATCATCTATGGATGATGGTTTTCAAGCTATGCAAGTCTAAAGGAAATTCACCAATCTAAGTACCTTTTTCACAGAGAAAGTCTGGACTCTCTCAGAAAAGAACAAGACAAAATTCAGCGTAGAATCAGTCAAATTTACGATGACAAGCTGGATGGTCTTATTGACGAGCAGATATACCTGGAAAAAGTCAGAGAATACAAAGCCCGGCAAAATGAAATGCTTGCTGAAATGGAAGGTCATAATTAAGCCAATGAAAGCTTCTATGTCACGGCCAATATGGTGATGAAACTGGCAGCCCGAGCGAGGGAATTGTTTGAGAGTTCTGAAGTAGATGAAAAACGACAATTGCTGAATTTCGTATTTCAGAACTTGCGTTTAGAAAAAAAAACGCTGCTTATAGGTACCCATGAGCCATTTTCGGCAATGATAGTCTATAAACAGCGTCCTAACTGTTGGAGGTGGAGAGAATCGAACTCTCGTCCTAAGCAAACTCCATAATAGCGTCTACATGTTTAATACCCTGTAAATAAACCTCTCCCTATGCAGGGTACTCCACTAGGAAAGGTTCGCTCCTATTAATCTTGGAAAAAATCCCCTAGAAGCAGCGAGGATTAAGACCATACCAAGTTAAATGACGATCTCGACGAACTCCTTGGTCCAATTCCGCAAAGATCGAGCAGCAATATAAGTTATGCTGCCGCGCGCTCTAGGTCGACATTCTCAGCAGAGAAGTCAACTGCGATCACGTTTGATGTTTGTTTTTCAGCAATTATATGCTTATCGGTTTTTTTAGGAGGCCAACCGATACCCTCCACATGCAACTACTACTTTGCTCCCCAGTCGAAACCAGATCACCCCCGTAGTCTTTGATCTAGCTCCATTATAACAGAAAAGAAGATTTTTGTAAGCTACTCTCTGTTAAAGCTATGATTCTATAAAACTTCGGCTGCTAAAGCGGCCAATTCAGAACGTTCCGTCTTCTCTAAAAAGGCTGCTCCAAACAAGCTTTTTCCAGCAAAACGACCTACTGTATAAATCAAACCATTAGAATCTTTATCTAAATAAGGATGATCAATTTGAGTCGCATCACCAGCTAAAATCACTTTACTTCCTGCGCCTGCACGAGAAATCACTGTCTTGACCTGGTGAGGCGTCAAATTTTGCGCTTCATCAATAATAATAAACGCTCTAGGCAAAGAACGCCCACGAATATAGGTTACCGCTTCCATTTCTAGTTTATTACTTTCTGTAATCCAACGAAGCGTCTCTCCCGTCTCATCTCCAGTAGAAGAACACAAAACTTCTAAATTATCATAAATAGGCTGCATCCAATGAAACAACTTCTCTTCTTTAGATCCTGGCAAATATCCGATATCCTTACCTAAAGCAACAATAGGACGGCTAACCAAAATTTTACTAAAAACGCCTTCGTCAAATACTTTTTGCAAAGCACATGCTAACGCCAAAAGGGTTTTACCAGTACCGGCAGCTCCAATCAAAGCAACTAACTTGATTTCATCTCGAAGTAAAAGATCAATAGCACAACGTTGTTCCACATTTCTTGGACTAATCCCCCATAATTTCCCAGGAGGCAACAATGGCTGTACTGCCCCAGAACGCGAATCAAACTTCGCTAATACTGAATTCTGCTCATCAGCATGTAAAGTACAATACTCATTAGGAACAAACTCTTGCCCCTCTAAAATGACCCCTCCATCCTTCAAAAAAGTATCAACTGTAACTTTAGGCACTTCAATTTTGCGGATGGGACCACTCAAAGCTTCATATGAAACTTTCAGATTCTCATAATCTTCAGCTTCTAACTCAATTGCTTCTGCTTTTACTCGGGCTGCAAAATCTTTACTGACAAAGACAACATGCTCCCCTTTCTTCTTCAAAGCATACGCTGTACACAAAATCTTATTTGTATTGGGATTAAGAGGAAAACAACTCTCTATATCACTCTTCTTATCCAAATGAATTCGTAACTTTGCGTCATTCTCAAAATCTACTCCTGCATGTAAATCCCCTTTTCTATTCTCACGCAAACCGTCAATAAATCGAATTGCCAAACGAGCATTACGCCCAATTTCATCAGGAGATCTTTTTTTAGAATCTAACTCTTCTAGTACTGATACAGGTATGACCACATCACTACGTGGAAATTTACTTGCAGCTAACGGGTCATGAATCAATACGTTAGTATCCAACACAAAAGTCTTTCGCTTCACTAAATCTTCCCTCTACTTCAAATAAGAAATATTACATTTTTGAGTCTATCTCATCATAGTATTCTATAATCGTCTTTTCGAAAACTTACTTATATACCCATCGTTATGAAAATAACCCTATTTAAGATACAAAGTAGCAAATAGGATATTAGAGTGCTAAATAAATATTGCTTCCAAAATTGAACTATGCTATGATTAGTCTTAGATAAAGTTATAATGTAATGATTAATAGTGAATTGGGTGCTGGTCTATTGGCTTGTATCCTGGAGGTTAAGAATGAAAAGACCTATCATAAACGAACAAATGATCAGTATTCCTCCTTATATAGCAACAACATGGAAAAATGTAGCGGCTGTTTATAAGGATACAGATACCTTATGCTTTAAATTGTTAGATGGCACGGAAGTTCGCATAAAAGACTTAAGTGATGATGTGATAGAAGAGATATTCTCTGTCCATGCAGCATCTGTTGCTTCTAAAGCTCAGAGTAAAGAGCTGGATAAAGAAGAAAAAAAGCCTGCACAGACAAAGCATACACATAAAATTTCTTCTGAAATTCCTTTTTCTTTTCTTATGGGACAAACACCTGAGCAGGCAGCTGCTTTGCAGTTTGGTGGTGGTTCTGCCATGGGAATGGGAGCTATGATGCAGCATAATCCCGAGCAATCTGATGCTCCTCTTATCCCTGACGAAGTATTAAGTAAAATTACAGGTATTGCTCGCGTTTTGGCACCAGAAGAGTTAGAGGCAGTGCCTCCATCTCATGCAGGTTGTAACTGTATGTTTTGTCAAATTTCCCGCGCTATTCATGGTGGTGATGAAGAATCTTTAGAAGATCACTCTCATGATGAAGAGATGGAAGATATTTCTGATGATGATCTTCATTTCGGAGAGCACGAAGTGGACGAACGCAGTGAATGGCGTATCGAGGAAGTTGGTGAAAAAATTTTCAAAGTGAGTTCTATAAAAAACCCTGATGAACAGTACCAGGTGTTTTTAGGGGACCCTATCGGCTGTACATGTGGTGAGACAGGTTGTGCTCATGTACGCGCTGTACTAATCAGCTAAATATGAGGAGTGTTTTCATGTTTGAAAACACTCCTTTTTACTTCTAGCTATTACGTTCAAGATACAAATCTGCACGCTTTTCGAAAACTTGAGGATCATCTAACCACTTTTCATATGTAATAGCCCCTTCATCAGTAAGAAAAAGGATGTATTTATTGAGAGCTGTAAACAACTTTTCATTCTCAATATTTACTGTCATTCCTGCTTGTTCCTTCTCTTTACAAACTTCTCTACTTTTTTTACCTTGTGCTTCACACTCTAAGGAATAAATCGCTGTAACAACTAAATCTTCTGGGTATTGCTCTGCAACAATTCGATTCCCTATATATCCTCTTGCTATTGCAGAAATATGTTTTTCTAGTAGAGCTGGAATCATCGAATCTTCAGCAAGAAAATAACGAACGAGTGGTAGAGAACAATCAGAAGGAATAAGGTATTTTCTACTTTTTAGTTCCTCACTATAAATACTTAAATTTCCATCACTTCGCTTAAATCCACGGTCTTTCAAAACAACAGTAACCCCCTTTTTAATCAATCCATCATTTAAATTGTTGATGATGCCTGTTTGAGTTAAAAAGCGATATTCTCCTGTTGTTCCACGAACGGCCCCTACAGTATCTGAGCAATTCAAGTCTTTATGATGTTTGATCGCATTTTTGTTTGAAAATAAGCAAAGAAGAGATTGATGAAAATCTACTGTCGGTTTTGTGAAAACAATTTTCTTATCGCCTGAACTATCCTTAGTTCTTGTATCTTCAATGGTAATTCCTCCAATTCCAATGTCTACATTGTTTTGAATGGGAGCCATCCAGATATTTTCCCATACTTTAATTCCTTGGAATTCAAAACAAAGCTCTCCTTTTGAAGCTCTTTCGATAGCACGAAGTAAATCTGGCTCATAACCTAAAGCCTGATCAAAGTTTTCCGTGCCTTCTATCCTAGACGCTGCATAACTAATCGGTTCAAAATCTGTGTAAAAACCTACTTTGTAGGTTTCTGCATGAATCGTTAGAGAAGAAATAAGAACAAAAATAATAAAAAACAAACGTCTTTTCATTTTGAAGACTTCCTTGCATAAGTTTTGATTTGAAATGACACAAAACCTAGCATAGGAAACTCAGGCTTTCAAATAAAATTCACTCAAGCATATTTTTCAGAAGGATTTCTTATTTTTCTAAAAATGAAAAAAAGTACTGTTTATTAATCAGATGAATTAAGATTAATTAGCTTAAAAGTTGTATTTATTTAAAACAGAGCAAACTTATTTAGCTCTTGAGCTAACGAAAGTGTCAAAGGTCTTTGATTTTTAAAATCTAGCCTTCTAATATGGGAACAAAACTTTCACCATTACTTTGATCCTATTTTTCCTAGGAGATTGCGATGAGCATCAATATATATTTTCGTCAGGCTGTTTTGGTCGGACTCTCAAGCTTTTGTACTCTAGGAGTATCAACTTTGTCTGCGGAAGAAGCTAGCAATACTCCGTCTGTAGTTACAGAGGCTACTACTTCTCAAACAGTAGAGTTCAAAGAGTTTACTGGTAGAGTAACTCGTAACCGTGTTCGTTTACGATCTGGGTCTTCTCTTGAGAGCAAAGTTGTTCAAGAAATGGGTCGAGATGATCTTCTCATTGTTCAAGGTGAGCAAGATGACTTTTATGAGATTGCTCCTCCTGCGGGAACTCATGCGTATGTTTTCCGCACGTTTGTTTTAGACGGGATTGTGGAAGGTGACCGTGTAAACGTTCGTCTTAAGCCTGAGTTAGAAAGCCCAGTAATTGCCCAACTCAATACAGGTGATCGTGTAGAAGGAAGTATCTGTACTGACAATAAAAAGTGGTTAGAGATCACTCCTCCTGAAAGTACACGTTTTTATATTGCTAAGGAATACGTTGAATATGCTGGCGGGCCTGACTTATTAGCTAAAATGGCGAAGCGTGAGCGTGAGGTACAAGATACTCTTAATTCAGCTTTCCTTATTAGCCAAACAGAATTACAAAAACCTTTTCCAGATATCAATTTGGAAAGAGCTAAAGCTAGCTTCGAAAAAGTGATTGCTGATTACCCAGAATTCACCGAGCAAATAGCTAAGGCAGAAGAAGGTTTAAATATTGTAGATCAAGCGTATCTACAGAAGAAAATTGCTCATCTTGAAGTTCGTGCACGTAAAAATACAGATTCTTGGAATACTGAAAACCAAAACTTGTCTGAACAATTAGGACAGTACAAAGAGAATCTAGCAAAACTTGAAGAACGTCTTCGAGAAGAAAGCGGACTCCCTATTAGCTTAGTGAATTTGGATAAAGATTTGCCAGATGCTGCTAAGGAAAATGAGCGTTCTAAAGAAACAATCGTTCCACAAAAAATCCTAGTCGATGCTTCTTGGGGACAACAAGAAGAAGAGCAGTACCAAAATTGGCTAGAAGACCATCAAGGAACGAGAGAAGAGTTTTATTCTTTCGAGCAAATTGAAGCGACTCGTTTGACTGGAATTATTAAGCCTTATACACGGAATGTAAAAAACAAGCCTGGGGATTATGTGCTTGTAGATGAAAAGCGTCACATGCCTATCGCCTACCTCTACAGTACACGTATGCCTCTAGAGCAAGCTGTAGGAAAAACAGTACAAATTGTAGGTGCAAGACGTCCAAATAACCACTTTGCATATCCTGCCTACCACGTAATTTCATTCCAATAAACACGTATAGAGCCGCGCTATTCAGCGCGGCTTTTCTTAAGAAAAACAGGTCTTGATATGGAAATCAGAGAATGGGCCATTGCTATTCTTTCCGCTACGGATATAGACTCCAAACTACTTCAACCTAAAGAACTTACAGATAACGAGCCAGGACCTCCACTTCGTTGGGATACTCCTTCTCGTCCTCCTGGAATGGAATTTCATAAGCGTCCATCTGGACAAAAACTTCCTCCTTTTCACGAGCATAAAGAAGCGGATAAAAGGGCGATCTGTTTACATCGTTTTGCAGGTCATGAATTGCTTGCTGTAGAATTGATTGCTTTTGCTCTTCTTGCTTTCCCTGAAGCTCCTGTTAATTTAAGAAAAGGGCTTGCCCACGCATTGAAAGAAGAACAAGAGCATGTTGCTTTATATATAGAGCGAATGGGTGTCTTTGGACTCCAATTTGGAGATCTTCCTTTGTTCAAACACTTTTGGGCACATACTCCCCATGTACACGATATTTTGTCTTTTATCAGTATGATGAACCTTACGTTTGAGCAAGCTAATTTAGATTTTGCTCCTATGTATGGAACTTCTTTTCTTCGTTATGGAGACGAAGAATCAGCAGCTTTAATGGGAAAAATTTTAAGCGATGAAATTCGTCATGTTCAGCTTGGTTGGCGTTGGTTGCAGCGGCTCAAACACCCCGACCAAAGTGCATGGGACGCTTGGATTCATGCGTTACCGGAGTTAATTGGTCCTAAACGAGCAAAAGGCTTTCTCGTCCATGAAGAACACCGTCGTGCAGCTGGCTTATCAGATGAATGGATCGAACGCATCAAGGTCTCTTAATTATTGATACAAATAATTGTTTTATATAGACTTGCGAGTTCTTCTTTAGGAGACCTTCTTTATGCCTATATCGCGAATTCATTCTGTTGCATTTATCGCTCTGGATACTTTAGCTGTGGAAGTTGAAGTCGATGTGATTGCTTCAGACAAAACAAGTATTGTTATTGTTGGTCTCCCTGATATGGCTGTAAAGGAGTCAAAAGACCGTGTTCTTACAGCTATCAGAAACTCCGGTTATCCCTTAACAGAGTTACACTGTACTGTAAACTTAGCTCCTGGAACTCTAAAAAAAGAGGGAGCTTTATACGACCTTCCCATTGCTTTAGGTTTGCTCCGTTCCCAAGAAAAAATTCAGAGTAATCATCACCAAGATTATATTATTGTCGGAGAACTAGGTTTGGGTGGTGAACTTCGCCCTGTTCGAGGAGCGCTTGCACTTGCTTTATTTGCAAAAGAATCTGGGAAAAAAGGTATTTTGCTCCCCGCTAAAAATGCTGCAGAAGCTGCTATGGTTGAAGGTATTGATGTAATACCTATTTCGCACTTAAGTGATGCTGTAAAATTTCTTGAGCAAACAAGTAGCATCACTCCTGCAAAAAAAGAAATCAGTAGTGATTTGTTTAGCAGTAAAACTCCTATGATTGATTTTTCAGAAATCCGAGGACAAGCTCACGCAAAACGTGCTTTAGAAATTGCTGCTAGTGGTTCTCACAATCTTCTTTTGTTTGGACCCCCAGGATCTGGGAAGACAATGCTGAGTAAGGCTCTCTGCGGTATTATGCCTGAATTAAGTACAGAAGAAGCCTTAGATTGTACTCGTATTCATTCTATTGTAGGGCTTTTAAAAGACGGACAAAACCTGATTACTTCTCGTCCTTTTCGAGCTCCCCACCATACAGTAAGCTATGCAGGCCTTATTGGTGGCGGAACAAACCCAAGGCCTGGAGAGGTTTCATTAGCACACAATGGAATCTTATTTCTCGATGAATTACCTGAATTTAGCAGAAGTACTTTAGAGGTATTGCGACAGCCTTTACAAGATAAGCAAGTAACAATTAGTAGAGCGAATGGTAATTTTACTTTTCCAACACGCTTTGTTTGTATTGCAGCGATGAACCCTTGTCCTTGTGGTTATTTAGGGCATCCTGATAAAGAGTGCCGTGATAACGAAGCCCAAATTCTCAGGTACAAATCAAAAATTTCTGGTCCTCTCCTCGACCGCTTAGACATGCACTTAGAAGTCCCTGCATTACGCTATAAAGATCTTATGAAAGGAGAAAATGCCGAAAGCTCTTTTGAAGTTCGTGAAAGAGTAAAAGCTGCGCGTCAACGTCAGCATAAAAGATTTGGAGAACAAATTACTAATGCTCAGATGAGTTCTCGTCAGCTTAAAGCATATTTTCCATTAAACTCTTCTTGCCAATTATTGATGCAAGATGCTGTAGATCGACGAGGTATGTCCGTGCGTGCCCACGACAGTATTCACCGTCTAGCAGCTACAATTGCAGACCTTGAAGATAGTGATACCATTGCTGAAGAACATCTTTTAGAGGCTTTATCTTATCGAGAAGAACAATTGTCATCAGCTCTATAAAAAACTTGCAATGACCACTTAGGTTAAATAAAATACTATACACACTCTTTACGGAGATTATTGTGTCTAGTGCTTTATTTAAAGATGAACTCAAGCAATCAGACTATCTTTATCTTACTCTAACGGTTACATTTTCTGTTTTTCTTGTCCTTTCTAACGCAATTTCATGCAAAATTTTTCGTATTCCTTTTACTTATGATCTCGCCTTACCTATTGGGGTAATTACTTATCCTGGTACATTTCTCATTACTGATATTGTATCAGAAGTATGGGGACCTAAGCGTGCAAGTACTTTGGTACATTTAGGTTTTTTTATGAGCTTGCTTATGGTCGTTATTGTGCAAATTGCAGTAGCGCTTCCCCCTTCCGAGCTTTGGGTTTCCTCTTCAATAGAAAATAGTTTTCAGTATCAAGAAGCTTATGAAGCTGTTTTCTCCACAAGTATAGTCGCATTTATTGCATCGATGACTGCATATGTTTTTGCCCAGTTGATTGATATTCGTATTTTCCATTTTATTAAGTATAAAACTCGAGGGAAGCACCTATGGCTTCGCAATAATCTTTCTACTTTATGCTCTCAGATCATAGACACAGTGATTGTTTCTAGCATTTTTCTCTATTGGGGATTACAGTTGGATTTCATTACTGGCTTAGAAATTATGCTCTCCTCGTATTCGTACAAGGCTATTTTTGCGCTTATCGATACGCCTTTTTGCTATTTAGGAGTCAGTTTAATTCGGAACCGCTTGAAAAAAAGTGAAAGCTATGCGCACGCTTACGCCTAAGCAAAAGGCTATTTATGATTTTATCTCGGAGTATATCGAAAAAAAGCAGTATGCTCCTAGTTTTAGAGAAATTTGTTCCCATTTCGAACTAAATTCTTTAGGAGCTGTCCACAAGTACATCGCGACCTTAGAAAAAAAAGGTTATCTTCAAAAAGACAAATACTGTAGCCGTTCCATTGCACTTTGCCAAGAAAAGCCAGAAATAGTTTCAACACCTGAAATGCTAGATGTTCCATTAGTCGGCTTGCTTACAGCAGGCCGCCCTATTGAAACATTTCCACAAACAGAACAACTAAGTATTCCTAAAAACCTTGCTCCAGATAAAGAGCAGACTTATTACGCCTTGCGTATTTGGGGCAATTCTCTACAGTCTGTTTTTATGTCTGATGGCGATATTTTGTTAATTTCTGTGAGATCTTATGCAGCACCAGGAGAAGTGATTGTTGCTACAATGGAAGATGGCGCCTCGTTTGTTCGTACATACTTTCCTGAAGGAAAATATGTACGATTGGAGTGTCAATCCGATAACGGAGTTCCCCCCTTATTTTTAGAACCGGACGAGTTTCAAATACTTGGCGTTGCAGCTAGCCTCATTCGTATTTACGACTAAGTTACAAAGATTAATTTTCCCAATCCTCAGGCGCTGGTTCAAAATCGACAAGAGTTTTAGATTTTCTTCCGGCAATTTGTCGGATAGCACTCAAAGTACATGCAACGAATATGTAAGCCCAACTTAAACCTGCAAAAACAACAGGAAAGTAATAGACAATTCCATAGAAAAGAAAAACTGCAAATAAAACAGTAAGAAACACAAGGTTAAATGAAGGAACTCGTAACTGAAGTGTTTTAAGGCTAGGAAATTTCCAGCGGCTCAGCATTAAATACCCAAGGAACAGCATCATTCCTATCATCACAAAAGAAATTTTCCTATCATCTAATGAACACAATGCTTGAAGTTCTGGTGATAAAAGCAATAAATGCCCTGAAACCAAGGCCCCAGCTGCCCCAGGTATCGGTAAACCTGTAAAATTTTTCGTGATATCTATTTCTTGATTAGATGGATCTTTAGATAAGGACTGTGTATTAAAACGGACCAAACGCAAAATTCCACACATAGAAAATAACATTGCTGCAGCTGTGACAAAAAATGATAAAGAAGTTCCAGGTTCTACAGAAAGACTCTTCAAAATTAAAACAGATGGAGCAACTCCAAAAGTGACAGCATCAGACAAAGAATCAAAATTTCCACCAAATTCACTCTCAGCAGACATCGCACGCGCTAAAGCCCCATCAAGTAAATCCGCTAAAGCAGCTAAAATCAAAATGACGGCAGAAGCTTGAACTGACTCAAATGTTCCCTCACCAGGTCCCGTCATGCTCGACTTAAAGATAATGAATAACCCACAACTCAATCCAAAAGCTGTTATCATATTCGGAAGTAAATAAACTTTTTTCATTAAACTATTCCTGTCGAACTTTCTTAAGATCTAATTTACCATATGCCTTATTATTCATCATATTTTTTTTACCCAAATGACATGATGTACAAAAACATACATTCTGATAAAACTAACTGCTTCATGTACTATTTAACCATTTAAAATAGTCCGTTCACTCTTTACTCAAAACTTGAAGTCTTGATTAAGGAGCATGGAATTAAAAGGAGAAAATCCATGACACTAGTAGATACTGTATACTTTCGAGGCATTGAAAACCCTTCTCTAAACCCTCTTGTGCGTGATGTAGAGCAATTCAATAGTTCTAAAACAAAAAATAAATACTCTAAAATTGAAGCTCATATTGGTGCTCGTTGGCGTATTGGTTTAGAAGGTTTAAAGCAGAGTATTTTAAGTATTAGTAATCTTGCAAACAGTGTTTTCAAAACAGTTCTTACAACTCTTTCATTTGGAAAGTGTTCCTTTTTAGTAAAAGAGATGCGAGCGTCTTGGGCTGAATTCCGTGATAGCGCTTTCGCTACTACCTATGCTGCTCTTGGAGTACTATCTCCAAACAAGCTTGATCAAGCAATTTCTTACGCAAGCCTACGTTCTCTTCGTTTAAAAATTGAAGATGCTGCACAAACAGTTATTGCTCGTATTGGCGAACAAGTTGAAGAAGTAAAAGCACTACAACTAACCGATGAAGAGTCTAAAAAATTCGGTTTAAGCGCTGAGAAAGTACAGCAAACAGAAACTGAAGCGAGCATGATTTTCACAAAATTAAAAGCAGAGCTTCCTCAGATCAAAAACGAGCAAATGATTGTGTTAACAGCACAATTTAGCCTTGGGCCTTTGGTTCAACTTTCTCACTCTTTCGAAATTAGCCAAGCTAAGTGCTTGATCGAACGTCACGTAAACGAAGCGAAGTCAAATGTAGAAGGAGAAAATAATGAGCTTTTATTCAGCAAAATGGACCAAATCGCTGAAGAAAGTCAAAAGCTCCTTGAAAGCAACGAGTCTCCACAATCTGTTATCTCTCAATTGCCAGAGCTTCTAGAAGAGATTTGTGCAAACCCTAGTTTAGAAGTTAAAATGAGCAAAGGTAGTATTTACCTAAAAGAGAAAGCTACAGAAAACAGTAACACAGAAGAAAAACCAGAACCTGTAGTAGTTTTAGAAAATGAAACTACACCTGAAGTGTTAGAGCTAAAAGAAGCTGAAAACATGTAAAAATGTACCTCCTCCATATTTCTAAAGAAAGTGGAGGAGGATTTCATGAATTCAAAGAACCTTTCTTCTTATCGAGTTTTTTATGCTTTCCTCGGACCTTATATCTTCTATTCCATGTCCTTCTCCATGTTTATCAAACGAGGAACTTTGCTCGATAGCAAGACAAACGCACAACACCATTAACTTTATCTCTGAATCGTTTATTACTCTTTCTTCTCAAAAGCGAAATATCGAGCTCTACCCTCTTATTTCTCGATTAAAAAATAGAATCAAACTTTTATCTCAAATTGATATTAAACATAAAGATTTTTTATCTTGCGTAGAAGAAGTAAAGAATAAGTATGAAGAATTAAAAAACAGTGTGAGTATTGCAAATCTTGATGATCCTATTTACCCTTTTTTACGCACAGGAGAAAACATCTCTATAGGTAAGCAAACTCTTCTTATAAATATTAACGAAAGCTCTTTTCTTCTTTCAAAAAAGAACTCAGAAACTTCTCCTTTTGCTTTTGCACTTTATGCCATAGATAGTAAAGAGCAGATGAAATTTGAACCGGGTACTCTTATTAGCGATACGAAGACGGGGCTTAGGATTTTTGCCAAAGATAATGATACCGTTTGTTTTTGGCGTCCTCAAATCGAAGCTCAAGAGATTTTATCTTCTTTAAATATAGAAGACACCATACACCCTACTCAATTCAAACAACGAATATACGAAACATTTTCTCCTGAAATACCTAGACTCATTGTATGTAATGATAAAAATTATTTTCTTACTCGCGATAACGTAGGTAATTTTGCTATTGAGAATGTAGATTCAGGAGAAGCTACCTCGATTCCAATGAATTCTGAGTGGGTAAATATTGATTCCGATTTTTATGCCATGGCTCCTGAATTTAGGCCTAATCTAAATGATAATGATACTTATATTCTGATTACTTCAAACCTATCTAGCCATCGTGACAAGAAACGCTAGACCTCCTATGATTAAAGCTCCATTCAATTCCTTACTTAAATATGGATAAGACGTCAGTGACAACAAAATCTAAAAAGCGGAATAGCTCAGATTCTACAATCGATGGATTCAAAATTACAAAAGATCTTGAATTAAGTGAAATTCACGCTCGATTAATTGAAGTAGAGCATGAACAGACAGGCGCTAAAATTGTTCACCTACAAAATGATGATGTAGAAAATGTTTTCTGTCTTTCATTCCGTACCCTTCCAGAAAGTTCAAACGGTGTTGCACATATTTTAGAGCATACTGTTTTGTGTGGTTCTAAAAAGTATCCAGTTCGAGACCCTTTCTTTTCTATGGGTCGTCGTAGTTTGAATACTTTTATGAATGCGTTTACTGGTCCGGATTTTACTTGTTACCCAGCAGCTTCCCAAGTACCAAATGACTTCTATAACCTGCTTGATGTTTATTTAGATGCTGCTTTTCACCCTTTACTTACTAAATTGAGTTTTCTTCAGGAAGGACACCGTCTAGAGTTTTCTAATCCAGACAAGACTGATAGTACTCTTTGTTTTAAAGGAATTGTATACAATGAAATGAAGGGAGCTCTTAACTCTCCTGAAATTCGCCTTTGGAATACTGTATGTGAAAGCCTCTTTCCTGATCTTATCTACCGTTTCGAATCAGGAGGTATTCCACAGGAAATACCTAAACTTACTTACAAAGAGTTAAAAGAATTCCATAAACAACACTATCATCCAAGTCGTTGTGTTTTTTATTTCTACGGAAACCTTCCTCTTGAGTCGCATTTGCAGTTTTTGAATGAAAAACTTTTCTCTGAACAATGGGATCGTCTGCCTCCATTAGAGAATATACCGACCCAGGAATCTTTTTCTCATCCTCTCCACCGTACAGTTGCTTATCCAGCTAGTGAGGAAGCGGATGCTGATGACAAAGTTATTGTGGGCTTAGCTTGGTTAACTTGCCCTATTCTCAAGCAAAGAGAAGCTTTAGCTCTGTCTGTTTTAGATAGTGTTCTAATGGATAACGATGCATCTCCATTAAAGTATACTCTTTTGAAATCTGGTCTTTGCAAACAAGTTGAGTCTTTATTTGAAACAGATATGAGTCAACTCCCTTACCTCATCATGTTCAAAGGTTGCCAGGAAGATTATATCGAGCTTCTTGAAGAAATGGTGCGAGAAACTCTTCGTGAGCTTATTGAGAATGGAATTCCAGAAGAAATTTTAAACAGTGCTATTCATCAACTTGAATTTTATCGAACAGAAATTTCTGGTGATAAGTCTCCATATGGTCTTTCTCTTTTTATGAGATCTATTCTATTGAAGCAGCATGGAGGAGAAGTCGAAGATGCTCTACAAATTCATGCTTTGATTGAGCAGCTAAAAAAAGATTTAGTAGATAAAGAGTTCATGCGTGATTTGATTGAGCGATACCTCATTCATAATCCTCATTATGTTCGTGTCACGATGCTTCCTGACCATGAATTACTCATGAAAGAAGCATTAGAAGAACAACTTGTTCTCAAACATATCCGTTCGAACTTATCTAAAGCACAAGAAGAACGTATTGTAAATCGATCTAAAGAATTGAGTGAGTTTCAAGATCAAGATGAAGGATCTGAAATCGAAGTTTTACCTAAAATCCGTCTTTGTGATGTTCCTAAAGAGACTGTAGATTACGATTTACATAGCGACACCGTAGATAGCTTACTTGTTCATCGACATGAGGTCTTTACTAACCGTATTGTTTATGCAGATTTGGTTTTTCATTTACCCAATCTCAGTCCAGAAGATTTTGCATATTTGCATCTTATGACAACTTTAATGCCTGAATTGGGTTGTGGTGATCGAAACTATCGACAAAACCTTTTATATACTCAGGAGTTTTTGGGAGACCTAAGTTGTCACACTTCTTTGCATGCAAATGCGATGGACTATGAGTCATTTATTCCCACAATTAGCATTCACGGTGAAGCACTAGATCGCAATGCTAGCAAAATGTTTTCTCTGATGAGTGATATGGTTCAGGAGATTGATTTTAGTGATCTAGAAAGAATTCAAGAAGTCATCAGTCAGCTTTACACAGATCTAGAAAACTCTTTAAGTTCAAATGCTATGCGTTATGCGCTTGTAGCATCTTCAGCAGGAGCAAGCCCTGCATCATACATCAATAGTATGTCGAACGGCTTAGAATATTTTCATTTCATTCGTGATTTAGCTCTAAACTTTGACCGTCTAAAAGCTGTTCTTTTGCATAAATTCCGAGAACTACATCAGTGTATCTTTTATAAAACCAAGCCTGAGTTAGTTATTAGTTGTGATAAGGATCAATACGATAACTTAGTAAAAAGTCGTTTTCATGGTTTATGTGATCTAACGATGCAGACACAACATAACTACACTGCATCTGTTGTCGTTCCTCCGGCTATATCTCAAGGCTTCCCTTTGAATAGTTCTGTCGCATTTAACAGTTTGAGTATGCCTACTGTAAGTTATGCACACCCAGAATCTCCAAGTTTGGCTCTTTTAGGGCAATTGATGACGAATAAAATTCTACATACTCGTGTGAGAGAACAAGGTGGAGCATATGGAGTTGGAGCAAGCCAAAACTCTACAAAGGGTATTTTCAATTTTCACTCTTATAGAGATCCAAACTTAAATGACACAGTGAAAGCATTCTATGAATCTATCGCTTTTGCAATAAAAGGAAAGATCGACGAACAAGCATTAGAAGAAGCTAAGTTAGAGATCATTCAAGAATTGGATACTCCTATCTCTCCTGGTGATCGTGCTGCAAAAGCTTTTTCTTGGACGCTTGCAAAGCAAAGTAAAGAACTTCGTCAACAATACCGCGACCAAATCTTAAATCTTACAGCAGAAGACCTTCGAAAAACCGCAAAAACACAATTGAAGCCTCTATTAGAAAAAGCGACATTTGTATCCTTTGCAGATAAAGCTGAATTGCTAAAAGAGAAATCCGACATAGAAAAGCAGCTAGGTAAAGCTATTACAATCAATGAGACTTAATTTTTCAAGAAAAGAGAGCTTTGCTATAGCATAAAATAAAATCTTTATTTTAATTCAACTTTCCTTCTCCATAGGGCTGAGAACAAGATATCAAGTATTTTAGGCTTCTGATGGGAGGAAAGTTATGTTAGAAGACCCCAATATTGATGTGGAAACGCTACGTAGTCTGGAAAAGTCAGCTGTCGGGGTAATCGTAGACAAAAATGGAGAAATCTTACATCAAGGTCCTATGGCAGTTCGCCAACAATATGATCTGTATACTGAAGAAGAACACGATGTTTGGAAAATTCTCTATACTCGCCAACGAGCTCAATTAGAAGAAATTGGTTACCCTGTCTGGCTCGAAGCTGGAGATCGTATCGGTTTATCAGCAGAACGTATTCCTAAATTTAGTGACTTACGCAAAGAAATAAAGCAAAAAACAGGTTGGCAACCAGTTCCTGTTGAAGGTTTTTTAGACGCGCACGACTATTTTTCTTATCTCGCTAAAAGGCAATTTCCTACAGTACCTAGTATACGTAAACGAGAAGAACTAGAGTTTATTAGTGCTCCTGATGTTTTCCACGATGCTTTTGGTCACTTACCAATGCATACACATCCAACATTTGCAGATTTTTTGCAGCTATTTGGACAGACAGCATTGAAGTCGCATACTGAAGAAGAAATGATACAAATGCAGCGGCTTTATTGGTTCACTGTGGAGTACTGCATTATTGATTACAAAGGTGAACTGAGAGTTTGCGGAAGTGGTCATATGTCAGGAATTAAAGAAGCTCGTTATTCTCTTACCGATGAAGTAACGAAAAAGCCCTTTAATTTAGATGATGTGATTCATCAAGAATTCAACCCTCATATCTTACAGCCTATTATGTTTGTCATTGATTCTTATGATCAACTTTATGCAGCTATGCAAGAAATGGCTGAGCGAATGGATGAAAAATATCCAGGAGAAGATGAACCGAAAGAGCCTGTTCATGGATCTATTTTTTTCATAGATTTCTGAAGACGGCCTAAAACTTAAAATCCCGCCTCTGTTATTAGCCTACCGTGGCGGGCTTTAAAGGTTTCTGACATAATTCAGGAAATAAGTATCTCTACACCGAGCGTTTTTTGTTTACTCGACTTCTTTTTCTCATTTTGTTGCTCATGATGATCAGTGTCGCTCCAGAGACTGTAAAGACAGAATGGGCAGAAACTCCTATTCAAGCCACTCTAGGAGCTTTAGGAACTTTTATTTTCTGTATTGGTCTTTTATATGCACAAAACAAGTTTTTATTTCGTTGGAGTAAAGGGCGCCTAGAGCTATTTGCACAAAGTGAACTTTTATTATTTATTGCGACCTATCATTTTATCTTCTCCATACATAGCTTATACGAAACACTCCCTTCTAAGTTTATTTTCAATATCATCTCTCTCTCCTTGTATTATTTAGGTCTCGGATTTTTTCACTACACTTATCCGCGTATCGGAGGACGAAATTATCGCTTAAAAGAAGCAAAAAAACAGATACAGTTTCTTATTCCTTTTGCTATTCCTTTTTTACTTTTTTCTCTCCTCCATGATATTGCCCATCTAGGTTTTTCATGGGATCTTGTTGCTTTTTCCTCCGGTAGTAGTGATGAATCATCTCCTTTACTTTCTATTGCTTTCACAGGGAGCTTTCTCATCATTCTGCTGATATTCATGCCTGCTATTGTTCAATTCTTTTGGAACTGTACAGAAATTCCTCCCTCACCACTACGTGAACGTTTAGAAACTCTGTGTCAAAAAGCACATTTTCATTACAGAGGAATGCGTATTTGGACAGTGATGAATCATTCACTTACTGCAGCCATTGTGGGTGTTATTGCCCGTTATCGCTATGTGATGTTTACGGAATCCCTTCTGAAACATGTTCCTGAAGAACAAGTCGAAGCTATTCTAGCTCATGAAATTGGGCATAGTTATCATAAGCACTTGATCATCTATCCATTTATTATCACTGGAATGATTGTGGTTTCGGCTCTGTTTTCTGAAATCTTTTTTCCGTTTTTTTCTCACTATGTCGCACTTTACGAACAAATTTACCCTTCCTCTTTCTGGGAATATAGCGCTCCTTTTCTAGCCTTACTGCCCTATGCTCTGATTATGCTCTTATATTTCCGCTATATTTTTGGTTACTTCTCCAGGTTATTTGAGCGTCAAGCAGACTTATATCCTCTCCAACTCAATCTTCCTGCAAAAAATATTATAGGCGCTCTTGATACTGTTGCTGTTGCAAGTGGTGGAATACATGAGGAACCTAGCTGGCATCATTTCAGCATCAACGAACGAATTGCTTTTCTTGAAAAAGCAGTACAAAACTCAAAAGTGATCAAAAAACACCACAGAAGTACTTATTTATCATTACTTGTTTATGCATGTCTTCTTATCTTAAGTTCATTCTATGCTCTTTCCCCCTCTTACCCTAATACAGGGCTTACTCGAGCTGCAAAAAAGCAGCTTGAAGAAGTATCTCAATCTTTAGATCTATCTCTCAACTATCATTTACGCAAACGACTGGCAAATAAAGAACTAGAAAGTGCTTTAAAACGTAAGCCAGAAGAAAAAGAAATTGAAGCTTTCATAGAAGGTTTAGAATATTTTAACGATAGAGAGAATATTGCTTTAGCTTACTACATAGGCTCTATACGTTTAATGGATGGAGAGCTAAGTGAATTTGCTTTAGCTTTTATTGTTCAGTGTTGGAAAAACATTAGTCTTTCTGAACTTCGTCTAGAATTTCTTTCTGAGCTTATAGATACTAGCAGAAAAATTATTGATAAATCGACTATAAACGAAGAACAAGAAAAAGACTTATTAAACTCTATTCGCCATGCCTTAGAGCAATTAGTTGAGGAGAAACCATGATCGCCCCATCTACTTCTTTAGATCATTTAGAAAGCTTTTTTCAATCACAGCAAAAAAGCATTCGTGATGACTTTTTTAAATTTCTTCGTTTTAAGAGCATTAGCACGGATCCTGACTATAAAAGTGATGTACTTTCATGCTGCTCTTGGGTTGAAGAACAACTGAAAAAAATTGGTTTAGAAACTGAACGTTGGGAAACGTCAGGTCATCCTACAATTTTCGCTTCACATTGTAAAGCTGGTCCTGGCAAGCCTACTGTACTGATTTATAACCACTACGACGTTCAACCAGTTGACCCTCTAGAGTTATGGGATTCTCCTCCTTTCGAACCTGTGGAAAAAGATGGAGAAGTCTTTGCAAGAGGCGCTCAAGATAATAAGGGACAGTGTTTTTATGTGCTTAAAGCAATAGAAGCACTATTTGATCAAGAAGACGATTTACCTGTGAACTTGAAACTTGTTATTGAGGGAGAAGAGGAAACTGGTAGTGCTGGAATTTCAGCTATTCTTAAAGAACGAGCAAAGCAGTTAAAGGCAGATTATTTGATTGTTGCCGATGCTGGGATGCAGCGTTTAGATCAGCCTTCATTGACTTTAGGTTGTCGTGGCATCATTACGATGCATGTGGAACTTGAAGGAGCGAATAGTGACTTGCATTCAGGATCTCATGGAGGATTACATAGAAATACAAACCATGTTTTGATTGACTTGCTCAGTCGTTTGAGAGATGCAAAAGGTCATATTCTGGTTCCTGGTTTTTATGATGATGTAAAGGAACTTAGCGATGATGAAAGATCTAAAATTGATTTTACATTTGATTCTTCTGAATACCGAGAGATGTTTGGAGCAGAGGCAAATGGTGGTGAAGAAGAGTTTAGTCCTTTTGAATCTGCATGGATTCGCCCTACTCTAGAGATTAACGGCATTTCTGGCGGTTATTCTGGTCCAGGTTTTAAAACAGTAATACCTGCTAAAGCATCTGCAAAAATTTCTTGTCGATTAGTGCCAGGGCAAGACCCTGAAAAGACAGGTATTTTAGTTCTCGACTACTTGAAAAAACAGGTTCCTAAAGGTTTCTCAATTGAAGCTAAGCTTGATCATGGCGGACCTGCTGTACGCAGCAGTCCGAATAGTAAAGGTGTTAAAGCTTTCGCCCAAGCTTATTCTGAAGTTATGAATAAACCTTGTCGTTTCACTATGGAAGGCGGATCAATTCCTGTGATTGCAAGTTTAGCTGATGTAAGCGGCTCAGAAGTTGTTTTAATGGGCTTTGGTCTTCCTGATGATAAAATTCATGCTCCTAACGAGCATTTCAGTATCGACCGTATCCGACTTGGCATGCTCAGCATTGCTCGAGCATTACAAATTTTAGGCGAATAGTAGAAGTTCCGGAGTTCGTGTTTACGAACTCCGGAACTTGCTTATAGGTAATCTGTTTCTGCTGCTACAGTATTACTTAAGCCAGGAAGACCATCAATACTTTCTAAATTAGATTTCTTTCTGATAGCATCAAATTTTTCTGCATCACACTTATTAAAGACCTTAGTCAAAACATCTCTTTGTCCCTTATATTCATATAAAGGAACAGAATAACCACATGAATCAGCAATACGTTTCACATCCATAAGAATAATATCACGCGACCCTTTCATTTCTGGGAAAAACGAAGCCCATTCATCCCACTCAGGATCGCAAGGCTCAATTGCTTGCCCTTCTCCTTGCAAGCGCAAAATGCGAGGTGGTCCTTCAAAACTACAAAACATAAATGTTAGTCTTTTATTTTCTCGAACATGAGAAAATGTTTCTATCCCACTACCATGAAGATCTAAGTACCCTACTTTATTGGGACCAAATATACGAAAGGTATCTAAACCTTTAGGAGATACATTTACATGACCCTCTTCACTTAAAGGAGCTGATGCAACAAAAAACATCTGTTGATTTTCTATATATTTTTTTAGTTTTTCATCAATTTCATCATATAATTTCCCCATAGTTTATCTCCTATAGTAGTGAATCATTTCGGGAATCATATGATAAAGCGTAGATAAATAGACAACAAGATAATCAAAGTTCTTCTCTCGGTATCACTTGCTCTACAGCTCTTCTTTTGATAAAGTAAAAAAATAATTTATTAATAAATAGAGGTCTTAATGTTTAAAAAACTTGCATGCTTAGGGTTATTTATTCTTTGTTTTACTTCATCTGGGATAAAGCTTGATGCTTTCCAAGACTTCCGACATGTAGCAAAAAAAGCGATTCCTGCTGTTGTTGCATTAGAAATTCGTAAACACCAGCCTGGAAATAAAAGTGCGTACCTTTTGAATCCTGGCCAGCGTTTTGAAGAAGGCGCTGATTCGAACCATTATAAGAACCCTTCCTGGGAACAATTTCATGGATTTACTCCTCGTGCGCCTAATAGTCCACCTCCTATAAAAGCTGGTTTCGGCTCTGGTTTTCTCATTAACTCTGATGGCTATATTGTCACCAACTATCATGTTATTCGAGATTCTGCTGAAGTTCTCATCACCTTAAGTGATGGTAGACAATTAGAAGCTGCTTTCGTTGGTGCTGATGTGAACACCGATATTGCTGTTGTGAAAATTCAGGGAGAAGATCTTCCTTATCTGAAGTTTGCCAATTCAGACCAATTAGAAATTGGAGAGTGGGTTGTAGCAATTGGCTCACCACTAGGTTTACGTCAATCACTAACTGTTGGAGTAGTCAGTGGTAAAGGGCGTAATCACTTAGAACTTGCTGATTATGAAGATTTTATTCAAACAGACGCTGCAATTAATCAAGGAAATTCTGGTGGCCCTCTTTTGAATCTTGATGGAGATGTCATAGGAATCAATACCGCAATTGCTACAGCTGGTGGATCGAGATCTGGCCATATTGGAATTGGCTTTGCTATTCCTAGTAACATGGCTCGTTTAGTTACAGAGCAGCTTATTAGTACAGGGTCTGTTCAGAGAGGTTATTTAGGGCTTGCCTTACAAGCTCTTGATCGAGAACTTGCGCATGCTTTTGGTTTGAGTACTAGTGAAGGAGCTCTTGTTGTACAAGTTGCCGAATCATCTCCTGCTGCAAATGCTGGTATTCGACAAGGTGATATTATTTTAGAGCTGAATGGAAACTCTATCGAAAACAATGCTTCTTTTGCTGCAAGTATTGCACTGCTCAAACCTCACACTCCTATTTCAGTAACAATTCTTCGCGATAATAAAGAGCAGGTTCTTGATTTAGTTCTTGGAACAGTGCCAGAGCTTAGCAAGAGTAGCAGCAGTAAAAACACAGAGATCGGCATTATCGTCCAACAACTTACTCCAGAGCTTGCTTCAGAATTAAGCTATGATGGAGAGCGTGGAGTTGTCATACAAAAAATTCAGCCTGGTAGTCCTGGTGAAGCCGCTAAGTTACGAAGAGGTATTTTGATTTTGGATGTCAATCATCAAATTGTTGAAGATACAGAAGAATTCAATCGCTTGATCCATAATGCCGTGATCTCTAACAAGCCTATTGTTCTGCGAGTCAAACAAGGCAACCTCACCCGTTATGTATATGTAAAAGTTAGGTAATGAAATGGTAGCAGAGCGAGAAGCAAACCTCAAAAAAATAGAACACTGTACTTTAGAGAATAATGGTTTTGATTTCGTCATTATTTCCAGTCACTCTGTTCAATTAGCAGAGTACTGGAGTGCACGCTTAAAAGAGACCTCTGAACAACTTTTAGGTTCACGTACGAGAATTCTTTCTATTGTAGAAGATTGGCCTGGCGGTGCAGGAAATGGTTTAGGTACTCTTTATGCTCTGAAAAAAGCTGAAGAGCTTGCATTAAAAAATCATCAAGTTCATCTCTTAGAACAAATTCAAAACGGAGCTTCCATTGCTATTTATCATACAGCAGGAAAAGGCACTCGTAGCGCTCCGTTATCCCTAGCTGAGTGCAATAATAAATCTGCTATTAAACTTCCTGGGCATATACAAATAGGTAGAGAGTTTAAAACAATTACTCTCTTAGAAGCGGTTTTAAAGCAAACATCGATCTACGCCTCTAGCCGTAAAGGAAGGCTCTCTGTATTTTGGGGTGACCAAATATTTGTTCCTTCAGCTTCAACTAATTATCAGCCTCGAACACATATCGATATTCTAGCAAAAAAGCTCTGTTTTCCTAGTGCCGATGAATGGAAGGAAAAAGGCTATAATCAATACGGTGTCATCACCATTGGAAATGATGGCGAGTGTGAACAAATAGAAAAAGTTTCTTTTGAACAGCTAACTGCACTTCTAGAAAGTGAAAGAATCGCTCCTGCTGTAGAAATTGGATTGAGTTTTGGTTCCTTTAGTATCTCTCACGTTCTTCTTGAAATTTTACTAGATACGTTTAAAGAAGAGTTAAATAGTCGTAGTGGATCTCTTGATAGTGACCCTCATTTCTGGATGCCTCTTACTTTAGAATGGGGTGTATATGCTGAAATCATGACTTCTAAAGGAAGTGATCTTGCTGAATTAGAAAAGCTATATCAACGTATGCAAGATGTAAAAGCTCAAATCACACAACTAGGGTCTAGTTTGGGGCTATTAGGAATAGTGGATGTGGGAGAAGATGCGTACTGGTGGGATTTTGGTTCTACAAGCAACTACTACCATAACTGTATGAAGCTCACAGGAAACGATGAAGAGGGTTCTGCTTTGCGTCGCTTTTTCCATGTGAAACTAGAAGATCTTCAAGATAAGAAAAACCCTCACTTGAAAATAGATGATTCATCCATCGTACTTAACAGCGAGATTGTCTCTGGAGTAGTTAAAAATTCGATAGTTATTGATTCTAGCTGTAAACAAGTTCAGCTTACAAATTCACTTGTTATGGATAGCTGTCTTCAATCTATTCAGAGTAATAAATCAGTAATTTACCACACTCTTGCTAACCGTGATCTTGTGCTAACAGAGTATACACTCCGTGCAGATGTCATGACACCTAATGAAAAACAAGCTTTGCCTTTGTGGAGTAGTTTATCAGCAAATAAGCGAAGTGATTGGAGTACGGTTTTACCGAACAATACTCTTTCATTTGAAGACTGCTATAAATTAAACAGCAAAAGTTGCCCTTTAAATATGGGTGAAAAATTTAGTGAGTTATGGGAAGACTTAGTCGACTCTGTTGATTAAATTGTATTTACCCTTCTTGCCAAGGACCGTTCCACTCAAGCATAAGAGGTTCTATGCGGAAAACTTCTTTCTCAGATAGAGCCTCTACAGCCTTTGCACGAGCACTAAAGCGATTGGGTTTTTCTTCCGCCAAAGTTTTATTTGCTCCTTTTGGGAGAAAATGGGGATCAAATCCGAATCCACCAATTCCTCTTGATTCTACGATTGTCCCTTCTACCTCACCTTTGAAAACATATACCTGTTCTCCTTCTCGGTAAGCTAAAAGAACTCTCCATACCGCATTTCTGCCAACAAATTCACTTAAATTCTCTAAGAACCATTTTACATATATTCCTGGTTGACCACCTTCAACATCCAAAGATGTATCTTCAACAAGAACATGTTCATCTAAAGAACTTGCCTTATGCACCACAACTTGAACCGGGTCGGCATCAATTTCAGCTAGATCAGTTTGTGATATTTCGAGGCTTTCACCATGAAGAGAAAACAAGCGCTGGAACTCTGCTAGTTTGCCTTTATTGCTTGTATTTAACTTCCACATAAGCCTCTTTCCCTCTTAAGAATCTGAATCGTTGATTTCTTCCATACAGGCTTGAAACTCATCTCTCTGACGAATAAGATCGAACTCTTTGCGAGCAAGTGCCTGGCTTGGGTTATCTAGACCTTCATGTATAGAGTTTTCTAGCCATCCTACAGCAGAACGTACATCACCTTTCATGGCATAGCACATAGCATTGATAAAAGACACCTCTGCATTGGTTTGCTCTTTTGCAATTTCTATTCCTAATTGCATGGCCAATGTATGATCATTACTTTGAAAAGCAAGTTTCTGTAACAAAACTTTACCTTGATATCCTAGACTAGCACTAATTTCCTTTAAGATTTCATAGGCTTCTGTGAGTTGGCCATGCTCACTGAGAATACTCGCAACACGTTCTGTCGCTACAGCATAAAGCATTCCAGCTTGTGCTTTTCCGCGTAAGTTTTGATAGCGAAGAAGAGCTTCTTCCCAACGTCCTAATTGAAAATCAATATCAGCAACCTGAAGTTCTTCCTGCAGCTGTTTATTTTGATCAGCCTCCGTCATTTTTCCTAATGCCTGAAAGTGACGAACACCTTCCATAGCAAATAGAGAAAATACAACTAAGAGAAAAAACTGTCCTGTATAGGCAGCGAGCCCTGCAAAAGCAAAAGCGAATACTACACTGAGAACCGTTGCCCAACGAATTCCTTTAAAGCCAAATGCTCCTTGAAATCCTATGCGTAGTAACTGGCCACCATCAAGTGGCATAATTGGTAATAGATTCAATACAGCCCAAATTCCATTGAGATAAGCTAAATTGATAAAATAACCAATAATCGGTAGCGGTAAAGCTGGATTTTCAGGATCTAGACTAGCTAAATGAATAACAGAAGTAGAAACTGCGACAATAAAGAACGTGAATAAGGGACCGTTTGCCACAATGATAGCCTCTTTTAAGAGGCCTATTTCAGGACCATTTCTTCGGGTTATTCCCCCCAAACCGACTAGATCAATAGAAGCTTTTTGTCCGAACGAAACAGCAGTCAACGCATGCCCGTACTCATGTACGAGAACAGACAAAGCAATACTACACACCCAAATGATAGGCGCCGCCAGGGTTTGCCCGAGTAAAAACCCGAGCACCCCTACGAGTAGCCAAAAAATTGGATGTATAGTTACTGGAATTTTTTTTCCAAAACGTAGCATAAATTCCTTAGGCCTTCTCAATGGCGCGCAACATTGCTTCTCCCATTTGAGCTGGAGTTTCAGCAATTTCCACGCCTACACTTTTCAAGGCTTCTATTTTACTATCAGCGGTTCCTTTACCACCAGAAATAATAGCCCCAGCATGTCCCATTCTACGTCCTGGAGGAGCTGTTACCCCTGCGACAAATGCTGCAACAGGCTTAGAACAATTTTTACTGATCCATTCAGCAGCTTCTTCTTCCATATTTCCGCCAATCTCTCCGATAAGCAGAATAGCTTCTGTTTGAGGATCTTTTTCAAATTTTTCTAAAACATCAATAAAACTTGTTCCATTTAATGGATCTCCACCAATACCTACACAAGTGGATTGGCCTAAATTTAATTGTGTTGTCTGCCAAACAGCTTCGTATGTTAGCGTTCCCGATTTAGAAACGATACCTACTTTTCCTACTTGGTGAATATACCCTGGCATAATACCAATTTTACATTGGCCTGGAGTGATGATACCTGGACAGTTTGGACCAATCAAACGACTTGTTTTACTTCGCTCCATGACTTGGCTAACTTCAAGCATATCCTGAACAGGGATTCCTTCTGTGATGCATACGATCGTTTCAATCCCTGCATCTTCTGCTTCAAGAATAGCTTCTGCTGCAAAAGGTGGAGGTACAAAAATCATAGTGGCTGTGCAAGAAGTCGCTGCTTTGGCTTCTTTCACTGTATCGTAAATAGGAACTCCTAGAACTTCTTGCCCACCTTTACCGGGGGTAACTCCACCCACTACTTGGGTACCATACTCAATACACTGCTCTGTGTGAAAACGTCCGGCATTTCCGGTGATTCCTTGAGTGATCAATTTTGTATTTTTGTCTACAATTACAGCCATTTCTCTACTCCTTACACACCACTCATCGTTTCGCCTTTAGCAGCTGCTACAACTTTTTGTGCAGCGTCTGCCATTCCATTAGCAGAGATGATATTCACCCCAGACTCTTCAAGAATACGTCTTCCATTCTCCACGTTAGTTCCTTCTAGCCTTACTACTAGAGGAATTGTCAATTCAAGCTCTTTCATTGCTCCAAGGATTCCTTCAGCAATCGTGGCACAATTCATAATTCCACCAAAGATATTCACTAATATCGCTGTGACCTTTTCATCCGAAAGAATAATTTTAAATGCTTCTGTTACTTTTTCTTGAGTAGCACCACCACCAACATCTAAAAAGTTTGCTGGTTTTCCTCCGTAATGCTGAATGATATCCATCGTAGCCATGGCTAGACCAGCTCCATTCACCATACAACCGATATCTCCATCAAGTGCGATGTAAGCTAAGTCATTTTTTTTCGCAATTGCTTCATTAGCAGAGCGCTGGGTTGGGTCATAGCATTCAGCAAGATCTTTTTGACGGAATAAAGCATTTTCATCCACGCTTAGTTTCGCATCAAGAGCAACGATTTCACCTTCTGGTGTTTCAATGAGAGGGTTGATTTCTAGTAGGCTCGCATCTACATCCATAAATGCTTTAGCTAAACCACGAAGCATTTTGATTCCTTGCTTCGCTGTATTGCCTGACCAGCCCATGAATTTAGCAATGTTATTCAGGTGAAAGCCTTTTACAGTTCCATCTAATCCAATTGGCGTCTTAAGGATTTTTTCTGGTGTACGTTCAGCAACTTCTTCAATTTCCATTCCACCTTCAGGAGAAACGATGAGAATAGGACGAGCGTTTTCACGATCGATAACTGCTGCAACATAATATTCTTTTTTGATATCTGTTAAAGGAGAAATCATTACTTTTTCAGCAACAACTCCTTCAGGACCAGTTTGTCGATTGACCATTTTCATTCCAATCAACTGTTCAGCAAGGTTTACTGCTTCTTGTGGAGTTTTCGCAATTTTTACTCCACCTGCCTTACCTCTACCACCTGCATGTACTTGAATTTTTACTACTGATTGCTCAAGATCCAGATCTTTAACTACTTTTTCAGCTTCTAGCTTACTACTAGCTATGCCATATGGGGGTACTTTAATCCCGTATTTTTCTAATACACCCTTGGCCTGGTATTCATGTACATCCATTACTCAATCCTCGGCTTTTTTCTATTGATTCTGCATCTTTCATATTATGAACTTATCTGATAGATTTGATTTTCAAATCAAATGAAAAAACCCCTTCGGTCCATGGTATTCAAATTCTTTAAAAAAAGTTTTTCTTCAATTTCTAAAAGTAGTTCTATTTTAGGGCGTAAATTACGTGGTCTTTTCCAACGTAAAATCGATGAAGATCTTTTAGAAGAACTTGAAGAAATTCTTTATGAGGCTGATCTTGGTGTAAGTACTGCAACGGAGATTGTAGATAAAATCCGAGAAAATGCTAAGAAAAATCCCAAGCAAAGCTCAGAAGACCTCTTAGCTGAAATCAAAACTGACTTACTAGAAATTATTCAGACAAATATTCCAAATGAAGAAGCGATAAAAATAGAAGAAGGTCCTGAAATTATTCTTATCGTAGGGGTAAACGGTAGCGGCAAAACAACATCTGTTGCGAAACTGGCAAAACACTACCACAAACAAGGAAAAAAAGTTTTACTTGCTGCTGCCGATACGTTCAGAGCTGCAGCAGTGGAACAACTAGATCGTTGGGCAAAGACTCTTGATATAGATATCATCAAAGGTGTTACTGAGGCTGACCCATCTTCTGTTGTATTTGACGCTGTTACAGCAGGTAAAGCACGTGGATGCGATGTAGTTTTAGTTGATACAGCGGGTCGACTTCATACGAAGCAAGACTTGATGCAAGAACTACAGAAAATTCGCCGGACATGTAAAAAAGTGATTCCTTCTGCTCCTCATAAAACATTGTTAGTTTTAGATAGCACAATTGGACAAAATGCAATCGATCAAGCAAAGACATTTCATAAGCATACGCCTATGAATGGATTGATTCTGACAAAAATGGATGGTACAGCGAAAGGTGGAGTGGTTATCTCTATTGTACGTGAACTCGGCCTTCCTATTAGCTATTTAGGCTCAGGTGAAGGAATTGATGATCTTGCACCATTCGATGCTGAATCATTCATTGATGGTTTATTGGCTGGAGACTAAATCTTTTATCTTTAGTTACACATAGCCCATTTGTAACGCGGAGAAGCAAAGAAGCTACGGCGCAGAGATAGGTTTCGCGGTACAATTCACTAACATAGGTAACAGATTGATTCACTAACATAGGTAACACTTTTGCGATAAATTTATAATAGGCCATGGCA
>PAQS01000010.1 GCA_002709385.1 Waddliaceae bacterium
ACTTGGTCCTTTATCTGTGGCCTTTCTTTCAACAACAGTTATTTTGCTATATCTAGAATTTAAACCCTTTAACCTTGGATAATCAGCTGGAACTCCTAATTTTTTAGCAAATTTTAAATAATTGTTTGAAGATAAATTTTGATTTCTGAAATAAATCATTCCACAATCGTTTAATGCAGATTTAATTTTTTTTATTTCAGCTTTTTTTAAATTTTTAACATCACATACTATTTCTGCTGGTTTATTCGAAGGAGTAAATGTTGGAGGAGGAGTAGGCAGCGTTGTATGGGAAGATACAAATGCTGACGGAATTCGTGATCTTGGTGAAGCCGGTATTGGCGGAGTAAACCTAGATTTACTAGGTCCTGGATCAGTTGTTATTGCAAGTACAACAACTGCACTAGATGGAACCTACTCATTTACTGGAGTAGCTCCAGGAACTTACCAATTACGTATTACAGAGCCTTCTGGTTTTTTCCTTAGTCCACAAAATATTGGAGTAAATGACAATATAGATAGTGATTTCAACTCTGCTGGATTAAGCGATTTCTTCACTCTTTCTTCTGGTGAAAGCATTGATAATGTTGCTGCTGGTTTATATCAACTTGCTTCTATTGGTGGCTCTGGTTCAGGAGTTGATAACTTTGTTTGGGAAGATACAAATGCAAATGGTATCCGTGATATAGGTGAAACGGGACTTGGTGGTGTAACTGTCAATTTACTGGATGATTTTGGAGCTCTCATTGCAAGTACAACAACCAATCCAGATGGAACGTACTCTTTTAATAATGTCACTCCTGGAGACTACCAAATTGAATTCATTAAGCCTCTAGGCTCTGAATTTAGTCCAAAAGATATAGGAGCAAATGAGGCTATTGATAGTGATGCCGATATTATTACTGGAAGATCCGACATTTTTTCTGTAGATTCTGGCTCTCTTGTACAAAATATATCCGCTGGAATTTTTGAGAATGGCACGATCAGCGATATTATATGGGACGATACAAACGCAAATGGTATTTTAGATGCTGGTGAATTTGGACTAGCTGGCATTACCGTAAATTTAATCAATGATCTTGGAACAACTGTTGCTACCACAACAACAAATGCTCTTGGTGAATATAGCTTTTCTAATATTCGTCCTGATGATTATCAAATCGAAGTGATTGCTCCATTAGGTCGTGCATTTAGCCCACAAGATATTGGCTTAAATGACAGTATTGATAGTGATGTTGATGTACTTACAGGACGCAGCGCTCTTTACTCACTGAATTCAGGTTCTTTACTTGAAGATATTTCTGCTGGATTATTTGAAACTTCTGCAATCAGCGGTCGGATGTGGGATGATGTCAATGCTAATGGAATTCAAGACCCTTCTGAAGTAGGTGGTGTTGATGGAGCTATTGTACAACTACTAGACGCAAGCAACTCTGTCATTGCAAGTACCATAAGCAGTGGTGGAGGCCTATACTCTTTCAATAATCTAGCTCCTGGCCAGTATCGAGTACAATATGAGCAAGTAGATCCAAATAAATCATTCACATATAAAGATGTGGGACCTGATGACAATATTGATAGTGATGCTGACTCTTCAGGTCGAACAGATCTCTTTACTCTAGCTGCTGGTGAAGTTAAAGATAACCTTGATGCCGGAGCTTGGTTTGCCGCGACAATTACAGATTCTTATGTTTGGCACGATCTAAATGGCGATGGACTCAATAACGGAGAGCCTGGTTTAGGTGGCGTTACTGTTCGCTTATACAGAAATACCGATACAGGCCCTGTTTTAGAAGGAACACAAATAACAGATCCAACAGGTTTCTTTGAATTCAGTAATGTAATTCCAGGAGATTCATTCTTCCTTGAGTTTACAGGTCCTGCTGGGTTTGAAATAACAGAAAAAGATGTGGGAATTAATGATGCTATAGATAGCGATGCTGACCCTCTTACAGGTGAGACAAATAATTTTTCTCTACTAAGTGAAGCTGTGCTTTCTAATCAAGAAGCAGGCTTTTTCCAAAGAAGCTCCATTGAAAGTACTGTATGGAATGACCTAAATGGAAATGGTATTCGAGATGCTGGTGAACCTGGACTAGCTGGTATTACAGTAAATTTACGTGATGCTAGTGGAATTATTGCTACAACTGTAAGTGCTGCAGATGGTAGCTATGCATTTCTTAATCTCGTTCCTGGAGAGTATTTTATAGAAGCTGTTGCTCCTACAGGCTTTGTAAACAGCCCTATGGATGTTGGTATAGATGACACCGTTGATAGTGACCCTGATGAGATTACAGGAATTACAGACGCTATTCTTATCGAATCTGGATCTGGACCTTTGAATGATATTGATGCTGGGATTTATGAAAAAAATCTTGCGCCAACTGATATTGAAATGCCCAATCGAACCGTGGGCGACTTTTCTGAAAATGGAGATCTTGTATCTGAACTTTTTGCAACAGACCCCAACGTAAATGATACTCATACTTTCTTTTTCAAACATAGCAATGGTACGTTAAGTACTATTGATGAAGATGGCCGCTTTGAGATTGTTGGTAATGAAATACGAGTATTAGATGCCTCTCAAATTGATCGCTCTGTAGAGCCGTATCATGAAGTAACTATTGTAGCTGTAGATAGCGGTATTGGAAACCTGAGCTACATGGAAACTTTTAGAATTGATGTATTAACAATTGGTGATGACTTAACTGCTCTTGATGATGTGAAGACACAGTTAAAGGCTCCGGAATATGAGCTACATATTCCTAAACGTCACGTAACTCACCCTGATTGGTTATTTGACTATGAGTTTGAAGAGGTAGACTACGATCCTAATATCGTCGATCCATACGTAATTCCTGTAGTAGAACGAGTACGTAACTGGTTAGATGATATGGCTAACGTACTAGGGTTTTAATAAAGCTCTTCCTAATACCTTTCCATTTTCGAGGTCATTCAACGCTTGATTGACCTCATCTAAAGAATAAGATTTACTGACCAAGGGTTGCAGAACTCCTTTTTGAGCCAATTGCACCAGTTTATGTAAATCTGATAAACGGCCTGTATAGGCTCCTTCAATACTAATCGACATCATAGGAAATAACGGAAGTGATACTGTCAAATCTCCACCAAATAATCCCACAAGAATAAGAGACCCTCGCTTACGAAGACACGAAAAACCTAAAGAAGCTGTTGCAGACATATTTACAAAATCAATTACACAATCAGCTCCTCCTCCACAAAGCTTTTTTATTTCTTCTACGGCTTCCTCTGTTTTACTATTTATGACAGAATCAGCACCTAAACGTTGAGCTTCTTCTAACTTCCTATCGTCAACATCCACAGCTACAACAAATATATCCTTAAAAAGATAAGCAAGAAGTTGAATAGCGCAGAGACCTAAGCCCCCCATCCCAATCAATACAACATTTTGAGCTTGAGTTTTCTCTACTTTTTTCACAGCTGTATATGCAGTCAAACCAGAACAAGCTAGTGTTGTAGCCATTTCTACAGCTAAGTCACCAATGGGAACTAAATACTTCATATCTGGTACTAGGATATATTCAGCATAGCCTCCACTTTGATAAAGACCTAAAGATTTGGGGTGAACACACAAATGTTCATCTCCTAGTTCACAAGAGCGACAAATAGTACAACCCATCCAAGGATAAACCAAAACACGTTCATTCAAAGAAAACTCTAATACAGATTCTCCACAAGCTTCTACCGTACCCGCCACCTCATGCCCTGGTATCAGTGGGTAATTCACTCCACGCTCATGGAGCTGCAGAATTCGTCCACCACCCATTTGATAAGCACCATCTCTAAAATGCAAGTCACTATGACAAACACCTGCTGCTTCGACTTTAATCAGTACTTCTTTTCCTATCGGTTTGGGAATTGCTCTTTCTTGGATTTCTAGTGCTTGTCCGGAAGATACAATAGTCGCCGCTCGCATAAAAAAGTCTCCTTAAAAATAGCGAGAATAGACAAAAAGAAAAAAAATATTCCATAAAAAAAGCGCAGAAATCTCTTCCATCTCTGCGCTTAAAATTTAAAGCATTATTTATACATGCTGACTAAAACTGCGAAGCTTAGGCTGCACTAAATCCTCATAATCATTCCAATTCATCCGAACAGTATCTGTAAAAGAACCTGCATTGAATGTAATGGTTTTATTCTCAGAAAGCACTCGATCTACATACACAGGAAGGTTATGCCAATTTCCAAAGGGTGGCTCTGATCCACAAGGACACTCTGGAAACAAATCTTGAATTTCATCTTCTGTAGCAAGCTCTATCTCATCAGCATCAAGTATTTCAGACATTTTATCGAAATCAATCAAATGTGTTGCAGGCAATACAGCCATACAATACTGATCATCATCCCACCTGAGAATGACACTTTTTGCCATACTATCACCAGGAATATGCTGGGCACCGGCAATCTCCATTGCTGTATATCTAGCAGGATGTTGAAGTACTTCATACTTCACTTTAGCTTCCTCAAGAAGCTCTTCTAATTGACTCATAACAGCCATTAGATCACCTCCTTAGAGAGGTTCTTGTAAACACCTCTATATAAGTGTATTATAACATATACTTTCTAAATTCCACTCAAAATTAAATAAAACACTTGGATTTTTTATTTTTTTATAAAGAATAATCAAAGATAAAAACTTTTATTTATAACTGATTAAAAAAATACCGTTCTACTAAGAAGTTGAGAGGTGAACTACGTATTGTAAGCTCTCTTAAAGAGGATACTTTTAGTGATTTTTGTATATCGTTTAGAAACTCTTGATTGAGCTCTTTTGCTAAATTACTATCTAGAAATACAGCAGCACTTTCGAACTCATAACGCTCACTTCTAGGATGAAAATTATATGACCCTATATTGCTGTAAATACCATCTACAATCATAAATTTTGCATGGAGAGTTTCTCCTTGCTTAAGGTAGATCTTAGCTCCTGCACGAAAGAGTTCTGGTAGAGACTTCATGATAGGTTCCATCATGATAATTTCGCCGATACTTTCTGGTGAATTGGTTAAAATTGAAACTTCTACTCCCCTGGATAAAGCATCTAGAATTGCTAAGCGTATAGCAGGAAAAATAATAAAATAGGCATTTTCAATATGAACATAATCAGAAGCTCCAGAAATTGCTTTTAGCTGACTTAAAAGAACAGTTGATTCTCCACTTGGATTTTGCATCAACACAGCAGAACTCACTGAATCTTTCTGCGTATTTCTTTTTATCGTTGTGAATAAATTTTTCGGTTTTGAAGAAAATTCTACCCATAATTTTTCAAAGTGCTTCAAAGCTCCTTTTGCAATGGCTCCTGTACCTGATATTTCCATATCACGCCATTTTTCTCCTTTAGGATCTGTGTGCATGTAAGCGTCGCCAATATTACGTCCACCTACAATGGCCTGTTTTCCATCAATAATGAGCAGTTTTGCATGTACACCATCACAAGGTCTTTCTCTATTTCTATAACGGAAAAATGGAATCCCTGCTTGCTCTAAACGTCGTGCATTAGAAGACCCTGAATTCCAATCTTTAATTGTTTGCTCATCTACAATAATACGTACTTGTATGCCTTGACGATGCTTTTCAATGAGTAAATCAACCATTTCGTTTCCAGCATGATCGTCGTAAATACACCAAACCATAAGCTCAATACGGTGCTTTGCATCACGTACCCAATCCAAGCGTTGTTGCCAGGCTTTTTTTCCATCACTTAGTAAAGAGCAATCCCAGCTCTTTTCAAACAGTTCTTCTTGTAAATTTTCCAACTCTTCAATGAACAGGTCCTCTTTCAATAATGAGCTTGCATGCCTTTGAGGACGTTTAAAAGAAGAAACGCAAACTTTTTCCCATTGTCTTTTTCCTAAAGCTTTCCAATCTTTAAAAGATAAGCCACCTCTTAAGTAGCCAGCTCCTTGTAATTCGGCCCCAATGACTTTATCTAAACGTTTCGCATACTTTTCTGTTGTTTTTTCATCCATTTCAGGAAGTAGAGAAACGACGTGTGAATCTTGCAATAGAATGCGAAGAGCAGGTTCTAAAGTATTTGACTGATGAGCTTCAGCAAGCCTATTGAGAAGCACCTGTTCCATCTCTATTATAGAACTTTCATCCTGCTTCCATAAATCTTGTAAAAATTGAACGGTATCTTGATGAATCTCCGCTTTAAGCAAATCCATGATCTTACTCCAAAATTGGCTAAAACCAGCGAATCTTAGATTAAGACATGCTACTTATCAAGAAGTGATTAGGAAATGTTTATGAAGTAACCCAAGCAATCAGATTAGTAATCAGACTCATCAATAATTGTTATTTTGCCAGGTGTTCGACAATCAGAAGGTATCGCATTCATGACTTTAAAACCTACCTCGGCACTTTTAGATAACTCAAATATTTTTTGTTCTTCAAATCCAGAGCCAGAAAAAGCACTATTTACCAGGTAAGAATCTAAAAATTTTTCTATATAAAGTTGTTTTTGTTCACTTGTAAAATTATGATGTTGATCTCCTTCTGAGATTGGGCTATTTTCTAACTTTAATATATAAGTAAATACCGCATCCTGCAAAAGTTTTGCTTCTTGAAAACGATCCTCTAAAAAATTTTTATCTTCATCTGTAAGTTTATCAGGATTTTTTGTCATATAATTTGCTGCATTTGCTGTTCGCTTCATACGACGTACAATCAAATCTTTCTCTTCACTGTTTCCTAATTTAATAAATTTTTCATAAAGACCATTAGCAATACGAGTGAGCAGCTTTCCTTTCTTTTCACTACTTGATTTCGGGACAGGAATCTTATACAGAGGCTTCTGAATAATTCCACGAGCTTTTTCAAACTTTTGATCAGGAGTAGGAGAAAGCTTATGAATTCCTCTTAAAAACAAAGCCCCTAATTTTCCAGATTTTTCAGTCTCCTGTTTTCCTCTAATCTTTTCTGTAAGCTTATTAAAAAAAGTCTTTACGGTATTTTTAATAGATGGAGAGTCACTTTTTTCTATCGAACTTTCATTAGATACGGAAGGGCTTTCTGTAAGATAAAGCGATGCAAGATTCTCTGTTGAATTTTCATCACTTAGAAGCTTTACAGTACGACCAGCAGTGTCTATCCCTTCACTTTGAACAGAAGAGCTTTCACTTTCCCTATCTAAAGGGAAAGAAGAAATTCCTTCAGAAGAACTACCTAAACTATTTAAGTTATTATCATAAACCATAGTTTTATTAATTATATTAATAATTTTTATTATATCATTTTTCAAATAAACAACCATTAATATTCTTCACAAAAACCATAAAACTCACTTCCTCTCTTATTTCTTTCAATAAAAAAGTAACTGTATTAAAAAATAAAAAACCTATCAGGAGGCTAAGATCTTTTTATGAAACATTTTCTTATTTTCTTTTTACTTTTATATACACATATTTGCGGAGAGTCTGAAACTGACATTATTGAGTGTTTAAATATCAAAGACTTAGATTCTGTGATTGATAAAGATACGCTTGTTTTATTAGATATCGACAATACGATACTTCACGCAAAAGGGAACCTTGGAAAAGTCGAATGGCAAGATTGGCTCATACTCCGCTATCAAGACTGGGGATTAAATAAAGAAGATTCCTATAATATTGCTACTGACCAATGGAACCGTTCCCAAGAACACATTGAAGTGGTTCTTGTAGAAAAAGCATTATCTAAACTCTTTTCAAAGTGGCAAACAGAAGCAACTCTTTTATGCTTAACAGCAAGAGATCCTGCTTTATCCAAGGTAACAGAAAATCAACTACTTACAATTGGATTAACCCCTAAGAATCACCCGTTTGATATACAACATCTTCTTCTCAGCGAGCATACTTTATTTCAAAACGGCGTGATTTACTGTGGAAGCCGCTCAAAAGGAGAAGCGATACAAGAATTTTTGACTCATGTTGCTTACAAAGCTAAACGTGTAGTTTTTGCTGATGATCGCCAGCACAATGTAGAGAGTGTTGCAAAAATAATGAAAGAACAACAAATTCCTTATACTGGCTTCCACTATAAATACTGCCAAGAAAACTGTTCTGAAGAATTTAATGCTTTAGAAGCAACATTAGATTGGGCTAGGCGCATGAAAGAAGTACGGACTTCTTCTGGTGCTTAAACCCTCTAATCTTGTATGAGATTCGGCTTTCGTAAGGGAATTTACTCTTGTGTAAATTCCCTTAGCAACCTAGAGTTTGGGATTTTATCAAATTTGAGGTAAAGCGATGTCTATTCAACAATACAAGCAACTTTTTCCTGACTTCACTTCCTTATTAGCAAATCCTAGCTCAGACTTATCTCTTCCAGACACTCTTTCTTCAATGGATTGGAAGCAAATTAGCCAGCTTGTTCCCTCTCTAAATTCAAAGCAAATTTTTTCTGTTCATAAAAAAATGAATCCAGAGCTTCGTAAACAAATTTACGAGCCGTTTCAGCGTGCTAAAACAGCTGAAGAATGGAAAAATCTTGTAGATAAAATGCCTGTAGTTGCTGTGATTATTGCTTTAAACGGCTTATATCATGGCAATGGTCAAGCGGCTGAAACCATCATTGAATCATGCACAGATGAAGAAAAAGGACTAGCTTTTTTTCATTATTTAGATGCTCCGCAATTGAAGTATAATGTTGAAAAACTCCCTCCTGAATCACGTCCATGTGCTATTGAAGAGCTAAGTCAAGCTCAGAAATATGCTATTGCTTGTCAGCAACAAATCGAAAATGTTCCAAATTTAACCATGAAGCAAGTTGTCACTCTTCTTAAAGAGTGTGATGATTACGAACTACACTCTATTGCATCAGCATTAACTAAGCCGCAGAAAGATGCTTTAACTCAATCTATTCGTCAAGCTTCAACTGTAAGTACGTGTAAGCAAATTTTTTCTTCCTGGCCTTTGGCTCTTTTAAAGCTTTTCCTTCTTTCTATACAAGGTGGAGCTGGTTTTTTTACTTATATGCCAAAAGCTTATTGGCCATCGCTTTTAACAGTTATGAGCAACCGCCAAGTTCTCGAAGCAATTACAATGGATAGCAAGTATAAAGATGAGATTATAAGTCTTTTAAATGATCCACAGAGAAAGCTACATGTAAATGCTTTATTAGATTTATCAAACGATGATGGAAAAGCTCCTGCTCCAACTCGGATTTCTTCAGCTCCTCCTGAAAATAGTCAATCAGCGATAAGTAATGTAAAAAATCTTTCTCTAGAAGAAGTCCTCTCATTATCATCTCGGGCATCTGATGATCAAATTAAATACATTTCCCAGAAGATTTCTAGCCCTGTTAAAGCTGAGCTTTTTGAAAAAGCTTTAGCTAGTAACCGAAATGAGCGCCAGGCAATTCTTTGCCAGACTCCCCTCTACGAGCTAAAGCTTCTTTTAATGGCGCTAGAAAACTCTTGGCAGCTTTTAGATTGTATGCCTAGGGATGAATGGAAGTATCTTGTTCCTTTGATGTCGCAAAAACAAGTTGAATCTATTCTCAATTATCAAAAACAAAGCGGTGATTGCTATGAAATTTTCACAGATAAAGATAAAGAGTACTTTGTCACTTGTTTAAGCAATAAGCAAAGAAGCGACTATGTAAACTTATTATTAGTCAACGCTTACCAAGCAAAAGAGCTTAATATCAATGGAAAAGAAATAAATCATGAATTGAAAATCTCTTCAAGCACTCGCTCAAGTGACGGAGATGGATTTGTTTTAAAAGATCCTCAGAATCTTGAAAAACGCCTTCAAGAGCAACTATTTGGTCAGGAGCATGCCGTCCACGAAGTATCAAGAGCGATGCTGCGTTATATTGCAGGATTAAAAGACGAAGAAAAGCCCATTGGAAGCTTTCTTTTGGTCGGTCCAACTGGTGTCGGTAAAACAGAACTAGCAAAGTGCATGGCTAAAGAAGTTTACGGTGCTACGAACAAAATGATTCGTATTGATATGTCTGAGTATCAACAGGAACACCAAGTCAACCGATTGATTGGAGCTCCTCCGGGATATGCTGGACATGCTGCAGGAGGACAACTTACCAATGCGATCAAAGAAAACCCCAAAAGCATTGTGCTTTTAGATGAAATTGAAAAAGCACACCCTAATGTCTGGAAAGTGTTTTTACAAGTATTTGATGAAGGCCGGATTACAGATGGTAAGGGTGAAACAATCAATTGCTGCGAAGTTCTATTTATCGTGACTTCTAACTTGTTTGCCAATCAAATTACACAAAAACTTAAGAGCGGGATATCCCGTGAGTCTGTTCTAGATTCTTTAAAACCTCAAATGATTGATCAATTGAGTCCTGAACTCTATGCTCGCTTCGATCGAGTCATTCCCATGAATGTCATTACTAAAGATGTTATAAAAAAAGTCATTCCTTTTAAACTTGAGTCTTTTAGAAAGAAGATTTCTAATTTAAAAAAGACTCCAATGAATTTGGTATGGGAGCAAGATATCACCGATTACGTAGAACGGCATGGTTTTGATGAAAACTTAGGCCTTCGCCCTTTACAACGGGTCATAGAATCCGATCTAAAAAACAGCCTTACAGATCCCATTTTAAGAGGTGAAATTGCAAAAGATGATACGGTTCAACTTTATGTTAAAAATGACCAAGTATTTGCACGTAAAGCATCTTTGTAATCTTTAGGTTAGTTTTTTGTTACAAACAATATATTATTATATATTCATGACATCAAAGCCTATATTTTATATATAAGAAGGTAAAAGAATCTTTCTTTAAATATTAAAGTCTTTAGGGGTTTTGATGTCTTGGAAAACGCGTAGTTTAGCAGTAATCATGACTATAATTCTCTGCTATGCATTTGTCTCTTATCAGTTTCCCTCTAATAAAAGCACAAAGATACGTCTTGGTATCAACCCTTGGCCTGGATACGAGCTTCTTGTTGTAGCAGAACAACTTGGTTATTTTGAGGAGTTTGGAGTAGACATCGAATTAGTAGATATCGGTTCCCTAGCTGATATTCGCCGTGCTTTCGATCGCAAACAAATTAACGCAATGACTTGTACATTAAGTGAAGTGGTTCAAACCGGGCTTTTAGCTGAAAGGCCCAGTCACATTATCATGGTTTCAGACTTTTCCATAGGTGGCGACGTTATTTTAGCTAAAGAAGAAATCAAGTCTGTAAAAGATTTGAAAGGAAAGCGTGTTGGTATTGAAGCTGCTTCTTTAGGAGGATACATCATTTATAGAGCTCTTGAGTTAAATAATTTAAATATAAATGATGTAGAGCTTGTCTCCGTTGACCAACCCTACGGAGCAAGCTTCATGAAAGAAGGAAAAATAGACGCTCAGGTTACTTATTCTCCATATGATCAAGAGATAATGAATACTCTTAAGGTGAATGAAATATTCTCATCTATGGAAATTCCTGGTGAAGTCGTTGATATCATCGCTGTTTCACCTGAAATCGCTAAAAATTCTCCCAAATCTATCAAAGGTTTTCTTCGGGCTTGGGAAAAAGCTTATAATCTCATGCAAAGAGATCCAGATACTGTACATGCTATTATGGCTCAACACTTAGGCATTCAAATAGATGAACTACGCGACGCTCTTAAAGGAGTAAAAATTCTTAACTTACAAATGCAAAAAGACTTATTTAAAACAGATACAATAGAAAAAGCCCTTGAACGTGTTGAAGAGATTGCTCGTATAGAACAGAATACAAATTACATTCCTAAGACAGTTGTTATTGACAAAAGTTTTATACTTAATTTGGAGTAATCATGTGTCTTTATGGAAACCAGTAAAAGCTTCTATATCTAGGCGTGTACTTGTTCCTATTTTTACCTTAGGTTTATCTGCTACTTTTTTGGGTGTTACATTTACCCTTCAAGACGCACAAAATATTCTAGAACAACAATTTCGGAGAGAATCATTAGCAATATTTGATTCCCTCTACAACTTAACTCAATCCATTTCTTATACAGGAGACCTTTCACGTGCCGTGGAAGCTCTTGCAGCAAGTGAAAAAGTACAACAGATTCATATTGTTTTAGGACCTAACCTTGAAGTTTATAAAAGTAATAAGCGCATGCTAAATGGGACTTTTTTCATTGATCAAGCTCCATCTCCAATGCGTGAAAGCCTATTGAGAGCTAATAAAAGTCGGAGTGAGGTAATTGACTATTCTCCCGAGAACTCTAAGTATATTTTTGTTGCTCCTATTCGAATTAGTCATTCTTATGAAGCTAAGGAAAGTATAGATGGAGCAATTGGTATTCAGTTAAATACAAGTCAAATGCAAGCAGAGCTTTACAAGCAGACGATCAAAATGATTTCTTATGCTTTATTCTGCATATTTTCGATCATGACTCTTGTTTACTTATCTTTACGTTACTATGTATTTGACTCCATACATAATATTATCGATACGATGAAGAAGCATTCAGAAGGAGATTCTAATGCAAGAGCTCTTATAGGAACCAATGACGAGGTTGGTGCCATTGGTCTAGAATTAAATCGCATGCTTGATATGGAGCAAGAAGCAAACCTTAGCTTAAAAAGAAGCCAAAAGCGTTTTCATGATATTGCAAAAGCTGTTGATGAATATGTCTGGGAAACAGATCGAAATGGGCTTTTTACTTATGTGAGTGAAAAAGTTGAAGAAATTCTTTCTTACCCAGTCAATGAGATTCTTGGAAGACCTTTTCAAACATTTTTACCTCCAGGAGAAAGAGATCTTCTAAATTGCTGGTTCAATAGAATTGAAAAAAACAAAAAGACACCTCATCGTATTGAATTAATGGCTGTTAAAAAAAATGGTGACATCGTATGGCAAGAAATTAGCGGACTTTGTTTGCTTGATGATGAGGGAGAGTTTATTGGTTTTCGTGGTGCGAGCTTAAATATCACTCCCAGAAAAAAGGTAGAAGAGCAGCTAATTGAAGATCAATATGCCCTTAGATTAGCAAAAGAACAAGCAGAAGAAGCTTCGCGTTTGAAATCTGAGTTTTTAGCAAATATGAGCCATGAGTTGAGAACTCCTCTCAATGGAATAATAGGAATGAATAATCTGCTTTTAGGCTCTCGATTAGAAAAAAACCAAGAAGAATACGCTCTAGCTATTCAACAATCATCTCAAATCCTGCTTACTCTTCTCAATGATATTTTAGATTTATCAAAAATTGAAGCGGGTCATATTGAATTAGAAGAACACAATTTAGATCTGCGTCAAATCATCGACGAAGCGGCTAGTGTATCTTTCTATCAAATGGAAGAGAAGCCTGTAGAACTCTTAGTCAATTACCCACCAGATTTTCCCAAAGGCCTCTTAGGCGACTCTGTCAGAATTCGTCAAGTTCTTTTGAACTTACTAAGCAATGCTGTAAAATTTACTCATGAAGGTTCTATCTTAATTGATTTGCAGCTCATTTCTATTGAAGATAATAGAGCGTGCTTCTCTCTTAGCGTAAGCGATACGGGTATTGGCATTGATCAGGATAATATAGAAAGAGTTTTTCAAAAATTTCGCCAAGCTGATGGATCCACAACAAGAAAATATGGCGGAACAGGACTTGGCTTATCTGTATGTAAACAACTTGTAGAACTTATGGGAGGAAGTATTTCTGTTGCAAGTGAGCTTGAAAAAGGATCAACTTTTTCTGTGAGTTTAACACTTCCTATTTCCGACCCAAGTATAGAAATGATTAAGAAAAAACTACAGGGTTTTCTATTAGAGCCTTGTCCTGTTGAGGCTAAACACATACAAGCTTTACTTGAAGATCGCGGATCACAATCCATCCGAGCTGACTCTCCTAATGAACTGTTACATTTATGTTTGCGCAGTCTCGCTGATGGAAAACAATCTGACTTTGTTATTTTAACACATTTTCCTCCGGAAATAGATGCTTTTGCCATCGCTAAAGAATTACAAGCTACATCACTTCCTGTTCGTAATCGTATTTTAGTTCTTTGCTCACCTCGGCAAAATATGACGGACTATAAGCTGGAAAAAACTGGAGTTGTCTCTATATGCTCCTACCCTGTTTCTCCTGAACAGATGATGTATACGTTACAAAGTTTTGTAGATAAAGAAATACAAGAAGAGAGAAAACAACCCATTATTCCAAATAGTCAATCTCTCCAATCTCACTTATTTCCAGGTACTGAAATTCTTCTAGTAGAAGACAACCTGATTAACCAAGCTGTAGCAAGTTCCATCCTTCATAATTATCGCTGCAAGGTTACAAAAGCGAAAAACGGTGTAGAAGCTTACCAAATTTCAGCAAAACAGACATTTGACCTCATTCTAATGGACTGTCAGATGCCTGAAATGGATGGTTTTGAGGCAACTCAAAAAATTCGCTCAATGGAAAATGAAAAAGGACAAAATCGCACTCCAATTATCGCTCTTACAGCATTAGCAATGGAAGGAGATAATACGCGATGTATTCAATCTGGAATGGATGACTATTTAAGTAAACCTATTGAGCCTGGAGCTTTGAACTCCACTCTTTATAAGTGGTTAAAAATGAGTGTATCATAAACGTTTCGAAATTGTTTGCGTTGTCTATATTCTTCAGGACATGAAAGCAAACGTTGACGAAGCAATACTTTTGCTTCTTTTTTATTTTTATCGCTTAGTTCAGAGTACTTTGAATCAAGCCAGTGTTCTATACTATATAAATGCCCCTGCAAAATAGATGCTTTCATTAGAAGCCTAGAGGCATTTTTTCGCTTGTTTCCGGACAATACATCCTCGATACTACTCTTTTCTGTTTTCGCACCTAAGTTACATAGAATCGTCCCACAAGAATCAATCAAATAACTTTCATGAGTATTTTCTTCTGCAGCTTTTTCAGACATGTAATTTTTAAAATCTGCTACTTCTGCACTTGATAAAAGATATAAACGAAACTCTTCTTTTTCATTTTTTACTAAGATCATTTCATGAATAGGTTTAGAAGAAGCCTGTAAAAACCGAGAATAGTCAGGTTGATTTCCCCACATAGTAAGCAGGTTTTTGCTCACATAAATTTCTTCATCATGAAATAGCCCTAAGGAGCTTTGCCAATGCTCACCTGCTTTTTCCATGACAGAGAATAAGCTTTCTACCTTCTTTTCAGAGCTGCTCAATAAATCTTCTGAGTTTAATAATTGTTGCATTTCTAAATCTGACCAGGCTTCTTCTTCTCCCAACGATTCATCAGCTCTTTCTAACTCTAAATCCAACTGCTCGTCTGTTGTTACTTTTTGATCAACAGCCTGTTCCATTTCTCCACTTTCTAGAAAAGAATCTGATAAAAGAACTTCTTTTGGCATGCCTACCCCACATTTCTCGGGATCTAATTCATACTCTGCAATATCTTTTAATTCCTTTTCTATAAGCTCTAAACTCGCTTTTACAAATACTCCTGTTTCTTTGATATTTATTTTGAGTTTCTCAATAAACTGATTTAATCCTTCTTCTGCTGAACCTCTACGAGTAAGCCCTCCCCATCTTTCAAAGAAAGTTCCTTCTTCACAATCGATCAATAATTTGCGGGTTTTTCCAAGTAAATCAATTCTTTCATCAGCTCTTTTACATGCTCTAATTTTTTTCTCAACAGCAGCAACGACCTTCTGACGCATCAAGAGTTTAGTTGCTTCATAGTGATCTTGCCTTTCTTGCTCACTTCGATAAATTTCAGTCCAATAAAATAAATGAACAGGCTTTAACTCAAGTTCATCCGGCATTCCTAACTCTTTACGAATAAATGTTTCCATTTCATGAGAAAGAATAAAATCAAGATTTTGCCCATCTATGAGTAGCTTTCTCATGCGCATCGCTGCTTGGGCAAGAATTTCTCGATCTACATTCGGACGAAATAAAACACAGCCTCTTGATCCATAAGGTAGCGGTATATCAGCTCCTACACAATGGACCTGATCGAAATAAGCAAGCACTTTATCTTCCAATGATCCTATTGATAGTCCACATGCAGCAGCAATCACTTCACGACTTGTTCCTTCAATCAATTTTGGATTTGTTTCTCCTCTTTTTAAAACAGCTAATTGCGTTGCTCCGGTGGGAACTCCTGATTCATTACTTAAAGGGTGATAGTAGAGAACGAAATCTTTTTCAAAATTAGAGTTTTCTTCAAGAAATACTGAAAGATGTTTCGCAACTTCATCATTAGAAACTCCTCGAAAAAGCGCTCCTACATCAATAAGAGCGCTATGATCTTTTGTCCACTTATTCTGCTTCATTAAATCTTGAAGCAATTTACTTGGATGAGTCTCTTCCGTTTTTATGATTGTATTTTTATCTGCACAAATTCCTTTTGCTACTCTAAAAGTAGAAACTGGATCCCATTCAACTTTCAATGTACCCCAACCTGAAGATCCCTTTCCTGTTCCAGAATACCCCATATTATTTTTTGCTATGCTTAAACGATCAGCTTGAGTTCCTAAACATTGCTGTGAATGTTCTTTAACGGATGAAAAAACATGATCTCGAAGATAATTATATAAAAGCTCGTTAGCTGCTTTTTTTTCTTCTTTCTTTCCTAATTTTCGATGTTTTTCCCATTGCGCAATGAATGCATCAGGTTCATTCTCAAGCATCTCTTCTAAATCAAATTTCTCTTTTATCCCTGTAGCCTGAGAAAGAAAGCGCAGGCTCTTTTCTTGTCCTAAAAGATCTTTGGAAAACTCAATAAATGTACATTTGTCTGCGCGGTCATCCCATTGCCACAAATAGCACTGTAGAGTTTTATTCAGCGTTTCCCAAGGGGTTTTAAACTGAGCTATGGGTTTTGGTGTACCATTCCCCAAATAAGGTACTCCATATCCTTTATCACCGGGACCATACTTTGCTCCCACTGCCGCACTAATTGCTTGAACAAGGCAACCATCACGACGCAACTGCATACGATAAAAAGACAAATCATTCAGTATGTTTTCGACTTCTCTTTTTATTTCATTTTCTGAAGACGCTAATAAGCTGACCGTATCTGATAAAAATTTTGCTAAATCTTCATGATGATCTTCTCCTGATAAATACTCAGGGACTATTTTCTGAAGTAAGTTTTTATCATATTTAGAATCTACACTACTTAATAATGCTACTAATCGATCTGCATATAGATTGCTATAATGTTTGTGAAGGATAGGAAGAAGTTTATCGTTATAATCATCTATAGTAAGGGAATCTTCTGCATTCTGCTCAAGAAGATCAGAAATTTTATATCCCTCAATATGAATATCTTCTTCCATAAGTGTTTTATAGATTCCTAGACCTAATTCCAATCCGCGAGCATTTAAAGGGTTTCCCCCCTCTAAAGGTAAATTAAGCATTTCTCTAAAGTAAAAAATACTGTCGAATTCATCATAAAGAACCATTGCTTCTTCCATAAAGATTTTCTCTATCTGTAAAAGAAGATCTACTGTTGCGTGATCTCCAACTGCCAAACCTTGCTCTTTTCTATTTGCTTGTTCAGCTAGCTGTACTCGAATCATCAAACGAACCATCAATAAATCATTAGGTCGAGTAGCTACCACATTACCTAAATCTCTCGCATTACGTAAGTTTTCAAGTTTTTTTCTTAAAAGGGCAGCGTTAGAGCAATCACCTCGGTCTAAAATAAAGCTGTAGAGGCTTTTACCACATGTATCTCGTAAGGTATTTTGTAGGTCAATAGAAGCTGAAGGGAACAATCCTGGTGTCATACAGACCACTGAAAGCTGCTTTTTGCCTTTTTCTGTTCGCGCATTCAGTGCTGCTAAAATTGGATTCATTACTTTTGATTTACCAAAAGACATGACGAGTTGTAATACAGAACTTGTACCTTCTCCTTCTTCCATCATTTTTTGGATTGCTTTGACTTGTTCTGGATACATCATCATGTTTCCCAGATATTCAAATGCTAAAAGTCTGATACTTTCATTCGTATTATAACTGCGTTGTTGCCATATAATTTTTCCCAACTCCGTAGAAAAAAGTTCCCATTTATCTTCTAGGACTGCATCTTTTTTAATAAAACCTTCTAGTTTCTTCAAGGGTGCTTCACAACGATCAATTTGCTGTATACAGCTTTGCAGTTCCATCCATTGAGTCAGTTGTATTTTGATATTTGGCCATTCTTTGCCAAATACCGATTTTGGATCAGTCGATAGTAGTATTTGTATGAGATCTGCAATTTCTAGGTATTCAGAAGAACGCCCAAGACGATTCAATGCTTGTATGCTATTTTTACTTTGATTGATACGGATCAAAAGGGCTGTTTCCAATTTCGCAGCTTCTTGAGATTGCTTACTACGTAGATTTCTAAGATCTTCTCTAATCTTCGCTACATTGTCTTTTTCTATTGTAAAAGTTTCTTCTGTAAATCCTTTTTTCCCTTCCTCAATTTCTTCTTCCAAATGATTTAGAATAGATTTTCTATCTTCACTCATTCCCCAAGTACGAAAATCAACATTTTCAATAGAAGCTGTTCTTTTTACCTCTCTCTGAAGGTGTTTTCTGATTTCATATAAGGGTCTAGAAGAAATTTGAGAATCATTTTTTAGTAAAATTGGTTTATTCCATGCTACAGTCACAGGCTGTTTAGATAGCAATGTTTTCGGGTGTAATTGATAATCCCGGGGCTCTAAACCCATTTTCTGTACAATGAGGAAAGGATCTAATTTTTTCGAAATACCAGAAAATCTAGAAAGTTTTTCCGAATTTTTCTTAATCAGCTCTTCTAGTTTTCCAATATTGATTTGCTGGGCTTTTTGCGGATCATGATATTTTTTCTCGTTTTCTATCAAAAGCGCTGCTGCCATGATTCTTATAGAAAACATTTTGGGGTCTTTACTTTCTTTTCCTCTGTCAACATTATCTGAATAAGCAATGCGCTCTAAAAGTTCCGTTTCCTTTTTAGTGTATTCACGAGTAATTTGTGCTTTCCATAACTCTTTTAAAGCTTGATCATAGTTTTTCCGTGGTCTCATCAAATAATAAAAAGCAGCTCTGAGAGAATCTTCTGCACTTCTTGTTTTCAAACTCCAATTGACTCCAGTAGATTCTAACTCCATTAAAAAGCAAGGGTCTGCATTGGGATTTTTCTGAGACAAAGCACTCCAACCTGTTCCCCTACACCCATATTTCTCAATTTGAAAGAAATGCTTCGCATCACAATCGGGCAAGAGCATAATGAACCCTGCACTTTTCTTTTTATTGTCCTTGCTTAACTTTGTTTTTTCGAGTAATAAACTCCGTGTATAATTACTACGAGTCAATTTATCTGGTTTTGGGCATAAACGAATATGAGGCCTTCCTTCAAGAACCCAATCACCACTTTTATCAATAAGAAAACTAAACAGCTGCTTTGTTTCTTGATTTTTGCAATGAAGTGTGACCTTACATAAAGATTCATTTTCATCATAAAAACAGAGCAACTCTTCTTCTGGGACTAGCTCGGTAAAAGGCTTTAATGCTTCAGGTAATTTTGTTCTTAAAAACTTTTCATTTCTTCCATAGACAGAGCGGAGCCCTATAGGAAGCATAAACATGGACTTTGATTCATTAAGACAACGAATGCGTCCATCATCTACTTCATACTCATGTACCCAGCGCTCCATACCAATTTTATTGCCTTCTAGCTCCGATGAGAGAAGTATTTTTCCATCATCTGATTCCCAGAAAAGAAATTCGCTTCTTAAGGCCTGAGGAAGAAAAGGCTTCTTTTTATAATCTTTTTCTTGAAGAAAGTAACGAACCCCCTCTCTCTCAATAAAGACTTCGTATTCATCTTTGTCTATTTTTCTTAGAGCCAAACCTTGATATTGAGAATTCAAAATAAGAAAGTGATCATCTTTTTCTTCTACTCTCAAACTTCCTTCTAATCCAATTTGTGAAAACCCAAGAATAGTATTTGTGGCAATACTTCCACTACGAGGCCAAATTCCTTTGATTTCTCCGCGCAACAAATCAACTTCTATCTTTCCATTTTCCGAACGCAATAAATGAGGTAGATGTCCTTGCGGACAATATCCATTCAGTTCATTATCTAAACCTAAAGCTTGCATAAAATCCTGATAGCTAGAGTTCTCTCTAACATTAAGCTTTCCCTCTGAAAGAATTTTATAAGCTACATCACACCAGCGATGGAGTTGTAGCTCTGCATCTTGACGAATGGAACCGATACGGGAACCTTTGGCTCCTTTTGCATATTCAATAAAGAATGAAAGCCATAACCTTTGTTCTTCTACGTCTTCCTTGTTCACATTTTCAAAGGCTGCAATGCCTTCTGCAATCAATGAGTCTAAGCTCGAATCCAAGTTGTGATAAGCTTTGATTCCATCTAAACTGGGAGCTTCATTACGAACACGCTTAATGAGGTTTAAAAGAGCTTCTCTTCTTTTTCGGTCGTTTTTTCCAAATTCTACCAGAACAGGTTCAGAGCCGTTGTCCTGTAAAATTCCTCTATAGAGATTTCTACATAAACGATGTGTGGACATTGCTCGATAAACAAAAGCTTCCCATTGTCTTCTATTAGCAGGGATCTCTGTCTCTTCACTCTCAAGCTCTTTAGTTATGAAAGAAAAGTATTCATGACGTAATTTTATGTCTGTTTTTACCTCTTGAAGAAAGTCATTACTTTCCAATATGCTATATAAATGCTCACGATCTTCCGAAAAAGCAATCAATGATCTGTCCGCTTTTATTGTGGAAAAAAGACGGTGAAAGCGTAGATGAGAATCAAGATGCTGCAATTCTAATGAGTAAATTTTCTGAAAATTACGAGAACTCTTTTTTTGAAGTTTTAAGGCTCTAAATAAGGCTTCAGCTTGGTTTTTAACTGAATTAGAATTTAAATTTTCTCCACTTTCTTTAAAATCAAGATCCATAATTCGATCATGAATCGAAGGGCTTGATAAAGTTTTCTGAGTCGTTTGAAGAGTATTGATTGAATCCCCACTAGCGATACTTTCTGTTTTTATAGTGGGAGCTTTTTCTAATAAAGGCTTTTCAAAAGTAGAACGAAACCCCTGATAAGCTTCTTCCCAATGACCATTTTGCCCACCAATAGCCCACATACAGGCGTAACACATATCCTTGAGTCTAAAAATATGTGATACATCTTTCATTGCAGATAAGGATTGATATTGACTTGTCTTGGAATAATCTAGTTGATGCTCTTCTAATAATTTTCGTGTCTCTGATGTAATAAATTCTCTAGGAATTTGTGATCTTTTCTCTACAATTCTTTCATGTGAATTGGGATCAAAAGGATTGATGAACTTTCTTAGTTCTTGATTTACTACAGACTCTTTTCGATAAGTTGAAATTTGTAAAAGTTCACTAGGCTTAAATTCACTATCCCAATCATTAATATCAGCCAATAATCTTTCTAATATTGTTAAATCAATTTCTCTTGCTTTTTCTTCGTTATTGTTTAACTTTTCATTATGAATAGAAACACATTGATTATATCTACGAACTAAAGAATCAAGACTATCTAATATAATATCAAACACATCCCATTCATCATCCAAACCATCAAAAAAATCATTAATAGTAAGTTCAAGTTCATCATCTAGATTATTATTTACATTAAATAATACGTCGTCTGAATGATAATAATTAATACTATTTTCTTTAATCTGTTCCAATATAAGTTTTAGATGAGGCTTTATTTTTTCTAACTCTTTATTTAATCTAATAGAAGAACTGTTATCCTCTCCGCAAGAATGAGAAATATTAGAAGAAGTTTTTTCTTTACTATTTAAGATATTATTTTCTGAAGCATTCTTATTATTTCTTAGAAGATTACTTCTAGTTTCCTCAAAACTTCTTTTTTCTTTTCCTATGCATCTATTTAATATTTTTTCTATATGGACTAAATACTGCTCATCTATTTTATCCATTTCTTGGCAATCTATTAGTAAATCATAACCTAAAGATTTTGCTAGTAAATACTCTGAATTATTCTGAAACCACTCTTTTGCATCAGCAATATCGTCTTTTCCCCTTAATCCATCAGCGAAAAGAGGTGTAAGCTCTGACTCCTTAGAGTTTTCTTCTTTCAGTGAAGTAAAAACGGCTTTTATTTTTTCCCACTCTCTTTTGTATTCAGGGCGACAATTGAGGGCGTTTTTTCCAGTATCTGAGTTTAAATATGTATCAAAAAAATCAATGTAAGGTGGGTAATGGCCCAGACTAGCTCTTCCTTCTCTCCCCTCAATCATACTGTCTTGTTTGAGCGCCAATAAATACGCAACTGTATAGATTTTCGCTACGTCTAAAATTTGCATTCCGTTGGGTTCACCACATCGGCTGATGATTTGACAAATCAAACCCATAAGATTTTGTAATTCTATCTGCCACTTTTCTATTTCTTCTTTGCTTAGATTTTCTAAAGTAGAAAACACCCTCTCTGTACTCGGTTCTATAGGCAACAATACATTGACTACATGATGGTGAAGATAAGCTGAAGCACTCAGATACTCACCATCGTTTTCTGAAATTTCTGATACTTTTGCAATCACACGTGATAGATCTTCTCTTGCTTCAGATGAGCTTCCTTTAAGCTCAAAAGAAGGTAAAGCATCATTCAACTCTACATTTTTTTTATCTACAACAGAGACCTTATTACTTGGAGGAAGCTCTATTTTAAAATTCTCATCTATTGTCTTTCCTGGAGAATTTAAATATCGGGGTAGCTCAGGCTTTAAGTTTTCTATTTTATTTTTGTAATTTGATTTAAGACGATCCATACGAGCAAGTAAATCAGGTAATGTTGCTGATAAAGTCCAATATTGATCTTGTGTTAATTTCTTTAAGAGATTTCCTTTACTCAACTCTTCACAGAGCTTTTCAATTCCATTTTCCATAAGCTCTAGGTGCAGGGAATAGTCTGAAGGAGTAAAATTGTCTTCTTCACTCAATAAACGTGCTTGTGAACTTAAAACTGATAAATGCATCATTGCCGCTTTAGCTTTATACCAAGAAAGTTCTGAATGCGGCTGAGGAAAAATAGAAAATAGGCCGGATTCAGAAGGCATTGAGCGCTCATCATAGAGAGAAGATTTGCCTCGCAAGGACTTTAGAAGGACATTCCAAGAACAAGTTCCAGATCTCTGAGGAGTGATGTAATTTTTAGGATTTGTAGAACAAAGATTTTTACTTGTTAAATTTGCATCTAAAAATTGATAAATATGATCCGTCCAAGAAATTTGATTATCTTCGTCCAAAGCTCCACCTCTTATTCGAGGTTTCACCAGTTCAGGAATAAGTTTTTCTAAATTTTCAAATGTAATTTTTTTCCATTTTTTCTCGTGTGAACGAACAACTTTACTTCCGCGATAATCTCCGTCATGAAAACGGATCCCATCTCCTGTATTCAAAACCGAAAATGTATACTTTTTCTTTCCGTTACTTTCGCTCTTGCAGCAAACCTCGTAAAGCATTGCATGACCACCGAACTTGTCATTATATCCTCCTGGTAAGAGCAGTTGTTCCCCCACTTTTAATTTTTTAATATCACTCAGCCAATATTGTGAAATATTGTGTTCTTTTTCTCTCCTAGCTTCACAAGATGCTTCTTTAAACTTTTCATAGATATTTTCTATAGCGTAGGTTCGATTTAACAAAGCTCTATACAAATCAATCAGTTTCTCATTACGCTCAGACTCTTGCTTTAATATTTTCAAAAACAAAGAAATTGTACTTTTTAAAGAAGTCCCCTCCAAAGAAGATAATGTACCAGCAACTCCTTTCTGAAGGTTTTCTCCATAACGGTCTGCCAATACATGAAAAACTAATTTCGGATCTTCTAGAGAGTCTATCGACTCTTTTTCAAGTAACGAGTATTCTTTAGTTTCTCCAATAGGAAATTGTTTATGATCTTTTGCAGCTGCTTCAGCAAGAAATCGCAGAACAGCATTTGCGTGAGTTTCATCTTCTGTGATACTTCCACGCATGCTTTCAATAAGGGTATTTGCTCGTTCTTCTACTTCCAAATTACGTTCTTCTTTTGTCCCTACTAAATCTTCTAAAAAATGAAATACTGAGGCACATAATCTGACAATAGGACATGCATAATGCTTAATTTTTATGATGACAAATTTCCACTTCGAAAGAGAAGGCTGCTGAACATCTTTTGAATCTTTATGAAAAAGATACATCAAACCTAAACGATGACAGCCTTTATTCCAGTACTTCTGCTCCCAAACAATAACTTTTCTGTCCAAATAATCAGCAACACTATGTAAAGACTCAAATAGGCTATGCCTTAATCCATCTAGACGATTTCTTAATTGATCTAACACCACAAAAAAACCATAAAAAACGAAAGAACAAATCAAATCATCATAACACAGATTAATTAAAAATTTAATTGTTCCATAAATTACTTATCACCAGATAATTTTCACAAAACATAAAAACTTAAAACATAAAAACATAAAAATTTTTGGGACATTTCAAAACAATGAAAAATAAGAATTTTAATTACTTGTTCGATAATAGATATATAAAGAAAGAAAAAACGCCCTTAAAAAATAAGCGCAGAATGGATTTTACAAGTTACTAATAAACAAACTGCAACAAACTAAAATTAACATATATAGATTTATCATTGAAGGTTAACAAATTTTTTATTATAATCTTTATGTAATATCTATTTTATGTTGTAATTAACGGGAGCGGAGCAACATGCGTTTTCACTTCATTCCTTTGGAAGAAAGGATTGTTCTGGATGCTGCTGCAGTGGTGGATGTCGCTGAAGCACTTACGGAGCAAAGCTCTGACGATGCTTCTCACGAATTGAATACAGATCAAGCTATTTTTGACGAGCATAGTAGCGATGTCCTTCAGAATGAAGCAAGTATCTACCCAACAACAGAAATTCTTGTGATTTCATCTAGAGTCAGCAATCCCGATCTTTTAATTGACGCTGCTCAAGATAACGTTGAAATCATTCTTTACAACCCAGATCAGGCATCACTAACGGACATTGCTGATGCTATCGAAGCAAAATTAGGTGAACGCCAAGCAAGCAATATCGGCTTTGTAAATGATGGTAGTGAGGGTTTCTTTAGCCTAAATCGAGAAACTTCAGTTAATTTAGAATCTTTATCTCAAAGCGAAGCATTGCAAGCATTTTGGAACCGAATTGGAAATGCTGTAAGTGCAGATGGGCGTATTGACCTTTTAGCTTGTAATGTTGCTGGAGGTGAGGATGGAGCGCAACTTGTTGAGCTTCTTGGTGATATTACAGGAAGAGAAATCGCTGCTTCTGATGATCTTACAGGAAGTGCTGATTTAGGTGGAAACTGGTACCTAGAATACGGCGATGTCGAAGCTAACAATGAATACTTTACAGAAGAAATCGACCATTGGAGTAGCGTTCTTGCAAATGCGATTCTTGGTGATTTTGTTTTTGAAGATTTAAATGCTAATGGTATTCAAGATCCTGGTGAACCCGGGGTAGCGGGAGTAGATGTTACTCTCTATGAAAGCCCTGGAGGCACAGTTGTTGATACTACAACAACAGATCTATCTGGTGCTTATACATTTCCGGATGTACTACCTGGAGATTACTTTTTAGAATTTGAACTCCCTGCAGGGTATACCTTTACCGGACAAGACATTGGTGGAGATGATACTCTTGATAGTGATGTAGACCCAGCGGGATTCACTAACGTCTTTACTTTGTCTACTGACGATGTGGCAAATGAATGGGATGCAGGAATTTATCAACTTGCATCTATTGGTGATCTTGTATGGGAAGACCAGAATCTCGATGGAATCCAAGATCCTGGTGAACCAGGAATTTTTGATGTTACGGTGAATCTCTACGACTCAAGCTTAGTTTTTCAAGCGACCACCCAATCAGATATTGATGGAAACTATGTATTTGATAATTTGACTCCTGGAGATTATATCGTCGAGTTTGTTTTACCAAACGGCTATCTCTTTACTATTCAGGATGCTGGCGGCGATGATACTCTTGATAGTGATGCTGATCCTATCACAGGACAAAGTGGTGTTATTTCTTTAATTTCAGGTCAAATAGAAGTCGATGTTGATGCAGGGTTAACAAAAGATCCTACATTAGCTTTCATAGGCGATACTGTTTGGGAAGATTTAGATTTTAATGGACAACAAGACGCTCTTGAACCTGGTGTAGCAGGAGTAACTGTTAATCTCTTTGACAGTGGAAACACACTAATCTCTACTGATCTAACAAACAGCCTTGGTGAATACCAATTTGGTGGTTTAACCCCCGGAAGCTATTATCTTGAATTTGTGCTTCCTTCTGGATATGTATTTACAAGCCAAGATGCTGGTGGAGATGATACTTTAGATAGTGATGCTAACCGTAGTACAGGACAAACTGCTAATTTCACCTTGGTTGCCGGCCAAACAGATAACACACTAGATGCCGGTATTATTCAACAAAGTAGTACAGCTAGTATAGGTGATTACGTTTGGGAAGATAATAATGGGACAGCTACTCAAGATGGTTCTCAAACGGCAATTGCTGGCGTTGAAGTACATCTTCTAGATTCAAGTTTAAATCTTTTAGAAACAACTTTTACAGATGCGTCAGGTCTTTATAGTTTTACAGATCTTGTTCCTGGTGACTACGTTATAGAAGTTGTAGCTCCTCTTGGATATGTTTTTACAACACAAGATGATGCTAGTGCTGGAGATACTTTAGATAGTGATGTTGATGTGATCACAGGCCAAACAGCAATCATTACACTTGCTGAAGGTGAATCCAATACTACTGTTGATGCTGGGCTCTACCAACCTGTAACAATTGGCGACTTACTATTTATTGATGCTGATTTTGATGGAATTCAAGATGCTGGAGAGGTTGGTCCTGCTGGTGTTCAAGTTGACCTAATTGATACAGCAACTTCTACTGTAGTTGCTACGACTACAACTGGTGTTGATGGGGCATTCAGCTTTACTAACCAAGCTCCCCTTTCCACTTATCAACTCTTGTTTTCTTTACCCACTGGATTTGCATTTACTCTACAAGATCAAGGTGGAGATGATGCTCTCGATAGCGATGTCAATAGCGCAGGAGAAGTCTTATTTGGCATTACAAGTGGCGAAATTATTGATGATTTAGATGCTGGTATTGTGGAACTGGCAACAATTGGTAATTTTGTTTGGGAAGATACAGATCGTGATGGTTTACAAAACCTCTTAAATACTCCAATAGAAGGCATAACTGTAAACCTTCTAGATGACTTAGGTGTTCAACAACAAACAACAACAACTGATGTTAACGGTTTCTACTCTTTTGAAGTTTTACCGGGAACTTACCAAGTTGAATGGGTATTACCAAATACACACATTTTTACCACACAAGATGTTGGTGGTGATGATACTATCGATAGCGATGCAGATACAACAACAGGACGCTCTACTCTATTTACCGTCTCTCCTGGAGAATTTAATGATACTTTAGATGCAGGGATGGTTGTTGGTGCCACTATAGGAGATTTTGTCTGGCTTGATCAAAACCTAGACGGGATTCAAGATGGTAGCGAACCTGGTGTTGAAGGTGTTACAGTAAACTTATTAGATGGTTTAGGAACCTTTCTTGAAAGTACTGTAACAGATGCTGCTGGTGCATACGTATTTGAAGGTTTAGCTGACGGAGATTATATTGTAGAATTTATTCCTCTGGCTGGAGCCTCTTTTACCCTAGCTGATCAAGGAATCTTCGATACACTAGATAGTGACGCTGATGTTACTACAGGAAGAAGCCCTGTCATTACTGTTGTAGCAGGACAGGTAGAAGATAGTATTGATGCTGGTATCGCATCAGGTATCACTCTTGGTGACCGTGTTTGGGAAGATCAAGATTTTGATGGAATACAAGATTTTGCTGAATCTGGAATATCAGGTGTTACAGTAAATCTATATGACTCTCTAGATAACTTCATTGCAACAACTGTTACAGACTCTGCAGGCCTTTACTCTTTCACTGGAATTGCTCCTGATGATTACTACTTAGAATTTATTCTCACATCTGGTTTTGCTTTCACTACACAAGATGCAGGAGTTGATGATGCTGAAGATAGTGATGCTAATCGTACCACAGGCCGTACAGATGTTTTTAGCTTAGTTTCTGGACAAACCGATGATACTTGGGATGCTGGATTTGTGAATTCAGCCAACCTTGCTACGATTGAAGCTTTTGTTTGGAACGATCAAAATTTTGATGGAATTCAAGACGTTGGAGAACTCGGAGTCTCTGGTGTTACAGTAAACTTGTTAGATGCGACTTCTACAGTAGTTGACACACTCGTTACAAATGCAGCCGGTATTGTTACATTTACGAATCAAATTCCTGGAACTTATGAGCTAGAATTTGTTGAACCGGCAGGCTTTGTCTTCACAACAGCAAATGTTGGTTCAGATGAAACGATAGATAGTGATGCAAGCACTACATCTGGAAGAACAGGTACTTTTACAGTAAGTTCTGGGCAAACATTTACTGATTATGATGCTGGTCTTGTCGACAGCGCCAACCTTGGAAGTATTGGGGATTTTGTATTTGAAGATACTAATTTCAATGGTATCCAAGATGCTGGTGAAGATGGTATTGATGACGTTCTTTTTCGACTTTTTGACTCTACAGGAACGCAATCTTTTGGAGTTACTTTCTCCGACCCAACAGGAGCATACCTTTTTGATAACCTTTTACCAGGTGACTACCTCATTGAGGTTACAGTTCCAACAGGTTTTTCTGTTTCTCCTCAGGATCAGGGTATTGATGATACAGTAGATTCTGATTTTGATAGTGTTACATTTCGTACAGATGTCATTACAGTATTACCAGGAGTTACTAACAACACTGTCGATTTAGGTCTAATAAATTCAAGTGATCTTGGATCGGTTGGTGAACTTGTATTTCTCGATGAAAATTTCAATGGACGATTTAACCCAGGCGAGGCTGTACTTAGTGGTGTTACAGTTAATCTTTACGACGGATTAAACAATCCTTTAGATACGACAGTAACAGATTCTCAAGGACTTTACAGTTTTTCTAACTTAATTGCTGGTGATTACCAAGTTGAATTCATCTTACCAACAGGATTTTCATTTACCTTTAAAGACTATGTTGCAAGTGATAACTTTGATAGTGATGCCGATCAAACAACAGGTCGCTCAGATATTTTTACACTAGTTTTAGGTGAAAATAGAAATAATATCGATGCAGGATTGATTGATAATAATGATCTAGGAAGCATCAGTGACTTTGTATGGAGCGATACAAACTTTGATGGAATACAAGATATTGGCGAACTAGGATTTAGTGGAGTCACTGTAAATCTTCTAAACAGCACAGGAACAACTACTTTTGATTCTACAACAACAGATGGTAGCGGACTCTATATTTTTAATAGTGTCATTCCTGGAGACTATATCGTTGAATTCATTCTTCCCACAGGACAAGCATTTAGTCTAAGAGATGCTGGAGGCGATGATAGTTTAGATAGCGACCCTAATCGTACAACAGGACGCACTGCTGTTATTACAATTACAGCCGGTGAAAATGACGATACTGTTGATGCTGGATTAATTGATGCCTCCGGACTTGGAAGTATCTCCGATTTTGTATTTGAAGATACTAACTTCAACGGTATTCAAGATCTTGGAGAAGCAGGTATAGAAAATGTAACCGTTACTCTCTTAGACGGTTCTTTTGGTTTTATTTCTAGTACAACAACTGATTCTTTCGGATTATATAGTTTTAATAATCTTGTTCCTGGAAATTATCGCGTACAGTTTGATCTTCCTACTGGATATTCTTTCACAACACAAAATGTTGGTGCTGATGATACGGTAGATAGTGACCCCGATACGTCATTCGGAATTACAGACATTATTACTTTATCTGCATCTGAGAATAATACAAGTGTTGATGCAGGAATGTTTTTAACTTCATCGCTTGGTAGTATTGGAAACTTTGTATGGCGAGATACCGATTTTGATGGAATACAAGATGCCGGAGAGCCTGGCTTATCTAACGTCATTGTTCGTCTACTTGATGATAGTTTAAATATTTTAGAGACAACAACAACGAACGCTTCTGGTCTTTATAGTTTCACTGATCTATTACCTGGCTCTTATTATGTGCAATTTACACTCCCTTCACTTACTGTATTTGGTCCACAAGATGCCGGCGGAGACGACACTTTAGATAGTGATGCTGATCCTAGTACAGGCCGTACAGCTCTTATCACACTCGCTGCTGGTGAAAATAATGATACTATCGATGTTTCTACTATTTCGGAATCAGACCTTGCCAGTATTAGTGACACAGCTTGGATTGATGCGAATTTCAATGGTATTTTTGATGCAGGTGAACTTGGTTTAGAACTTGTTACTGTCAATTTGTATGACAACACACTTACATTAGTTGCTACAACGACTACCGATTCATCAGGAAATTATATTTTTGATGACTTGATTCCTGGAGACTACACTGTTGAATTTGTAGCACCAAGTGGGTTTGTCTTTACCTATCAAAACATGGGTGTTGATGATACTGTTGATAGCGACCCTGACCGTATTACAGGTTTTACAGATACAATTACACTAGGAGCAGCTGAGCAAAATCAAGATATTGATGCTGGGTTCATTGCAACAAGTGATCTTGCATCAATTGGTGATTTTGTATGGGAAGATTTGAACCAAGATGGCATTCAAGATATCGGCGAAAGTGGAATTGATACTGTTACAGTAAATCTTTACGACTCAAGCTTGGCACTTATTGATACTACACTCACTGATGCTCTGGGTGCTTACAGTTTTACAGATTTAATTCCTGATGATTACACTCTTGAATTTGTTCTTCCAAGTGGTTTTATTTTCACCCTACAAGATGTAGGTGCTGACGATACTGTTGATAGTGACGCTGATCCTATCACTGGACAAACGACAACCATCACACTCACTGCTTCAGAAAATAATACAAGTGTCGATGCGGGGATGATTCAGGAAGCTAACCTAGCTCGTATCGGTAACTTTGTTTGGAATGATCTAGATTTTGATGGAATACAAGATCTTGGAGAACCCGGTTTAGCTAATGTCACTGTAGAACTTTATGACAATACAATGACTTTACTCGATACAACAGTTACTGATTCAAATGGTTTATACGAGTTTACCGGCTTATCTTCCGGTGATTATTCTGTACGCTTTATTGCACCTAGTGGATTTGTCATCACCATGCAAGATTCAGGTGCTGATGATTCTATTGATAGTGATGCTGATCCTATTAGTGGTCAAACTGACCTATTTTCTCTATCAGCAGGACAAAACCTAGACACTATTGATGCTGGAATGGTAAATGAAAGCACTCTAGCAACAATCGGTGACCGTGTTTGGGAAGATCAAAACTTTAATGGTCTCTTTGATGTAGGAGAAAATGGTGTCGCAGGGGTTACTGTTCAATTATTTGACAGCTCTCTAAACCTTCTTGATAGCACAAGTACTGATGCTTCTGGCTTATATTCTTTCACTAGCCTTATCCCTGATGATTACATTATTGGATTTATCTTACCTTCAGGATTCATCTTTACCAGCCAGGATATTGGTCCAGATGATACAATTGATAGTGATGCTGATCCAGTAAGCGGTCAAACAGCTGTGATTACTGTAGGAGCATCAGAATCTAACCTTAATGTAGATGCAGGTCTCCTTAGTCAAAGTAACCTAGCTTCTCTAGGTAACCTTGTTTTTAGCGATAATAATTTCAATGGTATTCAAGATAGCGGTGATACTGCACTCAGTGGAGTTACAGTTAACTTACTTGATGCAGCAGATAATATTATCGATACTATTCTCACAAATTCTTCAGGACTCTATTTATTTGAAGACTTAATTCCTGGAGATTACAGAGTCGAAGTTGTGCTTCCTTCTGGGTTCTTATTTACCGCAAAAGATGTTGGTACAAACGATGCCATTGATTCCGATACAGATCAAGTGACTGGGCGAAGTGACCTCGTTACACTTGCTCCTGGAGAAGACAATCTTTCCGTAGACTCAGGTATGTTTGCTGAAAGTAGTCTTTCTGAAATTGGAGATTTTGTTTGGGAAGATCTTAATTTCAATGGCATTCAAGATATCGGCGAAGCAGGTATTGCTGGAGTTACTGTAGAATTATTAGATCTTTCAGATGCTGTCGTAGCAAGTACAACAACAGATGGAAGCGGTGCTTATAGCTTCACAGGAGTTATTCCTAACGACTACAAACTACGTTTTACAGCACCAACAGGCTTCCAATTCACTGCTCAAGATGCTGGCTCTGATGATAGTTTAGATAGTGATGCTGATGCTAGTGGTTTAACCGATCCTTTCACTCTAGGTCTTTCAACTGTTGATAATTCACGAGATGCTGGATTGATTCAAACAGCTTCTCTTGCTTCTGTTGGAGACTTTGTATGGAATGACTTAGATGTAGATGGCATACAAGATCCAGGTGAACCTGGGGTTTCTGGGGTTACTGTCAATCTCTACGATGCATTAAATAACCTCATCGATACAACTCTAACAGGAGTCTCTGGTGACTACAATTTCACAGGGTTAATTCCAGGAGACTACCAAATTGAAGTGATTGCTCCTACAGGATTCAATATTGGTTTTAAAGACCAAGGTGTAGACGATACCGTTGATAGCGATATTGACCCTATTTCTATGCGATCTGATGTATTCACTTTATCAACTGGAGAAAACAATACAACAATCGATGCAGCTTTAGTTGCTGATAGTTCATTAGCTTCTGTTGGAGATTTTGTTTGGATTGATCTCGACCACGATGGTATTCAAGATCCAGGTGAACCTGGTGCTAACAATATTACAGTCAATTTATTAGATAACAGTAGCACCATAATAGACACAACCGTCACGGATTCTAATGGATTTTATGAGTTTGTAGGCCTTACTCCTGCTAACTACCGTATCGAATTTGTACTTCCTTTAGGCTTTTTGTTTACGCCACAGGATCAAGGTGCAGATGATACTCTTGATAGTGATGCTGATGAAATCACTGGACAAACTGCTCTTTTCACACTTGCTCCTGGAGAAAATAATGATACTGTAGATGCCGGTATCATCAATCAAGCCAACCTTGGAAGCATTGGTGACTTTGTTTTTGAGGATAGCAACTTCAATGGTATCCAAGATTCTGGAGAAAGCGGCTTTGCAGGAATGACCGTCAACTTACTTGACGCAAGCCTTTCTATCATCGATACAACAACGACAGATGCTTCTGGTTTATATAGTTTTGGCGATCTACTTGCCGGTGATTATACAGTAGAATTTGTTCTCCCAACTGGTTTCATTTTTACTAATCAGGACAGTGGTGCAAATGACAATATTGATAGTGATGCTGATGAAACTACTGGACGAAGCCCTGTAATTACTCTAGCTCCAAACCAAGATAATAATAGCGTTGATGCTGGTATAGTCGATATCTCATCTTTCGGTTCTATTGGAAACTTCGTTTTTGAAGATCAAAATTTTAACGGCGTATTTGATGGTGGAGAAAGCGGCATTGATGGAGTCGTTGTTCGCCTATTTGATGCCAATACTCTATTACAAGTTGATATAACAAGCACTTCTGGTGGCGGACTTTATAGCTTTGATGACTTAACTCCTGGTGAGTACTTTGTTCGCTTTGAAGCTCCATCTGGTTTTGGATTTACTCTACAAGATCAAGGTGGCGATGATACACTTGATAGTGATGCAAATCAAATTAGTGGTGAAACAGCTACCATCACCCTCCTTAGTGGGCAAAATAATACAACAATTGATGCTGGTTTAGTAGATAATGCAGACTTAGCTTCAATTGGGAATTTTGTGTGGGACGATGCGAATGCCAATGGTATTCAAGATTTGGGAGAAGTAGGAATTTCTGGCGTAACCGTCAACCTACTTGATAGTAGTCTCAATCTTCTAGATTCAACTGTTACAGATGCTTCAGGACTCTATACTTTTACAGATATATTCCCAGGAAGCTATGTTGTTGAATTCATTCTCCCCACAAACTACTTCTTTACCACTCAAGATGTAGGTGCGGATGATACCATCGACAGTGATCCAAACAGCAGCACTGGACAAAGCAGTATTATCACTCTAAGTGCTGGTGAAAATAATGACACTATTGATGCTGGTATGACTCTAGGTGCAATCATTGGAGACTTCGTATGGAACGATCTCAATATGAATGGCATTCAAGATCTAGGTGAAAGCGGATTAGAAAATGTCGCAGTAAACTTACTTGATAGTGCAGATAATGTTGTTGACAGCACGATTACTAACGCAAGCGGATTTTATCAATTTACAGGAGTTGCTTCTGGAGACTACCGTGTAGAGTTTATCCCACTTGCTGGCTTCACTTTTACACTACAAAATCAAGGTGCCAATGATAATATTGATAGCGATGCCGATGTAACAAGTGGCCGTACAGCGATTCAAACATTCACAGCAGGATCTGTCACTGATAATATCGATGCTGGTTTAGTTGCTGACTTTACTTCAAGTGTCATCTCTGATTTTGTATGGCAAGATCTGGACTCCGATGGAATTCAAGATGCTGGTGAACCAGGAGTTTCAGGTGTTACAGTAAACCTATTTGATGGATCTGGAACACTTATCTCTACAACAACAACAAATAGTGCTGGCCTATATAATTTCACCGGAACCGTTCCTGGAACATACTACGTTCAATTTGTCGCCCCTCTCGGATTTGGTTTTACCTCCCAAGATATCGGCTCTGATGATGGTGTAGATAGTGATGCAAACATCACAACAGGAAATACAGATCTTTTCACTCTAAGTAGCAACGAACAAATTTTTGATATTGATGCTGGTATTGTTGGTCCTGCTTCCTTAACCAATATCGGAAATTTTGTATTTGAAGACCTCAATTATGATGGTATTCAAGACGCAGGCGAAAATGGTTTAGGAAATGTTATTGTTAACCTTTACCGCTCAGATGATACGTTCATTGATAGTACAATCACCGATGCTTCAGGAAATTACTTGTTTAGCAATATTCCGGCTGGGTCTTACTACGCTGAATTTATTCTTCCAAGTGGCCTAACCTTTACTCTGCAAGATCAAGGCGCAGATGATAGTTTAGATAGTGATGTAAACCCTGTAAATGGACGTACAGCAATTATCACTCTTGCTCCAGGTGCAACAAATCTTGATCTAGATGCTGGTGCCTTTGTACCTGCTACTTTCGGTGACAAAGTATTCCGAGATAGTAATTTCAATGGAGTATTTGACTCCGGAGAAGCCGGTATCGCTAATGTTACTGTTGAACTTTTAGATAGCTCATCATCTGTTGTCGCAAGTACCCTCACAGATGCAAATGGTGATTACTTATTCAATACAGTTATTCCTGGTGACTACACCATTCGCTTTGTAAAACCAACAGGGTTTGCATTTACTTTCCAAGATACTGGTGTTGATGATGCAATTGACAGTGATGCTGATAGAGAAACAGGAGAAACTGAAGAAGTCACTGTTGTTGCTGGGCAAAACGTACTGAATTTAGATGCAGGACTGATTCCTAGTGCCGACTTAGCTGAAATCGGAAATTTTGTCTTTAATGATTTCAATTTCAATGGAATACAAGATGTTGGTGAAGATGGTGTTGAAGGTGTTGTCATTAACCTATATGACTTCAATAGCAACCTCTTCCTCACAACAACAAGTGATGCAAGTGGGTTCTATGCTTTCCCTGAACTACCTCCTGGAAGCTATACTTTAGAAGCGATTTTACCAAGCGGATTCCAATTTGCTCCAAAAGATGTAGGATCTGACGATCTCATTGATAGTGATGTAGATACTATTTCTGGTCAAAGTGATTTAATTACTTTAAGCCCTGGACTTACCAACAATAGTATAGATATAGGCTTACAAGCCCTTACTACAATTGGTGACTTTGTATGGGAAGATCTTAATTTAAACGGTATCCAAGACCCTGGTGAATCAGGTATTGATGGAGTTACTGTAAACTTACTTGATGCTGGAATGGCAATTGTTGATACAACAACAACTGCCGGTGGACTCTATAGCTTTGTAGATATTCTTCCTGGCGACTACCACATACAGTATATTCTACCTTCGGGCTACCTCTTTGTACCAAAAAATGTTGGTTCTGATCAAAGCATAGATAGTGATGCAAATGTAGGTACAGGTATTACCGATCTATTCACAGCAGATCCTGGAGAAATTGACCTTGATCGTGATGCTGGTATGTACCGACCAGGTACAATTGGCGATTTTGTGTGGGAAGATTTGAATGCTGACGGTATTCAAGATCCAGGAGAGGTTGGAGTTGGAGGAATCACCGTTAGACTCTACGATTCCTTAAATCAATTAGTACAAACAGATATTACTGATTCCTCAGGTTTGTATACTTTCAGTAATGTTGATCCAGGCTTTTATCAAGTAGAGGTAGAACTTGCAACAGGATACTTCTACTCCCCTGCTCTTCAAGGAGCAGACTCTGACCTTGATAGTGATATCGATCAAGTAAGTGGACGCTCAGCTACATTTGAAATTCAATCTGGCGATGCAATCACAAATATCGATTCAGGTATTTACCAAAGAGGCAGCATCAGTGACTTTGTGTGGAATGACACAAACTTTAATGGTATTCAAGATGCTGGCGAACTCGGAATGGCAAATGTTACTGTGAACCTTTACGACTCGATTAACGCTCTTGTTGGTACAGAAACTACAGATGCCTTAGGAAACTATCTTTTTGAAGATTTACGTCCAGGTGACTATCGACTCGAAGTCATTTTACCAAGCGGATTTTCTTTCACTCTACAAGACAATGCAGGTGATGACCTTACAGATAGTGATATTGACCCGAATACAGGAAGCGTGGATATCACCTTAAATTCAGGGGCCAATGAAACATTCTGGGATGCTGGACTTGTCGATAACAGTCTTTTAGCTACAGTCGGCGATTTTGTATGGAATGATTTGAATCAAAATGGAATTCAAGATGCCGGTGAGCCAGGAATAGAAGGAATTACAGTAGAACTTTTTGATGATATTGATGCCCTCATCGCAAGTACAACAACTGATGCTAATGGATTTTATTCATTCACCAATATCATTCCAAATGACTACTACATTAAAGTAAGTCCAGGAACTGGCTTTATCTTTACAACGCAAGATGCTGGTGGGGATGATTCTCTTGATAGTGACTTTAATACTGTTACAGGCCGAACAGATCCGTTTACACTCTCTACATCTCAAGTCGATAACTCTAGAGATGCAGGCCTTATACAAGTGGGATCCATCGGTGACTTTGTTTGGGAAGATTTAAATTTCGATGGAATCCAGCAAGGTAATGAATCCGGAGTAGCTGGTCTCACAGTAAATCTATATGACGAGTTTAGTAACTTACTTGATACAACAATTACAGATGGCAATGGACTCTATCTATTTGAAAATCTCGCCTCTGCTTCCTACTTCGTAGAATTTATGCTTCCAGGAGGTTTCCTCTTTACACATAAAAATGCTGGAAGTGATGTTGAATTAGATAGTGATGCTGATCAGACAACAGGACAAACAGATCTTTTCTTTTTAGCTCCTGGAGAAGAACGCACAAGCTCCGATGCTGGTATTTATCAACTTGCATCTATTTCCAATTTTGTTTGGAACGATCTAGATTTTAATGGAATCCAAGATCCTGGTGAAGCTGGATTCTCAGGAGTGAATGTCCGTCTTCTTGACGTTAGCCTCAACGTCATCGACACTGATGTAACAAACAGCAGTGGCTTTTATTCCTTTTCAAACCTTAATCCAGGAAACTACTACGTTGAATTCGAGCTACCAAGTGGATTCTCTTTCACAAAACAAAATATTGGTTCAAATGACAACGTAGATAGTGATGCAAATCAAACTACTGGTCGTACCCTACTTATTCCATTAAACTCAGGCGATGCCAACGATACAATTGACGCAGGTATCTTAGAGCTTGGAAGTATTTCTGACTTTGTTTTTGAAGATACAAATGCAAACGGTTTACAAGATCCTGGAGAACTTGGAATTTCTGGTATTACCGTTAATCTTCTTGATTCCTCTGAAACATTGATTAGTACGACTGCTACAGATACAAATGGCTTTTACATCTTCAATGATCTTGGAGCTGGAGATTATATTGTTGAATTTGTGGCTCCTTCAGGATTTGCTCTCACATTAGCAAATGTTGGGGCTGATGATAGCATCGATAGTGATCCTTCACAAACAACAGGAAGAACTCCTCTAATCACCTTACTTCCTGGTGAAGATAACAATACTGTGGATGCTGGTATGACCATTGTATCCAGTACAACAGGAACAATAGGAAATTTTGTTTGGAATGATGTCAATTTCAACGGTATACAAGATGCCGGTGAAACTGGAATCGCAGGTATAGGTGTACAACTTTACACTTCTGGTGGAACTTTTGTTGCTTCTACAAGTACTAATGCTGGTGGATTTTATAGCTTCAATGCCGTAAATCCTGGTGACTACTTTGTTGAATTCATTAAACCAGCGGGACTCACCTTCTCTCCACAAGATGTTGGTTCTGATGATACAGTTGATAGTGATGCTAATCCGACTACAGGTCAAACAGCTGTTTTCACTGTTAACGCTGGAGATCTCATCGATACAATCGATGCTGGTATGTACAGTATAGGACCTATTGCATTAGGTTCTCTTAGTGACACAGTATGGGAAGATAGCAACCTAAACGGAATACAAGATGCTGGAGAATTAGGGATTGCAGACGCGAGAGTAAATCTATTCGATAATGCAAACAACCTCATCGATAGCCAACTAACTGATGCAAACGGTAACTATTTATTCGATAATTTAAGTGCCGGAAACTACCGTATTCAATTCCTTGCTCCAGGAACTGGAGATGGTTTTGTCTATACAGCAGCAAATGTTGGTGCTGACGATACTATCGATAGCGATGCTGATGAAACAACTGGTCTTACTTCCCTCATCGCTTTAGCTGCAGGAGAAAATAACGATACTTGGGATGCTGGATTTTTCCGTACTGTTAGTATTGGCGACCGGGTTTGGGAAGATTTAAATTATAACGGTATTCAAGATGCTGGGGAACCAGGATTAGCTACAGTTACTGTACTTCTCTATGATTCTGCAGATAATGTGATTGACTCCACAATTACTAATCCAAACGGCATCTACTCTTTCGAAGACCTTACTCCAGGCTTATATCGTATCGGGTTCTTGTTACCAACAGATCATTTCTTTACTCTGCAAGATCAAGGTGGCGATGACAGCATTGATAGTGATGCTGATGAAGTCACAGGGTTAACAGATCAATTCCTGCTTGAATCAGGACAAGAAGACAATTTAGATCTTGATGCCGGACTCTATCGTCCAGTTAGCATCGGCGACTATGTTTGGGAAGATGCAAACTATAATGGTATTCAAGATAATGGCGAAGTAGGGATAGCAAATGCCATAGTAACACTATTCGACGGCAGCGGAAACATTGTCGCTACAGACATTACAGATTCCGCAGGATTTTACCAATTTGAAGATTTAACTCCAGGAACCTACTCTCTTGGTTTCACTCTTCCTTCTGGATATCTATTTACACTACAAAACCAAGGTTCAAACGATAACGTAGATAGTGATGCTGATCCTCTTACTGGTTTAACCACAGAAATGTTCTTCTTATCAGGAGCTGAAGAATCTGGATGGGATGCAGGTGCATATCGCCCCGTTAGCATCGGCGACTATGTTTGGGAAGATCTAAACTATAATGGTATTCAAGACGCAAATGAAATTGGACTTTCTGGAGTTAGTGTTGAGCTCTACGATGGAACAAATACTCTTATCGCAACAACTGCAACAGATGTAACGGGCTTCTATCAATTTACTGGACTTACTCCAGGTGAATACCACATCGAAGTCATCGCTCCTTCTGGCTTTTTCTTTACACAACAAATGCTTGGATCCGATGCAAGCATTGATAGTGATGTAAATGAAAGTACAGGAATTAGCCCAAGTCAATTCTTCTTCTCTGGAGATGAAATTGATACGATTGATGCCGGCCTTTACCAAACTGCTTCTGTTGGCGACTTTGTTTGGGAAGATTTAAATGTTAACGGCATTCAAGACCCAGGTGAAATTGGAATTGAAGATGTTGTTGTACAACTACTTGATGCATCAGATAATGTACTGGAAACAGTTCTTACAGATGCCAATGGCATGTACTTCTTTGATGAGCTTCTTCCAGGAGACTACCGTATCCTATTCCAAGCTACACCAGGTCTTCTTTTCCATACTCTACAAGACCAAGGTAGTGATGATAGCGTTGATAGTGATGCTGATGCAACAAGTGGAAGAAGTCACCTTTTCTCATTAATTTCTGGAGAAAGCAATACAAGTGTTGATGCTGGATTTTACCAACTCGGATCCATTGGAGACTTCGTTTTTGAAGATATTAACTTCAATGGAATTCAAGATCTAAGTGATCCTGGTATTGAAAATGTAACTGTAAATCTCTACGACTCTGCAAACAATCTCATTGATACAACAGTTACAAATGCTGTAGGTTTCTATTTCTTTGATGATTTATTACCTGGTGACTATCACCTTGAATTCATCACTCCAACAGATTACTTCATCACATTCCAAGATCAAGGCTCTGATGATTCTTTAGATAGTGATGCTGACATGATTACAGGAATCACAGATGATAAATTCCTTCTCTCTGGAACCTTTGACGATACTAGAGATGCAGGAATGTATCAGCTGGTTTCCATCGGAAACTTTGTCTGGGAAGATATCAACTTTAATGGCATCCAAGATCTTGGAGAGCCTGGAGTTGCTGATGTTCTTGTGAATCTCTATACAAGCACAAATACACTCGTTGCAAGCACAACAACAAATGCTTCTGGTTTTTATCTTTTTGAAGATTTACTACCTGGTGAATATTTTGTAGAGTTTGCTACACCATCTGGATACTTTTTCACTCATCAAGATCAAGGCTCTGATGATCTTTTTGATAGTGATGCTGATCAAGTTACTGGTCGCACAGGAAGCCTATTTGTAAGCTCTGGTGAGCAAAATACAAGCTTTGATGCTGGTATGTACCAGAACGCTTCTATTGGTGATTTTATATGGGATGACCTGAACTACAATGGTATTCAAGATCCAGGTGAACTGGGTATTGAAAATGTCATTGTTCACCTTTACGACTCAACAGATCAGTTGATTCAAAGCACTTCAACAGATGCGTCTGGTTTCTATTTATTCACAGAAGTGACTCCAGGAAACTACTATATACAAGTTGAAACTCCTGTAGATCATTTCATTACTCTACAAAATCAAGGTGCAGATGACAGTGTAGATAGTGATATTGCTGACCCAAGTGGAAAAAGCGACCTTACCTTCCTTGAGTCTGCTGAAGTTGATTTAAACTGGGATGCTGGTTTCTACAAGCTTGGATCTATTGGTGATTTTGTTTGGGAAGATATTAACTTTAACGGAATACAAGATGCTGGTGAACCAGGAATTGAAAACATTACTGTTCGCCTACTCGACTCAAGTAACAATATTTTAGCATTCACAACAACGGATGCAGCAGGGTTCTATCAGTTCCAAGACCTCGTTCCTGGTTCTTATCGTCTTGAATTCCTTTTCCCTCTTTCTCTTACTCCTACACACCAAGATGCAGGATCTGATGATACCGTAGATAGTGATGTAGACGAATTTACAGTATTAACTGCTGTAACATTTGTCGAATCCGGCGAACATGATACAAGTATCGATGCCGGTGGATATGAAACAGCTTCTATTGGGGATAAAGTTTGGGAAGACTTGAACTACAATGGTATTCAAGATCCAGGTGAACCAGGTGTGGCAGGAGTCTTTGTACGTTTACTTGATGATACAAATACACTCATAGATACAGTTGTTACTCTCGCGAATGGAGCATACCTATTTGAAGATCTTGCTCCAGGAACCTATCATATTGAATACATTCTACCTAGCCAGTTCTTCTTCACGCTACAAGATCAAGGTAGCGATGATACAGTAGATAGTGATACGGATCCTGTAACAGGAACAAGCCCAGATATTACAGTTGGATCTGGTGAAGATAACTTAACTGTTGACTCTGGTGTTTACCGCTTAGCTAGCATCAGTGATTATGTATGGGAAGATCTGAACTACAATGGTATTCAAGATCCAGGTGAGCAAGGCATTGAAGGTGTCATAGTAAACTTATTTGATGGAAACTCGAATTTCATCACAAGTACCCTCACAGATGTAAATGGTCTTTATCTCTTTGATGCATTAAACCCAGGTGATTATCAAGTTGCTTTTGTTTTACCAAGTGACTTCTTGTTCACTCAAGAAGATATGGGTAGCGACGATGCAATAGATAGTGATGCTGATCCATTAAGTGGTCTATCTCCTGTCATTACCCTTAGCAGTAACGAACAAAACAATACAGTTGACGCTGGTATGTACCAGTATGCTTCTATCGCCGATTTTGTATGGGAAGATACCAACTACAATGGCGTACAGGATATTGATGAAGTCGGAATTGAAGGAGTCGAAGTTAATCTCTACGACAACGGAGATAACCTTGTTGCTAGTACTGTAACAGATGCAAGTGGACAGTATATTTTTGCAAATATTAATCCAGGTGATTACTACGTAGAATTCCTCACCCCAACAGCTTTCTTCATCACACACCAAGATAGTGGTCCTAATGATACACTAGATAGTGATGCTGACGAAACTAGCGGAAAAACTGATCTCTTTTCTCTTATCTCTAATGAAGACCGTACAGATATCGACGCTGGTATGTTCCAACTAGCTGAAATTGGTGACTATATATGGGAAGATCTCAATTACAATGGCCTACAAGATCCAGGTGAAGGCGGAGTTGAATTCGCTCTAGTGAGCCTTTTTGATGCTTACGGTAACTTTATCGATAGTACATTCACTCTAGCAGATGGTGCCTACGCGTTTACTGATCTTCTTCCAGGTAACTACTACGTACAATTTACACCTCCTCCTGGATTCTTCCTTACTCATCAAGATATTGGTCTTGATAACGCCATCGATAGTGATGCGAATCAAACAACAGGACGTAGTGTTACAACATTCCTAAGCTCTGGAGAAGTAGAAGATAGCTTTGATGCTGGTATGTATCAACTCGCTTCTATCGGAGACCGAGTATGGGAAGATACCAACCTCAATGGAATACAAGATCCAGGTGAACCTGGAGTTCCATTCGTTGATGTCATTTTATATGATGGAACAGGAGCCTTTGTTGCTGCTACAACATCAGATTTCTTTGGTCGCTATGAATTTACTGATCTATTACCTGGTGAATACCACCTGCGATTCATCGAACCTACTGACTTCTTCTTTACAGATCAAGATCAAGGAAGCGATGACACACTAGATAGTGACGCTGATCCTCTTGATGGATTGACCATCAATACTTTCTTAGAATCCGGTGAAAATGATAATTCGTGGGATGCTGGCTTCTTCACGTACGGTAGTGTTGGTGACTTTGTATGGGAAGACCTTAATTTCAATGGAATTCAAGATGCTGGTGAACCTGGTGTAGCTAATGTTACCGTAAACTTGCTGGATGAAAATGAGCAGTTCATTGCGAGTACAACAACTGATGCAAATGGCTTTTACCAATTTGACTCAGTACTAGCAGGTGAATACATCATTGAAGTCATTCCACCAAGCGATTACTTCATTACAAAGCTTGATCAAGGCTCAGATGACAGCTTAGATAGTGATGTCGATCCTCTAGATAATAAAACAGAAGCATTTTTAATCCGCTCTAGTACTTTTGAAGATCATGTAGACATCGGTTTATTCCAACTCGCCTCTATTGGAGATAGAATTTGGAATGACTACGATCTTGATGGAATTCAAGATGCAGGAGAAGAAGGCATCAGTGATGTAACAGTTAACCTTTATGATGGCTCTTCTGTACTCATTAGTACAACTGTGAGCGATATAAATGGCAACTACGTGTTCATGGACTTACTTCCTGGTGAATACTTTATTGAAGTATTGCTTCCAGCAACACACCAGTTCTTTAGTCCAATGGATGTAGGAGCCGATGATACTGTAGATAGCGATGTTGATCAAACAAGTGGCAGAAGCGACCCAACTTTCCTCAGCTCAGGAGAAGATGAAACTGGCGTCGATGCCGGACTTATAGGTTACGCTTCTATAGGTGACCAAGTTTGGGATGACTTGAATCTCAATGGTATTCAAGATCTTGGAGAACCCGGAGTCGCTGATATCACAGTAAGACTCTATGACTCTACCGACACCCTATTAGCCACCACGGTAACGGATTCTCTTGGCTTCTATAGTTTTGATGATCTTCTACCTACTGAATACTATGTAGAATTTGTTATTCCACCAACCATGTTCTTCACAGCACAAGATCAAGGAATTGATGAAAATCTTGATAGTGATGCAGACCCAGTCACCGGACGTACAGATTTACGTTTCTATGGATCAGCAGAAATGAATACAAGTACAGATGCTGGTATCTATCAATTAGGAGATATTGGTGATTTTGTATGGGAAGATCATAATGTCAACGGCATTCAAGATCTTGGAGAATTAGGAGTTGAAGGGGTTACTGTATATCTTTTTGATGGTACAGATACTCTAATCGCAACCACCACAAGCGATGTAAATGGCTTCTATGAATTTAATGATTTAATGCCAGCTAATTACCATGTAGAATTTGAAGCTCCAACAGGATATTTCTTCACTGCTGCAAATCAAGGTAGCGATGATAGTATAGATAGTGATGCAGACGAAAACACTGGTGCTGCAGAAGAGTTCTTCCTTCTATCTGGTGAGTTTGCAAACCGATGGGATGCTGGTTTGTACCGACTTGGAAGTATCGGTGATTTCGTTTGGGAAGACATGAACTTTAATGGAATCCAAGATGCCGAAGACCTCGGTATTCCTAACGTTGTTGTAAACTTATATGATGCAGCAAATGTTCTGATTGATAGTACTATTACAGATGCATTTGGCTTCTATCAATTTACTGATGTTGTTCCACAAGTATATACTCTCGAGTTCGAAACACCTGATGGCTACAAAGTCACAAAGAAAGATATAGGATCTGATACAGAAGATAGCGATATCGATCCAATTACAGCCTTTACGGACCCAATGCTTCTATTTAGTGGACAAAACGATATAAGCCGTGACGCAGGCTTCTACCGTCCAGCTGCCGTAGGTGACTATGTTTGGGAAGATCTAGACCAAGATGGTATTCAAGATAGCTTTGAACCTGCTATCGCTAATATCGAAGTGAACCTATTCTCTGTCGATAGCCTTGGAAACGAAACATTCGTAAGCAGTACTTTAACAGATACAAATGGTCACTATGAATTCATTGACCTAGATCCAGGTGAATATGTTGTAGAAATTGTTTCACCATTTGATATGTATTATACAACAAAAGATGCTGGTTTAGACGATACGATTGATAGCGATACAAACCCAGACGGAAAAACCGATACTTTCGCTCTTGTTTCCAACGAAGTCAATGATGACGTTGATGGAGGGCTTGTTTTCTTCAATCGAGCACCAACAGGGCTTGAGCTTGATAACCATGAAGTAAGTGAACTTGCTCCAGAAGGCACTGTAATTGGAACATTGACTGAAGAAGACCCTGATTTCGTTGATAGCCATACCTTCAAATTCCGTCATTCGGATAATTCCTTGCATGACGTTGATGAAGCAGGCCGTTTCCGTATCGAAGGTGATAAACTTGTAGTCAATAATCCATTCCTTATTGACTACGAAAGTGCCACAAGCCACGACGTAACAATTGTTGTTCTCGATTCAGAAGGGCTAGAGTTTGAGCGTGACTTTACTGTAGATGTGCTAGACGAAGCAGAGCAAACTTACGATCAAATTATGGATTTACTCAATCAAGAATATAGAGACGATGCAGCTGTACAAACTCCATACGACCCAACAAACCCAGAACGTCGCCTACGTAACCCTAAAGCCGGCGGAGAATTTGTTGATACATCTACACCAGACAGCTTAGAAAAAGTGCGTCGATATTTAAATGACGCCAAAAACGAGGAATAAGCTAGACGACTTCTTCATCCGTCAAAAGCGCTCTTGATTCGTCATTAGTATATGAAGGAGGTGAAGAAGTCCATTCAGCAAAAGTATGACCCAAATTGTCATACTCTTGGCAGCCGCAACAAGTACCAAATGGGAGAAAACAAGCAGCTACCTCAGCGACAAGTAAAGCAAGTTCCGCTGCACTCCAAGTGGAAAGTAAGACAGCAGCTTTTCCTGTAGTCATTCCATCAAAACTATGATGCGCCAAATGTAAATACATAAGAGTACCTATACTGGTCCAGGCTGCTAAGGTCCCAGGAATAAGAGATAAGGAACAATACAACCTTTGCCACGAACAAGTACTTTTTGATAAATCGCGATCTACTGGATCCCATTTTGGAACATACTGGCAAAAACACAAACGGCATGCATTACAAGAAAAAGTTTCAGGATTGTTAATAGGACAACAGAAAAAATAAGTAGAATATGGCTTAAAATAGGGGCTCATTCCCCAAATACTACCTAAAGAGTGGGAACTAGATGTTTCATCATATACATCTGACATAGCGACTGCCTTAATTTGCCAAGTTCGGAAATGAGCACGGCATACTAGCAAAAATAGACCCTCAGTACCAGAGCTTTTCTTGAATCTATCCGCTGCTTAAAGGTATAAGGAATGAAAAGGAGAAAACAATGCCAAGATTACGTCAAATGGAAGTAGGCTATAACCCTATTCATGATCGATTAATCTTATTCCTACATATGGATGATTTCACTGAGTATCGCTTTTGGCTCACTCGACGCTATGTAAAATATCTTTGGCAAGGACTCAAACAACAACTAGAAGCAGACCCTAACCACGATGCCAATCAAGAAGAAGAAATTCAACGCGTTAACCAAGCCTTCAATCAAGAACAAACAGCTCGCCATGAAACTGGTGCCCAACAATTTACAAATCGTTTACAAAATACACCTCTTGGACAAGAACCTATCTTGCTCTGCCGTTTACAAATAAAAACAGACGTAGGCCCCTACCCAGTTTTATGTATGCATCCACATCAAGGACAAGGTATGGAAATCGCAATGAACCGTATGATGATTCACTCATTATTGCGGCTCATCGTTGATGGGGTCGCTAAAGCAGATTGGGACCTTCCCCAAATTGCTAGCCACTGTTAAGAGCTTCTTACTCCTTACAAGAATACATAAAAAAGGCCAAAACTTTTCCTAAAGCTTTGGCCTTTTTACAAGAATAACATTTATCATTTTCTAATTATACTAATGTTCCATTACCACCTTGAGAACTGTCTCCACAAAAACACGTATTTCTAAATTTATTTTCCCCTTTTTCAGAACTTGCAAAGTATATAAGAGGAAAAATTAACAGCCAAAGCTCCACCTCACCCAGCCCCTTACACAGCTCCTTCATAAGTGAAGTTTCAACTGCTACTGGAGCTTCATCTTCTAAATTAGAAACAACTGGAGTTTGCTCTACTTCTCTCTCAAAATTTTCTTCTTTGTCTATTACAAGAACTGTTGATTTATTTAATCTTTCAGGTGTTTTTGTAGTTACAGAAGAATAAAAAGTAAAATTAGAAACACTATTAATGCGATAACTAAGATTATCTACAGATCTGGAAATTGTATTTTCTACTTTTTCAAATGCACATACGACAGAACACTTAATAGCATCAAAATTAATACTCATTTATATCCTTGTTTTATTATTTTTATTTACAAACAGAAGACATCTTAATTTATTTTTAATTTTATATCAAGAATTATTATTACTCATACAAAATACACAAAAAAAAGACCAAAACTTTTCCTAAAGCTTTGGCCTTTTTACAAGAATAAAATTTATCGGTTTCTAATTACACTAATGTTCCATTAGTACCTTGAGAATTGTCTCCAAAAGAAAACATATTTCTAAAATGATTTTTTCCTTCTTCTGGAAGTGTATGGTAGATAGCAAAAAACTGAAGAGAAACACCTGCAGTCCAAAGCGCCACCTTACCCAGCTTACTCATATGTGAAGTTTCAACTGCTACTGGAGCTTCACCTTCTAAATCAGAAACAAATAGAGTTTGCTCTACTTCTGTCTTAAAAATTTTTGTTTCGTTTGTAGGCTCTGTAACTGGAGTTTGCTTTACTTCTTCCGTAACAAGTTCTTCATTCAGTTTATATTCTTTATTTGGATCTATACAAATAATTAACGGTAAATCTAATTCTTTTTCTTTTTCAGTCTTATCATCATCAATAACAACAGTTTGAGTCCCTGTAACTGAAGTCTGTTTTTTTTCTTCCGTAACAAGTTCTTCATTGATTTTACGATTTTCACTTGGATCCATACAAATAATTACCGATCCATTTAATATTCTCTTTTCTAATTCTCCATCTAATTTTTTTTTATTTTTAGAAGAAGAAAAAATAGAATTAGCGATACTATTAACGCGATCACTAAGATAGTTTACAGCTCTGGAAATTGAACTTCCTACTGTTTTGAATGTATCTACGATAAAACTCTTAACATCATCAAAATTAATACTCATTTTAAATATTTACCTTTTATTTAGTTTATTTAGATTGTATTGATTTTGTTAATAAAAATTTAATTAAATTAATATATTTGTAAATTTTCATTAAGAGAGATTATAGAAAACATAAAGATTTTGTAAATGTGAAATATACAGGAAAAGAGCTTATTTAAAAATATTCCATAACTAGTTACCGATAGTGGAGTCTTATCACTATTAGTATGTAGATAGCTCGCCGCGGGAGCGGCTTGTCTCTAAGTAGCCCCTGTGCTTCAGCTCGGGGAAGAGTGAGTAAAAGAATACAGCGCCACGGTTAGTGGCAAGACATCAGCTACTATTTATGGATTCATGATTCGCTAAGGTTTTTGCTTGAAAGCTGTATCTGATGCGGAATTAGGTGCTCATAAAACCAGACAAAATCTCGAACACATCTAACGACGTAAGGAATAAATGATTTAAGAAAAAATCACCATTTTTGATACTTTATTTTTTTATTCAAATAGGGACGATCTCTTATGAAAATTTGCTCCAATCGATCTAGTCCCCTCCCCTGCCACTCTATTGAAGAGATTGAGGCAGGAAAAAAGAAATGTTGGGAAAATGTCACCCAGGCCGCAAAAAAATATTTTTTATACGCAGATAATCCCTCTTTCGATTACAGCCGAGGAGATGTTGAAAAAGCGTTGAGTATCTTCAAGGAACGTGTACTGCCTCACCTAGGTGAATCTCGTAACGGTGTCGCGATGAAATGCTCCAAAAGCGATTATACTTATAATTCAAACAGAGGTTTAATCGACATACTTGCTCCAAAGTTCATTGAAAAACACTTAAGAAATCGATCTTCGGTACAGGGAACTCCATACGTATTGGGAAGACTAATAACTGAGTCCAGGTTTTTTCTAGCTGAGCACAGATACGGGTCTAGAATGTATATTTATTTGAGTAAAGGTAAGGTGCTCTACAGGTACTGTTCAGCGGGTTTTAAGGATCTAAAAAAGTAGTTTTTCTGAACCTAATAGCAACGAGGTCATTGAATAATTCCTGCATGATCTAAAAACAAAAAAACTCCTTTCTCTTTAACGACCAAGCAAAAGAGAAAGGAGGAGATCTTTATTTATCGCTTATTTACTTCGGATTCAAAAGTGACAATAGCTCCATTATCACTCCCTCCTAAAGAACATTGAACTGTTCCGGTAAAATAATTAGACCAATTTTTCCACTCATCACCATCATCACTAAACTCAAATCCTTTATTGCTTATCTTCACACAAAGATCCTGCAACAACTCTAAATAGCCTCCATCATTACTATGTAAATGAACAACATTTCCTTGAAAAAACAAACTTAGTGGAACTTTTGCTCCTTTTGGAAAAAAAACAGCAAGACTTGTCCCCTCTTCAAGCATTATCTCATTAAGTACTTCACTACCTAACTCATCAAAATAAATAAGCTCTTCGCCAAAGCAAAAACTTTGCCAAAGTAAGCCTAGTACCATTAAAGAACTGTATATTTTCTTACCCATTCTCCAACTCCCTACTACACTTGTAGTATTTAAACATAAAAAAAGACCGTTAAATTATTGGTCAAAATATCCAAAACTTCCCAGGTAAGATACCTAGCACTAATAAAAGAACCATACATAGCTGTAGGTACAAAAAATATCTGTTCGTTTTGTAGCGATCCATTTCAAGAAGGTGCTGCACTCGTTTTTCTAGAGATAATTTAGATGAAATACTCACAAATCCCCATTGTTGAAATTTCTTTTCATTCCGAGCGACTAATATAAGAGCAGTAGCTAGATCACTAGAAGGGATTTGATAACGATATACTGCTGCATCACAACTACATTCACATAGATATTCCAAACGTTTTTTCCAATTGTGCGCAGGCAAGCAGCAGAATATTTTCAAAAATACACGCATAAACGTGAAACTAATTTGATCATAATAACGAAGATGCTCTAATTCATGAGCAATAGCTGCTTCGCGCTCACTTGCGCTCCATTCTAAAGAACTTTTAGGCAAAATGATTTTCTTGGATCGAAAACCTGTGGCCACAGGAGATGCCACTATACCTGATAAATGAAGGCACACATTATGACGCAATAAAGCCTTTTCTAATTTTTCATTCTCAATGGGAACAGAAAAAACTTCGCTATGAGAAATAAGATTGTTAATTTCCCCTCTTCCTTTATAGATTTCCTTCAAAACAAGCGATAAACGAAAAATAAAAAACAAAGATACAAAAACAACAGAAGCTTTCACGAAAGAAGAACCTAGCTTGATCGCAAGTACATCAGCAATAGAAAATCCCCACTGATTGTATACTGTGAAGCCAAAAAACCATCCCACACTAGCTAAACTCAAATTAAGAGAACGAGTCCCTTCTTCACAAATAAAAGGATCGAAGCCTTTTGCAATCGCCCATGAGCTATATTCATATAAAAAAGGATCGATGAATAGTTTCACAAATGGAAGAAACCCTATGAAAACTAGGAGCCTCGGGTTGCGTAGACATAGTATTTTTTCCGCTGAATATACAATAGCTATAAGAGTAATTAGAGTAAGAAAGCTATTTATAATGATGTTAAAAGCCCAAAGCCAAATTAAGTCATCAGTCATCTATATGCCTTTTACGCTTTGCATCATCAATTAACTTCTCTAGTTCTTCTAAATCTTTTTCTTCCATATCCGCAGCATCATCTAACAAATAACGAATCATTTTAATGGAGTTTCCTCCAAACAATTTTCGCTTTAAGCGCTCTAATAAAGACCACGAGGAATGAACTTTTTTTTCTACTATTCTATAAAGGTATAGCCTACCAACACGCCTCCGCGATAACTCCCCTTTCTCTGCTAAGCGAGACATCACAGTCATCACCGTAGTATAACGATCCTTCTCTCCTAAAGCTGCAAGCACATCTTTAACAGATACCTCTCCCCGCTCACGCACGGCTTCTAATACAGCAAGTTCCAACTCACCAAAACAACGTATTTTACTCATCCAAAAACTCCTTCAACACAAACTACTACAAACGTAGTATTAGATCTATAAAAAACTATTATGGTATTTTGAAAGTTCTTTCAGGAAGGAGAAGATCATGATTCCAAATGAAAAAGACGGAAAGAAGCGTTGCTTTGGTAATAAACCCGGCCAAGATCTATATGCAGAGTATCATGACCATGAATGGGGAATTCCTGAACATAATGATCGAAAACTTTTTGAAATGCTTATTCTTGAGGGGGCTCAAGCAGGTCTTAACTGGGAAACCATTTTAAAAAGACGAGAAGGATACAGACAGGCTTTTCATCACTTTGACCCTAAAAAAGTGGCAGCCATGACAGATCATGATCTTGAAAAACAGATGGAAAACTCTGCAATCATACGAAACAGACTGAAAATTTTTTCAGCTCGAAACAACGCTCAAGTTTTTTTAAAAATTCAAAAAGAGATAGGAAGTTTTGATGAATATCTTTGGGAATTTGTAAACCATAAAACAATTTTTAACCACTGGAAAAGTTTTGAAGATGTTCCTACATCTACTTCTGAGAGTGAAAACTTATCTAAAGACCTTAAAAAACGAGGGATGAACTTTGTTGGTCCTACAATTATGTACGCCTTTATGCAAGCTGTAGGTATGGTGAATGATCATTTACAAGGATGTTGGCGCTATAAAAATTAGTACCATTTCCCTTTTTCTACTAAGTTCTTAAATTGTTTTTCTGCATGTTCTAGGTCTATTTTCTGGTTTTGCAGCTCTTCTACTTGTAACTCTAAACCTAAAAATTCAATCTCTAGTGGTTCTAGCTCTTCTTCTAGACTTTCTAGATTTTTCCTCCAATCATCCACAGCTACCACTCGTTTTGGTTTTCTTTCTAACCTTTCCAAAAGAAGCACGACAGCCTTACCCTTCGGCATTTTTCCACTGTAAACAATTCCACGATCTAATATCGCAGTTTGTGAACCATCCTCTAAAACCCATTCATCTTTTATAGAAAAAGCACGAGAAAAATCCCAACCTAAACGATTCAATTGATTCCATCGATAATCTTGAGTTTTTGGTATATTGCCAGATTTCCCCGCTGGTAAAGCTGTTACAGCAAATACAGTATAACCTTTCTTCTGAATACAACGGATAAACCTCGCATTCTCTTCTTCTAAGGCTCTGTAACGGTGCTGTAGCCAAATATCAGACATCAAAGCATCTTGTTTTTCTTTTGGCATTCCTTCTGTATATTTTTTAAATAAAGACCAAAAAACAGGACGCTGTAACCTTTGCAATATAGGATCTTCAGCAACAAGCAACACTTCATCCACATCAAGAATCACCCAGGTATCTTGAGATTCCAAATGTTTTTCTAAACAATATAAAGAAGGTACTTGAATGATTTTAGCATCAAGTGAAGTACTCAAGAATACCGTAAGATAGAAAAATAAAGAAAATATAACATGAATTGTAGGCTGAAGAGAGCGCAACATAAACTTCCTCTATATGCTCAAAACATGCTTATCGTATGAGACTTGAATAAATGCCTCAAGGTTAAAAAATAATTCACTGGATTGATTTTATTTTCTCTTCTGAAATAGTATGCACTTTTTTTACATCCAGAGGTTAAATAATGGAATTGAATACCAGTACCGATACGATAAGTCCAAACTTATTCGATAATTACTCTGAAAAAGACATTAAAGAATGGATCATCAACGATGATAGCGATAAATTTAAAGTTTTTATCGAAACAATTAAAAATCAACCTAAACTCTTTGATGCTCTATCTGATAAAAATTTCGATCATTTAAGTTTTTGGGAATTCACTATTGTAAGCGCCGCAAGCTCTTGTCTAAAAGTTCTTGAGGAGTTTCTTGATGAAAAATTTCTTACCAGTGGAGATTTTCTTTATAGTGGGGATTTTCTTTTAAATGCACTCAAACCTCCATCTCATGAAGAAGCAAGTTCAGAATTCACAAAATCTTTCTTTAAAATCACAGAAAATTCACCCGAAAAATGCCAGAAACTTCTAGAAACACTAGAAACGATTTTAGGAAAAAATGATCTTAGTTATTTACTTTTAAAACTTGAACAGTACACACACTTTACTAAGAGCGCGATTAAATGGAATGAATTTGAACAAATTTTACCATTTATTAGCGCTTGCCCTATTGTACTTTGCATAGGTGAAAAAGACAGTAATTACGCTTTCGAAGCTATTTTAGACCCTGTCATAAATAAAAATTTTTCAGAGAAAAAATCCTTAGAATTTCTCAAAACCTTGAAAGAACAGTATCCTTCTTATTTTACAGAAGCTAGTAGTTATGGCATTAGCTTGATGAAGTGCTTGGAGCTTAAAAAAGAAGAAAACTTATTAAATACTTATTTAGAAACGATTGGAAAAACTCGAGAATGGCTTGATACTTGTGCACAAAGCAAGCTTCTTGGTCATAATTTTTCCATGAAGGGAAAAGCCACAATTGATGGTACTATAGTCGATCTTGAAGGCTGGAAGAAAGAACTTGCTTTTGATAAAATCTCAAAATCATTCATTGAATTTTCTAAAGAAAAAAACACGTCTAAACTCAATGTTGTTATTGATGCCTTGAATAACGTCTCTTTAATGCAGAATGACTACAAAATATGGCCACGCATCTCTTCTGGGAAACTGAGTATCTGTTCTATTGTGCAAAGCGATATAGCACATGCTGTTAGCATCGTAATACAAGGAAAAAACGTTATTGTATGTAATCGTAGTAATGGAAAAGGAAAATTTACAGGTTGGACTCTACTCAAACTAAAAAATGAGATGACTCTTGAACAAATTCGAATGTACGCTTCTCCTACGGAAGCACAATGGAATGATATTGCTACTCAACTGAATGCTGATATTGTTTATAGCTACGAACAAAGCCCACAAAGAACTGGTAACTGTACTTGGGCAAGCCTTAAGTCAGCGATTCACGCTGCGATTTTCCTCCAATATTACTTAGATGGTTTTGAAGACAAGCCTCATGAAGCAGCAAAAAAAGTGACGCTGTTTATGCGAGAATGGAGGAAATATGACCGTATAAATAGCTTAAAAGAATATAGAAAAGATCCTCATGCTAGTCTTCTGTTAATTAAAAACATCGAATCAAAAATCATCTACAAAGCTCTAAAACAAGAGCTTAAAAAAATGAACTCTAAAGGATGTATTAACCCCAAACTTTTTTCTACATTAAAAAAATATGCAAAACCAATAAATGCATTTTCTTATGAAGGCGATCAAAAAATTCCTGTCCCTAAAAATCTTTGGGAAACCGCTCATAAAGAGTTGAGCTGTAGATCAACATCGTTCCATGAATTTCGCTGTGACTTTATTCGTGAAATCAGTCATGCATCAGATGAAATGCGTTCACTTATTCGAAAAACTGTAGATGAATACCATTTAGATAACTGGGCTGTCTACGACCCAATGGATATTGGGTAAATTTTTATTTATGGCTCAGAAAAACTTCTGAGCCATTTGAAATCGGAATAAGTTGTGTTCTACTTAGGCCTGTAAAACTTTGCATCTTTTCGGCATGCTCTTCCATTCTTCATGAGCTTTTTCTAAAGGGTCTATTACTTTTGGCGAACAAAAAAATTTAGTGCAATTTTTGTCCATTTGGAACAGCTAAATCTGTGCTAATTAAACGAATGGCACCATTTTCATCTGAAAACCCGAGCAACAAAAATTGAGATTGAAAACCTGCGATATTTTTCTCACCTAAATTAACACAGCCCACAATTTGTCTACCAAGCATAGAATCAGGAGTATAATGAATGGTTACTTGAGCAGAAGTCTGTAATATTCCTATCTGAGCTCCAAAGTCTACCCAAACTTTAAAGGCTGGTTTTTTTGCTTTAGGAAACTCTTCTACCTTTACAACTGTACCTGAACGCAAATCAACACGCTCAAACTCTTCATAAGTAATTATTGTCATCTCTCAACAAATCGTTTTTTAATTTATACTTAATTTTTCCAGTTCCACCATTTAAACAGTCCGGATCCGATTCTGAAGCAAAGTATACAGCACAACGAAACACATCAAGCATGCAGCGATCCACATGATATTTTTTAAAACCGCAAAGAGATTGCTAAAGAAGTTCTGGATCACTTTTTTCAATTTGCTCCATAGAATAAACACCAATATCTAAAAAATCATGTGCTCATCATACCCCACATTGGAATTCATATCTGATTTTTAGAAAGTACTGAATGATAAATAAGAGAATTATTTCATTTTTTTTGAAACAATCGATAGTACAATTCCTGGTTCAGGCTGTACACAAAAGTCTTTTTTTAAAAAATTGTGGGAAGAACGACGCTTGTCCCACTTTTGTAAACAATGGTAAATTTTCTTCGCACTGCCCAAAGTCTCACGAGAAATTTTGTACGCAGATTCATTTTTAGGCTTCCAAGTAAACAAATAATGATCAAGCGCTTCGGCACTCAACACACGGTCTACTTGTTTTGATTCGATTAAAGAATTAGAGTAGTGCGTTTTTTCCAGATCTACATATAAAACATCTCGACCAATAAAATGTGCCTGAACACCAACAGATGAGCGCTGCGTAACAATTAAATCAGCAGCACAAACAGCTTCAACCGTAGATACCTCTCGACTTAAAAATTCGATACAGGAAATACCAAGACGATCAATAATCCCTTTTTCAATTTTTCCATTAGATTTAGGATGCAAAGCAACAATAACGCGAATTTCCTGTATGTTTGCAAGACCTAAGCAAAACATCTCAAAAGCTTCTTCATAATCTCTACCATACCCACCCGCATACAAAATAAGTTGCTCAGTTAAAACCCCCAAATTCTTTCTTACTTCACTACGGTTCATATTTTGCACAGATTGCAACCACCCATCTAAAGTTGGTTGCCCAACCAACTCTACTCGTTCTTCTTCTGCTCCAAGACGACGAACACTTTCTGCAACTTCTTCTGAAGGCACCAAAATCTGATCTGCCAAATCTAAAAAATGCACTCCTAATTCGTTCGCTTTCAAAGGAGAAAAAGAATCGTAGTAAGCGACAACAGGAACTCCTTGAGCACGAAACTTTTCCGCTAATTGTCGCTGAATACCAGACACCATACCGCTTACTAAAAACGTAGGATGGCAATGAGTAAGTAAATGCTCTACTTGATCAGAATCTAACTCCTGCTCTCTAGGCCAAGATAAACGATCAACCTGAATGCCTAAACCTAAGAACTCTGGGTAGTCTTTTACAAGGGTTTCCGCTGTACCAAAAGCCAATAAACGAAAAGGAAGACCATTCTCCCTAAAAAAAGCAAAGACAGGCTCTAAAGCAAGCGTTTCACCAGCATCATAAAGAACAAACAAAGGACCTCTACGCAGAGCTTTCTCATGCATATGTTCATAAAGTAAAACTGCCGTATCACAAACTAACTGAGAAATATATTTACTGTGTTTAATTTCTGACATAGTAACAAACCCTTTATATATTTAATTATAACTAAAGAGGTAAGAATTAAACAAACAAAGAACATTGATTAATAAACAAAAAAATTAATATAATCATATTTATATTTTTAGAAAGAGTTTAAAGTACAGAGCATGAATTTATTAAGAGTTTATTAAGAAGCTTCTGTTCTTAAATTAGAGATGACAAAGGGGGAGGTCATCATCGTGCGTTATTCATTTGTTGCACTTGAAGAAAGAATTGTTTTAGATGCTGCTGCTATTGCAGATGCTGCTGAGGCTTTGGATCATGCTGATAATGGAGATGATGGAGATTCGTCCGAAGCTCTTACTGACTTAAGTGTTCTCGAAGCTCCTGCCGATCAAGATCTATCTTTAAACCCCTATCAAACAGATCCTCTGAATGTTTTAGTGATTTCTACATCTGTAACTGATAGTGATGTGCTAGCGCAAGCTGCACGGGATGACGTAGTTGTCATTTTTTACGATTCTTATCACAACAGTCTTGCTGATTTACTTCGTAGCATAGAACGTGAGCTTGATGGACATGATGCTGCTTCTATTGGCTTCATTAATGATGGTGATGCTGGAGCTTTTCGTTTAGGGGCAGAACATCTTGTTAATAGCGATACACTCTCTCAAAGTGCGGAGCTTCAAGAATTTTGGACCTCAATCGGTTCCTTAATGAGTGAAGATGGACGTATTGATCTCCTCGCTTGTAACGTAGCCTCAAATCTAGAAGGCTTAGAATTAATCAACTATATTGAACGTCTTAGTGGAGCAGAGGTTGCAGCATCTATAGATGTTACAGCAAATGCTGAATACGGCGGAAACTGGCTTTTAGAAGAAGGCGACATTGATAGCGCTTCAGAATATTTTGAGCTTACACGTTTGGGTGAATGGACAGGAAGTTTAATGACCGCTTCCATAAGCGACTTTGTTTTCCATGATACGAACTCAAACGGACTTCAAGATCCAGGTGAGCTTGGGATTGAAGACGTTACGGTAAATCTTTTTGATAGTTCGAATAACTTAATCGCTACAGAACTTACAGATGCTTCAGGAAACTATGAATTTGACATGCTAAATGCAGGTTCTTATCGTGTACAGTTCATTGCCCTACCTGGCTATCTTATTACAGATCAAGACGTAGGAGCAAACGATGCCATTGATAGTGATGCTGATCAAGTTACTGGTTTGAGTTCTGTCATTGTTTTAGCTAACGCAGAGATCAATGATACAGTTGATGCCGGGATGTATTTAGAAGGTTCTATTGGTGATTTTGTCTTTAACGATGATAACGGCAATGGAATTATTGAGTTTGGTGAAAGCGGTATTCCAAATGTTACAGTAAACTTATTTGACAGTGGTTTAGGTTTCATTGATTCTACTTCAACCGATGCCAATGGTTTCTATAACTTTGATCACTTGCATCCTGGTGATTATATTTTACAATTTATAGCTCCAACAGGGTTTGCTCATAGTCCGGATAATGTCGGAGGAAATGAAGCTCTAGATAGTGACCCCGATCCTCTAACTGGATATACAGAAGTGATCACACTAAATCCTGGTGAAACACTGATTAATGTTGACGCAGGTTTTTATGAAACCGCTACCATTGGAGACTTCGTATGGGAAGATATTAATGGAGACGGAATCCAACAAGTATTTGAGCCAGGAATTCAAGATGTTACTGTGAATTTATTTGATGGTAGCATGTCTCTTGTATCTAGCCAGCTAACAGATGCCAATGGAGCTTATAGCTTTGTGGGCTTAGCTCCTGGAGATTACCAAGTACAGTTTATTCTTCCATCAGGCTATTCATTCACCTTGGAAGATGCAGGAGCTAATGATGCATTAGATAGCGACCCCGATCCAATAACAGGTCTCACTCAATTATTTTCTGTAACAACAGGAGAAGTCAACAATACTATAGATGCTGGTGCTTACTTACCTGTATCTGTCGGTAACCGAGTATGGGAAGATCTGAATTTTGATGGGATACAAGATATCGGTGAACCAGGGGTAGAAGATATTACTGTGAATTTGTACGACAGTGGCGGAACTCTTCTAGAAACCACACAAACAAATCTACTGGGAGCTTATAGCTTTACTGACCTTCGACCTGGTGACTATATCATTGAAGTTGAAATAGAATCTGGTCTCTTTTTCAGCGAAGCGAATGTTGGAATAGATGATGCTGTTGATAGCGATTTTGATCCTCTTACTGGACTAAGTCCTCTGATTACATTGGAGTCTGGTGACAACGATGATTCAATAGATGCAGGTATCGCATACGCAGCCACACTTGGTGATTTTGTATGGGAAGATCTTGATCTAGATGGCATTCAAGATGTATTTGAACCTGGTATTGAAAATGCGCAAGTACGTCTTTTTGATGACCAAGGAACATTCATTACCGCTCAATTGACAGATGTAAATGGAGCCTATCTTTTTGAAGACCTTATGCCAGGTGAATACTACATACAAGTTCTTTTACCTCTCGATTTCTTTTTCACCTTTAAAGATTTTGCTCCAGATGACATTGATAGTGATGTCGATGAAGTCAGCGGCGAAAGCGATCTTATCTTTCTAGGTTCTAACGCTGTAAATTTAGATACCGATGCAGGAGCGTTTCGTCTAGCAAGTATTGGAGATTATGTCTGGGAAGACCTCAATTACAACGGCCTACAAGATCCAGGAGAAATTGGTATTGAAGGAGTTACTGTAGAGTTACTTGATTTCTTTGATAACGTTGTTGATACAACAACAACCAATGCATCTGGCTTCTATATTTTTGAAGACTTAATTCCTGATTTTTACTCCGTACGATTCATCACACCATCTGAGCATTTCTTTACCTTACAAGATGTAGGTGGAGACAATGCAATTGATAGTGATGCTGATATGACAACAGGAGAAACAGCACTTACTTTCCTTCAATCAGGAGAAGAAGATCTTTCATGGGATGCTGGTATGTTCCAGTATGCTTCTGTGGGTGATCGAGTATGGGAAGATCTCAACTATAATGGGATACAAGACCCCCTCGAGCCAACCATAGAAAATGTTACTGTAAATCTCTATGACGATCTAATGAATCTCATCGCTACTACAGTAACTGATGTAAATGGAAATTACTTATTTGAAAATTTACTTCCTGGTGAATACCAAGTTGAATTTGTTACTCCAACAGATTACTTGCACACACTACAAAATATTGGTGCTGATGAGAGTATTGATAGTGATCAAGATGAAGTCACTGGCCTCAGCAACCCTTTCACACTCATTTCCAATGAAGATAATCGCAATATCGATGGTGGTATGTACCGCTTAGGATCTATTAGCGACTTTGTATGGGAAGATCTGAATTTTAACGGAATTCAAGATCCAGGTGAACCAGGAATCGAAAACGTAACAGTTGAGCTTTACAACGGTATGGGTAGCCTTCTTGGCTCTACAAGTACCGATGCCAATGGAATGTACTTATTTGATGACCTTACTCCAGGTGAATACTACGTAAATATCATTGCTCCAGCTACCTATTTACATACCTGGCAGAACATGGGTGTTGATGATACCGTAGATAGTGACCAAGATCCTAATACAGGACTGACAGATACAACATTTATTGAGTCTAACGAAGACGATACAAGTATCGATGGCGGGCTCTATCGCCTAGCTACAATAGGAGATTTCGTTTGGGAAGACCTAAATGGAAACGGCATTCAAGATGCTGGAGAACCAGGAATTGAAGGAGTAATCGTTCGCCTCTTCGATCAATTCGATAATCTCATTGATGTAGACGTAACAGATGCAAATGGATTTTACGAATTCGATGAGTTAAATCCTGGACAATACTACCTATCAATGGATGCAGGAACAGATTTCTTTGCGACAGGAAAAGATCAAGGGTCTGATGACAGCTTAGATAGCGATATTGATACAGCTTCTCTACGTACAGATCCAACATTTCTTGAATCAAATGAAGTTGATAATGATCAAGATGCAGGTTTTTTCCGTCTAGCAAGTATCGGTGATTTTGTATGGGAAGATCTCAACTACAACGGCATACAAGATGCTGGTGAAGATGGTGTAGAAGGAGTCATTGTTGAATTACTTGATGCATCTGGTAGCCTTGTAGATGCTACAATAACAGATACGGACGGGTTTTACTTATTTGCTAACTTAAACCCAGGTGAATATAGCTTACGTTTCACTCCTGCAATGGATTTCTTTCTCACACAGCAAGACCAAGGTGTTGATGACACTGTTGACAGCGATGCAGATCCAGTAACAGGAGAAACAAACCTGACTTTACTTGAATCTGGAGAATACGACTCAACTTATGATGCTGGAGTTTACCAAGAAGTCAGCATAGGAAACTATGTCTGGGAAGACATCAACTATAACGGGATTCAAGATCTCAATGAATCTGGTATCGAAGGAGTACAAGTAGATCTTTTAGATGCTGGCGGATCAGTGATTGCAAGCACTACAACAGATGCTAATGGTCTTTATCTCTTTGAAAACCTCACTCCTGGAGTCTACTCAATCGAAGTAATCCCTCCACTTGGATTCTTTGTAACAAAACAGTTTGAAGGTGTAAGTTCAGAACTTGATAGCAATGCTGATGAGTTAACAGGACGTACTCCTGACCTTACTCTAATTTCTGATGAAGTAAACCTTAGCGTAGATATTGGTCTATATCAACTCGCATCCATCAGTGACTTTGTATGGGAAGATATCAACTTCAACGGAATTCAAGATTCAGGTGAACCAGGACTCGAAGGAGTTACAGTAGAGCTATACGATGAGTTTGGAAATCTTGTTGCTGATACAGTGACAGATGTAAACGGTATGTATGCCTTTAATGGATTAACTCCAGGAGAATACTACCTTGGCTTTATTACTCCTATGGACTACTTCTTTACACATCAAGATGTAGGTCCTGATGACAGTGTAGATAGTGATGCTGATCGAGTTACTGGACTCACAGATACGACATTTCTCTTCTCCGGTGATAATCAAGATGTTTGGGACGCTGGTATGTACCAAAAAGCAGCCATCGGAGATTACGTATGGGAAGATATCAATTATGATGGAATTCAAGACCCAGGCGAACCTGGTATTGAAGGCGTAATTGTTCATCTTTACGACGAAAATAACGTTATTCTAGAAGTTACCTTTACCGATGCTAATGGCTTCTTCTTATTTGATGAACTAGACCCAGGCGACTATCGTCTAAACTTTATTCTCCCTAGTGGATTTTTCTTTACCCATCAAAATGTTGGAATAGATGATACCGTTGATAGTGATCCAAACCCAAGTACTGGATTTACTGAAACAACATTCCTTCAATCAGGTGAAGTAGAAGATACTTTTGATGCTGGTATGTATCAATTGGCTTCCATTGGTAACTATGCATGGGAAGATAAAAATTATGATGGAATACAAGATCCAGGCGAACCTGCATTAGCAGGCGTAACAGTCCGTCTCTACAACGGAGCTGGTTTCTTGATTGACACAACAACAACAAATAGTTTTGGATTCTACGAATTTGCTGACCTTATTCCTGGGGACTACTTTTTAGAGTTCATTGGCCCTACAGCAGACTACTTCATCACAAAACAAGATCAAGGAGCTTCTGATGAGTTAGACAGTGATGCTGATGAAATCACAGGACGTACAGCAAGCACTTTCCTTGAGTCTGGAGAAGACGACTTTTCTCATGACGCAGGATTTTACCAATACGCTTCCATTGGAGACTACGTTTGGGAAGATCTCAACTACAACGGCATACAAGATGCCGAAGAACCAGGAATTGAAGGAGTAGAAGTAAGACTTTTTGATATCAATGATACCCTCATTGAAACAACATTAACCGATGCCAATGGTTTCTATATTTTTGATGAAATCATTCCAGGTTCTTACTACGTAGAATTTACAGCTCCTACAGATTACTACCTCACTCATCAAAATGTCGGTTTTGATGATACTGTTGATAGTGATGCTGACGAAGTTACAGGACGTACAGCTAGCACTTTCCTTGAATCGGATGAAGTTGACGTCACATTTGATGCCGGTATGTATCGTTTCGCATCAATTGGAGACTTTGTATGGGAAGATATGGACTTTAACGGAATTCAAGATCCAGGTGAACCTGGAATTGAAGGCGCTACCGTAGAAATCTATAATGATGATGGAACTCTCATCGGAATAACAAGTACTGATGTAAATGGTTTCTATCTTTTTGAAGATCTCGTACCAGACGATTATTACTTACAGTTCTACATGCCTACAGGGTTTTTCATTACCAAACAAGATCAAGGATCTGATGATACTATCGATAGTGACCCAGATCCAATTAGCGGCGTTACAGCTTCTACATTTCTTCAATCAGGAGAAGAAGACTTCAGTTGGGATGCAGGAGCTTATCAACTAGCTAAAATTGGTGATTTTGTATGGGAAGATCTTGATTTTGATGGAGTACAAGATCCAGGCGAACCAGGAGTTTCTGGTGTCGTTGTTGACCTCTACGATGATCAAGACAATCTTGTTGATAGTACCGTCACTGATGCAAATGGGGCCTATCTTTTTGAAGACCTCACACCAGGTGACTACTATGTCCAATTCCTAGCTCCTATCGACTACTTCATTACTCATCAAAATGCAGGCCCAAATCACCTCATTGATAGTGATGCTAGCCCTGTCGATGGAAAAACAGAAATAATTAATTTGCGATCAGGTGAAGAAGATTATTCAATCGATGCTGGCCTTTATCAACTTGCATCTATTGGTGATTACGTATGGGAAGATATCAACTACAACGGTATCCAAGATTTAGGAGAACCAGGAGTTAGCGGAATTACCGTAAACCTCTACGACTCTCTTGGAGAGCTCGTTGAAGTTGCTGTCACAGATGTGAATGGCTTCTTTAGCTTTTATAATCTTATACCTGGTATCTATCACTTAGAGTATTTGATCCCAGAAGAGTTTTTCTTCACCATTCAAAATGCAGGATCAAATCCTACAGTTGATAGTGATGCAAGCCCTCTCACAGGACTTACAGCAACAACATTTCTAGGATCTGGTGAATACGATAATACCCAAGATGCCGGTATCTATGCCCTAGCAAGCATTGGCGATTATGTATGGGAAGATCTTAACTACAATGGAATTCAAGATCTAGGCGAACCAGGGATCGAGGGAGTACAAGTACAACTCTTTGATCAATCTAATAACCTTATTGCCTTTACCTTGACTGATGCAGATGGTTACTATCTTTTTGAAGACCTTACACCAGGTTTCTATCACCTTGCCTTTATTTTACCAAGCTCAGACTATTTCTATACCTTACAGAATGCAGGCTCAAACCCAGCATTTGATAGTGATGCCGATGAAGTTACTGGCGAAACTCCAGTAACATTCCTTGGATCTAACGAAGATGACACAAGCTTCGATGCAGGATTTGTTCGTTATGCTTCCGTTGGAGACTATGTATGGGAAGATTTAGATCAGGATGGAGTACAAGATGACTTTGAACCTGGAATTGAAGGTATCACCGTAAATCTTTGGAATGGAGCCGGCGATACCCTTTTAGATACAACAATTACTGATGCTTCTGGCTATTATATTTTTGAAACTCTTGTGCCAGATAGCTATCGCATTGAGGTAATTGCACCTACTGGCGTTATGTACCATACAGCAAAAGATGTAGGGACTGATGATAGTATTGATAGTGACATAGATCCAACTAGTGAAATGAGCGATGCATTTACACTCATTTCAAACGAACACAATGACACAATTGATGCAGGGCTTATTCATTTCAATAGACCTCCTGAAGACATCATTTTAGAACCAGAAGAAATACACGAATGGACACCTAACGGATCTGTTATGGGTGATCTAAGTGTAATTGATCCTGACTATATTGATAGCCATGAATTCTGGTTTAAACATACTGATGGCAGTTACCATAAAATGGATGAAGATGGACGCTTCATTATTGAAGGCACACAGATCATTGTACACAATAGTGGTCTTTTAGATTTTGAAGCAGAAGAATCTCATGATCTTTGGATTGCTGTAATAGATTCAGGTGGCTTGATCTACGAAGAACTATTTACGATCAATGTTATTGATGATGCAGAACACACCTATTGGGAAATCACAAATACACTAGGAGAAACTTTCTTTGGGCCGCTTGGACCACAAAGAGCTAGTGTACAACACACCTTCTCTCCAAATCTAGGATTAGACTTTGCTCCAGGATTCCTTGATCCAGAAATTGATCCTACCTATCAGAGAGTACGTGATTACTTAGAAGAAGCTGGAGATCTTCTTCAGCATAGAGAAAACATCATACATCGAGATATTGCTACACGTAATCTTTTGATTGAGCAAGATTTATCTGATGATGATGAAGAATTTCCCAATGGGAAATCCACAAAAGAAGGTTTTTTGAAAACCTTGGATGAACTAATAGATGTTGAGGATAAAACCCCTTCATCTGAATCGTAATCAAGATGCTTTAGTAGCAAAATAGCTTTGTCAGTCCATAAGAGGATACAATTGTCCAAACAAAAAGACTGAGGGCTAAAAGAAAGCATGTATGGCCGGCACTGCGGACTTCTCTTACATAAGTCTGCATGCCGAGCCCCATAATTGCCGTCACCATTAAAGCTGACTCAAGATGATGGGTAACCTTTTGGATAAACAGAGGAATATCTAAAAATGAATTTGCGAAAATGGCTAAAACGAAGCCTAAAGCAAACCACGGAGCACGAGAAAAAAGTGCTTTAGATTCTGTCTCTTTTCGTGCGACCCAGATACTTAGCACAATCATAAATGGAAACATCCATAGAACACGTACCATTTTCACCATTACAGCAGATCTTAAAGCTTCTTCACCAATTGCAGTTCCAGCTGCGACAACATGGGACACTCCATGCAAAGTCGCTCCAACAAAAAGGCCAATTTGCGAAGCATCTAAATGAATCAAATCTAGGCGGTAGAATAAGGGGTATAAAAGCATTCCCAGCGACCCCAAAAGAATCACAATGGATACGGCTATCGTATTTTTATGTGGAGGCGATTTCACAATAGGAGCAATAGCAAGTACAGCTGCGGCACCACATATAGCAGTTCCAGAAGCTGTCAGAATTGCTAAATCATCATCTACTCCAAAGACACGTTTTCCTATGAGTTTTGCTAGGAGTAATGTCGTAAACATGACTAGTGTAACAATTAAAAATCCGGATAAACCTACCTCATATACATCATGAAGATCTAATTGAAAACCGTATAAAATGATTGCCATATGCAGAAAACGACCAGAAACATAATTTGTACCAGCTTTAAAGCGTTCTACAATATGAGAGGGAAAAATATTGGTATAAAATATTCCAATAATCAACGCCATCATGACAGGGTTGGAAAACCATGTTGTATTTGGGTAAGCGTAATGAAGTCCTAAAGGAATAGATGAAAGAATTAGAACTAAAAAAACCCCAGGATTGATTGCAGAATCTGTTTTTGTTTTCATAAGGCAGCCACCCGTATTATCGCTTTCCACTATAGACAAGCAGCTTTTCTTGAAAAAGCAAATCCCCAAAAACAATACAAAATTTTATTGATCTAAAATTATTTTCTATATAGATTTTGCGTTTTTATCTCATTCAAGCAAAAAGTGACATGCGCAAAACACTCATACTTAACTGGAAATACCTTATCTTTATTTTTTTCTTTTTTACAAGCCATGTAATAAGTGGACAAGAAGAACTTACAGCTGATCGCGATCCTATTGCTATTGTAAATGGATTTTTCCATGCCATAAGAGGCAAAATCATTCAACAAGATACTGATATTCGTACCGAAGGTGTAGATAACCTTCATTTCACCCGTATTTATGATAATAGCCTTAACAATGAATCACATTTAGGTAAGAATACAACTTATAATATTCCTCTTGAGTTAACAGCATCTGGAGTGATGAAACAAGAAAAAAATATTAATGTGGACGTAGATCTATCTGCGGGAAGTAAACTACGACTTTCTGGTAAAGTTAAAGCAGATGGTAGTGTTGATGCTATTATGACAAGCTCAATCTGTAACGTCACTGGTGGTGACATTGGAGCTAAAACTAACCTGAATAACTTGAAAGCACACTACTCATCGGAAACAGAAGAATGGATTATAAGCACTGGTTCTGGAGAGCAACGTACCTATACCAGAAAGCCTGGAGACAGTGGAAAAGATCAGGTAAAGGTTTTTCTTATTAAAGAAGAGAGGCAGGCAACAGGATTTTTTACTTGTTACGAATACAACGAAGATTGTGAAATTTCACGAATTTACACCCTCACTGCAGATAGAAGCATTGTTCTAAATGAACTTACTTTTGAGTATCACCTGACCAATAAAAAAGAACTAAGAACAATTGTGCGCTCTAACCAAGGAAAAGAACTAGTCTATACTTTTAAGCCTATAGAAAAATACACTCGTCCCTATATCATCAGTGGATATCAACAAGGCAATAAAGCACCTGTAAAATATACCACTAAATCACATCATAGTCTAACTCCAGTAATCAAACTGATCGATCGAGGTAATGGAAGGCAAACTCGTATCCAATACCAAAAATATGTCGATACAGTTTCTGTTATTTGGGAACCTCGTGGAAAAAACCAAGAATTTACACGTGTATTTAATATTGAATATAGAGATTACTGGACGGCTGTAAAAGACGCATATGGACAGAAATTACGTTACTATATCGATAAAAGTGCTCCCTTACAACGTCTTGCTCGTTACGGAAAAAACAATGACAAATCTAAGTTAAATGATACTTTGCTCTTTGGATGGAATAAGAAATCTAAAAGACTAGATTACAAAGTACATTTTGACTCTCATAATTTTGTGATGAATGGAAAATGGCTAAATTATGATGAGCGAGGCAATATAATTGAACAAACAATTCGTGGAAATTTAAGCGGAAACTCTCCTGTTCTCACTAAAGTAAAAGACGTTGAATCATCGAATATAGAAGAATGGAAAACTTATAGCACATATTCAGATGACGGATTCAACAATAAACTTACTGAAAAAACTGATGAAGGATATGAAACACGATGGACGTATCTAGAAAACAGTTCTCTGCCAACTTCTGAACTTATCATCACTGAAAATGGAATAGAAGAACGAAAGTTTTGGGAATATGATCAACATCATTTTTTAGTTAAAACCATAGAAGACAACGGAAGCGGTGAAGACATCAACGATTTAAAAGATGCTAATTACCGCATTATTACTTACTTCGATATTATTTTAGATAATGATACCCCAGGGAAAGGGTTGGCGGGTTCTATACATAGAAGTTATTGGGATTTTGAAAATCAAACAGAAAAGCGGCTTGGTAGCTCCAATTACCACTATTCTAAATCCTGTAAAGTTGTCGAAGAAGAAGTCTTTGATGCAAATAATGACTACAGGTACAGCCTACACTATAGATATAATGAATGCGACCAACTCATTGAAGAACGTGATGCCTTAGGACAAGTCAAACTTTATGAATATGACCAACAAGGCAACCAAATCGCTGAAAACATTCCAGAAATTGGACTAGAGCGTCGTTACACATATGACTTCATGAATCAGGTCGTAGCTATCAATGAAAAACATAGTGACGGTTCATCATTTAATGATTTTCGCTCTTACGATTTAAAAGGAAGGGTAAGCTGTGAAACAGATCGTTATGGAAATGAACTAGAACATCAATACGATTTACTAGGAAGAGAAACTCTCACGAAACTACCAGCACAGAAATCTGAAGATGGTGAAATATGGCGTCCTGAAATTCATCGAGAATATGATAGTTGTGACCAACTCATAGCGGAAGTAGATAGCGAAGGAAATCGCACAGAATTTCAATATAATAGCTGGGGAAAACAGTCACACATTAAATATCCAGATGGTTCCGAAGAACGCTTCATCTATACAAAATCAGGACAGCTCTCCGCTCATTATCATCAGAATGGTAGCTACACCCATTACCATCCTGACTATCGAGGCAGACCTACAAAAGTAGAATTATTCGGACCATCAGGTGAACTGATTCACACAAAACAAAATTTTTATAGAGGACAGGTCATCGTAAAAACTATTGCTGTTGATGGTTTAATCACAGAATATCGCTATGATGGCGCAGCTCGACTCCTTGAAGTTAAAGAAAAAGATAAAGCGAACTCTTACTCATACGATGAATTCGGAAATCGTAATGTTGAATGCCAATATCCAGATGGCCTTGAACCTCTATTAAGCATCAAAAAGTATGATTTACTTGGACGAGTCATTGAAGAGTATCGACAAGACGCACTAGGCAATATCCAACAAAAAAGCACTTACTTTTATGATCGATTAGGCAACATCATTCATAAAGATGTTTACACAGCTGAAAAGGAAACTGCCAGTGTACATACAGATTATAACTCACAAAATATGCCTATTCGCATTACTGATCCAGATGGAAAAATCACAGAGTGTTTCTATAATCATCACGCAAAAGCACCTAATGGAAAAGCTGCATTAGAAGTTACTAGAATTGATGCTTTAGGTATGCAAACCATTACCTTGCTCTCTCCCAAAGGAAAAGAACTTTTCAAGCAGGTCAAGAACCCCTGGGGTACTATAGTACAAGAAGTAGAGTTCTATTATAACGGACAAGGCCTTTGTACTCTTGAAAAGCATAAACGCATACACAATGAAGAGCTAGAAGGATTCTACGAAATTCATCGTGAATACGATGGTTTAGAGCGTATCACTCTAGAAAAACAAAAATTTGAAAATACTGAAAGAATACGTAGATTTACTTACCATCCGAGTGGTGAGTTAGAATGTATCATTAAAGATGATGGAGTTGTCATCTACCATGAATATACTTTAGAACAAAATCTAAAACATATTTTTTCTTCTGATGGCACAATTGATTATTACTATCAGTACGATGTTTCGGGACGCATTATTTCTGTCGAAGATCGTGTTCACCAACAAAATATCTCCCAAAACTACTCTTTATCAGGTGACTTGGAAGAAGAATATTTCCCTTCTGGCATAAGCATTAAACAAACATATGACCACATGAAACGTCTACGTAAATTGCATGTTCATGGAAAAGAGCTAGAAACAGATTTTCGTGGCTGGAATTTAGAAAACATTAGGTACAGTGATTCTACATATGAATGGAACTATAAAATTATAGAACAAGATTTTACTGGAAAACCTCACAAAGAAGCCTTGTGGGGAAAAAGTGGCACCTTAGAAACTCATTGGGACGCTTTAGGGAGACGCCGCAAAGCTTACCATAAAAACTGGTCCGAAACATTACTTGAAGATGCATTTGATAAAGTAGGAAATTTATTAAACACACAAGTTAAAGATTTAAACGGAGAAATTGAAAGGAAATTTTCTTACGATGACTTATATCAAATCACATCTGAACGAGGATTTTCCCATCATGATTACAAGTATGACAGTATCAATAATCGCCGAGAAGTCGATGGGGTTAAGTGCGAAATTGATGAATTAAACCAGCTTGTTCAAGTAGGCAAAGAAGAATTTAACTATGACGACAACGGTAACCTGATTCATTGGCTTCGGGATGGAAAAGATTGGTATTTTTCTTATGACGCTCTTGATCGTCTTTCAAGTGTAGTTACTCCTTTGAACGAAGAAGTTCACTATGCTTATGACTATCTTCATAGACGTACAGAAAAAACAATTTCTAAAAATGGTACCACCATAAAAACACAATTTCTTTACTTAGGTTCTGATGAGATTGGCTCTCTTGATGAGCAATTAAATTGGATTGACTTCCGTGTCATTCGGAATGAGGATGGAATTCCTCGAACATTACTTATTGAAACAAAAAACAAATTTTACTCTGTTTTAGAAGATTATACAGGGACGATTGCCTGTTTAATTGAAGTTGAAAGTGGAGAAGCATGTGAGAGTTATCGTTACAGTGCTTTTGGAAATATAGAACAAATCTCGAACAACAAAACAGAGAAAACTTTACTTGATGCAGAAAGCAATTATATAAGCCCATGGTTTTATACAGGCAAGCGTTTGGATTCAGAAACAGGCCTTGTTTATTTTGGCCGTCGCTACTACTTGCCTTCTCATGGACGTTGGTTAAGTGCTGATCCTGAAGGTTTTATTGACGGACCTAATCTTTATGCATACGTAAGAAACCGTACTATGAGTTATGTAGATCCCACAGGGCTCTATATTGCAGAAATTGCTGGAGCTGTTGTCGGTGCGTTACGTTTTTTAGGAAATGCTCTTATAGGACACCAACGCACTGGTGTTGATAGTAATGGAAACCATTGTTATGTATCCTACGCCGAAGATTCATTTCGTTTCACATGGCAATCCGCACCTAAATGCACAACGGAAAGAAATTGGGTAGGAAAACACAAATCATCTTTAGTCACTTTAGGTTTCTTAAACGGTGTAGATAATTCTTTAAGCGATAATTTAAAATCCGCCCAATTATTGAGTGATAATCTTGGTGGTATTCAAGTATGCAGTCGTTACAATCCATTCAATTTCTGTTCTGAGGCAGAGTTTCTTTTTGATCCAGAATATCCCATTAATAAACAAACAATTGAAGGTCTTGCAAAAGACTGGGAAGAGGCTTACGCGGCAAACCCTTCCGGATATTTGTTGTGGCACATACATAGTCACGGAGCTTTTATTACCCGTGAAGCACTTAAATTAGTGTCAGATGAGCTCAAATCTCGTCTTTGTATTATTATTGTCGGTGGGATTGTAGGCATAGATGACCCACACTTAAACGATGTATATGATGGAGTATCATGGTGTGATGCAATCATAAGAATAGGAGGTTTTCCTTCTTTCGAAAGAAAGTGTCAAATTTTATTTGAAGAACCAAAATATGAAGAAGATACAATGTTTATATCATATTTTGAACACTCTTTTTCATCACAGACCTATCAGACATATATAAATCAATCTGCTAATGAAAAAATTAACCGCTGGAGCCCAAGAAAATGAACTACCTATTTCTTTTAATACTTCTTATTTTTCCACCCTTGAAAAACGAGGGACTTAGTAATAAAGAGCTTTATAATTTGTTAAAAGGAAGGTCTATGAGAAAAATACATAATAAAATTATCTACAAAGGAATTTCAAAAGGTTTGTCTTATACAGGAAATGGTCACGGTTATAATAAAAAACTAGTATCTAAACAAAACTATTCATTTTTCACCAATAAATTAATGAGTGAAAAACAAGCTAAACAATTACTTAGTGATTTAACTTCTTATGCAGTAAAAATATATAATAGCGATCCCTCAATAGCACCTGCTTATCTAGAGTATCCTATCTCTAGTGATTCCTTATTTATAGCTATTCATTTTTTAGACGAAGAAGGAAAATATAGGATCTCTCCACATATGTGTTCTATTATGAAAGTAGAAGATTCTTTTCTCTTTTCTTATAAAGACACTCCCGAAACTTCTATTTTCGATGAAAGAAAAGAAACAGAACCCTTTCCCAGAATTACATTTGAGGAAGAAATCTGAAACAGATAAAACCAACTATTTTTTCAACACACAGAAAAGAATTTTATAAATTATTTATTATGGAAAGGGAAATAGTCCATGAACCGATTATTAATTATAACATTACTTTTATTTACTCCTTTAAAAAGCGAAGAACTAAATAAGAAAGAGCTTTATAATTTGTTAAAAGGAAGATCCATGAGAAAAATACATAATAAAATTATTTACAAAGGAGTTTCGAAGGGTTTGTCTTATACAGGAAACGGACATGGATATACTAATAAACTCGTTTCTAAACAAACCTATCTATTTTCCATAAACCAATTAGTAGACAAAGAAAAAGCAAAGAAAATAATTACAGAACTAATATCATATGCCGTGGAAGTATATAATAGCGAACCTACAATTGCTCCTATTTATCTAGAGTATCCTATATCTAGTGACTCTATATCAATAGCTATTTATTTTGAAGATAAACAACAAAAAGAACATTTTGTCCCACATATGTGTTCTATTATGAAAATAGAAGATTCTTTTCTATTTTGTTATAAAGATAATCCCGAAGCTTCTATTTTAGATGAAAGAATAGAAAAAGAACCCTTCCCCAGAATTACATTTGGAGAAGGAGTTGAAACTAAATAAGCTTCTCTACTAATTTTTTCAAAGCATAGAAAAGAGTTTTACAAAGCATCCAGTGTGGAAAGGAAAGGAAAATGAGAGAAAAAAGAATCGCACTAACACAAATGGAAATCACACCGTCAATAAAAGATTCAGGAAGATCTAAAAACTCTATTATATGATAAGATATAGCCAGAGAAACCAATAAACCTACCTTAGAAAGGTAATTATAATAAACATAAAAAACATCAAGGAATTTAATAGATTTTTCTTTGTTTCTTATAACAAAAAAAACAACAAAAAAAGGAAATACACAAAATAGGATATAAGAATAGTAAAAACCAAATATAAGAAAGTTTATAAGATATTTAAAAATATAATCTTTACCTAGATAAAACCCATCAAACAAGGCAAGTTCAATATAGGTACTAATAAAAAAAATTATAGCCACAGCAGCTATGATTATACAAAATCTTTCAGTAAAGAGGGTTTTAATTTCCTTGGGTTGAAAAATAAATTTTTCTCTTTGAATTTCAATTGCGTTTTCTTCTATACTCATAAACATCTCTTTCAATACGTTCCTTATCTCAAACAGAGAAACAAGAAAATTTTAGTGAAATATCGGAGACTCACACATTTTCTATTTTAATTCCAAATAAAACTGCAATAGAGAAAAAGTTTACAATTTCCACACTGTCTCTGTTGTCCACATCCCCCATTTTTTCTTCTGATTCTCAATAAAAAACCAAAAATAAATATCACAGACTAAAAAGAAGATAACAAAAAAAACAAAATATCAATTAAGATATTTTCATCTTAAAAAAAATAAAATCATAATAAGGATAAAAAATATGAGCTTTTCTACTTACTTTTCTGAATATAGTAGTGCTGATGAAAAAGAGAGGTGGGCTTTAATCGATCCTTACAACCCTCATTCAAGCCTAGACAAAATTTATTTAGAAACAAATTCAGAATCTCAGACTCCTGAAATGTGGTACGAGCAATTACAGATAAATCCTATATTTGAAGGTGTACGCCACTGCTATCGAGATAAATTATTTCATGAGACATTGTTCAAATTCTCATCACTATATTCAGAAGAAACCTTGCAAAAGTGGAAGCCTTCATTTCATATCCTTGGTGACGATAAATACTCAGAACGCATCTCTCAAATTGTAGAAAGCTTTATCAAAAGCCCAAACAAAGAAAAACTAGTCATTTACCAAAATGATGAACTAACAGAACAAGCTCCTTTGCATGTAGGAGCTGTGATTCTTAAGAAAAATCAAGATCAAAATGATTACCTTAGTGCTTATCTTTTAGAAAGTGGCACCAAATATAATATTAATTATACAATAATAGCAGACTTAAACGAATACGCGAATTCTAATGGATGCCTTATTGATCTCATTATGAACCGCTTCCCACAGCAATCAGATTCTGAGTCTTGTTCTAAATTTACTGCTGTTAACATTCAATTTGCCCTTAATATTCCCCATTTAATCGAAGAAATCAACCAATATGGTCAATTAGAATTAGCACAAGAATACGAGTTTCTGAGATTATTCGATGCTGTCTACCCACCAATTTTTTATACTGTTTCGCAATCGCGAACGCGCATAAAAGAAGCTCTTTCTAATCTAAAAGAAAATAGTTCATTTTGGGGGAAGCGTCTTAAACAAATCGATGACCTTCATTATGAAAATTCTATAAATCAGAAAGTTCATGAAATAAGCTCTACTTATCTTCACATGATTAAATCATGCATGCTTTCTGAAAGTGACCATGGAGATGATCAGCAAGCAAGCTTTATTGAATAAATTATTTACAGGAATAACGTATCTTTCTCACTTTTTGTGCAAAATAGAGTAGCTAAGAATTCAAATCCGAGAACAATAAAATAAATTTCAATCGTGTAATAAAGGGAGGATTACTGATGCACTCTTGTGCATTCTTAGATTCATCTTGAACTGAAGCTTCTTATACCTTAAAATCGTCGATGTTACAAACTAATAGGGCTGACAATGAGCGAAAGTGTCAAAAAAGCACAAAATCCTTTAATTCTTCGATGCCACCGTTTGATGGAGGCGTTTGCAAAATCTGATGATGAACGTGATTTTTATTTAGACAAGCAGGAAGGTTTTATTCTTTTTGCCGATCTAAACAAACCTCAAGATGATTTGAATGCCCTATACAAAGAAATCGAAGAAAATCCTGAGCGTTACTGCCTAGTTCCTAAGCTTACCTTCTATGAAACAAAAAAAATTATGGAAGGTTTTGTTCATGAAAAAGTCTATGATATCGATACGAAAGAAAAACTGCTTGATATCATCCAATCAAAAGACGCTCGTGAAAACTTCCTTGAATTCATTCACGATCACCATGCTGAATTAGAAAAATGGCAGCAATACTACCAAGAACGCTCTCGTATTCGCATCATTGAGTGGTTACGTAGTTATGAGTTCTATTTTGTTTTTGAAGAAGATCTCGATTTAGCTCGTTCTGTTGTAGAAAAACTCAAAAAGAACTTGTTCGAAGCTAAAGTTCCTAAAGATTTAATGACTGCTCGTAAGAATCTTACGACAAAAGCAAAATCTTATTACTCAAACGAAGCTTTAAATCCTCGTCCAAAACGTGGTCGACCACCAAAGCAAGCTCCGAAAGTAGAAGTAGAAACACAAGTCAGCCGCGATATTTACATCACGCTTCCTGACGCTGTGGAAACATTCTTATTTTCACCAGATATCACTTCTGCAAGTTCTGTAAGTTTCTCTGCTCGCTTTGATAGTGAAGAAGAAATTGTAGCTAACATGCGTAACCAAGTGCGTTCAGAGGCTTATGCTGATCTAGAAAGCTTAAACAAAAAACTTTCTACACTACGTCAGTTAACTCGTCAGTGGAATGCTGAACAACCTGATAGTAGCGATCGCATCCCTGAGCTGGCTCCTAAGGAAGACATTGATAATATTGAGACAATCTTAGATCTATCTACAGATAGACCTTCCCCTGCCCACGACGAAATTCCTGAAAGACCTTCTTTTGAAGAAGAAGAGGAAGAAGAAACTGTGGCAGAAGAAGAAACTCCAGCAGAAGAAAAGAAAACCCCAAGACGTAGAGGCCCTGCTAAAAAACGCCTCACACCACTGCGTCCACGCCGCGCTCGTACAACGAAGAAAAAAGAAGATTCATAATTTTTCTTGATTATTCAAAAGTGGCATCGAAAACCTCTCTCCAATTCAAAAGATTTGGAGAGAGGTTTTTTTATTTAAAAATAATCTATCCTAGACTCTAGAACGCACTTTCTCTCCAGAATAGACTTAAAACAGAACGTGAGTAATGGAAGAGTTTAGATCTCCACCCTATGCGCATACTCACTTCACCTGTTTTTCCAAAACTTAAATTCAAATCTGGATCAAATAAAGAAACCGTAACTTGATACAAACTATCTACCATACGCAATTGTTCTTTTTCATTCATAACAGCCAACTCTCCGCCATAAATAGAGGCTAAAGATGGGTGTTTTAATAACTGTGTACGAACAGGGCTGACAGCTTCTATCCTTCCCCCAAACCAATCAAAAGTATTGCTCAATCGAAAACTAATCTCATCTCCTTCTTTAATCGAAGAGATGAAATGCTCAGATACGTAAAACACAACATTAGCTTGGCTAATATCTGCCACACTTCCAAGTACTTGATCACGTTGAATACTTAGGCCGGGCCGCAAAGTTTGATCCAGTTCGTAAATAGTTCCAGGTAACTGAGCTTTAATGATATTTTTCGTGTGCTTTTTCACTAAACCACGTAATTGAGCTTGCGCTGTTGCGTATTCAGCTTTCTTTTCTGGAATAAGAGACTGACTGTCATCATCCTGTGAGTAAATATCTATTTCAGACTGAATCACCTTCATAAGTAAATACTGGTCTGCAATTTGTGCATTCAAATCTACAGAAGCCAATTCTAATAAAGGCTGCCCTACCTGAATCTTCTCTCCACGTTTCACAAGAACTTCTTTTATTACTCCCGGCTCAGGTGCATAAAGAACTTGATTATCAACAGGTATAGTGACAGCCGCAAACTCCTCAGAATGCGGTAAAGGCAAAGCAAGCCAGAGAAATAATAGTCCTATGATTGCAGTAAGTGTCATTGAACGAACATTAATACTAAGCAAAGGACGCAACTTACTAAGTCTTTGAAACTCAGAATAAAAAGGTGAAATAATAAAGAACACAATTTCAGCAACGAAGAGAATAATCCCTAAACTCTTAGTAAAATGATAATACACCAAAGCTGCAATGGCGGTATAAAGGATCAGCCTATATATCCAAGTATAAACGGAATAGATCACCATACCTGTATAGTGTTTTTCATATATAGGATCTTCAGGGCTAGGCATCTGTAATCCAAGAAACCACTCTCTTAACTTCCAGCGAGCAACGGCAAAGGCCCTAGGCTGTAAATTATCAATCCCCCAAGAATCAGATAAAAGATAGTAACCATCAAAACGCATTGCAGGATTCAAGTTCACTAAAAGAGTAGAGGCCAAAGTCACACTAGACAAAACAAAGAACATACTGTGCAAAGGCCCATCAGGCGTCACAACCCAACATAATATACTGATACCACCAATAATGAGCTCTGCATAAACCCCAGCAAAAGCAATCATAAACCTTTGACTACGTTTACTAAGTTTCCAAGAGTCTGTTACATCAGTAAATAAAACAGGCCACAGAACAATGAATGCCACCCCCATAGATGGAACACTAACACCATAAGCTGTAGCTGTATATGCGTGGGCAAATTCGTGAATAAACTTCACGGCTAATATAGCCCCCATATAAATGAAAATCCCTTCAAAACTAAAGAAATATGGAAAAGTATAGAAATACTCATCCAAACGACCTGCAAGAAAGAACAAACCAATAAAACTCACAATCCCATAAAACAAAAGCATGAGAGGTGAACAAAGCCACTTAACGTAAGGAAGAGTATTCTCTAAAAATGCATTAGGGTTTAATAAGGGAACGCGAATGTATAAATAATGATGCAACAACCACATAATAGGATGCTGCTTTCGCGATTCTACTTCATGAGTAAGATGCTCTGCAGATCGAGGAACAGACAGAAGTCCTTTTAATGCAGCATCTTGCAAAAATGCTTCTAATTCTTCACGCTTTACTTGCAAAGTACTTTGCTGATTAACCGCCTCTAAAAGTTGAGACAAAGTCATTCCAGGACGAAATACCTTTAATACACTAGCTTCAGCCCAACTTACCTTATAATACTGAGCTTTAACAGGATCGTAAATATTGTATGTTGGACTGCCATCCGGTTCGTCAGGTCCCCTGTAGACTTCTAAATCAGCTCGAAAAATAGGTAAAGGCTTCTCTTCCTTCTTTTGCTGCTGTTCTTCTGCCATCGTAGCGACATCTCTCCCTATACACCGTTTTCTTCACCTTAGCACCGCACAATCATTTCAAACAAAACAACCTTTAATAAAAACGAACTAAATTAAAAAACTAAAAACCAAAAAGATATAAAAAATCAAAAATATTAACAGCTAATTATCATGCACTTACATAAGCAAAAAAAAACTGTTTAAAAATACAACACAAACGCAATTTACCAATCAAATTAATAAACATGAACTTACAACTAAATAAAACTAAAAACAAACAAAAAGTGTTTATAAAAACAACATTTAAAATTGACTTTGTATAAAGTTTGAATTTATAATTTAACTATGCAGCTATTCTGGAGGGTAGTTTAATATGTGTAATTTCAAGTTAATATCAAAATTGATGCTTGTAACAGTAGCATTAATTAGTTTGGCGGGTTGTCAAGCTTATGTACCAGATTTAGCAGGTACGCGAGCGGAAAACTCTGCTGAAGATCTAGAAAAAATTTATAATGGTGTGTCTGTACCAGATCACCCAATTACTTTGGATGAGATCATCCAGCTTTCTTTGCATCAGAATCTTGAGATTCGTATGCAACAACAAGAATTGGCTATTCAACATGAAATTAAAACTGCTGAAAAGCTAAAAATGCTTCCATCACTTACTGTGAATGGTGAACTTAGCTATAGAGACAAAAGTACTGCTTCTGTTTCTGAATCAGCAATTGACGGTACACCAGCATCGATTGCATCGATTTCTACTGATCAAACTCAGAAGAAATACGACATTACCGCTGCTTGGAGTATCTTAGATTTCGGTTTGAGTTATTATAGACATCGTCGCGAGCAAAATCGCACGTTACTACTTAAGTTACAACACCAACGTCTACAGCAAAACCTAGTATTTGATATCGTTCGTGCTTACTGGAGAACGATCGTAGCTAGAAAAGCCGCTGAAGGTGCTGAGCTTCTTATTGAGCTTGCAGCACAAACTCAAGTTGACTTACGTCGACAGATCGAACGTAAAATCGTTTCTGAGATCGAAGGTCTAACAAATGAAAATCGCTTGATCGATATGCAGATCAAACTAGCTATTTTCAAAAATGAGTACAACAGTGCGAAATCAGAGCTTGCTCAGTTTATGGGACTTTCTCGTGACTCTGAGTTTGAGCTTGCTGCAGCAGAACTTTTACCTGTTGGACAAATTGCTGTAGGACTTGGTGAATTAGAGCTAGAAGCTGTACAAAACCGCCCTGAACTTTTCGCTCAAGACGTAGAAGAGCAAATTCAATTAGATGACGTAAAAGCAACTTTGCTTCGTATGTTCCCTAACTTGAACCTTTTCGGCGCTTTGAACGGAAACGGTGATTCACACTTAGTGAATAGTAACTGGCTATCTGTGGGTGCAAAAACAACTTGGAACCTACTTTCGATCCCTTCTATCTTAAAAGAGAAAAATGCGATCGAAGAAAGAGCTGAGTTAGTACGTAGAACAAGACTACAAGAATCTGTAGCCGTTCTTACTCAAGTACACCTTGCATTCATTAACCACTTAGATACAGTGGAACAATACAGATTAGCAAAAGACCTCTATGCAGTCAAAACACGACTCTTAGAAGCTGCTAAAAAAGAACAAGCTCAAGGTGTGTTCCACGGAGCAGATATCCTAGAGTTTGAAGTAGAAACACTCTTTGCTAAAATCAATACACTTAAAGCCTACGCAGAACTACAAGTAGGCCTAGAAAGACTCGGTAACTCTGTAGGTATTCCATTGAAATATCTAAGAGAAGGTGGAGACATCGCAACTCTAGGTGAAGTACCAACATATACTTCTACCATCGCTGGAGCTGACGATATCCACAGTACTGAAGACCTATGGAAGCGCTTGATCAAAGGAAGCTCTCTAGCATTCAAGCAAAGTGGCGACGCTTCTGTCATCACAAGCCCTGAATGGAATGTGGGATCAGATAAATCAAGCGTAGCTCTTTTCTACCGACGTGAGACAATTCAAATGATGGAAGAAGCGCAGGCTGCATAAAGCACTAGGAAGTAAAATTCCTAAATAAAACCCTCCAACCCCTTTTAGGTTGAAGGGGCTACCACCGCGGGAAACCTATTAACACTCGTTAATAGGTTTCCCTTTTTTTGTGCCCTTTATTTTTACCTCCAATGGCTATCTAATCTCGCATCAGATAGCCATTGGAGGTTTTAATAAGATTTTATTACCATGATTAATAGAAGCTATATAGAATGCGAACTAGATAAGAAACATTCACATTCATTTAATTGTAAGACTAAACAATTAGATAGTAAGGACTTCCATGCGATTATTAACAACTTTATTCTTTTTATTCCCTCCTATTTACATGTTCTCTGCTTCTTGGCAAGCTGATGCCGAACTTAATTTGCAGATGGATAGCTATCGCGTTGTATTAGCCCCAAAGCATCAAACCGTTCTTTCTTCGTCTGTTACGACAAGAGTAAAAGAAACTCCCAAGAAAATGGGAGAAAATTTCGTTGAAGGAGATCTTTTAGTTCGCTTGGATGATCTCATTTTCAGAGCTAATGTTAAAAAAGCCCAAGCTGTGCAAGAAAGAGCACAAACAGAACTATCAGCTAAGGAAGAGCTCTTTAAAGATAATGTCGCTTCATTTTTCGAACTTAAAGATGCAATGGCTACGCTTGCTGTAGCGGAAGCTGACTTAGCTGTCGCTCAACAAGAACTAGAAGGATGTTCTCTACTCGCTCCATATACAGGAAAAATCGTACAGTTGTATGTTGATGATCATGAAATGGTTCAGCCAGGGCAAGCTCTTGTAGAAATTGTCGATGATAGTTTGCTTATTGCTCGCCTTCTTATTCCATCTTTACAGCTACCGAAGCTTAAAATTGCTAAAGTTTTAAATATCCATATTCGAGAAACAGGTGAAACAATCCAAGCCAGAATCACTCAAATTGGATCTGTAATTGACCCAGCAAGCTCTATGGTAAAAGTGGATGCGGAAATCGATAATAGTAAAGGGAACCTACGTGCCGGAATGATTGGTACGACAAGATTAGGCAATCTCGATCAGTTAGATAAGCCCAAAGTCTTAGATGCTCAAAAGACAAAAGAACAACGTACGACTCCTGATAACGAAGAGTTTCCTGAACTAAGTCTTGAAATACCAGGTAGCTAAAATCGACTGAACTGCTAAGGAGAAACATTATGGCAAATCCCCAAGTTGATTCCTCGGCAGCAGTACAGCTGCTTGCACGTATTAACAAACTCAATCTAAAAGCATTCAGTAGTAAAACAAAACAAGCTCTTACCTTTATTATTCTGAATGATACTGTACAAATCGCTCACTATGACCGTGCAACATTATGGAGCTTTGAAGGTCCAGCTCCTATGCTTCTTGGTGTATCAGGACAATCCACTATCAGTAAATCCACAAAGATTATAGATAAGTGGACATCCTTGATGGATGATCTTCGAGATCCTCAGTCTGCTCAAGAAATCACAGCAGATAGTTTTTCTGAAGAAAAAGAGCTGTGGCGATCCATTCAACAATCTTCTGAAGCTCCTCGCGTGCAATGGCTACCTATTTTTTGCCAAGACAAACTCACTTTAGGTATTTGGGTTGAACGATGGAACAATAAGCCCTGGCCGAAACAAGAAGTTGATGTTCTCGGATTTCTCATGCAAGGATACGGAATTGCCTGGGAAAAACATCAACCTAAGTATCAATTTAGCTTCTTCGGTAAACGCCAAGCGTTATTTTTAGGAATTGCTGCCCTGGCCGCTCTATTTTTAATTCATGTTCCATTACGAATTGTAGCTCCCTGTGAAATCGTACCAAAAGACCCTATCGTCATTACAGCTCCTCTAAATGGGACTGTAGAACAAATGTTAGTACAACCAGGACAACAGGTACTAGAGGGCGATCTACTTTTTTCATACGATAAACAGATTCCTCTACAAGATCTAGAAGTTGCTCAAAAACAAGTACAAATCATCGAATCTGAGCTAAATAGTGCCATGACTTTAGCGTATGAAGATGATGATACTCTAGCAAAAGTACAAATCTTAGCTCTAAAGCTTCAGAAAGAACAAATTCAACTCAAACTTGCTCAGTATCACGCTAGTAAACTTGAGGTTACAGCACCCAATAAAGGTGTAATTATGGTGGATAGTCCTGAAGAATGGCGCGGAAAACCCGTTACATTAGGAGAACGGGTACTCACCATTAATAACCCTCACGACACAAAAATTCGTATTTGGCTACCAGAAAGTGATAACGTTATCTTAGATCATAACGTTCCACTGAAAGTCTTTCTTAATATTAGCCCAGAAAAAAGCCATAGAGGAAAACTTGTATATATTTCTAGCTACGCCCGAGTAAATGACAAAGGTGTACCTAGTTTTATCGCAGAAGCCGAATGGACTGAGGCTGATGAATCTCTTCGCATGGGACTCAAAGGATCAGCTATCCTTTATGGTGAAGATGTCACCCTTTTTTACTGGATGCTTCGGCGCCCTTGGGCCGCTCTTCGTAACTTAATAGGGCTGTAGATTAAGGACTTCCTTATCTAAATATTTATAAAAGCTTTATAAACAATATAAATATACCCACTATTTTTAACTCTGAAAAATAATATTATTTAGTGAGTATATTTATGTTAAATTTTCCAGATCATAACCACCCTAGTTTTACTTTCGACCCAATGACTGATGAAGAAACAGAAATCAATCAGTTAATGGAAGACGCCAATCGTTGGGACCCCAAAACAGATAATATCTACAGTGACCTTTACAATCGAGTTAACACAATACGAGAAGGATTACTTCATAAAAAAAATGCTCTTGGTATCAAAAATTTGTCAGCTATTCAAAAACCAAGTCCAAGACGATTCGGTGGATTTTCTCGTATTAAAAAAGTATGCACTGAAACTTATCATTGGATTCGAGGAACAGAATCACAGCAAAGTACTTACGAAAGACAAGTATCTATCCTTCGAACTCTTACAGAAAGACTTTTAAAAGCAGCTAAGACAATAAAAGAAAAAGAATCTCACCAGTTAACCATTGAACCTAATCTTCCTATTGAAAGCGAACCTGTTCTTGATGAATCCCCTTCAATTGGTACACGAGGCATCAAGAACCCCGGCAATACATGCTGGTTTGCATCAGTAGCTCAAATCCTGCATTGGTTACCAGAACTAAGAGAAAAATTTCCAGCTCCTACAGAGAATGAAGAAGTTACTGCAATTACAGTGCTTAGAGACCTATGTCTCAATGAACTTTCTGCAAATGGTGCACCAATAGAAGATGTTGGGAAGTATATTGACCTGATTGCTACTTTGTCAAAAAACGGAGAATTTGCATCTAGAAATCCAATAACACATATCCATGAACAGCAAGACGCTACTAGATTTCTACAAATTGTACTAAATAATGTGCTAGAAGCTCCTATTGCTCAACCATCTATGCGTAAAAGCCTGGAGTTATTTGAGGGCTCAAGAGTAAGAAAGTGTAACTCAAAATACATTCAGAATCCACAAGACTACCGTACCCTAGATGAACTTCGCGAAGGAGTAATAGAACCTAACCACTTAAGTTTAGGTACACCTCCTATTGTTCCAGAGATATTATATAATTCTCTAAATCTTTCTTTAGATAGAATAAGCTCCAAGGAATTACTATATCAATATCTAGAAGATTTAAAAAGCAGAATTGAAAATGGTAAACCAGGAAAAGATATTCAAGAACTATGTCTAGAAATTGTTCGAGATGCATCTCAAAAAGGATTACACTTTTCAACATGTAAAAATACATCTCTTGATGAACTACTAGCTAACGAACTAAAAGATGAACCACTACAAGATACACACAAATATAGAAACGATGATGGAACTGTTTATTCAGGAAAAATGATTGCTAAAACAACACTTATGCCAGAAACATTACCTAATCTTTTAGAAGTAGAAATTAAACAATTAAGCCCTTACATGAAAAATGCCTTTGATATCCCTGCTCAATGGCAGCCAATTGAAAATGGTCCACGATATCAACTAGCAGCAGCCATCATTCACAGTGGCCGCCACTATTGGACTGTTTTAGCTAAAGAAGACGGTACCTACTTACAGGCAAATGATGCAAGCGTTACTCAGCATGAATTTGATGATGAAATCATACAAAACTCATTAGAACTTGCATCTCATCTGTTCTACAGGAGAATAGACTAAAAAATAGACCCTTCTTTTTTCAAAAACTCTATTTCGTCTTGGGTAGATTCTCTACCCAGGACCTTGTTTCGGTGAGGATAGCGACCAAAACGATCAATAATCACTTTATGCCTACGAGCATAATCAACAAAACTCTGATACTTATTTCGATATTCCCAAGGAACCTCACTCAAAAGCTCAACCATTTTTTGTACGGATAACTCTTGCATTTTAGGGTCTTCAGAATGCTCTAAAGGCAAGTAAAAAAAGCTTCGTTGAATCGGACTCAATAAACGATCATGCCCCAAATCAATTCCCGAAAGAGTCAAAAATAAAGCTTCAGAATCCTGAGCAAATGCTTGAGAACTCTCCCTAAATAAGTTTCTCGAAAATTGATCCAATAACAAAATCAAAGCCATACGCCCTTTCGGCTCTACAGACCAATGAGAAAGTTTTCCTTCGCAAGCTAATTCATATAAAGAGAAATAACGCTCTTTAAGTAATGCATCGATTTCTACGTTTTTCCCAAACCATAATTGATGAGATTTTTGGCTATAATCTACATCACAGCTTTCACCAAACCAAAAATTCAAAATTTCTTCTTGCTTTAAACGATCATCAATATGATTGAGTGCTTCTGTATGAGGTGCCTGCCCATCATGAATATAGATAGAGTCTTTCAAATCTGCTACTTCAGCTTCTGCTCCACCTACTAGTACTCGTAAATTAGGGGCAGCTAAAAATTCTACTCGGTTATGACTATGTCCACAAAGAACCAAAAGGCTTTTTTCCTCTCGCCTTTCCATAATCAAACGTAACTCTTTTCCTAAACGATCACAGACAAAATGTGGAAACCATAAAGAATTACCCGGGCGGTTCTCGTACAAACAAGCTTCAGAAAAAGGTGGAACATGAGTTAATAAAATGACGTGATCATAACGTAAAAAAGCACGTTCTAGACGTTCACAAAGGATTTCACTCGCTTCATCACCTAATTGTTGAATCGTTTCTTTCTGGCCTTCTTTATCTAGCCCCATCAAATCTTCTATATTTAGATAATCACGAAGTTTTACTTCTGATTGATCATAATTTCCCGCTCGCCCATCAACCCATCCATCATGACCCAACAATGCTGTTTTGGGAGATAAAGGGACAATATCTCCTTCTGTAAGGTAAATAAGATCTACATGATCTTCTTCAAGATCACATAACTGCCTCCGCACTTCAGAAAACGAACTACCATAATAATCATGATTTCCAAGTACGTAATAAATAGGAATATCGATGTCTTTAACCAGACGATTAATCCAGTAAACAGTGTTTCCCTGATCTGAAATATCTCCCGTTAAAAAAAGGCCTTTTGGGTTTTGTTTTTTTATATCAGAGACAAAATTGTGATATTTATCAAAATCTACATCGCTTAAATGTAGATCAGTTCCCCAAACATATTTTGTCATGATATTCCTTTACCAAGCTTTTCTTCTTTTTCTTCATATGAGCGTTCATCATTCATAAAATACCAAATGAAAAATACTCCAACAGCTCCTACAATACTTAAAAACATAAATGTTGTTTTTAAAGCTGATACAAATAATTCGTTTTTAGATATCAATTCTCTATTTGCAGACTGAGACTCTGTTAACACCAACAAAAAAGCAATCACTGCCATTCCCACTGTAGCCCCCATTTGGCGAACTAAAGTCAATACAGCTGATGCAGCTCCTCTTAAGTTTGGACGTACAATATTTACAGCACTTACCTGGCTAGGAACTAAAATAAGAGGCATTCCACAACCAAATAAAATATAACCAGGAAGAACACTCAAATAATTTTTTTGATCAAAAGACAAACTCAAATAAACTAAACCAATTGTTTGCATCAACATCGCTAAAATCGAAACAGTTCGAAGCCCCCATTTACGAGTCATCACTCCTGTAAGTGGCGCTAAAACAACTAAGGGAAAAATAGCCGGCAAAGTCATTAAACCAGCTAACATAGGTGGATAAGCCAAAACTTCTTGGAAAAAGAACGCCATGAACACACCAGACATAAGAAGAAAATGTGCGCAAAATAACGCTAAGTTTGCTCCAAGAAAAGTTTGTTCTTCAAAAATGCTAAAATCTAATAGTGGTTCAGAATTTTTTCTCTCAATAAATAAAAAACAAAACAAGCCCAATATACCAAGGAGAAAGAGACTAAGCGTTGGCAAAGACCACAAACCCCAAATTTGAGCCTGCATAATACCAGAAACAATTCCACCAAGCCCTAACACACTTGAAACCATTCCCCAAACATCAAAACCTTCCTTAAAATCAAGCGACTCATCTGCTGGTAAACAAGTATAGGCTCCTAAAAAACTAATGATTCCAATAGGAATATTGATCCAAAAAATGCGATCCCATCCCCAAGTTTGCGTGATCCATCCTCCAAGAAAAGGTCCGATACAAATGAACAAGCCACTCATCCCTATCATCGCACCTACAGAATCCCCTCTCTGATCCACAGGAAAAATTTTATACAACAAAGGCATTACAGGAGGAAGAAGCAATGCAGCTCCAAGCCCCTGCATGGCACGCCCAATAATAAGTTGTATAGGCCCTGCTGCTACTGCGCAAAGCCAAGATGCTCCTGTAAATACAATTAAAGAACTAAGAAATACCCGACGTGGACCATACAAATCAGCCATTCTACCAGAGCCAAGAAGAAAAGCACTTAAAGCAAGAAGATAAGCATTCACAATCCAATGTACTTCATGATCACTAGCCATCATATATCGTTGAATACTAGGAAGAGCAACATTGACAATACTCTGATCAAGCATAATCATCGCCATAGAACCAACAAGAGAGAAAAGAACAAGCCACTTATTACGTATCATGAAATAGACCGATTTTCTGCCTTAGATAAAAGCACATCAATAGAATATCTATTGATCAAGTTTCTCAATGAAAAAAACATTTTTTTTGGCAATTCATCAATAGAAAACCATTCCCAAGATATACACTTGTCAGGTTCACATAACTCAGGCTCTCCAAAAACATCATCTGCACGAATAAACGCTGTCAAATAGTGCTTTTTTTCTTCTTCAAAAATATCATTGGACCAAGGAAGAGGAGTAAACATCGTCGCTTTTAAAGCTGTCTCTTCAAAAAGTTCTCTTGCAGCGCAATCTTCTACACTTTCTCCAAAATCTAAATGACCACCAGGAGGGCTCCAAGTCCCCTCTCCATGTGAGCCTTGCCTTAAGCCAAGTAAAATTTTCTTATCTCGAAAAATAAGAACACCTACACCCGCGCGCACCTGCAAGTTATTTTGCATATGTATTTCTCCGGCGCTTACTACCAGCTAAGAGAATATCTTTTAGAAAAGAAATGTGCAAGAAACGGAAGGAGGCCTCGAAAGTAAAAGGCCTCCTGTAAAAAGACTAATTTATTGTTACAATAGCAGATTTTGGAGGAAAACGTACTAATGTTTGAAAGTGCTGCCCAATTAATGGAGTCAGTATAGGTGCCATCCAAGTCTTACGAGCCAACATAGGCTTCATTTCTTTTGGGTCCAAATGTAAGTTATATAATTGACCGTAAGGAAGAGTAGCTAATGAACCTTCCATACCACCCATAACTCCACCATAACCGTCATTCACTTGGAAAATTTTACGGTAGTACTTGTAAGAACCAATGCGGACTGCAGATAAATCATCCATAATCCAATAGTAAATAGCACGTCGATTAGACTCTTTTGCATCACCAGCTAATAAAAATGATGTTTGGTCGATACCATCAATATAACGATCTTCAGGGATATCTTCTGTTGCTCCAGCTAATGCCAACGATGTAGTAAACAAATCAGCAAAGTCAAAAAGACCATCTGAAACACGCCCAGCTTCAATCATACCAGGCCAATACACAATCCCTGGTACTCGAACTCCACCTTCACATGTTGTTCCTTTTCCAAAACGGAAAGGTGTTACACCACTATCAGGCCAAATTTCTTCTTGTGGACCATTATCCGATGTCACAAATACTAATGTATTCTCTGCTTGTCCGGTTTCTTCTAAAACCTTAACTAAACGCCCTAAAACATCATCAATTTCTATAATTCCATCTTTATAAGGATGTTTCGCTGGTGATTTACCCGCAAATTTCTCAGAAGGATAGCTATCAAAGTGTACTTTTGAACACGCATGAACTAAATAAAAAGGCTCATCGGCATCAGCCATTTTGCGAATGAAATTCTCAGAATACTCAGCAAACTCTTGATCTAGCTCTGCTAAAACATCAATATCAATTTCTTTAATTTCTTTTAGAGCCTCACCCTTCACTCCATGTGCTAAGTGCTGTGTCCAACCACGTGTGATTAAATTCGTCAAATCTTCATCATAATACAGCTCTGGGTTGAAGTGCTTATCACGCCATTCTGTATACATATTGCTTACAGCTAAAAAACCAAAGAAATCATCATATCCACAGTTATGAGGCTGCTGATCTTCTCTTTCACCTAAATGCCACTTTCCTACTAACTGTGTGCGATAACCATGATCCTGAAGAATGCTCGCAGCTGTAATTTCTCCTTCCAATCCACCAGGCTCACCATACATAGGAGGACGATAAATACCATGACGTATAGGAAGACGACCTGTCATTAAAGTTGCTCGACTAGGTGAACAGGTTGGCTGTGAATAGCAAGATGTTAACATCAAACCATCATGGCCAATACGGTCCATATTAGGAGTTGGAGCCCCTACAATTGCTCCACCACCATAAATGCCCGGGTCTCCATAACCCATATCATCAACAACAAAAATTAGAATATTTGGCTTTTTCCCAAAACGTTCTTCAAGAGCTTCTAACTTCGCTTTGGCTATCAGGTTTTGATCTGGATGATCAATGGCAGGCTCTAACTCTGCACATAAAGAGGAGGAGCTCAGTACCCCCGCGGCAAAAAGAGTCAAACCTAAACTAGATACTGTTCGACAAAATATCCTATACAGCGTCATTTCATGCACTCCGTTGCATTTTAAAATTTTAACGAAAATGCGAACTATGGATCATATGTGAATGAAAAGCAAGATTTCTTTTAATCCTCGAGGCTACATTCTAGGTAGCCACCGGGAATTAACTGCTTAGTTTGATACTGAAGATAGAACACAGCGAAATCCTGTATGGCTTAAGCTAGTGTCTGGAGTACATTTCATCCTTGCACTCACACGATAACCTGTACAATAGCTATGATGACAAAGAAACGAACCTCCACGAATTACACGCTTCTGCATACTAGGCTCAAGAGGGTCTAAACTAGATTTAGGTCCTTTTGGGTTTTTACTCAAAACTTGCTTTGATCGCAATTGATAAGAATCATGACGATAAAAGTCAGAACACCACTCCCATACATTACCAGCAAGATCATACAAGCCAAATGCATTCGGAGGGTAACAATACACTTCTGTCGTGCCAATATGACCATGTTTTTTAGTGGAACGATAGGGAAATGCTCCCTCCCAAATATTACAACGATCTTTATTTACATAAGGATCTTCATCACCCCAAGAATAATCGCAAAACTCTAAACCTCCACGAGCAGCCCTCTCCCACTCTGCTTCAGTTGGCAAACGCTTTCCCGCCCACTCCGCATAAGCACAAGCATCATACCAAGATACATGAACAACTGGATGATTTTCACGGCCAGAAATACTTGACCCTGGCCCTTCCGGTTGCCGCCAATTTGCTCCTTCTGTCCACTTCCACCATCTTGCTGCATTCTTTAATGAAACAGGACGACGAGTCTTCTGAAAAACAAGACTGCCCGGTACAAATACAGAAGGATCTGGCACCGGAGTTCCTGGAGCTAACTGTGCCAAAATTTCTTCTTCTTTAGGTACCTTCTCAGCTGTTGTAAGATAGCCCGTACTGTCTACGAATTCTTGAAATTGCCGATTCGTTACGGGATGGACATCCATCCAAAAACCATCCACATAAACTTTGTGCGCTGGTTTCTCATCTGCACGCGCTCCACTAGAATCAGACCCCATACAAAATGTTCCTTTTGGAACCCAAACCATCCCTAAAGGAGCTTCATCAGGAATACTCTCTATAGACTTTTCTCGTACACAGGATGAAAATAAAATAATAAAAACCAAAACAAAAAAACGCATATTACTATTGTCCTGTTAAAAACTCGAGATAATGCACAAAAAAACTATTAGAAACAAGAACTTATATTAAAACCAAAGAACTATAAAACAATTGACAACTAATATTTTTTTAATAAATTGATAAAAAGTCTATCATAGGAGGTATATATGAAAATTATTCATTTTTTTTGTGCTTTAGTCTTATCGTTTGCTTTTATGAGTGCCGGCTTAGAAGCCAAAGGAAAGAAGAGTAGCGCTAGAGAAAAGACTTACGAAAATTTCGAGAAGAACACCGAAAAGCATTATGAGCAACGCGAGCATGCCCGCAGTAAGGCAAATGAAAATGCAGAAAAAGGACAAGAGAAAGCTCAAGAGAATTTAGATAAGAAAACTGAGCGTAAAAGAAGCTGGTGGAACAGCTGGTGGGGAAGCGATGAAGAATAAAGCAATCCTAACTCATTAAAAGATCATAAAACTACTAACTAATGACTTAAATCTTAGCTAGTAGTTTTTTTATAAACTTCCTCTAAACCAAGAAAATTCGCAAAGTACCAAGTATAAAATCCTAGCCAAAACATAGCTAAATAGATATACGGTTTTTTCATTTTCAAAACCCGTATACAGATAAAATGAGAAAAATAAGTTACAAAGAGAAAGCGGAATCCCCTTGCGGGAATACTTGCCAAAATAAAGCCAATTAGAGAAAGGCCGTGATGAGCTGATTGAATTGCATATAACTTATAAGGAATACCTTGTGGAGGTCCCAAAAATACAGCTCGTATTCCTATTCCATTTACTTCCTCAGCAACTTGAGTAATCATCTTCTGATTGATCGCTGGAATTTTTTCTATAACAACAAGAACTCCTCCATAATCCCATATTGCCCAGAAATACATAAGAAGCCCTCCAATTAAGGCTCCAATTAGCGCCCAAACACATGCTTTAATGCCAAGTCTGAGATTTTTTAAAGCAATTAAACTTAAAAAAACGTCGGGAATGATAAAGAAAAGAGTCGCTTCAGCAAACCCCCAAATAAGTGCTAATAAATATAGCATTTTTTCATTCATAGAAAGAACACCGTTTTATATGCTAATTTATACTGTCTTTTATCAATAAAGGACAAAAAATGTCAGTTATTATCAATTCCTTCACTGCTTCTTTTACGATAGTGAAAGATTCTATCGAAATCTGTAAAAGATATACAAAATTCTTATATTCACAATGCTAATCATTCTCTACCAAATTTTTTCCGACAAATAAGTGACTGGGTAGAAACCTTATTATCGACTACTTGTGCTACTTACGCAATATTCTCTGGTAATTATAAAGGAGCTGCCTTGCTCGGAGTTGCTTTAGACCCCCGAGGCTCTTGCAAAAATACATAAAAAAGTTCTTCAAATCTTGAAAATGGTACCTGCATCATTATTTTTGCAAGCATCTCGGGAATTAGAACTCGCCGCGCCGTCGCTTCTTGGATTCACCGCATTTAACAATTCTTTTATTCGATTTTACCCTTATTTTATTCATCACTCCTACTAGCCCTCATGCGATATCTCATCGCCCTATTGTGCTTCTTTTTCACCTCTAATCATGATCAATCTACAGCACATCATTTAAACGCGGCGAATCAAAGAAGCTAAGACGCGAAGAAAATCTTATTACGGTACAATTCACTAACATAGGTAACAGATTGATTCACTAACATAGGTAACACTTTTGCGATAAATTTA
>PAQS01000011.1 GCA_002709385.1 Waddliaceae bacterium
GTTGCCATGGCCTATTATAAATTTATCGCAAAAGTGTTACCTATGTTAGTGAATCAATCTGTTACCTATGTTAGTGAATTGTACCGAGTTTAATGTTCTCAGTGATCTCGGTGGCTCTGTGGTAATATACAAATACCTACCTAATACGAGCGTACTCTAACTCCATCTTTAACAGGTTTATTGTACACCTTGATACGTAATCTGTATCCAGGCCCTCCGTAATGTTCAACACCTTTTCCACGTCGCACTTTATGACCTTTTCGGTAGTGTTTGTGGTTGATAACCTTAAAATGGGAGAAGCCATTTTCACGAGCTGTTTCAGAAGCTCTCCGTGTAGCTCGTTTTTTTAATTCTCGTTGAGTCATTGGGCGGTGTGAGTAATAATCAATGGTATACTCATGCTTTGCTTTTCTATGATAAGCATAATCACCTCTATCATCACTGTACCACTGTGGAGCTTGTGGTAAATGTCGCTCAACACGAACTTCTCGCACATGAACAGTTTTACTTTCTCTTGATGCAGAACAAGAACCTAATAAGGCAATAATTAAAGGAAATATAAACAGTTTCTTCATTACTATCCTCTTTATTATTAAAGAATGTGGTCAATGGATAGTAACATAAATAAAATAAAATTACACTTCGCTGTAAAAAGTGTTTCTATTTTACTTTTTAGAAGAACTATCTCCTGTGAAAACTCTTGCTTTTGGATAAAAAGTTCGTAAAGCAAACCAATATCCACTAATAAAGCGCACAGGAGAGTATCCTGCATCTCCAGAAATTTCTCCGCTTTTAGCATCGTAAGAAATATCCACAAGTCGCTTTCCTATTGAGACGCGTGTTTTACGGGCTCGAGGGTCAAGACGATCGATAGGGATAATGAGAGCGTCTTTTCGGTAAAGAACTAATAAAGAGCGTGTTTTGGCGGGAACACTGTTATCTGCGACTTCGATAGGAAAGTATACATTTTGATCTTGGTCATATCCTGCATAGGGATTGACGCTGTATCCGCGGAGAATGCTAGGATCTTCCGGTGCCTTGAGAACTTGTGTATTCGGGTTCTCTAATAAATAATTGCGTAATTTTTTTTGTGAAGATGGGAGTAGAGTAAGAGGGCGTCCTGCATGCGGTCCTGCAATCGCTTTTTTGGCTAAATGAGACCATAGCGATTCACTTTGTTTATCGTATAGAAGCATTGCACTTTGGTAGATAAGACCAGATACACCGAAGTCCATTTTTTCTTGGAAAGAACTTAAGTCAAAAACAAGCCCTGCTCCGCTTAAAGGACAGTAGGCGACTACAATATCTTTACCAGCAATATGATCGTTAACCACGCCATGCCAATTTAAAATACGAATAGGGTATGCCTTTTGAATACCTGCTACATTGACAATGATAGCTTCATCGTCTAATGAGTATAAATTATTTGCTTCTTTTGTGCTGATGAAGCGAGGCAGAGTAAGAGCTGGTACAGAATCTCGTTCCGGGCCTCCATCGACAATTTCGTTCATTTCCACAACTCTTTTGCTTAGATCAAATCCATTATGATCCATCGCTTGTAAAAGAAAGGATAAACTCAAGAAAGAGGTTAAAAATAAAATTGTTGTATAACGCATGTATTAAACCTCTTTTAAAAATTCTTTGATATAACTTCTCTATAAAAAAAAGTTATGAAAAAGTCTAGAAACTAAGCAGGCCGAGTTGAGTTGAAGTCACCATCTTTCCCCTCTATAAACGACAAATAGCTTTTATAATGAAGAAAAGAAATTATTTAGCGTTCTTTTGAGAGAAAAGAGCTTGTAAATTAGCGAAAAAAACCTTATGATGCTAGCTTACTTGTATTTGGTCTTTGATCAAACAGAGCTATACTAGGAGTCTAAAAAAGCTATGAAAAAAGATATACATCCCAAGTATCGCAAGGTTCTTTTTGTGGACAGCTCCACTGGTTTTAAGTTTCTTGCTGGTTCTACTGTGGAAACTGACGAGACCGAAGAGTTTGAAGGGGTAGAGTATCCAAAGTATTCTGTACCAGTATCTTCTGCTTCTCACCCTTTTTACACTGGAAGCAATAAGTTTGTTGACTCTGAAGGACGTGTTGATAAGTTCATGAAGCGTTACAAGCGTACGCCTGCGATGAAGCAAGAAGAACTCTAAGCGAGTTTTTGTTTTATCTTCTTTGATGATTAAAGAGATGTGGCTCGCTGCGTCTCTTTATTTTTTTGCCTAAATTTAAGAGCTGTGGAGATCTGAGGGTTGATGGAAGGAAAAGTGAATAAGCTGATTCAGCGACTTCAAGAAGTAGAAGAAATCTTGGGGGATCCAGATATCTTCAATGATCAGAAGCGGTACCGAGAGGTTTCGACTGAGCATAAATATTTGTGTAATGTTCGTTCTGCCTGGGAAGAGCTACAGCGTCTTCGTCAAGAGGCGAAAGATAATCGAGAAATGTTCGAAAGCGAAAGTGACCCGGAGTTTCTTGAGGTTTTAAAAGAAGATTTGAATCGAGTAGAAGAGAAGCTTCCTGAAGCAGAGAAAAAGCTTAGTTCTTTACTTGTTCCCCCTGATCCAGCAGATCATCGTAATGCTATTGTTGAGCTTCGTGCAGGTACTGGCGGAGATGAGGCAGCTTTGTTTGTTGGTGATTGCGTACGTATGTACAAATTTTATGCAGGGCGTATGGGGTGGAGTGTTGAATCTCTGTCAGCTTCAGAGTCTGATGCCGGTGGCTATAAAGATTACGTCATGGTTTTGTCGGGAGAGAATGTCCATCGCTTTATGCAGTATGAAGGTGGAACTCACCGAGTACAGCGTGTTCCTGAAACAGAAACTCAAGGAAGAGTGCATACTTCTGCGATTACGGTTGCTGTATTACAGGAACCTGACGAGTCTGAAGAGATTCAATTAGATGAAAAAGATTTGCGTATTGATACTTATCGCGCTTCGGGAGCTGGTGGTCAGCACGTAAATACGACGGATTCTGCTGTTCGTATTACTCATACACCAACCGGAATGGTTGCTTGGTGTCAGGAAGAAAAAAGCCAGCACAAAAACAAAGCTAAAGCCTTGCGTCTTTTACAAGCAAAAGTTCGTGATGTAGAAGAGCAGAAGAAGCAAGCTGAGATTGCTAGCAGTCGTGCTACTCAGGTAGGAAGTGGGGATCGTTCTGAGCGTATTCGTACTTACAACTTTCCTCAAAACCGTATTACGGATCATAGAATCAATATGACTCGTTACAGTTTGGATAAAGCGATGGTTGGTGAGTTGGAAGAGTTCAGTGAAGCTTTGGTTGCTCATTATTATCAGAAAAAATTAGATGAAGCTGGTAAGTGATGCGGACAATAGGGGAGATATTGCAGTTATCAAAGGAATTTCTTGATAAAAAAGGGGTTTCAGGAGCTCGTCTTCAAGCAGAAGAGTTGTTAGCTGATTTACTTGCTTGCTCCCGTATGGATCTTTATTTGGATTTTGACCGTCCGCTTCAGAATATAGAGTTAGATGCGTATCGAGAGCGTTTGAAGCGTCGTAGTGAGCATGAGCCGACTCAATATATCCGTGGTTTTGTTGAATTTTATTCTTGTCGCATTGAGCTAAGCCCTGCTGTTTTGATTCCTCGTCAAGAAACAGAGATCTTGCTTGATCTTGTGGTAAAAAGATTGGAGAAGCAAGATCTTAAAGGAAAAGTTTTGTGGGATGTTTGTTGTGGCTCAGGGTGTATAGCAATTGCTTTAAAAAAACGCTTTCCCGATCTTACTGTATTTGCTTCAGATTTATCCCTTGAAGCATTGGAGGTTGCCAAGAAGAACGCAGATTTAAATGGAGTAGAGGTTTGCTTTCGACAAGGGGATCTTTTCGAGCCTTTTTCTGGTGAGTCTTGTCATTATTTTTTATCTAATCCGCCTTATATTTCTGAGAGTGATTATAGGTGTTTAGAACCTGAGGTATCTGCTTTTGAGCCTCGAGGGGCTCTTTTATCTGGTGATACAGGTTTTGAGTTTTATGAGCGTATTGCTTTTGATCTAAAAAAACATTTGCGTTCTGGGGGTGAATGTTTTTTAGAGATGGGTACTGGTCAAGGAGAAGAGATAAAAAAGATTTTTTCTTTATCGGGATGGCAGAACTTTCGCGTACTTCAAGATTGGTCATCTCATGATCGTTTCTTTTTCCTTGAAAATTGAGGTTTTTTCTAGTATTCTATCCGGGTATTGATGCTTTGTACCGTCATTTACCTTTCTCTCTGCCCAAAAGAGGGGGGTAAAATTGTGGGATTTTGGGTATATCCGCTGTAAGTGGGGGTAGCAGATGCTGGGTGCGTTGACAGAGAAGCTTCAGGGCGTGGGCCGTTCTTTAATGGGTAAGCGTAAGCTGAGCGAAAAGAATATTTCGGATGCGGTTCGTGAAGTGCGCTTGGCTCTTTTGGAAGCTGACGTTAATTACGGAGTAACTAAGACTTTTATTAAAAGTGTGAAAGAAAAAGTTTTAGGTGACGAAGTATTAAAAGCCGTGAGTCCTGGTCAGCAGTTCATCAAAATTGTTCATGATGAGCTTGTTGCTTTGATGGGGACAAATGAGCCTGAGTTGAAGCTTACTAAGAAGCCAGCAATCATTCTGATGTGTGGTCTTCAAGGAGCGGGTAAAACAACGCAGACGGCAAAATTGGGTCGCCTTTTACGTAAAGAAGGCAAAGTGAAGCGCCCTCTTCTTGTAGCTTGTGATTTGCAGCGTCCAGCTGCTGTAGATCAGTTGAAAGCTTTAGGGAAGAAAGCTGAGTTAGAAGTGTTTGCTATTGAAGGGGAGAAAGATCCTCTTAAAGTTGCAAAAGCAGCTTTGAAGCATGCAGCGAAAGAGCAGAACGACTGTTTAATTTTTGATACTGCGGGTCGTTTGCATGTTGATGAAGCGTTGATGACAGAGCTCACAAAGCTGAAGAAGCTTGTGCAGCCTGATGAAGTGTTATTTGTTGCTAATGCTACGACTGGACAAGATGCTGTAAAGAGTGCGGCGGAGTTCCATGAGAAGGTAGGAATTAGCGGCAATATTTTGACTATGCTTGATGGCAGTGCCCGTGCGGGGGCCGCAATTTCGATTTTAGAGGTTACGCAGCGGCCTTTAAAGTTTGAGGGGCATGGAGAACGGTTAGAAGACCTGCGGCCGTTCAATCCAACATCGATGGCAGATCGTATTTTGGGTATGGGTGATACCATAAACTTGGTACGTCAGGCTGAAGAGCACATTGATGAAGAGCAGGCAAAACAGTTAGAAGAGAAAATCCGTAAGGCAACATTCACCTACGAAGACTACCTCAATCAGATGTCTATGGTGAAAAAAATGGGTTCCTTGAAGAATCTTTTAGGAATGTTGCCTGGGATGTCTGGCTTTAAAGACTTGGATTTAGCAGATGCTGAATTCGCAAAGATAGAGGCAATTATTTTGTCTATGACCGTGAAAGAGCGTCGAGAAGACTGTGAGTTAATCATGGGACGTCGTAAGCGCATTGCTCGTGGAAGTGGAACAAAATTGGATGATGTCAATCGTCTCGTAAAGTCTTTTAAGCAAGCTAAACAATTTTTTAAGAAAATGCCAAATATGAAACGAATGGAAAAAATGATGATGGGAGGATCCCTGTGACCCTAAAGATTCGTTTGCGCAAGCAAGGTAGAACTAACCGCCCTTTTTATCGTCTTGTTTTAGTACCAGATGTAACTAAGCGTGATGGCGCTTATGTAGAGTCATTAGGGTGGTATAACCCGTTTGCTGAAGGTGATCAACGCCTCCTAGTAAATGCTAACCGTGTTCAACACTGGTTAAACAACGGTGCTCAGATGACTGAAAAAGCTAAGCACCTAGTAGCAGAAGCTGCACCTGAAGTCATGAAAACTTACACACAGCAAGCGTGTGCTAAGAAGATGAAAGAAGCTGCTAAGCGTCGCGAGCGCCGTAAAAAGGCTAAGGCTGCTTAAGGAAGCGTTGTGCAAGTAGATATCCTGTCTCTTTTTCCGCGTTATTTTGAAGGGCCTTTTTCCGAAAGTATTTTGGCTCGGGCGCGTGAAAAGGGACTGGTTACGATCCGGCAGACAGATATTCGCGATTTTGCACAAGATAAACACAATAAGGTAGATGATCGGCCTTATGGTGGTGGACCTGGGATGGTCCTTATGGCAGAGCCTGTGGCTCAGGCCATAGAAAAAGTAAAGACACCCGACACAAAAGTCGTGTATCTGAGTCCGCAAGGAAAAACCTTAAGCGCGAGTCATTGTGAAGAATTGGCGCGCTGCCCTCATTTAGTACTTTTATGTGGGCATTATGAGGGGATAGACCAGCGGCTTATTGATACAATGGTGGACGAAGAAATTAGCATTGGTGATTACGTCCTAACAAGTGGTTGTAGTCCTGCGGTAGTTCTTCTCGATGCGGTGATGCGTTTTGTTCCTGGGGTTCTGGGGCATGAGCGAGCAGCTCAAGAAGACTCATTTCAGAATGGAATTTTGGATTGTCCCCATTACACACGGCCTGAAACTTGGAGGGGGCTTTCAGTTCCCGAGGTTTTACAGAAAGGAAACCACGATCATATAAATAAGTGGCGCCATACCCAGTCAATGTTGAGAACGCAAAGACGTCGACCAGCTCTTCTCTCTCGTTATCAACAAGAATTGGAATCGCCTAGGCAGATGAGCCCGAGTGAATTTGGGCTTCATGAAATCACGTTGCCGGTGAGCAAGTTAAATAAGAGCAAGCGCTTTTATCGAGATGTTTTGGGATTTGTTCTTGTGGAAGAAACAGACCGCAATCTGATTTTAGAGCTTGGTTCTTTACGCCTGCGATTGCAGGAGGGGACTTTACCCCAAGAAGAATTACGTAGTAGGTTTACTCTTGGCCCTTTTACAGAAGAAGCCATCCAAAAGATTTTGGATAGGATGAGACGAGCTCATCGAGGTCAAGAAACCTGGGAAGCCAATTCTATTGATAAGAGCATCGAGCTTCTAGATCCAGATGCCTATCAGTGGACTTTGCTCGAACTAAAATGACATAAGGATGACTTAGGAGAAGAACAAATGAGTAAGAATGCCGTCATTGAAAGGCTAGAAAAAGAGAACATGAAGGACGAAATTCCTGAGTTTTTCGTAGGGGATACTGTTCGCGTACACATGAAAATTGTGGAAGGTTCTAAGGAAAGAATTCAGGTCTTTCAAGGTACAGTGATTGCACGCACAGGAAGTGGATTAGGCGAAACATTTTCTATCCACCGTGTGGCATTTGGTGAAGGCATGGAGCGTGTTTTCCCTCTTCATAGTCCACGTATCGAAAAAATCGAAATCGTTCGTGAAGGTGATGTACGTCGTGCGAAGCTTTATTACCTACGTGGTAAGAAAGGTAAGAAAGCACGTATCCGTAGCCGTGTGGTTTCTCGTAACGCAGCAGCTAAGAAAAAATCTGCAGCAAATGAGCTTAGCGCTGAAGTAGAAGCAATCGAAGTAGAAATCACAAACGAAGAAGTCGTTAACGAAAACGTGAATGCAAATGAAAGCACAAGCTCCACAGAAGAATCTAACGGAGATACAAAGGCTTAAGTCTTTATGGACTTTTGAGTCTGCTGCAGCAGCTAATGGCTTCCGCGTAATTGCGGGAGTCGATGAAGCAGGACGAGGCCCTCTTGCAGGGCCCGTTCTTGCTGCTGCGTGTATTCTTCCCGAATCCATCTATTTGCCAGGCCTAGATGATAGCAAAAAGCTTTCACCTGCGGCTCGTGAGCGCCTTTTTCATCAAATTACAAATGATCCGTCTATCTCTGTAGGAGTTGGAATTGCCGATCATCATCTCATAGACGACATCAATATCTACCAAGCAACCATTCAAGCAATGTTGCGTGCCGTTGATGCTCTTTCTCCACAAGCAGATTATCTCCTAGTAGATGGTTTACAATTGCCCCATCCGCTGATTAAAGGAGAAAAAATCATCAAAGGAGATAGTAAATCTCTTTCTATCGCTGCAGCTTCTATTATAGCAAAAGTTACCCGAGATCGAATGATGTTAGAGTACGATGCTCAGTGGCCAGAATATGGCTTTGCTAAACACAAGGGGTATGGTACTGCGGCACACCGTAAAGCAATAGAAGAGCTTGGTCCTTGTCCTATTCATCGAATGAGCTTTGAGCCCTTAAAGTCGATGCAGCTCTCAACAACGTCTTAATGCGCTTAGTTAGGTATTAGAGATTAAAGATCACCACAGAGACACCGAGTGCACTGAGGAACTTTATTTTCTCTGTGAACTCGGTGTCTCTGTGCTGAGTTAATGCTAAGCAAAGAGTTTTTAATAAATTAAATTAAAAAATCATACTGGGTGTTTCATAGCGTATCGCTCGCAAGACTCCCAGGCAGACTGTAAATATGCCTCTTGTTTTTTCTGTGGTAGAGCTTCGCACTCTTTGAATCGCTTTACGATGTCCTCTAAAGAAAAAGAAGACGACCAGAGCATGGCAGCAAGAACTGTAATAGGGTTGGTGAAAAAGTTATCTTTGTTTGATTTATGATGTTCTTTCTTAATGCAATCCATTAAATGTAAAGGAGAAAGGCTACAGATATAATCTAGTACTTCTTCTATACTATTAAGATCTTCCCAAGGAAGCTGGCCTGGGCCATTTTGTGAAATCATTATAAATGCAATGCTTCCTAAACCCCAGCGATCATTACCTGAGAATAGTTTGTTGCACTGTTCAGGTTTTGCATAAAGGTTTTCAAGTGCAGATAGGCGCAAACTTTGTGGGCTTACATTGTATAGCGGGGTTCCAGGCAATTTATATCGACATTCTCTATCTTCAGCCAAAGTACTCAGACCATAATCCGCGATCACCGGATTTAAGTTTTTATCAATGAGAATATTTTCAGGTTTGATGTCGTTGTGATGAACTTTTTCTTCTTTCATTGCTATAACAGCAGAGACTATTGAAAGTAAGGTTTTAAGTGCGAGATCTCTTTTATATCTAAAGTCTCTTTTATATATTTTATTCATCAAGTCATCGGGATAAAGAGGTGTATGCCAAAAGTATTTAAGATGTTTTATTTTCTTCTTTTTATCCATATGAAAAGACCCCCAATAAACACCAGATCCAAAAATAGGAATAAAGGGATTTCGTTCTTGAGGGTGTTTTTGAGCATATTTCTCGAATAAAGTTTTTCCGATTAAGGTTTCATGTTCACAGCTTTCGATAGGAGTAATTTTTCGAAGACCTTTATCATCAGAGAGATCATATCCTTCACCTTGAGAGACTAAACAGGTAAGGCGAGCGTAAGGGGTTTTATCAAGAATATCGTAGAGGAAACGACATGTTTTACTTGAACCAGTGAAAACATTTCCATCTGAATACTCAGTAAGAATTCTTCCCAGTGATGGATCAAGAAAAACTCGCTTCTTTTTTTGATCTTGAGAAGCGATGTTTACTCCCCCTCCTTTTTTTTCGATGATTTTTCCCCATTGAAGAATGATATTTTTGTACAAAGGATGATTTTGATTAGCTATTCGTTTATGGGTTTCAGCGATAGCAGGCCAGTTCATACCTTCGCAATTTTTGAAGTGGATGTCCATGTACAGTCTTGTTTTATTATCTACAAGCTCTACTAAAGGAATAGAAAGGGTTTGGTTAACTTGTACTTGTTTGTTGTATTGATCAATTTTATAGATTTTTCCTTGGTAAGTATGGAGTTGTTGGTTGTGAAGATGTAAAGGGGTACAAGTTTTTAATTTGTCCCAGTTTTTTAGTGCTGATTGAATTAAAAAGATATCTTCATCTGTTCTTTCTGAGTGTTTCAAGGTGTATTTTAGTTGATTATAATATGAGTCAGAAAGTTTTGCTGTATTCATTTTGAGCCTCTTTTTTACTTTTAAAAAAACGCATAATTTATCATGAATACAGAAGAAAAGATATAGCTATCTAAGCTTATCTTCATCTAACCCACTGAAAGCAAGGGTTAGGTAATCATTTGGGATTTAAGAAAGTGTATAGATATAATAAAAAAGTAAGGGTACCGTAGAACTTATTTATTATGGCATGTACCAGTACCCGTGAAGCTTTTTTTCATCTTTAGGTTGTCTGTTTTTTAATTCTTCACTGGGCATCCAGTCTTCAGGCATGAGCATACCACTTGTAAAGATGAGTGAGGAGATTGTTTCATGAATGGTGAATTCGTTTTGTGGGACGTTTACTTTGGGGTGGCAAGACCAGGTGCGCCATACGGGGATATTTTGATTTGCTGGATTCATGAATTGTATTTCTTCTCCACTGACTGTTTTTGTTGTCCAAACCAGTTTTTTTAAGTCGCTGTACATTCCACCGGTAATTCCATAAATACCGATACCAGGAACAGGATCAGCTATACCGTCACTATTACTAATATCATGTTGAATTTCGATGGGATAAACAGACCCTAAGCCTGTAACCCACGACATTCCCATAGGATTTGCTCCTAAAATGAAGTCTGCATTAAGAGTAGCAATATTGAAATATTCATGGTTTTCAGAAGCTTCTGAAGCTAAAAGTAAAGCTCTCGACTGATTTGTCATGAAGGTAGCTCCCCACTCCATCCAAAAATCCCGGTTTTTTGGCCAACTTTGACGATAAGGTTGTTCAATCGACCACTTAGCAAGTTCACGGGCTGTTTGCTCATATTTTTTTGCCCAGTTCATTTGAACAAAAGAGTGCAAATCCTCTTTACTAATCAATAGAAAGCTGTAGTAGAGCCAAGGAGAAAAGTCACGCATGTTAAAAGGCCATTCGTAAGGGCGAGGGGCATTTCTGCTATCTTCAACGGCAAGATCCAAATACTTTGTGTTTTTTGTTAGCATGAATAAGCGCAAATGCGCGTGAGTGAGGAAGGGGCGTAAATCTTCTTCTTTTTCTTCCCATGGAATAGTATAGGTTTTTCCTCGACCACGGTTTTCCCGTGCGTGTAGTAAGGTTTTTCCTAAGGAATTTTCTATTTTACTTCCAAATTCATAGGCCTTAAAGGCAAGTGCTTTATATTGCTCATACTTATCTTCATTAAAAGGACGAATAAGTAAGGCAAATTGAGCAGCAGCAGCAGCGTAAGTAAGGCTGCTCCATCGAGTTCTCTGAGAGTATGCGTATTTTACTTTAGGGTCATCGATACTAGGATGTGTCCAAGTTTCTACTATTCCAGAAACTCCACCTAATTTATTCATGCTTTTAGTCCATACAGATAAGCCATACTCGGCTTCATCAAGAATATCGGGAATCCCGTTACCTGATTCAGGTATGAATAATTGTCCGTCAGTGAATTTATTGGGGTGCATCTCATAGAGGTACATGAGATCAAAAACACAGAGATAATGGGCAATATTTCGGTCCCAATCAGCAGCATCGTGCCAGCCACCTGTAGCATCTTTTGTAGAACGAGTCGTGTCTATACTAGCAGCAATTACATCAAATTCTCGGTAATCTTTTGGAGCATCTACATTTCTCCAAAAAGGAAGGGTTTCGCTTTCGTATACGGGGTCAGTATGGCATTTTTTTCGGGGCCATCGAGTGTACGGTTCACCAACTTCTATGCCACATCTTTGATGATACAAAGCTCTGGCTGCAGTATAAAATACCTCGCCATAAATATCTTCAGAGTGACGAAAGGTCCAAGAACGTCCTACACCAGGTACAGTGATAAATACAGAGCCCTCGTGTTTTAATGGACCTAAATCCATTTCGTATACATCTTCACCAGTATTCCAACGGGCTTTATTGGGGTCACTACGCTTACTTACTATAGAGTGGCGCTTACTGCGCAATTGAACAGGTCCTGTATAAACAATTTCTCCACTCTCTTCATCTACAACGTGAAATTCTTTTACCCGAGAAAAGTCGATATGACCAAGTTCTTGAACATAGGCTCCTAAATAGGCGTACTTCCTCTTTTGAGAAGGCATATAGCCTACTTGGTTCACTTTAATTGCTCGCGATACTGTACGCATTTCATCGTAAAGAAAATGAACTGTTTTGCCATCACCAAGTTTAATCGAGTAATGGTGACCATTTTTCATGGATTCAGGAAGGCGAAGATAAGAGTAATGGGCATAGTGAATATGGTGAAAGTCTTTATGCTTAGCTGCTCCTAAAGACACAAGGTATCGTGAAACTTGACTAGGATGTTTAGGTTCTGTGTATTCCTTATCACTTTGACTATAAACCCAATAATAATCTCTTGCATTGAGTAATTGTTCTCCTGCATTCATTCGAGCCATGGCAAGGTTTTCTTTGAGCAAAGATCGTTGTTCTTTGTAGGATTCCCAATCTTCGTTTCCTCTTTCTACACTTTCTCTAAATGCCTGAGAAGATTCGCTATACTTACCATCAGTGAGTCTATCCAACTCTTTTAAAACTTTTGGAATGTTCTCGGTAACCACAATGACATAGTCTTTTGATAAAACAAGAATTTGCTCAACACCTTGATAGTTAGGACGATCAATTTTGGTCTCTTGTTCTTCTGCATCTAGAGAGTGGACAAAGAGACAGAGCAATGAAATAATGAAGGGCATGAACATGGACTTTGTTTCTCCATTGGGGCTACCTAAACCCTTGTTCGCCTAATTAAGGATTTTTGTCAGCTATCAGGTGCGATCTTTGTCTAAAATAGAAGAAAAAATTTACTCTTGTACTTGTCCGGTTTTAGATCTTAGGCGAAAACCCGAGTTTTCGGGAGATTTATACAAGCAAGATCATCTACAAGAATCACAAATTCTTTATGGAGAGCAAGTAAAAATTATAAAAAAGTCTCAATCATGGGCTTATATTGAGCTTTTACAGCAAAAAAAGTGGGAAAACGATCATTTTGTTTCCTATCGTGGTTGGGCACTTCTTGATTACTTTGCTCCTTGTGATTTGATAAAAGAAAAATTTGTTTTAGTGAAAGCCCTTGAAATTGAAGGGAATCACTATTCTGTGGGTTGTTTTTTCGATAAAAAACAGCTTGTGGGTTTTGATTCTTCTGTTTTCCGTTTATTTTCTCCTTTAATTAACAATGACCGTGTTTGTTTTTTACAAAATTTTTTAGAGCCTTTCATGGGAACGCCGTATCATTGGGGAGGTTTAAGTTCATATTACGCAGGCTCTCGTCCTTTAACAGGAGTTGACTGTTCAGGTTTGGTTCATCTTTTATATCGAGGGATGGGGATTGAAGTTCCTAGAGATGCCCATGATCAATATCTTTTTTGTCATTTAATTGATCTAAAAGATTTAGCGGTTGGAGATCTTTGTTTTATGCAGCCTGAAGGTAAAGAGAGGGTAGACCATGTAATGATTTATTTGGGGGATGGACGTGTTATGGAATCCACAATGGAAGTAAATAGTGTGCGTATTTGTGACTTAGAGCATCGTTTATCTGTTTATTCAGGTTTGGTTTTTTATGGTCGAATTCCTTGATTTTTTAGAGGATAAAGGAATATTTTCAAAGCTTGACTCTAAGCATTTTCTATGCTAATTTTTAAACAATCGTTCTTTTTTTAAGTAGAAATTTGGATTATTGATGCTCAGAAGTATGACGGCCTACGGGCGGGCTCGTAGGACTACATCTTTGGGGCGTTTATTAGTGGAAATTCAATCGGTAAATCGCCGATTCTTGGAAGTCCACGTATCTCTTCCTTCCGGGATGGGGTCATTAGACGCGGATACTCGTGCGGTGGTAGCTGAACACTTGCATCGTGGTCACGTATCTGTACGAATCAATTGGGTCATGAATGAAGGCTCGCAAAATGAAGTTCATCCAAATCTTGTTGTAGCAAAGCAACTATGGGATGCGCAGGCTTCTTTAGCAAAATCTTTAGGTGTTCCTCTTTCTCCTGATCAAGCGATGTCCTGGTTAATGACCCAGAATGGTGTTTTTGAAGTACAGCCAAATGAACGTATGGTGGAGGACTTTAAAGAGAGTATTCAATCCTTACTTAAAGAAGCTTTGGATGATTTGATACAGGTGAAAGACGCAGAAGGCTTTGAGTTACAGAAAGATATTTTATCGCGTTTATCTTTGATTGAGTCTTGGATGAAAGAGATTCAGAAATTAGCTCCTTCTGCCATCGATAAGTACCGTCAAAAATTAATGGATCGTTTGCGTGAGTTTGCTGAAGGGGATCTTACGCAAGATGAGCGTGTATTGAAAGAGTTGGTGATTTATACTGATCGGGTAGACGTAAGCGAAGAAATCACGCGCTTTTTACACCATATCTCTCATTTTAGAGAGTTGATTTTAAATAAAGAAATCGCTTCTGGTAAGAAGTGTGATTTTTTGATTCAGGAATTGATGAGAGAGACGAATACCTGTGGTTCGAAATCGGGATCTCTTGAAGTGAGCCATTTAGTCGTACAGATCAAGGGTGAATTAGAGCGCATCCGTGAACAAGTGCAAAACGTGGAATAGATGTGAAAAACGTTTTAGGGAACTTAGAAAAGGGTTTACTCTTTGTAGTGAGTGCTCCGGCTGGAACGGGTAAGACGACTCTTGTGCGCATGCTTGCGGAAGAGTTCCCTTGTGTTCAGCAAAGTGTTTCGTATACGACGCGTTTACCTCGTCCTTCAGAGGTTGATGGTATTGATTATAACTTTGTTGATGAGGCGGAGTTTAAAAAGCGCATAGAATCTGGCGACTTTATTGAGCACGTGCATTTGTTTGATCATTATTATGGAACTTCCTTGTCGCATATACAAATGCTTCAAGAGCAAGGAAAGCATGTTATTTTAGTGATCGATACAGAAGGTGCCTTGCAGTTAAAAGAGCAAGTGAGAGCAACTCTCATTTTTATTTCTCCACCATCAGTGGACCATTTAAGAGAACGAATGCTGAAGAGAAGTACTGAAGCTGAGGAAGTCATTCAGCAGAGAGTAGCTCGAGCAGAGCAGGAATTGGCTGCTCAAAAAAATTATGATTATACTGTCGAGAACGATGATCTCGAAATAGCTTATCAAGTTCTTCGCAGTGTGGTGATTGCTGTGGAACACGCTGTGAATAAATAGTTGAAGTTTTAGGAGTAGAAAACAAATGGCAGAGTCCAAAAAACATTTAGGGTTTGACCTGAGTCATTGCTATACCATTGAAGAATTAAGTGAAGTATATGGCGGCAATTTGTTTCACCTGGTCAATACGGCGATTGGGCATGCAAAGTATTGGGTGGATTCTGGTCGTGATGTAGATGATCGTATTTCCATCAAAAACCGTGCTTATCAAGTTTTACATAAAATGGCTAGTGGCCGTATGGATGTAGATCAGCTCCGATACACTCAATCAGCAAGTGAGTCTATTTCTGTAGACGATATCGTTGAGACGAGTAAAGCGAAGCTTGATCAATCAACAATGAAAGAAAGCGGATTAACGGCTGTAAAAGCTGACGCATTGTCCTAAGTAAAAAACAGGGGGAAGCAGCGGTGCACTGTGCCTTATTAGCTCAAGTGACGCAATTGCTCAGAGATGAAGTTCATGAATCTGTACTAGGCTATCTTTTTTTTGGGCTTGCTTTTCTCCTTCTGATTTTGGGGACTATATTTTTTGTTGGTTGGCGTTTGAGCCATCGATCCCACTCGAAAAGTCCTTTTGGGGCAGCTGAAATGCGTCCAGGAAAGGATTTAACGTTTGAAGCGATGCAATCTGTGCATCGCTTTCTTTTGTCAAAAAACAAAGAAACAATTGATCTAAATCAAGCAGCAATTTGTCAACGTACAAGCAGAATCTTTCCTCACGCGATGCTTTCTCCAGATCGAGTAGTTCTACGACGGGACTATGTACGCACATATGCTTCGGGTGACTGGGTTTCATGGGGAAGTTTGAGCCCAGAGGCAAAAATTATGACGGAAAGACTGCACGGTGATTTGTCTGCTTATCAAATTGAATACTCATCTCCACTTGCAGAACCAAATCAAACAAGCGCGGAGTACTATTTGCGTAAACCAGGGCCTCTTTATGTGGACCGGAAAACATTCGCCTTATTGGGGTGGCAAATAGTGCCAGAAACGGATTTAGAAGTGCTCGTGTACGAAGAAGGAACGAAAAAATAATGGCTGATACAAAAGAAAAAATACTGATTACTTCTGCCTTACCTTATGCAAATGGACCTCTACACTTTGGTCATATCGCAGGTGCTTATCTTCCAGCAGACTGCTATGCCCGTTTTGAACGCCTGAAAGGTTCTGATGTACTTTACGTCTGTGGTTCCGATGAACACGGTGTAGCGATCACCTTAAGTGCTGAAATGGCAGGAAGAACACCAAGAGAGCACGTAGATCACTTTCACAGCATCAATACAAAATTATTCGAGACTCTAGAGCTTTCGTTTGACCACTATTCAAGAACAACCTGGGAAGGTCATGTAAAACCAAGTCACCAGTACTTCACAGACCTACTCAATAATGGCTTTATTGAAGAGAAAGTGACAGATCAACTCTACTCTGAAGAAGATGAGAAGTTTTTAGCTGATCGCTATGTTTTAGGAACTTGCCCTTTTTGTGCTTACGAAGAAGCACGAGGTGATGAGTGTGGTTCTTGTGGTCAAAGTTACGAAGCAATTGATCTGAAAAATCCTCGCTCAAAAATTACAGGGGCTTCTTTACAACGTAAAGCAACAAAGCACTGGTTCTTACTTCTCGATAAGTTTAAAGATAAACTCACAGCTTGGATCGACTCGAAAAATTGGAAACCAAACGTTGTGAATTTTGTGAAGTCTTATATCGATGAACTACGCCCCAGAGCCATCACTCGTGATATGAATTGGGGGATCCCAGTTCCTTTAGAAGACGCAGAAGGTAAAGTACTTTACGTATGGTTTGAAGCACCAATCGGTTATATCTCTTCCTCTCAAGAGTGGGCAATTCAAAAGGGAGATCCTGACTTATGGAAACAGTATTGGTGTGATGAAAAGACCAAGCTTGTCCACTTTATCGGTAAAGATAATATCCCCTTTCATGCTGTCATTTTCCCTGCAATGACAATGGGACAAAACCAAGCATATAAGTTGGTTGATGATTTACCAGCAAATGAGTTTTATAAACTTGAAGGTAAACAGTTTAGTAAGTCTGACGCATGGTATATCGATATTGATGATTTCTTTAGTAAATATAGTGCAGACCAAATTCGTTACGCAATTGCTGCTAATGCTCCTGAAACAAGTGATTCTGAGTTTACCTGGAAAGACTTTCAAAACCGCTGCAATGCGGACTTATTAGGAAAGTACGGTAATCTTGCCAATCGTGTACTTGTTTTTGCTCACAAACAGTGCGGTGGAAAAGTCCCTGAATTGCTTGACTTAGAAGAAATGGACCGTGAGTTTCAAGCAAAAATACAAGAACTAACAGAGGCGATTGCAACAGCATTTTCACAGTATCATTTACGCCGAGCTTGTCGCTTGATTATGGAGCTTGCTCAAGCAGGTAATGTGTACTTTAATGATCGTGAGCCTTGGAAAGATTCTAAGAGTGAAGAAAAACGCTCTCGAATGGAAACGACTATCGCTCTTTGCTTAGAATGTCTTAAAACTCTAGCTCTTGTATCGTCTCCTGTGATTCCAGAAAGTGCTCAAAAAGTGTGGGAGTTTCTTGGTTTTGAGAGCAAGTTACAGTCACTGAATTGGGAACAAGTACTTGGAACAAAACTAGTGAGTGGGCAAGAGTTGAAGCGTCCTGAAATCCTCTTTAAGAAAATCGAAGACGAGCAAGTGGAAGAAGAATTAACGAAGTTACAGAGTTTGAGTAAGAAGCAGGAAGAAGCCAAAGAAATAGCTATTGAACCTATTAAAGACTTGATTACATTTGACGATTTTTGTCGAGTAGACTTGCGAGTAGGGCAAGTGCTGGAAGCTGAAGAGGTTTCTAAAAGTAAAAAACTCTTAAAACTCCGAGTGGATTTGGGAAGCGAAGTACGTACGATAGTTTCCGGAATTCGAGAGTTTTATCAAGCAGATAAGCTTTCAGGCTCTAAAGTCATCGTTGTGGCTAACCTGAAGCCTGCTAAAATTATGGGTATAGAAAGTGAAGGAATGATTCTTGCCGGTGCTTTTTCTGATCAATTGAAACTTGCTGGTATTCAGGATCTTCCACCAGGAGCTACGGTTTCTTAAATAAAGAAAGGTGAAGCAAACTACGCATCTTCCGATAGATCTAGTGAAGCCCTTTATGGGGTGACTTGTGATTTGATTAAGGATTTGACACGATGCGTAGTATGCCTTTGGCTGTTTTCAGCTTTATTCTCCTTTTTTTATTTATTAGCATTTTCGGATCTAACGTACTTACTCGCTTGCGTTTAAAAGGTCGAATTCCTGTTGTAACAAGCTTATCGATTAATGGTGATGAGCAGAAAAACGGTACAGCCTTTACTAAACGGCTCGAAGTCCTTGTAGATGCTGCGGATATCGCTCGTGGAAGTATCATCATCATAGATGCCCTTCGTTTGGGTGATATTCAGGCAAACCTTCCTGTTTATTTAGAGATGAGAGCTAAAGATTGGCAATTAAATAATCCCATTGTAGATCGTTTGGGCTTCTTTACTCCAGATCCTCAAAGTAAAGCCATAGAAGTCAGGGTGGCTCGTCTTGAACGTGAAAGCGGTACTTTGCTTGCTGTTCAAGAGGGCTTCAATCGTTTAGATGAAGTCGCAGGCAAAATCTTGCAAGTAGGGCAAGTAAGTAGTGAAGGGTATTATTCAGGTCTGAGAGGAGGTCAAGCAGAGCTAGATTTACGTATTCCTTTAGATCCTAGTTCTGATTTGCCTGGCTTGTATCGTCTTGATTTAGAAATCTTGGTTTCACCTCAGTTTGATTTTTGAATTTGAGAAAAGGACTTGGAACCACTGAGTAAAATATGCCAGTATTTTATTTTTTTCTTTTCTGAAGAGTTTTTTAGAGCCTTTATCAATGATGTTTTGAGATTATCGATATCACCATTTTCTAAGGTATAGATAGTAAGGTCAAAACCGTTTTCTTCCTTTGTTATAAGAAGAGCTACAGTGTGATTGGGAACAATTTTTAGAGTTGAATGGTGTTGTAATACAATAAGGCGTTCATTGTTCATTTCTAATATGTTAGAAATATTATTAAGGGTTTGACTTAAGCAATTGATACCTGTGCCAGGTAAAACAAGATGAAACTCAGGCTTGAGTTCTTGTTTTTGATCTAAGCTTAAATAATTTTCACATTGGAAAAGTGCTAACTGTCGCCATTTCTGTTTCGTTTCTATGGAATGATCAGTGCAAATTGATGGAAAGATCGTTTGTAGTGGCTCGTTGAATACTTCATAACTATCTGACTGCTCAATGATAGAAAAAGAAAAGTGGGAAAGGTTTTTAGGTTCAATTTTCCAGGTTTCTTAAGTCATTAATAAAAAACATTCAGGCATCTCTACTTCTGTAAAAGAAGGAGTAGAAGGAGAAGTTGTTGCTACTTCATCTAAGTCGATGGAATGAAGTTCTTTTTTTAAGGAGTCATTTAGAGAAATCATAATTACACCATTTTTATAAAAAATTAGCATAAATTTTTTGTATTTTTTAATTGTTAGTATATTAACAAGATTAAAAAATATAATATAATGTATGATATTATGTGTTTATGTGAAATTTTTTTATATACAGTAAGATGGGGTATAATTCATGGGTGTTGAAGGTTTTAGGGGGGGGATTCAAGAAGAGTTTCATCGTCTCGAGAATTGTAGAAGCCCAGAATCTGTCTCTTATGGTCCAGAATTGCATCAAAAAATAAGGGCTGCTTGTGTAAATACTTGGAAATCTTTAGGAAATAAGCTAACCCGTCTTGGGTATAGTATAGGAGATCTGTTTCTTCTACGAAGACCTCATTGGCGGAATGATGCATATATAGAGCAGTGCGAATCGTTAAGACCTGAACAAGTAAAAGAATTAGATATTTCATCAATTAATGCAGATAAAACTTCTAAAGTGGTGCAAAATATTTTAGGTGAGTGGAAAAAAACTTCTAAACCTGAGATGAAAATTCAAAAATACAAAAGTGATTGCCTTTTAGAACTCTGCAATGATCAAGAAATAGAGTCACAGTTTGAAAGTTATCAAAAATCTGGTTCCGATATTAAAAACGAGAAAGATCTAAGTTCTTCTTTTCATCCACTGATAAAAATTTTTCAGGAAATTATGGGGGGAGAGGTTACTGTTGCAAATGAAGATCGTAATAAGCAGTTAAATTTAGAAGCTAAGAAAATTTTTTCTGAAGATAAACACCCAATAGAAGATCAGGCTATTGATGTGGTTTTATCAAAACAAGAAAGAAAAGAAAAGAACGCTATTTTTATTATAAAAAATGGATGTATTGCAAATGTTTTAAATTTAGATTATTTAGTCTCTGAGTTATCTTCATATATAACAATTATAACAAAAAATAACATAGAAGAAAATTCTGAGATTGTTAAAAATGTTTTGTCTAAAATTTTAATCCATACATTTAAAGACAAAGGATATGATTTTGAGATAGGAGAATTAAGTTTTGTTCCAAAAGGACACTTTTTTTTAGTTTCTAAAAATATATTAGATTCTTTAGTAATTTCGCTTGGATCTGAAACAAACGATGATTATAAAAATGAAATTCCTCTTGATAAGCTGTACTTACCATTTATTCAGGAAATAGAGGAATCAAATCCTACAGAACTTGTATATATTTTACATAGAATTTTATGTGAATCTTCTGGCAATCCTGTTGTTTTTGAAAAAGATATTGGTGGTATTTGGAAAAAATTAAAAAATGAAAATGATAATGATTCTTATGTTTATATTGATGAAAGTAAAGAAAAAGAAAGTGATTGGATTGAATTCATTAAAAAAAGCGCAAAAAAAGCATTTTATAAATTAGAAAAAAGTGTAACTGTTTCAAGCAATTTAGAAGATGTAGAAGGTGTAGAAGGTGTAGAAGGTGTAGAAGGTGTAGAAGGTGTAGAAGGTGTAGAAGACGTAGAGAATGAAAGTATTGTTGTTGGTTCAGTAAATATAGATGATATTGAAGATCTACAATGGGATAAAGAAAAATATGAAGATTTTCTAAATAAAGAAATAAATGAATTTACTAAAAATAATAGAAATGCATATTGGCTAAAAAATTGGAGTGTAGCTAAAGACATAAAAACACCTGTTTCTACAAACAGGCCAAGTAATTTAAAAGGGAAAGGAATAACTAATTATTCATTTTATTATTGTTACTTGAACTCTCTTTTACAAAATCTGGCGCGTGTTCAAAATGAATCAGGAAAAGGCATGCTTGATGATGTACTTAATGTTTCTTTAGATTTAAGTATTACAGATGAAAGTGGTATACTTCATTATTATTTATTAGCTGCCTTAAAGAAGGCTATTAATGATTTGAGAAAAGGTGAAGCTCCAAGTAAAGCTGAAATGTACTGGCTTGTCCATTTGCTAGCTAGAACAGGAATTATTTGGGATGTAGACAGTCAGCATGATAGTTCAGAAGTTTTAACAGGAATTGTTACTCATTTTTCAGGAAATGATTATGCTCCCCTTCAGTACTCACCAGAATTTACTGTAACAAAAATCGAAGAGGATAAAACAAAAAAATGGCTATCTCCAAGTTTTCGTTCACTTTATGAATATTTAAGTGAACATAAGAGTGATAGATTAGTAGATGAAACAGTAAAGTTTTTTTCTAAAGATAGTAATGGAAAAATGAGGAAAAAAAGTTCTTTTTCAATAGTAGTTCGTCCAGAGAATGAAGAAATACAAGATATTCCTTTTTACTCCTCAGGTTACGGAAAAAGTTTTTTGAATGCTTTTGCTAAGCTTTTTTCTTCAAAAGAAACTAATGAAGAAGATAAGAAAACAGTAAAAAGTAAAGCAAGTATTCAGACGATTCTTGATAGAGAGTTTGGAAAAGAGGAATTATTAGGGTTAGAAGGAAATGTTGACGAGCATGAAATTCAAGAAGGCAATCGTCTGATTTTATTCAACGAACAAGAAGAAGTCATAGGGACAATGACACCTACAGGATGGCAAAATCATAAAGGAACAAAAAGCGATGAAGAAGCATTTGCAAGTTTAAAATGTGCTTCAGCCAAATTAGGTATCATGAGAATAGGTTCGGAAGTCATTGTTCAGGATAAAGAAAAACCATTCGAGCAAGGCAAGGTGATTACAATCACTTTAAATCCCGTTGAAGTAGGGAATGAAGAAAAAACTGAGTACCGCTCTTCTAAAACTCATGAGTTATACGACGAAATACCATTGAGACTTGAAATTCCTAAGGAAGAGAACAAACACTTAGAGTTAAAAGCTGTGATTTGTCGTAGTGGTCAAACACGAAGAAAGAAAATCCACCAAACTGTTACACGTTATGTTTATGATGACAGCGGAGATCTAGTAGTCGAAAATGGAAAAGCTCTTACTTACAAAGAAGAAGTAGTGGGAGGAAAAGAGAAGTGGGTTAGCAGTGGTAATGCTGGACATTATATTCAGTTTAGTAAGATAGAAGGACAATGGTATTGTTATAATGATGATCGAGTAAGCAAAATGTCAGAAGAAGAAGTCCTGGATTATGCTCTTTCGATTGGGTATTCTTTATCATATGAAATTGTAAATAATTCTGATGATGAGTAAGTTTTATCAAGAGTAGCTCTTCCTCATGAATCGAGTATTCATTATAATAGATGATGGATTAGTCTCTAACTGACTCTTTGATAAAAAATCAATGTCTTTTTTTGATAAGATGTCAATTAGATCATAAGTGAGTGAGTTGAATTTTTTAATATTTTCAATATCTTCTTTAGAAGGTTTTTTGGTATTTATCTTTTTTCCTGTTATTGATAGAAGATTACCTAAACTTTCTTCTTTATTTTCTTTCTTCAAGTACTCTAAAATTAATTCTATAGATTTGTCTTTTTCTTTGATGTTGTCTAGGTTTTCTATTATTGTTTTAATTTTACATTCTTTAAGTTTGTCTATAGAAGATCTTTCAATATTATTTCCGCTATTTATTAAAGAATTATTTTCTTCTCTGTATGAAGAAAAATGAAATGAATCACCATACCAACTTGCTTGATTCTCTTGCGTAAAGAGTCGATACAAGCGTAAGTTGTATCCTACACCTTCTCCGACCTCGATTCTTGCATAGTCTTCTAAATAGAGTTGTTTTACTTTTAAAGACTCAGCAGTCTTGTCTACAAGCTTCATAAGGTAGCGTCCAGATAAATCCTCAGAAGCTACTTTTAATGCTTTAAGTTCACCAATACTACCATCTTGGGACACACGAACTAATGCATTTGGCATAGAAACCTCGTCCAATACGGATTGGGCTAAGATCATTCCAAAGCCGTCGTCTTCATTTGGATCAGTGTTCTTGATGGTTTTTTTTGCCTCTTCTATCTTTTCAACAGTTTGTGGGTCGTAAAATTTGAAGGTATAGTGTGGCTGCTCTTTTGTTTTTTCTAATTGTTTTTTATAACGGGGATCGGGGACTTGTGTTTGAAGATCATTTCCAGTATATAAGCTTTCTCGTACAACTTCGCATTTTACAGTAATTTCTTTACCGTCTTTTCCAGGGAATCCCTTAATATCAATTGTGTATGGCTTGTTTGTGTCCTGCGTTAAGTTTTGTAATTCTTCACTTTTAAGAAAATCAGGTGAAAATACTTTATCTAAATCTTCGTAATTAATCGAAGTTCCTGATTTGGGAACGTCAATATTCTTTTGAGTTTGTTCAGGGGAAGAAGGAGAAATATTAGAGTTTGCCTCTAGTTTTTGATCTGAGTGAAGTTCATTAGAACCGTTTTCGGTATTTTTTGTAGGATTGACAGAATGCTTAGAATCTGACTGTTGAGGCTTTTGCTGTAGAGGCTCTAATATTTGTGTAACAGTATTTTGATCCCAAAAGTATCTAGACCATATATTTTGAGTTTCAGGAAAAGATTTTAAAATTCTTTTGCTAAGACTAGATCGATTAATCCAAATGGTTTGTGTTTCATTTCCAATTTTTATAGTTACTTTTTTGAAGCGAAAAGACTTAAATATTCCACCTGCTTCATTAAGGTTTTTTACTGCATATATAGCTTCATTTGTTTTAGAAAGAGAACTACTGTTTATATCTTTAAAATATGAGATTAATATTCTACTTTTTCTGTCAGATTCATTAATTTTTAGTTCTGAATTAGATGGTTTGTTGTTACTGGAATTGCACCAGTAATCTACATTAATTGGGTTTGGTTCAGAATTGACTTCTTTTGACATAATTAACCTTCTATTTTTACAATATAAGTTAATTATATCAAATCATTATTTTATATGTTTGTTTTTGTTGATTTTGAATATCTATATAAGGTAAAGATATATTAAATACTACTAAGTTCTAGTACTTGTCCCAAGCCAATCAAAGCATCTCGAAGGCCCGTGTGGCGTTGTAACACTTCATCATTACGAACAGTCATAGCCAAAGCACGCTTAGTACCCAAAAGAATTACAAGTTTTTTGCCTCTTGTAACCCCAGTATACAATAAATTGCGAGTCAGTAATTTGAAGTGTGCTGTATGCACAGGCATGAGAATACACGGACACTCACTCCCTTGATACTTGTGTACTGATACAGCATAAGCTAAGACAAGTTCATCTAGTTCGGAGTACTCATAAAATATGTCTCGATCGTCGAAAGAGGCATGTACAGCGTTTTCTTCATAATCAATTTCTATGATGCGCCCCACATCTCCATTGAATACTTCTTTGTTGTAGTTGTTGCGGATTTGCATGACTTTATCACCGACTCGATAGGTGCTACCTCCTCTAGAAAGGCTACGATCGCTAGGGTTTAAAGCATGCTGAAGTACGTGGTTCAAGTTTTCAGTGCCAATGGGACCTCTTTTCATTGGAGCAAGTACTTGAATGTCATTAAAGGGGTCAAAACCATAGCGTTTAGGAAGGCGTTTGCTAATCAAACCCAGTATGCTTTGACTAATTTTTTCGTAGTCTTCTGCCTCAATGAAAAAGAAATCACTATCTACACTAGGGTAAATATCTGGAAAAGCACCCTTATTGATTCGGTGGGCATTGGTGATGATCCGTGAACCAGCCGCTTGGCGAAAGATTTCGTTCAGCTCTGTTACAGGAACACTTCTTGATTGAATAATATCTTTCAGTACATTTCCAGCTCCAACACTAGGTAACTGATTGATATCGCCTACAAGAATAAGACGGGCATGGTCAGGTATAGCTTTAAGAAGACTATACATGAGCACTGTATCGATCATACTCGCTTCATCAACCACAAGCAAATCACATTCAAGCGGATTTTCTAAATTTCGTTTGAAACCACCGGATTGAAAACTGAACTCTAAAAGACTGTGTATGGTAACAGCTTGCCGACCAGTAATTTCCTTCATACGCTTTGCTGCACGTCCTGTGGGAGCTGCTAAGGTGATTTTATCGCTGAGTTTAGAGGTGATGCGAAGAATAGCGTTTGTAATGGTACTTTTACCAGTACCGGGACCTCCTGTAATAACTAAAAATTTATCAGTAAGAGCTTGTGTTACGGCATCTGCTTGCTTATTTGCCAATTCAAGATTGAGTTCTTTTTGCACCCAAACTAAGGCTTTATCCATTTGAATTTGTCTTAAGCGACAAGGGGCATTGCGAATACGTGAAATTTGTTTGGCTATGCCTTGTTCACATAGAAAAAGAGGTTTGATCCAAACAAATTTTTCATGTGCTCCTTCACGAAGTAAGGGATGTAAAACAATGCGCCCTTCCAAGTAGAGATCTTCCATACGTTCTGCTATACGAGCATGGTCAACTTCTAAAATACCTTCAGCTTTCTCTAAAAAATCATTTAAAGGGTAACAGACATGTCCATCTTCTGAAAGAGTAGATAGAACATGTTCTACACCGGCATCGACTCTTTCTGCTGAATCACGCGCAATTCCCATCTTTTGAGCAATATTATCAGCAGTTTTAAAGCCGATACCATAGATATCACGGGAGAGGCGATAGGGGTTGCTACGAACCGTTTCAATACTTTCCTTGCCATAGGCTTTAAAGATTTTCTGTGCATAAACAGGGCTGACTTCCCACTGCTGGAGAAAGATCATGACATCTCGAATTGCCTTTTGCTCTTCCCAGCAAGATTGAATCTGTTCAATACGCTTTCTTCCCATTCCAGGGATTCTCGAAAGTTGTTCTGGATCTTTATCGATAATCGTTAGCGTTGCAGCTCCAAATTTTTTGACAATACGGGCTGCGTAAACTGGACCAATCCCTTTGATGAGTCCAGAACCTAAATATTTTTTGATTCCGAGAACATCAGCGGGGGCATGAACAGTGCAAGATTTTACTTTGAATTGTCGACCATGCATGAGGTCATTATGCCATTCACCTTGACACACCACGGATTCTCCCGGGCGCAGGCCAGGCATAATGCCCACGACACAAGTGCAGTCGCGTTTTTTAGCTTCTTTCAACTTTGCTACGGTAAAACCATTTTCAGGATTCTGAAACGTAATACGCTCTACATAGCCTTGAATCGTATCTTGTGTGCTCATACCTACCAGTTTAGCTGGCAGGATGAGTTAATGAAAAGACTTAGCTATATGCAAACAAAGAGTCGTAGTGAACACTACCGTCAAAAAGAAGGTAGATCGGCTCTGCATCCGCAGGTAATGGGCTTCCATCCCAATTTTTATTTAAAACTATTGGAGTAGCTTGATTGTTCTCATCACGCATATAATAACAATAAATATGCACAGGTCTCTGGTAAATACGCGATAGAATCGCAGAGTCGCGAAGAGTTCCCCAGCCTTCGCTACTTGTAGCATGCTCTCCACAAAGAGATAGATGCTTTAAGTAGTCGTTCTCGTCGTTTTCATAACCGCCATCTTCATAAGCTCTCGAAAATAAAAGCTTTTTGTTTTCACTTACAAACTTCTTCAAAGATTGGCGCACTGTTAACATAGGAATTTGTAGGTGTTTAGCAAAACCATGGAACATACAGTCACCATCGTTAGCATTGCTATCGAAAATAAAATGATGACTCAAACACTGTTGATAAAAAGTAGCAGATGGATTCGATTGATAGTTGAATTGCTTTGGAAAAATCTCTTCTTTTAAAGACTGAATCATAGATGCTGCGACTACAGAGCTGCCAGATTCTGTTAGAGCAGCTTCCAAGTCCTTGCAAATTTCTTCTTTACGATTACTGATTAGGTTGGAATCTAAAATAGCAAGAAGGTCATTTAACAATTCTTGGCTTAACTGTTCTCGGAGTGAAAGAGGAATATGGTGAGTATCAAGACGTTGTTCGTAATCTTCTAAAGATTTTAAACGTCTCGCCTCAGCACGCATAGCCTCAATCCATGTATGGATGTTTTTTACGTTTTGAGGAGAAGCACAGTTATGCTCTTGCATCTTTTTGGTGAGAAGGCGTGCCACGGTATTTTGAACTTTATTGATGTTCTCAATTTTTTTAGAAGTCGTTTGTTCGCTATTTTTTACATCAATGAACAGTTCCCAGCCTTTATTAAGTAGAGTGGTAATCTCCTTATATGCTTTTGGGGAAACAGGCACTATTCGAGGTTGAATTTTTGAGGTTTGAGGAGCTTTTTTTTTGTTGAATATCGATAAGCCGTTTGCATTGCTTAGAAGAGGAAATTGTAGATTCGCTTGCGTAATCATTTGAAACTCCGTAAATCATTGCTAAATAATATTTAGCAATTAGATAAAAGCCAGAATCTTACTTTAGAGGTTTTGTGTGAGCAAGTAAAAAGTGCGAAGAGAGCTAAAAAAGTACTTTCTGTTGTTCAAAACGAATCACATTGACTTTACGTTTTTCTTGCTTTTCTTCTTCCACAGGGGCTTGCTTTATGGCTTCTACTTTTTTGCGGGCGAGTTGAAGATTAAGATAGTGGTCTTTACCAGCTTCTAGATCAACCTTAAGTGTATTTTTATTCTCAATATATAGCTCGGCGGGAAGAAGAGGGTCATTTAGTTCGATTGTATATTCTCCAGGACTAAGTAAGGGGAAACTAAAAGATCCATTTTGATCCGTATAAACCTCGTGTGTTCCTATACGTAAGCGAGTACGAGGAAGGATGAGGTTTTCTGCTCTTAATGTGCCTTGGATGCGTCCTTGTGGTTTTTTTACAGGTAAAGGAATTCCAAAGAGATGTTTCCAAACCAATACAATACGGCCATCACTGGCCGTTCCTTTAGGCTGATCGGCCTCTAAGTAAAGAGTAAAAGTATCTGTAGATGAGGGAAGGTAGCGAAATCTTGCAAGAAAAGAGCGTTCTCTTGGAGCACCGAAATCTGTTCCTAAGCTTGAGTGCCTTCTTTTATGTCGATAACGTAGATCGATAGTAAAACGCTCCCAATTATGATAGTAATTTAGCTCATACTTGCTGATCGTTTGTTTTTCTTTGGGTAGGAGGTAGGTCAATTCCTGACCTCCTCGAGCACTCCATACACCCCAAGTTTTCATATCCTGGGTAAAAATACATTCACCATTTACTGTTCTTTGAATCCCTCGATTGAGGAGAGCTTCTGTATATTCAGATTTTAATTGAAGAGAAAAAGGATCCCAAAAGGAATAAAGAGAGCTTAGGTAGCTAGAGCTATAGGACTCTGTGCTTAGTACAAAATCTTCATCTTTACCCCAGCGTCCTCGAAGAAAAAATTGGTAAGGAAGCCAGCTTTTATTTAGTAAAACCTGTAGGTACTTTTTCCGTTTATCTTCGGTTTTTATGACTTCATCGTTATAAATTTTTTCGAAATTTCCACTAACAATTAATGTGGGCCAGTAGGATTGAAGGGTAAAGTAAGAGGCAAGTTCATATTGCGCTCGCGTCTGGCGAGGAAGGCTAGGGTTTTTATCACTATTGTCTTTTTCATGCTCGTAATGTAACCAACTATGAATGTTGTGTGATAGTTGGTAATCTACATAAAAACGATACGCTTCTTCGTCGTGAATCCTACCTGCGAACTCCGTATTAGCAAAGCGAAGTTCACTAAGAAAGGTCCATTTTCCAGGGTGAAAAGAAGCTTCTAAAAAGTATCCATGAGCATCATATTCATTACTATCTCGCTTTGTTCGGCTGTATCCCAACTCTCCATATAGAGCAAGATAATCTCCAATTTCTTGATCAATAAAAAATGATGCGAGTTCCCAATTTTCTAAAATTGGAGTAGAAGAGGGAAGAGGAGTAGATTGAAAATCTTGGCGTAAGTTTTGGTAAATGGAACCCATCGTCCCTTTTTTACTATATTGCCATACAAGATCGACTCCAAATGGGTATTCTTCAATGTTTTCTTCATTGAAAAACTCGTGTTTTCCATAAAAAGCTTGAGAGTAGAGGGAGTTATAAGCCCCACTTAATCGAATTCCGTTCCCATAAAGATCATCTGCTAAACGTGAAAAGAGAGCGTAAGTATTTCCAACACTTGTTTCCCAGCCTCGATCATCATGTAACTCTAAAAGAAACTCTTGTTTTCGGGCAGCTAAACCACTCTCTTCAGCTCCAAAATAAGTGCCTTTTGCAAAGAGGTCGATATCGATATGCTCGTTTAAGCTACCAGAGCTAGAAAATTTTAATCGAGTCTTTGGAAATAGACCTTCTTCAATTTCATGAAACTTGCTTTCAAAAGTAGCGGGAAGAGTTTTATATAAGCTTTCTTTATGAGCATTTTTTGAAATAATTTGCATGGTGCTATATCTAGCGATAGAAGCTCCTGCTTGGCTAGAAACAGGGTCAATAATAACTGTAAGTGAGTTTTGTCCTGTTTTTTGCTTAAGTGGCGCTTGAATACGGATATCTACCACTGCTTTTTCTAGTGGCGCAAGAGGACCAATCAGCTCCGGACTCCACACTTTCCAATCATCTATAGTTCGTACTTGTATCCGATAGCTTTGTGGAGTATTTCCATGGTTTGTAATCGAAACCGGTAGATGAATAATTTCACCATTCCAAATTCGATGAAAGGAAGGAATATCACTGACAGTAAAATGATGGATTGCTTCTACTTGAACATTCCATACAACTTCTTCCACTCGATTTCCTTGAGCATGAAGCGTTAACTGATAAGGAATTTCAGCTTGTGCATTTAAAGGAACTTGAACGTGGATTAAGCGCTTGCGACTCTGATTAGGAGCAAGTGTTATGGGGCTTAAAGGACTGAGTAATCCCCAACCTTCAGGTAAATCTAAATCAAACTCTACACGCCATTCACTGTCACCAGAGTTATGCAAATGATAAGGAAGTGTGATAATTGACTTAGGCTTTGTTATATAGGTTTTTTCTTCAGCACTTAGAGAAAGGGGTAAAAAAATAATGACGGTAAAAACGAGAGCACAAACAAAGCGAAAGCACCCACCCATCATTTAATTTTCCTCTAAAATGAATTCAAGGGGAAGAGAGTAGAGCTCATTGGCGTCTTGCCAATTTACGTTCACACTTAAATCAAGTTTGATTCGTCGTCCTTCTCCACTAGGACTAGAAAACACAGCTGTTTTACTTGTTGTTACTGTACGATAGCTGTTGTTTTCTTCAGCGTTGTGTTTCCAATTTAAGTCGCTTACTTGTTTATGAGCTCGAGTTGGGGAGAAGAAGCGGTTTTTTGCTCTTAAGTAAAGAGTCCATGGCCGCATGGGACTTCCTTCAATCACTTCAATTTTTACTGCGTGATAAATGTTGTTATCGTGATCTTGGACGAAACCAGCATCTAAATCAGATTCAGTAGGAGTTGGTAAGTGGATGCTGATAGGATTGATGATAAGCTGTGGTGACGCTGAATATAAAAAACATGGGATAGAAAGTAAAAAAAATAAATTACGCATAGATTACCTACATAAGAGTCTCAAGAAAAAAACGAAGATTGATGCTGTATACGCCGGGAGTATCTTTTTCTGGATTTAAAAGAATTTTTCCGTAGAGTTGAACTTTTTCTTTTTCTGCATTTGATGGGCTTGTTTTTAGCGTCGTTTTGTGGAGTGGCACACTTTTGTACGGTTCGGAAGAGTTTAGACGCCATTTAATATCCTGAGCAGATTTTTCTGTGCCGTCAGGTCCCAATACACTCGGAGTATCGGCGTGAAAAGAAAGACGCCAAGAGAGGTTACTCCATACAGAAACTTCAATAGTCTCTTCAAACTCTACATAAGCATTTTTGAGATTTTCCATTGTTACAGCTTGAGTTTTTACCATACTTGATGAAGAGCGGATTCTACCCAAAGCAGGCACATCTAAATAAACAACAGCTTCTTCTCTTGCGACAACGCGAGCTTCAAGGGTTATAGAGAAGAGTAAAAAAGCACTGAGGAAAAAACTACGGAACATCATTACCCGCCACTGTAAAAATGAGAGTTGTTTGGTAGTTACCGGGAGAGTCATCAACCCAATCTAATAAGACACGAAAATCTAAATCAATTTTTCGATCAAATACTGGGTTTTGAGAGCGAGCAACTCTTCGTGTTTTATTTCTTAAAGCTCTATAGCGATTTCGCTTACTTCTTTTCCATAGAAGATCAGCAAGAGGTTTGGGAGGATTTCGGTTTGTTAAAGTGAGGTCTTCAGTATGAACAAGAACTTTCCAAGGAACATTACTAGAAATATTCAAGGTCAGTGCATCGGGAAAATCAATATATCCTCGATCGAAATCTTCTGTTTTACTCTCAGGCATATTCAAACTATTTTGGCTTAGCTCTAAATTTTGTAAAGGAGGCACTGTCATCTGCACAAGCACATTTAATTCTTGAGCTCCCCATAAAGATAAGCTGATAAAGCATGCGATAAAAGGAAGGTATTTAGTCATCGTGCTCCTCATTTCCGATAGAAAACTCAAGCTCACCAGCCATCAATTGATCTGCTCCATAATCAAGAACTAATAAAGCTACATATTCTCCATCTTCGAGAGCTTTCGCTTTTAAATGGAGTTTACGTTCCATTTTAGGGTAGAGACCAAAACGTCCATTGCTTCCTAAAGGAAGTGTTTGAAGGGCGTTTCCTTCCATATCTTTGATTTCTAAAGCACCTTGGCAGCGAAGAAGGCCAGAACCTTGATTGCTTACAGCTATATTGATATCTAAAGAACGATCTTCTTTCCCTTCAATATGCATATCTTGAATAGCAAGGGATTTATCTAGTGTTCCGGGAAAGACTTGGTGTAGACGGACTTCCCAACGTTGTTTGATCAATAACTGTACGTGGTGAGAACCTTCTTCTTTAGATATGGGAGATGGGGCTTGGGCTTCTTCCACAAAAAGTTTGGACCAAAAAATACCTGAAGCATTCTTTTCAGGACTCATACTCACACGTATATCCTGTTCTTCTCCAGGTTGAAGAAGAAAGTTTTCAGAAGGAGCATAAGTCATCCATTGAGCACAGCTTCTCTCTTGGCTTTTCGGATCATATTCCACTTCTTGTCCGTTTTCCTGCATGAGAAAGTCTCGACCATACAAATGCATCTCCGTTTCTTTCTTGCCTGTGTTACGTACAGTAAAATGTAAAGTCTGTGGCTTGTTCTCTTCTGCTGCAAATTCAAGAAGCAAAGGGGTAACGCTGAAATCAGCCAATAAGAGAGAGTTTTGGAGCAAAATAAAGAAGTAGAGACGTCGAAACATGGGAGCTACTTTAAAAATATTTAAGTAAGTCCCATCCTAACGAAATAGAGGATTATAGTGAATTTTGTGGAGAAATAAACCGTGTGCTGGAGCACAAACACCTGCTTTAGAACGAAGCTTAGAGCTGAGTATTTCTTCTATATCGTCTATACACAATCTACCTCGAGCAATATCAACCATTGTGCCTACTAAGTTTCGCACCATTTTATAGAGAAATTTTTCGCCTTCAATCTCAATACGAAATCGGTCGTCAGGAAGCGGTATAAGCTCTATTCGTGATAAATACCGACGAGTACAAGTATAGGATTGTAGAGAAAGCTGTCCGCAAAAAGCAGCAAAATCATGCTCTCCTTCAAAATAAGAAGCTGCTTGCATCAGCAAATCAATATCTTTCATTTGAGGGACGTGCCAAGAATAATGGCGAAAGTGTGGCAGCTGCACATTTGATGTACAGAGGTAGTAATGATATGTTTTTCCGTAGGAATCTGTAGTGGGGTGGAATAGGAAAGGTTTTTTTTCCACAGAGATTACAGCGATATCGTCAGGAAGAAGGGCATGAATACTATGGCGAAGTTTTTCAGTATCTAGCTTTTGTTTTGGGGTATAGAAGCGAACAATTTGTTCTTCAGCATGTACACCAGCATCGGTTCGGCTTGAGGCTTCTAATTTGACTTGATGCCTTAGAATCTTTTCTAAAACAGTCCGAAGCTCTTTTTCGATGGAACGGTGCTTATTGTTATCTTGCCAACCTTTATAGAGTGTTCCGTCGTAGGCGATACGTAGGGCAATGTTTGCAGGACAATAAGTCATGGAATCAGAACCTTTCTTGGTTCTTGTACCGATGCGGTGAGTCCGTAGCCAAAGGCCAAAGAAACAGCAAGAGGATAACAAAGAATACTTGAAGCAATAATGGAGCAGGCCCAAGTGGTTTCGATCCAAGTATGAGACAATGAAGGGAGTTTCTCACGCAAATTTTCCACCAAATTGCCGTAAGAGAGGGACTCAAATACTGTACTAACAAAAGAACCGCTGATGGCGAAGATCGTTGCGATAGCTAAAGGAGTGGATAGAGTAGGAGCTAAAGTTGCACTTGCTATAGAACTAATGGCAAAAATCAAAGAGCTGAGCGGGAGGCGCTGAATCCATCTTTCTAAAAAAGGTTGAGGGTCACCATCCCAAGCAAAGACTGTATCAGGTCCAGATTGTGGAAGACTAAGCAAGTTAGACATCTTAAAATAAATGAGTTCAATTTGTGAATTGACAATTCTAAAGTTTACTCGAGACCTTGTCAATTCTCTTGTTCTTAGATTATAGAGATAAAAAAGAAAGTTTTTAGTTTTTCCAGTGGCTCATTGTTTCTTATTTTTTTGCCTAAGCATCCAAACACCAGCAGCGATGATACAGATCATGCCTGAAAAAGTCATGAAGTCAGGAAGTTGTCCCCATAAATACCAGTCAAAAAATACAGAGACTCCAATAGAAAGATATACGAAAGGAGCGAGAAAGCTCACAGGAGCGATTGTGTAAGCCTTAGCGAGAAGGGTTTGCCCCGCAACAGCAAGAATTCCTATAGAAAGAAGGGCTAGCCATAAGCCACTTTGTGGAGTTTGCCAAGTGGGAAGTATGGGGCCAGCAGATGCTGTAGTAGCAATTAAGCAGAAGAAAAAAACAATACGAATCGTTGATTCTTCTCTTGCAAGGCGTCGAATACTTCCTTGAGCAACTGCAGTAAATAAGCCTGATGAAATGCCAATAAGGCTTGCACCACCTTGTAGTAGGTTTTCAGGCTTGCTAATGAGGATCACACCTAAAAAACCCAGAGATAAGCCCCAGATAGATCCAGGTGCTAGAGGCTCTTTTAACCAAATACGTGCGACTAATGGACTAAATAAAGGGAAAGTGAAGTAAAATGTGGTGGCTTCGGCCAAAGGCATTAAGCTGAGAGAGTAAAAAAAGCAGTACATTGCCAAAAGGCCAAATGTAGCTCGTATGAGATGAATGTGTAAACACTTTGTGGAAAGCAAGGAGCTTGGTTCTCGGAACATGAAAGGAGCGACAAGAACTAAAGCCATTGCATTACGAGAAAAGACAAGCATTTCATTAGGGAGATCAACACTTACTAGCTTGATCAAAATTCCCATAATACTAAATAGGAGTGAAGAAGCCGTGATGAATAAGGCTCCTCGACCCCATTGATGCATGGTATCTGTTGTCATATGAAAACTTCCACTTTTGATACACGAACAGTATAATAAAAAAATAAACAACTTACGCAAATAAATATTTATGGTTTTTGAAAGATCTTTATTGAGTTCTTTTCCGCAAAAGCCGGGAGTTTATCTAATGAAAAACTCTCGTTCTAAAGTAATTTATGTGGGGAAAGCGAAAAAACTCCGTAACCGTTTACGTCAGTACTTTCAAGAGGGTGGTGATGGACGGGCAATGATTCCTTTTCTTTTGAAGGAATTGCAGAGTATCGAAACCATTGTAGTAAGTTCTGAAAAAGAAGCTTTGCTCCTTGAAAATACGCTTATCAAACAGCATCAGCCGAAATACAATGCCGTTTTAAAAGATGATAAAAGTTATGTCAGTTTAAAAATCAGTAAACATCCTTTTCCTTTGATTCAGATGCTTCGCTACAAAGGAAAGGCGAAGGCTGATGGTCAGTATTTTGGTCCGTACACAAGCGCTTATGCCGCCAGGCAAACTCTAGAGCTTTTAAAGCGTCTATTTCCTTTACGTACGTGTTCAGATAGGGAGTTTGCCAGCAGAAAACGTCCTTGTATCCTCTATGGAATGAAGCGTTGTGTGGCTCCGTGTGTCGGATTTGTAACAGAAAAAGAATATGCCGCTCATGTGCAAAGAGTGGTCAAATTTTTGCGAGGGCAAGATAAAGAGCTTATCGAAGAATTGCGGAAAGAGATGGAAAAAGCTGCAGAGAAACTAGAGTTTGAGCAAGCACAGTCCATTTTAGAAACCATTCGTCACCTCGAAAATACTTTAGAAAAGCAAGAAGTCTATCAAACAAATCTAGTGGATTGCGATGTACTTGCTGTATATCGTCAGGCTGCAGATATGATCATTACACAAATGTTGTATAGAGGAGGGAAACTCACAGGATCGAAGCATCATAGCTTTTCTGGGGTTTTAGAAGATGATGCTGAATTATTGCAGTCCTTTTTACTACAGCAGTATGAATCGATGACGAACCCTCCGTACGAAGTCATTCTTCCAACAGAATTGGAGCATCAAGAACTGGTGGAAGAGATTTTATCTCTAGATAAAGCACATAAAGTGCGTTTGCATGTACCGAAAAAAGGACAAAAACGCCGCTTTTTAGAAATGGCAGAAGAGAATGCTGAAGCGCATTTTATGCAGACCAAAGATGCAGAGGCCATGAAGCAGAAAAACCTCTTAGATATGCAAGAGCGTTTTCAGCTCACTCGATTTCCCTATCGAATCGAGTGTTTTGATAACTCTCATATATCAGGATCTGAGGCTGTATCTTGTATGGTTGTATTCAGTGATGGTGAGAAAGACCGTTCTCGATATCGCAAATATAAACTTCGAGAGGCTGGTAAAGCGGATGACTATGCTGCGATGCGAGAGGTGTTGTTGAGGCGCTACAAACGAGCAAAAGATGAAGATGATTTGCCTGATTTGATCCTATTAGACGGAGGAAAAGGGCAGCTTAATATTGCACTAGATGTTCTAGAAAGTCTGAATATCAGTTCGGTAGATATTATTGCGGTAGCAAAAGAGAAAGGTCGTCACGATAAGGGAGGAACGCGGGAGCAGGTTTTTCTTCCTGGTAGAAAAGATCCCATTCTTTTGCCTAAAAATTCTCCGGTTCTTTTCTTTTTACAAGTTATACGGGATGAAGCGCACCGTTTTGCCGTTGAATTTCATCGAAAAAGACGAAGCAAGAGCATGGTTAAAAGTTCTTTGGAGGATATTCCTGGAATTGGACCAAATAAAAGACAAAACCTGCTTAAGCATTTCGGTAGTATCAAGCAAATCAAAGCTGCAACAGAAGAAGAACTTAAAGAAGTGAAAGGAATTACCCAGGATAACATCAAACGTTTGTTGGAGTGGGGTGAGAGTAATTGATTTTTCACCTCTAATGGCTAGCTAATCTCATCTTCATCTCACGCACTAAAATCTCATAACTTTTTCATTGCGTCGTAGCTTCTTTGTTTCGCCGCGTTTAATGATTCTATTCTACGATTTTACCTTTATTTTGCTTATGACCTCTATTAGCTTTCATTCGATATCTAATCGCCCTAATATCATTATAAACGCGGCGAAACAAAGAAGCTACGACGCGAAGAAAGTCTTATACTCTCGAGATGTTCACAGAAATTCATAAAAAAATTTCAGATTTTGGAGGTGTTACAAATTGAACAACTAGTACCTGCTTCACTATTTTTCCAGGCGCCTCAAAGGAGTAATAGAGAAATAGATGTTCGTCTTTATTAAACCCTAATATGTTTCTTTTACACTGATCTTTATCTATTTAGTATAAAAGAAAAGGACTTAAGTAAAATGACGGGCGTTTCTAATCAGGAAGCAATGTGTCAGGAATCTGTTCAAGCTTTCTCATTCGGAAGAGATTTCCTTCCGTTTCATAAAAAAGAGCTTTTCAAGCGGATTCCTTCAGATAATTGGAATAAGATTCTTTCTTCCATGAAAGAATTTGTGAAAGAGGTAGATTTTTTAACTCTTGAGGCTTTCAAAAATGGCGACTGGTCTCATTTCATTTTTCAGGATGAACACTTCCTTTATCACGCGCTTCATGCCCATTTACACGAACAAATTGATGAAGAGCAGTTTATACGAGTGTGTTTGTATGATGCTTGTCTTCGTCAGAATGCAGGGCAAAATCCGGCTAGTCTGAAAACGTACCGTTTGTTTGATTCAAGTGGTGAAATTGACATGGTAGCTAGTCGATCATTGAGAGCGGCGAGTATGTCTTTTCTGAATGCTGATGAATTTCGCTGTTTTATTGAAAAGCTTCGCGCTTTACCTTCGTATAGTACGAGTTTTTTTTCTGTAGCTAGAACGAATGCAAGTGGAATAGAGAGTCAAAGTCATCGTTTTTGTGATGATGAGCTTTATAGAATGATTACCTATGCTCCCCTGGGACTTACTGGAACGATTTCTAGCTTTTTAACGATTGGAAATCAGCAGCTTGTTTTGCCTCCTGTTCTTCTTTATGAACTTTTCTGCGCTCGTTGTGGTGATCATGCCATTACAATTAACCCTGTGATTGGCTACCGGCCTTGGGAAAAATTGTCTGATCCTAGTCAGCGTGTTATTTTTATTCCTTGTTCTCTTCATAGTTCTTCTACTCGTGAAGGACAAGGACTCTACTCCGCAAGAACTGATGAGTACAACTCTGTAGAAAATGTTCATCGAAAAGATTGTTCACCTTTGACGGTCTATCACCATGACATTTACCATCTACAAATTGATTCTTGTAATGTTCACCGTTCTCTTTGGGTGGATTTCGCTCAATATTGTGGTTTGCATAAAAAATTTCCTGAGAAAATAGAGATTTTAGATCGAGAGTTTAAAATTTATACAGAGCGGAATTTCTCTGATAGCTGCAAATTTTGGATGAGTTTGGCGAATTGGATATGTAAACCTCAATTACAATCAGATAAAGAAGCATATGAAGGTCGTTTGAATTTATCTAAACAGTTCATCAGTGATAAGAGAGATAGATTTGCTCAGTATAGTGGCTTGCTAGAAGGTGTTTCTGGAATAGAGAGAGAGTTGAAAAGTAATCGAATCGGAACAGGGATTTCTAATGAGGTTTTTCAGGTTTTGAAGAAAGTTTTCTAGTGATATAGAGAGTTCTTGAGTTGTATTATGTAATATTTTAAAGTTCTCTTTTGATTAGCTCGTAATTATGTACTGGAATGAATACAACCTCTGATATACAGAATTTCAATTCGAAAGTAGATTTTTCTCAAATTACTAGAAACACTAATTCAAATTTTTTCAGCAAGCGATACCGTTTTTATCTTTCTATAATCCTAGTACTCAAATAAAGCTCTATCCTGAAGAGTGTTATTCTTTGTTACAGATCGAAAAAACAGCAATAATCTAACGATGAGCTTCAAAAATCAATAAATTAAAGATAAGGCTTATAGGTGGAGGGCTAAAATGAATCATTTTATTCAATTTTACTATCTTACTTTTTTTATCGTTCTAGAACAGATGTCTTTGTCTTTAGTTTGTGCAACGGTAGCTTGGGGGTTTTGGAATATAATTATTGTTAATTATTTTTCGTTTTCCAAGCAGGCTTACCTAAGTTTTCTTTGTTTTTTTATCGGACTTTTTATTCTTATTGAACATATGCCGAAAGTTTTTCCTTTTACTGAAGTCGGTAGTCTAGCTGACTCTACTGGGGAAAAAATGATAGTATGGTTTTTTGCCAATCTTTTTGCTTCAGGGGTTTATGTGATGATAGGATGGGTGTTGTTACTTTCTTCCTTGTTCAATAGTATGATTGCTCCATATAGAGAGTCATATCGAGTTTCATTTTTTAACATCTGGTTTTTTGGTTTTGCCTGTGCTTTTATTAATGCTTTAGAATGCTCTAATCTATTATCGGCGTTTAACAACTTATTTCCAGACGGAGAAATGCTTTATGGTATATTGACTATGGGATTTTATATTCTTATCTTGCAAATTCTACCAGCATTTTTATTATTCTATGGCTTTTGTCTGAATTATCGAAAGTGGATTGTTCAGAGGAATTTCCGCATAAGCACAGTAGCAGCTTTACTTTTCTTTGTTATGATCATTGCTAAAGAAGTAGCTGTTTTTTCGGCAGCTTAAGGCTAAGGTCTATATGCTGGAAAGAGTTTTTTCAGAACTTCTCGGCCAAAATTTAGGCGTTCTTCATCATTGGAAAGACTTTCGTAGGTATTGAAAACTTCTAAAGCTTCCGCGGCCTTTGCTTTACCGATGAGTAGCATGGCTGTGATTAATGCAATAGGGTTCATTGCCCACTGATCATACCTTGTGCTTTGTTCAGCTTCTGAGGGGAGTTTACAGTTAGGTAAAACAAGTACTCGGGTAATGATAAGGTTGTGAATTTTTTCTGTGTTAAGTCCCTGAATCGATTGTACGATTTCTGTAACATTGCTTTTCTTTAGCCAACTAGGAAAAGTGATAAAATGGTCGGAAATAAAACAAGAAAGAATCAAACCACTTGCCCATAAATCATTGTGTTCAAAATTTTCCGCATAATATTTTTGTTTTTCTTCTGCTGAGTTCCAAGTCGTTTTTCCAAGGTGAACTTCTAAAGAGATGTAAGATGGTGAAATCCATTGGATAGTTCCACTATCTTTACGGGAGCGTAACTCTTGTTCTAGGGGGCGAGCAAAACCAAAGTCTCCAATTTTTAGACGTAAAGAACCGTCTGTATTAGACGTTAGGTAGATATTTTCAAGTTTGATATCCTTGTGAAGGATCTGAGCTCGTTCAAGTGTATACATGGCTTCTAGTAAGTCTCTTGTTAAAGTAAGCCTTTCTTGAAGAGAGAGGGTTTTTTGTTCTCTATATAGTTGCTTTAGGAGATTGAATAAGTTACCTCTATCGCAATCTTTGCTAAAAGAACAAAATTTTTCGGTGTTTGAGCAAATCAGTTCTCCGTTTGTGTTTTTTGAATGTACCCTGCCCATGTAAGGATAAGCATCGATTGTTTCGGTAAAAGGAATATGAGCTCTTTCTCCAAATAACTGTTTAAAAGCGTGAGAAGCATTACTTTCCATTTGTATTTCTTGTAAAACACGCTCAATCGAACTGCTAGAGCGCTGCTCACCGTTTCTATTTGTGAACAAGCTAGGCTGATTGGAAAGTACAGAACTTAGGCGTTGAACTGTTGTTTTTGTTATAGGGTTAATGAGCCGACGTGCAACTTTATACTTTCCTTTATTAGGAGTTTCTCCAATATCTAAAAAAACCTCTTCTCCTAAACGGTAAATGCGACATTTTTTTTCAGAAAAGCTTGGGAAAATTCGAAGACCAGGACCTTTCTGCTGTAATATCGCTTCTTTTTGATTGAAGATTTTACTAGAAAGAGAAATGAGGTTTAAATCATTGCTATTGCTGGCTTCTTGCCAAGTTTTAAGTAGAATAGATTGATTATGTGTAGCTACGGAATGAATAAGCTGTTGAAGATTTTTTTCTCCTGTAAATGCAATTCTGGCGACTTGGATACACCTTTTTAGTTCGTTACTTGGAACATAAAGAGGTCCATGATCAAGAGGAACAGCAGTAAACCCGTCTCTTGCTTTATCAATAACGGAACTAAATAAAGGAATTTGTTTTTTGTCTTCGAAAGGTGAAATTGTTGCTCGAAGCCAAAATTGTGCGATTTCATAAAGCTGTGCTTTCTGGGGGGAGGTCTCATTTTCTAAAAAAAGGCTGGAAAAAGTAGAGAGAGTGCTGTTTTCACTTACTCTTGAATAAGGAACATTAGCCGTCATGATGAAATCTTTGGTTTTTTATAGTTAAGTGATTGGCTAATTATTTATTTTAGATATGAGAGGATAATAAACTTTACATAAAGAAAGGGTAAAGACAGATTTTACCGTGGATAGGGAGATTAGAGGGCGCCCAGGTAAGCGAATTTTACAAAAAATATTCCGGCTAAAACCCAAAGTAGCCAGTGAACATCTCGAGACTCTCTACAAGCAAGTTTGGTAATGGGGTAAATGAGGATTCCTAAAGCAATACCAGTGGTGATGCTAAAACTCATGGGTATGGTGATGATGACAATAAAGCCAGGTAAATACTCTGATGGCTTATCCCAATCTAATTGGGCAATTTGCTTGGTGAGCATGGCACCTATCAAAAGCAGTGCGGGGGCGGTAGCAAAAGGTGGTATCGATTGAAACAAAGGCTCAAAAAATAGGGCACAGGCAAAAAGTGCAGCTACAACAATTGCTGTGAGCCCTGTACGACCTCCTGCAGCAACGCCAGATGCCGACTCTAAGTAAGTAGTTACAGTAGATGTTCCCAACATAGCCCCACCGATAGTGGCAACGGCGTCTGCCATCATCCCTTTGCCTAGATGCGGAATACGCCCTCTTTCGTTCATTAATCCACCTTGTTGGGTGATTCCTACAAAGGTACCTAAGGTGTCAAAAAGATCCACAAAGAGAAAGGAGAAAATAATAGTGATAGCTCCTAAATCTAAGGCTGCCCATACATCCATTTGCATGAAAGTTGGTGCTAAGCTTGCTGGCCAAGAGAAAAAACCACCCCATTTTGCTGCGCCGACAATAATTCCCATTGCCCAAGTAGCTAAAATACCTAAAATAATTGCTGCTCGGTAAGCTCTTTGAAGAAGGGTGCAGGTAATGACTAAACCAAACCCTGTTAACCAACAAGAAGGTTGGCTAAGATCGCCTAAAGCAAGCAGTGTCGAAGGGTGAGCTTGAATTAAGCCTACGTTCTTCATGGCAATTAAAGATAAGAAGAGCCCAAGACCTGCGCTCACGCTAATTTGCAAACTTTCAGGAATAGCATCAATTAAAATTTTTCGAATTCCCAAAAGATTTAGAAAAGTAAAAGCTACGCCAGACAAAAAAACAGCGCCAAGGGCTGTTTGCCAAGGAATACCCATTCCAAGCACTACGGTGTAGGTAAAATACGCGTTGAGTCCCATTCCAGGAGCAAGAGCAAAAGGGAGATTGGCGTAAAATCCCATAACCAGATTTCCCAAAACAGCAGCTAAAATTGTAGCTACTAAAACAGCTCCGAAATCCATTCCTGCCTGAGACAAGATCATCGGATTAACCACGAGAATGTAAGCCATCGTAGAAAAAGTAGTGAAGCCCGCTATCAGCTCCGTCTTTATATCACTGCCGTTTGCCTGAATTCGAAAGAGCTTTTCTGTGAGCTTTAGCATGTCTACTCTATAGGCTTTGTTCTAAGGGAATCTGTTCGGGTTCTTTCTCTGGCTGACGGAAATTCACCGAAAAAAGAAACTCTTTTCGATATCCAAGAGTTTCTTCAAATAGTTTTGATAGGTCTCGCTCGATACGGTCGAGTAGAGGGCCTTGTGACTCGGTAGGGATAGAAGGGAGGTTAGCCACGATCTCTACAATGTTATTTTTTCGGAATAAGACCTGATGAAATACCGCTTGCTGAGGGAGTACTTGTTCCCAGTAATTCTGAATATACTGATCAACAATTGCATGATCAACCGCAACCGATTTCTTTCCCATTTTAATCGTCAAGATATGGGAAGGACTAAGCAGGGAAATGCTAATAAGCAAAACAAGGGCAGTAGCAATAAATCCGATTCCGAAAAGAAAAATAATCGTCGTTTGGGCAAGAAGAAATTCAGATACAGATGCACGAAAATCTGGAGCCCATGGCATTACGACGCAGAGCAAGCCTACGCTTAAAAGCATGAGAATAAAAATCATACAAATGGCTGATAGAAATGGTGTATTAAAGCGCATCTCTAAAACTCGTCCGTGTATTCCTCATCGACAACGTCGCCTTCCAACTCTTCTGGACCAGTACTATTGATCAAAGTGCTAGTGGGGTCGGCAAGAATTAAATTTTTAAATATAACATGCACGCTATGAACATGCAAGCCTGTTAATTTGCTAAGATCTGCAACAACAATATCTTGTATTTCTGCAGCTTTTTCAGGAATAGAAAGACCATAACAAATATTTACTTCTATGCGAACGCTGATTGAATGAGTTTTACAGTCTTGCTCGGCGTGAATACCTTTCACTCCTTCAGAGCTTGAGCGACCCAAAATATTATCAATCAAGTTGCCCTCTAAAAGGCTCACACCTTTGATACGAGCTAAACACTGTAAAACGATTCCTTGAAAAACTCGGTTTTCAATATCGCGTACAAAAACAGTTTCAGGAAGGTCTAGCTCTTTATGGTTTGCATGGCTTTCACTGCCGTCGCGGTCCATAAATTTTTCTTCTTTGCTATCCGGTGCCATAGTTGTCATTCCTTGAAAGCTCCAAATAATACATTCTGATGAATCTTTGAACACAGCATAACACAATTTGACCTACAGGGAAAGATTTGTTACGCTGAGTAGATGATCATATCGCCAATCCATTTTACTGTAAGTGTTTTATTTTCTTTATTGATGGGGTTTCTAGTCGCTTATATTGCGCGTCAGAAAGGAAGATCAAGTATCGGCTGGTTCTTAGGAGGGTTTTTCTTCTCGGTTTTGGCTGATGTACTTATTGTTTTACTTCCCCCTAAAAAAAAGAAAAAACAAGGGCTTGAGCAATCTTTAAATCAAGTTCCTCCTTCCATCGTGACTGAAGTAAAGTCTGATGAAAATTTATCTGTATGGATGCAAGTGAGCTTTCACTATCTGGATAAATCTAGAACATCTGTAGGACCCGTAGATTTTAAGACGTTGCAAACGGCTTGGCTACTTGGAACTGTTGAGTCAGATACAATGATCTGGTATCCAGAGTTGAGTGAATGGATGAAAATTCGTGATCTTCCTAAGCTTTATCTAGCATTGCAATCACGAGAAAATTCTCAATAAAAGTACTTTTTGCGGCGCAGCTTTTCACTTCGTCGCAAATTTTTTTTGTCCAAAATTGCAAGAAAGTAAAAACAAAAAAAGGAAAGGGGATACCTTTCCTTTTCTATAAAAACTAATGATAATAGCGATTACCAACTAGCTTTGGTCACTCCAGGGATCATACCTGCAGATGCCATCTCGCGAAATGTAATACGAGAGATCTGGAATTTTCTTAGAAAACCACGAGGACGACCTGTTTGGGAGCAACGATTTCTGAGGCGAACAGGTGAGCTGTTAGGTGTCATCTTGTTCAATTCAGTTGCTGCTGCCATGCGTTCTTCGTCGCTTAAGTTAGGGTCAATCACCTTTTTCTTCAGTTCTTGACGCTTCTCCCACTTCAAGCGAACGAGTTTTTCACGACGATTTTGCTTTGCTACTGCTGACTTTTTAGCCATACTACCAACTTATCCTTGCTTTCTTTCGGGCAGGGCCCTTTTGACGCTGCTTGCGATTAGGATCCTTACTGTTGATCACGTAAACGACCCCACGACGGCGAACAATTTTATCGCCTTTTTCTGGATTCGCTTTTACCGAAGCCTTGTATTTCATGCTAAGTTCCCGATATTGTGGAAAAATAAAAAGATCAAATACCTTTATAACTGGCCAGAGTATTAATACTCAAGAGGATTTTATGCTAAAGCAAGAGAGGAGTACTCGTCTTTTAATGCTTTCAAAATATCTTTGAGAAATGACTCTGGGGTCTCTGGTCTCTGTCGCAAAATCTCTTTTCTACGCTCCATTAAAGAGGGAGTTCGTTGAAAAAAATAATGTGACAGCTGTTTGAACTTATTGATACAGGTTTTTGTTGTTAAAGCTTCATCATATAGATAAGAGAGATAAGCAAGCAAGATATTCTCGAATTTCTCAAAAGAAAAAATTTCTTGTTCTTGTTCAAATTGAGAACGGATCTCGTGGAAAATCCAAGGATTTGCTACTGCTCCTCGTCCAATCATCAAACCGTCACAGTTGGTCTCTCGCAACATGCGCATTGCATCTTGTGCGTTTAAAATATCACCATTCCCAATAACTGGAATTTGAAGTAATTGCTTTGCTCGGGCAATAAGATCCCAGTGAGCGGGAGGTTTGTAAGCTTCTCTTTTTGTTCTAGGGTGCAAGGTCATGAAAGCCACGCCTGCTTCCTGTACAGCACAAAGGTTTTCTTCAAATAAAGAGGTGTCTTCATAACCACTGCGCAATTTAGCACTTACCGGAACAGTGGCTACTGATACCATTGCTGTGAGGATTTTATTTAAATGCTCAGGGTCTTTTAAAAGACTCGATCCTGCGCCTCTGCCTACAACAGTGTTTGATGGACAGCCACAATTTAATTCAACTCTTGGGGCTCCTCTATCAATAACAGCTTTCGTCATTTCAGCGATCAAGTCTGGATTATCACCCATAATTTGACAACAAAGAGGGATAGGAGAGAGCTCGTCTGATTGATATTTCTTAGATAAACTTGGAATATGAGCGTTTTTCGGTACTCGTAAAAATTCAGTTGTAGCCTCATCAAAACCACCCACTAAAGCCATCATACGACGAAAAGGACGATCTCCCAAACCTTCCATAGGGGCAAGAAATAATCGAGGACAAATACTATTATTGTTTTTATTCATAGTGTAGGTTTTATTAAATAAAAATGATTTTAAATCATATCAGCGATAATAAAAGTTTTGCAACTTAATTAATTTTTATTGTTTTCAAGAAGGTGATTTATTCGATAATGATTTCGAAGTGAGAGAGTAGACGAGCAGCTTCTGGTAGAGAAAAACGGGCTTTGCTGAGTTTATTGTTTTGTGGATTGATGTCATATTGAGTAGCAGTTGAAAAATCAGCTTTTGACAAATCGCTATTGTGGAAAAGAGTTTCTGGAAGCTCACTATCTTTGAATTTAACTGATTTGAGCGATGTATTATTGAAATAACATTCTTTAATTTTACAACTTTCAAATAGCGTATGATTCATTTTTAAATCGGAAAAATTGCAATATTGTAGGGTTGTGTTTTGATAGGAGGTGGCAAAAAAGGTAGGGGTACATAAATAAAAATTGACCCCACTTAGCTTGGACTCTTTGAAGAGAGTATCTTGTAGGCGGCAGTTTTCCATGCTTGGCATATTGATATTGCATTCAATGAATGTGCAATCAATAAACTGTGTATTTTTCCAATTACAGTGGTCAAAAGAGGAATTGTGGAAAGTACAGTCTATAAAAACTTTATTTTCAAAAGGGTTCTGTGAATTCTGCTTGAGGTGAAATTCTTTATTATTGTACTCGTTGGCGTTTGTTGTGGAGTGAAGCATGGTCTTTTTTTCATTTTCTTTTTGCTAAAATCTTAGGCTAAGAGTAATAAAACCCCAAACAATTCCTACTTATCTAATCTAAATGCAACTATTTCTTGCTTTGTAAGCCGCTGATGGGTATGCTTTTCGGTATACTGTACAGGTAAATTTGAGGAAAGGAACTGTGAAACGTACATATCAACCAAGTAAGCGTCGCCGTCGTAATACATTTGGTTTCCGTAAGCGTATGTCTACAGCTAACGGAAGAAAAATTATTAACCGTCGTAGAAGACATGGACGGAAAGTTCTATCAGCTTAATTGACGCATCATTTCCTAAATCCAAAAGAATTCTTCGCCATCGCGAATTCAAATGGGGTAGTCGAGCAGGAAGGCGCCTAGTTGGCTCCCTCCTGGTCGTGGATTTTTGTTTTCAAAAAAAACTTGATCAAGCCCTAGTCCCTCGAATGGGAGTCGTTGTTAGTAAGCGTTTTGGTAAGGCTCATTCACGTAATCGTTTTAAGCGAATTGCTCGTGAAGCTTTTCGTTTGAGTCAGTTTGAGATGCCATCAGGGATTCATCTAGTTTTACGCCCTCGTGCTTATGCTTTACAAGCAAGTTCTGATGATTTAAGAAAAGAGTTAAGAACTTTATTGAATCAGCTTGTGGAAGAAAAAAGTTTATGCTGAAAAAAATCGGCAGGGTTTGTGCATGGTTAGGAATAGTTTTGGTATTAGGGCCAGGCACAGCCATAGCAAATGAGTTTGATATGGTATTTCTTGTAGGAGGAGTTCTCCTTTTATCTATAGGAGCTGTTTTTCTTTTAACGGGCGCGCGTTCTTTTTCGGAAGATCGAGCTTCGTCTAATTAAATAAAAAAAACACCATGAAGACCCAGAGCTAACAGGGGATGTGATATTTTTTCAGAGTTTTTCTTATCTATCTCAGACCTTCAATGGATCGGTGTCTCAGTGGTAATTTTTTAAGAATGCAACTCTTATGAAGTAACCCAGGTCATGTTGATTTAAACGCAACAAAGCAAAGAAAGTAGAATACAAGAAAAATTCCAGACTTCTCTACTTTGTCGCATTTTGTCTATCTTATAAAACTCTTAGCTCTCTTTTGTTTCGCACTGTGCTCCTTCTTTTTTGTAGCAGCACTTTTTGTGTATCCAGCAGTCTACACTGAATAGTCCAGGACCTGTTGTGATGAGAGAAAACAACATCAGCATGTAGTATAAAGGAATTTCGATGCCTCCTTGTGAAGCAGGAAAACCTTTATCCCAGTGCACGTAGTAAATTGCTACCATCATAACGAAAGATAGCGGAATTGAAATAAGACGAGTCATGAAACCTACAGCCAAAAACACAACACCTAGAGCTTCAGTTCCAGTGGCTAAATAGGCACTAGTTTCTGGGTATGGTATTTCCATACTTGTAAACCAAGATACAATGTTCTCGAAATTATTTAGTTTTTTCATAGCTGGTTCGTAAAAACCGTACGCTAAAATCAAACGGAAAAATAGAGGGGGGAACCCTGCAAGTGAACATAATTTATTTTTGATCCAGCATGAGATGCTTTTCATTTTTTCCTCACTCTTCTACGGAAAAACCAAGAATTAAATTTTCTTTCATCAAAGTTTTTAAAAATTGGTAGCCAGAATCCATAAAAGAGTCAGCGGACTGAACCTTATAATGCTCAATTAAGAACTCTAGTACTTGTTTACCCGTATAGTTATCTTGCTTAAGCAACTCCACAAGAGCAACATAAACGGGTGGAACTTCAAAATAATGTACTTGTAGAGTCTCAGGGTGGCGATAAGTAATGAGAAAGTAATTTGCAGCCTCTGTTAAACAATCTTTTTTCTTTCGAAACACAGGATACGTAAATCGAGATAGGATGTGTTCACGATTAAGGACTAAACCGTTTTCTAATAAATCACCTATTTTCGTGTAAAGGGGTACTGCTTGATCAGGCATCATATACACTTCTATTTCTAGCCATTCGAAATGTAGAAGATCTAATAAATAAGGAGCTGAAACTTTTTCAGGTATTTGATGTTTTTCTACATAATCGATCAAAGCTTTTGGCATGTACCAGAGGTGCGGAGAGGGGCTAGGTGCTTCTGCGTAAAATCGGCGAATCAGCTTGTCCCATTGTTCATGTCCTAAAGAGCGCTTTGCAATAGGGTAAGCTGTATTTAATGCTTCAAATACAATATTGCAGCTTAATTCTCTGTATAATTCTGCTTTGTCTTCTGATATGGGAACTTTTTCTATATTTTCACCAGAGCGGCAATATGTAGCGAAATCGCTCATTGTTGTACTAAGAGGCATGAGCGAGTGTCCAATTGCGATCGAGTATTTTTTCAATGGTTTGCATTTCAGTGACAAGTTCTGAATATTCAGGGTAGTTGAAGTCTCTTTCTAGTAGAACTGGTGTGGGAGACATGCGTTGACAGGTCCAGTCTAAGAGTTCAAAAACTGGATCAATGATTGCTTCGCCGTGTGTATCAATGATTAAGTGTTCAGATTTTTGTTTATGCCCAGCCATATGCATAATCGCTACGCGTTCTAGTGGAAGCGCTTCAATAAAATCATAGGGATTGTATTGGTGATTGAAAGCATTGACGTATACGTTATTTACATCTAGCAGTAATTGACAGTCTGCTTCTTCTGCGATTGAGCGTATAAAACTCGCTTCATCCATTTGAGGTTCAATAACTGTATAATAGGAAATATTCTCAATGGCGATTTTTCTTTCTAGAAAATCTTGAACTTGTCGAATGCGTTCTGCTACGTGTTTTATTGCTTCGTCACAAAATGGAAGGGGAAACAGTTCGTAAAGGTGAGCATTGTCACAGCTATTGAAACTAAGGTGTTCGGAGTAAATTTCAATAGAGTATTCTTTTAAGAATTGTTTGATTTGTTTGAGGAAGTCCCAGTCTAGTGGATCGGGACTCCCTAAGGATAGTGATAAACCATGACAGGTAATAGGGTAGAGTTCCGCGGCTTCTTTGAGGATTTTTCCCCACTGTCCACCAAGCCCCATCCAGTTTTCTGGTGCAAGTTCAATGAAACTAGGTCGATAAGATGATGAATCTAAAAGAATCTTATATAAATCTCTTCGAAATCCTAGTCCAACACCATTGATCATGGTTTTCCACTCCTTGTGCGCTTACTTATTCGCCGCACTTACCTTCCATCATTTTGTGTGCTTCATCTTCCATTTTGTCTTTCATTTCAGCACCGCAACGGCCTTCGCCACCGCATTTTCCTTCACCACACTTGCCTTCCATCATATCTTTTTCATCAGAAGACATAGGCTCCTCGTCACTTTCTTCTCCACTGAACCAAGAGGCAATTAGGTCAGAGCGTGTGTCTCTAGCACTTGTCGCTGTAGTTTCTTCAGAAACACAAGCTGCAGCTTGTTCTGTAGCATCGTCAGCACTAAGTGGTGAAGTTGCGAGTAATAGAGATCCTGCAACAAGTCCAAGAATTTTTTTCGCGTCGTTCTTCTCTTTCATTTCTAGTTCCTTTGGTTTGAGAAACAAAATTATATCGTAGGTATGCACATAAATGTGCTGTCCGTGATAAACGAATAGTCTATACATGTTAAAAATAAACTTTAAATTCAAGAAAAAGATGTATATAGGTTTCAGTTCGGGGGTGTGAATCCCAAAAAAATCATGAAACTTTGCTTTTTACTTTTGTTTTTGAGGTGGGCTTTGTAAAGCGACATTGGGGAAAAGCAGAACAAGCAAGGAAGCTTCCGTGTTTTCCTTTGCGTAAAAGTAAGGCCGCGCCACACTTGTCACACTTTTCGTTAGTGCTTTGCTTGATGCTCTTGTTTCCTATTACTTGTTTAATGGGAGGGGATTTGCTTTCTGGAATTTGAGATAAGGTACGTGCGAGTTCTTGGTCGAAACGGCGAACAAAATTTTGCCATTCAATTTCACCTCTACTTACTCGGTCTAAGCACTCTTCCATTTGAGCTGTAAATTGGTAATCCATCCAGCTTTGGGAGAAAATTTTCATGAGTACATCTACAAGCTTTTCGCCAACAGGTCCTGCATGAAATTTCCGTTTTTCTTCTGAAATATATTCGCGTTTTTTGATGTTATCTAAGATGTTGGCGTATGTACTTGGACGTCCAATACTGTTTTTTTCTAGAATTTTAACAAGACTTGCTTCTGTATAGCGAGGGGGTGCTTTGGTAAAATGTTGTTTAGGTGAAAGCTCTTTCAGTACAAGTTCATCACCTTTTTTTACTTTAGGGAGTTCTTGTTCGCTTTCCTTTTCTTCTTCTGTTTTGCTTTCTTCTTTGGCTTTTTTTTGTGTTGTCCCTTGTAGTTTGGTCCATCCATCAAAAAGAAGGCGACGACCACGAGCACGAAATAAGCCTCTAGAAAACTCAACGTCAATGGTTGTAACATGGTACTGAGCGGCAGACATTTGGCTAGATACGTAGGCTTTCCAAATTAAACTATACAATTCTTTTTGATCGGGATTTGCGTTGAGAGTTTGGGGAGTTTCTTGTATTTGAGTTGGGCGTATACATTCGTGGGCTTCTTGGGCATTCGCTTGTTTGGCTTTGTAATGAATAGGGCGGGAAGGAAGGTATTCGGGAGAAAAGTGTTCTTGAATGAACGTGCGTACCATTTGAATGGCTTCGGTGGAGCTAGATGGAGAGTCCGTTCTCATATAGGTAATCCAGCCCTTTTCATAGAGCTCTTGGGCTACTTGCATGGTTTTTTTTCCATTCCATTTTAAGCGAACGCTAGCAGCTTGTTGTAAAGTGGATGTGATTAAAGGAGGGAATGGATTTTTTTTCTGTTTTTTCTCTTGTACTTGAGTAACAATCCAGTTCTCTTTTTGGAAATGCTCACAAATCTTTTTAGCTTTTTCTTCTGTTTCAATTGTGCTTTGTCGTGATTCTGCACCGGGCTCTATTGTTGATACAAGTTCTTTTTTATCGATTTGTATCAATTTCAAGGTAAATGGTGGAGGGGTTTTTGTCGCTTCACAAAGAGCTTCAATACTCCAGTATTCTTGAGGTTTAAAATTGCGAATTTCTCGCTCTCTTTCAACGACCATGCGAACGGCAACAGATTGTACACGTCCGGCACTTGTGCCGGCCCCGGGAATACGCCATAGAAGAGGGGATACTCGAAAACCTACTAAACGATCGACAGCCCGTCGCGACTGTTGAGCGTTTACTAGATGAGAATTGACTCGCCGAGGCTCTGAAATAGCTCGTAAAATAGCAGGCTTGGTGATCTCTGTAAATGCAATGCGTTTAATTTTTGGCCAATTATTTTTACCTAATATCATACCAACATGCCAGGCTATGGCTTCCCCTTCACGGTCCATATCCATTGCCAGATAAATTTCAGTAGATCGATCGGCTGCTTGTTTTAGGTTTTTTATGGTGGTAGATTTGTCCCGAGAATTTTCATATTCGAGAGAAACCGACTCCTCATTAATTTGGATGCCTAAAGATTTTTTTGGTAGATCGCGGATATGGCCAACAGATGCAAGGACTTGCCAACTAGAGTCAAGAAAAGAACGGATTTTTTTGATTTTACCAGGACTTTCAACAATTAATAGCTTCATGAAGGTACCCACGGTGATTACTTTTTAAAAGCTATTATAATCGGACGCGAGGCTTTTAGAAACGTATTAAATGAAAGCGCCTACAAAAGAGTAGGCGCCTAAAGACTTTTGAAAAAAAAGACTATTCAGCTTTTGCGTCAGCATCTGTAGCAGGAGCATCAGCGTTTTCGCTTGTGCTGCTGTCTTCAGCCTTATCTTCAGCTTTATCTTCAGTTGTAGCTTCAGTTGTAGCTTCTTCTTTTTTGCTGCAAGGTAGTTTGTTGAAGAAACTTGTGATACCACTTTTGATTTTATCACCAAAGCTTTTCTTTGCTTCTTCGTTTGTTTTATCAGCAGTATCGTCAGTGTTAGTTTCTTCGTTAGCTTCTTCAGCTTCTTCTTTTTTTTCAGCAGGAGCAGCTTCTTTAGCTGTTTCAGGAGCAACTTCTTCTGTGGTTTCTTCAGCTTTCGTTTCGTCTTGAACTTCTGTAGTTTCAGCTTGTTCTTTTTCCTTAGAGCAAGGAATGTATTGCTTGAACTTTTCAAAAGAGCTTTTGTCTTTGCATTCTGCTTTATCACATTCGTCAGAAGCTTCACCTTCTTCAGCAACTTCTGTTTCGTCAGTAGTTTCAGCTTTTGGAGCTTCTACTTCTGTAGCTGTGTTTTCGTTGCATAGTGTTAACTCAGCAACATCATTAGTTGTCTGTGCTTCTTCACTAGTTGCTGCTGCATTGTTGATTTCGTTTTCTTCTTCGATAGTATTGATAGTAGCTGAATCAATTGGTCCGTTAATTTGAATATCAGACATTGTTATTCCCTTTGTATCAGTTCGGTGGGTTTCAAAAATCAGATTTGAATGCCCTTTGTAAATCGCTCTGGGGTTATTTTGCAAGGGAATTAACCTAAAAAAGAATTAAAAAAAAGAATTATTAATTTTCTTGGTGTAAGAATTATAATCTTGCTAGAATAGAAAGGCTTATTCGGAGGAAACTGTGTGCGCAAAAGAAAAATCAAAAATTGATTGGACTAGCTTAAATACAAAACAGAAAGAAGCAGTTCAATCTACTCAAGGAAGAGTATTGGTTTTAGCGGGAGCGGGAAGTGGGAAAACAAGAGTTTTAACTCTTCGTATTGTTCATTTAATTGAGGATCATAATATATCTGCTCAAAATATTTTGGGGCTTACTTTTACTAATAAAGCAGCAAAAGAAATGCGCCATCGTATTGGACAGTTTCTTGATCCAGAAAGAGCAAAACAAGTTCATCTTGCTACGTTCCATAGTTTTTGTATGACAGTGCTTCGTGAGGATATACATCGCTTAGGTTATACCAATAAATTTACTATTTACGATGAGGCTGATGTTCAAAGGCTTCTTCAAATGATCATTCGAGATTTACTTGATCATGAGAGTGAGCTTCCGTCTTTAGGTCCAACTCTTGCAGCTATTCGTAAAGTGCGAAATCAAGAAAAGATAAAAAATATTGGTTCGGATTGGCACGAAAAATTTGTTCAGGATGCGAGTGAGCGCTTACATCAAAGTATGCGGGCATACAATGCAGTAGATTTTGATGGAATGTTGTCTTTAGTCGTGGAATTATTCGAATCGTTTCCAGATGTATTAGAGAAGTATCAGGAACGTTATCACTATGTGCTTATTGATGAATATCAAGATAGTAACCCAACCCAGTATCGATTAGCTGAGTTATTAACAGAAAAAAGAAAAAATCTTTTTGTTGTTGGAGATGATGATCAGTCGATTTATGGCTGGCGTGGCGCCGATGTACAACATATTTTGAATTTTCCTGATGCTAAAACGATCAAATTAGAGCAAAATTACCGTTCAACGAATGGAGTATTACGGGCTGCAAATGCACTAATAGGTCACAATACAGAGCGTTATTCTAAAGAGTTATGGAGTGAGCAAGGTAGTAGGAGCTTGGTTCATGTATTTCATGCCCCAACAGAAAAAACAGAAGCGGAAGCAGTCGTTTACCGTATGATTCAATTGCGTAAACATCACGGGCTGAAGTGGCGGGATATGGCGATTCTTTATCGATCGAATGCCTTATCTCGTTCTTTTGAGCATGAGTTGCGACGGCATACTTGGCAAGATGGTTCTCGTTGGAGACGAGGAATTCCCTACGAAATTTATGGTGGGCAGGCGTTTTACGAGCGGAGAGAAATCAAAGACTTACTTGCTTATATGCGTGTTGCAAGTAACCCGAAAGATGAAGAAGCGATTTTACGAGTGATCAATGTGCCGCGTCGAGGTGTAGGTGAAAACTCTTTAGATCAAGTTACAAAATATAACAGAGAAAATCACAAACCTCTTTGGGATGTATTAGAAGAAGTTTGTGACCCTTTCAACTCTTCTGTAGAAGTTAGCCTTCGAGCACGAGATGGAATGAGTCGCTTTGTTTCTGTGATACAACAAGTCCGAGAACGCTTTGCAGATGGAGATTTAGCGGGAGCTTTACATTGGCTTATTGAAGAAATTGATTATCAGCAAGCAATTAAAGAAGAAGTCAAAAGTGAAAAAATGCGAGCTTTGAAATGGGAGAATGTTGAAGAGTTAGTTTCTGCTTTAAAAGATTATCAAGAAGAAAAGCAAGCAAAGGCTTCATTGGAAGAGTTCTTAGCTGATAGTTCTTTAGGACAAAACCGTGATGATAAGACAGGGGATAAAGATGGAGAACAGGTTAGCTTAATGACTTTTCATAGCGCGAAAGGTTTAGAGTTTGGAGCTTGTTTTTTAGTAGGTGTAGAAGATCATATTATTCCCCATGAAAAGAGCCTTATGGAGACGGGGGTTGAAGAGGAAAGGCGCCTGATGTATGTAGGAATGACTCGGGCAATGCGTTATCTTACAATTAGCATGGCCCGAAAGCGTATGCGGATGGGCAAGCTTTTGCCTAGCCGCCCATCGCGATTTATGTTTGAAATCCCAAAAGAACTTCTTAAAATGAGTTCGTGGGAAGTAGATCCTTGGATTCTGTAGTTTCTGCTATACGGTATTTAATCGCTTCGATAGCGTGTTCAATATCTTCTTTTCTCTCAGAAGGTGCTGATTTTAAGCTTGATTCTGCATAATGAAGAGCTTCTTCAAGTTTGCCGTCACTTAAACTTAATTGCGCAATTGTCATATTTACTTTCCAAACAAAAGCGCTTTCTTTATTTCCAAACCTCTCCAGGTAATCTTTAAGAGGGGCAAGGTTGTTTTCTAGACTATTTGGATCTTCATTGTGTAGCTTAGAAAAATCACTTACAGCAATGCGATAGTGACACTCATCGGCATCATCAGAATTTTCTGATAGAATTGCTTTTCGTAAAGATTGCGCTTCCTCTCCCTCTGCAAGTCCAGATTCCAAAAGTTCTTGATAGCGTTCTGTTTTAAAGAAAAGGTTTTTTGCGCTTTTGAGCCCGTGTTTCAGGATACTTTGACTAAGATGCTTATGCCCTTGATCGCGAGTTCTTTCATAAAGACTGCGGAGTTGCGCAGCGTCGCTTTCTTCTTTTTCTAGTTTTTGTACTGTTTCGTCAAGTTGACGGTATTGAGATAGATGATCGAGAAGAAACTCGGCATACGCACTGCCACCGCCTTCTCTGTATCCTGTAACGGTGATCGTTTCTCCGTCATTATTAAGTAAAAGAACTGTAGGGAAACCGCGTACACCATACTTTTTTAGTAGGTCATAATTGTGTTTTTGTTGCTCTGCAGGAAGAGCTGTGTGTCTAGGAAAGTCTACTGAAACAAAAACAAGTTGATCTTTTGTTTGCTCAATAAATTCTTCAGAAGCAAAGACCTCATGCTCTAATTTCATGCACCAACCACACCAGTCAGAACCTGAAAAACTTACAAGTATAGCTTTATTTGTAGTTTCGGCTTCTTTTTTAGCCTCGGTCCAATTCGTTATCCAGTCTATTTCTTGGTACGCTGCATCTACTCTATCATGCCAGGAATAGCAGAGGATAAAGAGCAGCAGTAGGTGCTGTGTTTTTGAAAAAATCATTTTTTGCTCTCCGAAGCATGAGTTTTGATTGCTAGGCAAGGCCTAGCTTGAGACTGACCTAGTATAGGCGAGTTTCGGTCAATGTATCGCGAAGATTTTTTTTTTCCAAGAACTGTGTAAAAAATAAATAGAGCTCTCGATGTTGTCGGTTTCGGAGAAATGAAACAACATCGAGAGAATAAGGAGTGGAGGACTATTTATTGGTTTGGGTATTGGTTTGGGTATTGGTTTTGTAGGCGGTTTATGATGTCTTTTGCTTTTTGTGAGACATTACTAGGTGGAATGTATCTTGTAGGGTATGTAGCAGAAAAAGGTGTAAAGTTCATGGAAATATTTTGAGAGGGCTCATCTGAACTTAGAGGAGTCAAACCACAAGATTCAGAGTAATTTGATGGAGGGTAAGAATAAAATTCTGAGTGGAATTTGCTTCCTATAGTAGTGGATTGAAGTCCATCCATTGAGTTATATGGATCACTATTATAATAGTTATCTTCGTTTATATTTGGATATAACGTTTGAGAGAATCTGGGCTCTTCTTGATAGCCAAGGAGCCAGTCGGTATAGGGGGTGTTGGAATTATATGAGCTTACACCGTTAAAATCATTTTTATTTGTTGAGTTAGAAATAGGAGTAGCAGTGTATTTTTTCTTATAACATTCGGCATAGGGGGTTTTTGAACTAGGGTTAGCTACTGGTTTTCTATTCGAGAAAGTATGACACTCAGGTTTCAGCTTCAATTGAAGATAGCGATAATAGTCATTGTCTGTTCGAATATCTAAAGTGAAAGGAGCAATGTTTTTACTAGACTTGTAGCGACCATGAGGAGTTTCGTTATATAAAGTAATAAACCACCTTTCTCCAGCTCTTAAAACTTTTTCACAGACAGCATCATTTTCTAGATAAATAGGATTCTCGCCTTCATAGGGTTTTGCTTTTATTGATTCCCATGAACGGTTATGGAACATGGTAACTTTAGCTTTTTCTTCGTAAAAACGTTTGGGGGTGCTTAGGCTTGCTTTCACTGAAATATCTTTAAGAGCTGTAATGGCAATAGTAAGAGGTTTCGATATTCCATACTGGTCGTCAGCTATGGCTTCACCGAAACCAATAGCTGGATAAATAGAAGAGCTTTTACCTCTAGAATAATAATCGATATTAAAATCATTTAAGTTGCTATTTGATATCATTAAGTTAATACCTTTTTATGCTTGTTGTGTTTAAAGTAAAGGATAGAGATGTTATATTAATAATGGTTAGAATAAAAGTGTAAAGGGTAGATTGCGTATTGTAATAAAAGTAGTGGGGGATCGTTTGAATATAAGTGTATCAATGGTTATCTAATCCACGCTTCTAGTGCATTAGATAACCATTAGAACTTTAAAAAAATTATGCATCGCTTTTAGGTTCAGACATCATTTTCTGAATATGTTCCACGTAAGCAGCTCCACCTCCACGTTTATAGCCGGTACTTCCAATTTGTTGATTTTTAGAATTTAGTAAAATCACTGTTGGAAATCCTCGGACGGGATACTCTCTCATTAGGCGCTTATTTTGTTTCTTGATTTCAGGTGTTTGCTGTATTTTTCTAGGAAAATCAAGTTTTAAAAAGACAAATGTATCTGCCATGGCATCACGGAAAGCGTCAGATGCAAAAACTTCTGATTCTAATTTCATGCACCAGCCACACCAATCAGAACCAGTAAATAACATGAATACAGGTTTCTCTTCTGTGCGAGATAGCTCGATAGCTTCCTCGTAATTTATTAACCAGTGTATCTCTTTTTTTTCTTCATTTGCGTTTAAAGAAAAACACGAGAAAAGAAAAAAAGCAAAAAGTAAGTAAGTATACTGTTTTGTCATTTTCAGCCTCATAATTGTAAGTGTCAAGCACATGGATACTTGAAGTTCAATGTAAAATAGAGTATAGTTTAATGAAATTATTTTGGAAAGTTTACTATGTTAGTGAAACCCAAGACCATTGTTTGGCGTCATAGAAAAGAAAACTTAAAAAAGTGTAGCCTGAGAGGGCTTGAGTCTCAAGCTGGTTTTGCTTTCTTTTCATACCCTAATCAAACACTTCCTGATTTAGACGGCTATATTTTGCTGACTATCGATGCTCCGGTACTTACGAAAGATGATGGAGATAAAGGTTTACTGCTTTTGGATGGAACTTGGCGCTATGCTGAAAAAATGTATAAAGCATTACCACCTTCAGCGAAACTCATTCATCGAAGCCTTCCTCCTGAGCTACGAACAGCGTATCCTCGTAAACAAGATGATTGTAGTGAGCCAGAGCGCGGTTTGGCTTCCGTGGAAGCTCTTTATGCAGCATACTTTTTAATGGGACGTAGCACAGGGGGGTTACTTGATCATTATCATTGGAGAGATGCTTTTTTAGAGATAAACAAGGGAATTTTTACTTAGTCCTCTGAGGCGCTTGCTGAAATAGTGAAATAGATGCAAGTTGTTTACTTTCCAAAAGTGAAAGAAATTTTCTATGTGCTTTTGCAGGCACTTCGCCCCCCTAGGTCATCATCGGGGGAGGCTCTTGCAAAAATACATAAAAAAGCACTTCTAGTTTTGGAAATGGTTCTTGCATCATTATTTTTGCAGGTACCTCAGGAATTAGAACTCGCCGCGTCGTCGCTTCTTTGATTCGCCGCGTTTAATGATTCTTTTCTACGATTTTACCCTTATTTTTCTCATGACTCCTACTAGCCCTCATACAATATCTCATCGCCCTATTGCACCTATAATCATGATGAATCTACAGCACATCATTTAAACGCGGCGAATCAAAGAAGCTAAGACGCGAAGAAAGTCTTATTATCCTCGAGGCTCTTGCAAAAATACATAAAAAAGTTTTTCAAATCTTGGAAATGGTACTTACATCACTATTTTTGCAAGCAGCTCGGGGGTTCGAGGGTGTAAGACTTTCTTTGCGCCTTATCTTCTTTGCTTCGCTGCGTTTAAATAATATAATGTAGATTTATGATAAATGGTTTTAAGGTAAACGCAACGAAACTATATGCCTGCTTCGCTGCGTTTTCTTGGACTTACCAATCAGCCTTTACCTCTTTGCGAAGTAAAACAATACCGATCAAGTTTACCATGAGTAAGCATGCTCCGGATACGGACATAATAGTTAATGCTTCTTGCGTTCCCACAAAGCTGCAAACAACAAAAGCAATCACAGCGTAAACGTAATAAAAACTTACCCCTTTTTCACCAAAAGCAAATCGAGCGCATTTGATACCTGCAACAAAAAAAGTGATCATGCTGCTATAGCCGAGGAGGAAAAAGAAAACAGGCATGAAATAATTCATGTAAGGAAAATAGAGCTCTAGAGTAGCTTGTACAACCTGTGAAGCATCAATATTTGTGCACCACATGCCAGTGATGAGAATAACTAGAATTGTGAGAGTACAGATAATAAACGTATCTAGGAAAATTCCAAATATGCCTAAGCTTGCCTGCTGAGCTGGATTTTTCATGCTGCTTTCGCTGTGAACAATAGAAGCGTATCCCACTCCAATATCACCGGTGTAACAAGCACGTCTTACTCCTTGTGACATAGCAACAAGCATAGTGCTTCCTGTAAAAGCGCCTGTTGCAGCATGTCCATTAAAAGCACCTGTAAAAATATCCATCAATGCCGCTGGGATTTCATTCAAATGTTGGAGTAAAATCCAACTATTCATACAGAAATAAACCAAAATAAAAATCGGCAAAATTGCAGTGCAAATTTTTCCAACCCGTTCGACACCGCCGCGTACAGCAATCAAAATAAGGGTAAGTAATACAGCAAGGACAATAAATTTATTTATGGCAAAATTCAGAGCTATCGATTCTGTTACAATGCGAAACATGTATACTTCAACCCCATAAATACAGAAGAGTAAACATACAAGCTTCGGTATCCATGTAAATTTATAGGCGTGTTGAAGGAAATACATTGGACCGCCGTTGTAGCCGCCTTGTTCATTTTGTATTCGGTATTTAAGGCCAAGATAAATTTCTGAATACTTGACTAGCATTCCGATGAGCCCTGCTACCCACATCCAGAATATAGCGCCAGGCCCTCCGATTTGGACAGCGGTACATACAGCTACGACATTCCCTAAGCCAATAGCTCCACCAATAGACGCAAAGAAAGCATGGAGAGGGTGTACTCCTCGCTCTTCATCTGTCTGTTTACGGGCTAGGCGAGCAAAGAGACTAATAATTCTAGGGAATCCTGTGATTTGAGGGAATTTGAAGTGAATAGATAAATAAAATCCAAACCCAATAATTAGGGGGATACCAACGTAACTCCAGATAGCGTCGTCTATAAAATTAAGAAGGGTAAAAAAATGGTCGATCATGAAATTTACTTTTTTTGTAGATCTTGGCGTATACTTTCCCATACATCAGGGGAAAGATCTGTGCCGATTACTTGTACTACAGCTGCACCAGTTCGTGCGCCATAGGAACAACAAATTTCTTTGGGTTGATTATTTAGATAGCCGTGTAAATAGCCACAGGCAAAAAGGTCGCCAGCTCCGGTTGTATCAGCTGCGTGTACTGGTTTTGTGGGGCAATGAACAATTCCTGTGGAGTCTCCAATAATAGCTCCATCAGCACCTAAGAGTACAGCGGCTACTTGGCAGTACTTTGAGAGTTCTTCGCATGCTTCGTAGGGAGCTAAATCGAGAAGAGCTTTTGCTTCTTCTGCATTGCAAAACAAAATATCCACGTAATCTTTGATCAGTCGATTCAGCTCAGCTTTATACCGCCCAACAAGCTCAAAGCTTGCTAAATCAAAAGAAACGATTGCTCCAGCTTTTTTTGCTAGGTGCATAGCTCGTAGTGTAAGGTTCGCGTTATAGAGTGTGTAGCCTTCGATGTGGACAAGGTGCTTTCCTTGAAAAATTTCAAGCGGAAGGTCATCTCCAGAAAGTTCCATACTCGCCCCAGCATAAGCACGCATGGTTCGTTGACCATCTGGAGTTACAAAGCAGATAACATGGCCTGTCGGTGTTGAAGAAGAAGAAAAGTGAGCCTGTACACCAAAGTGGGTGATTTTTTCTGCGTAGTAATTGCCCCAGTAATCGCTGCCCACGCGACCGAATAGAGTACAAGAGTGGCCTAGTTGTACAAGACCTTTTAAAGTATTCGCTGCACTACCACCTGGAACAGAGTGTAGTTGCGTCTTTTTTGTACGTAGAATTTGTTCTAAGTCTGGATAGTCAATGAGCGTAGCGCCACCTTTATGGCCAGAAAGCTCAGCGATAAACGATTCGTCTACCGCTATAATTTGGTCCATTAAAGGCCCTCCGATGCCTAAAATTTGAGCAGCAGAATCAGGCACTTAAGAGCTCCTCCTCTTCAACATTCCTTGAATCATCTCCCGATTCACATAGAGATAATCCATTAAGGAAAGTAAAGAAATGATTGCTGCAAAAGAAGCAAACAAGGTGGCATAGAGGTGCAAACTTTCTGTCGCGATATAACCAAACGCATGAGGAATCATCAGCAAAACTATCATAAAAGCTGCCACCCCTTGAGTTGCAGCTTTTATTTTCCCAGACCAACGAGCAGCTAAAACCGTCCCGTGCAAAGCACAAGCCGTACGGAGTGTGCTCACGACAGAGTCGCGATAGAGAAAAATAAAGGCGATAATAATCGGCAATTGAACAACGCCTTGACTAAACGCTAAAAAAACCGTGGTGTGCGCGATGCTATCCGCTAAAGGGTCTACAATTTTGCCAAAGTCAGTTACCTGCTTTAAACGTCGAGCCAAAAAACCATCTAAAAAGTCAGACGCCTCAGAGATACCCAATAAACATAACAAAACAAAAGGTAATAGTTGTTCAGAGATTCCTAAAGAATTTTGATATAAATAACACAATAAAAAGATTGGTGTTAGTATCAAACGGCCAAATGTTAAGTAATTGGAGATGGTCAAAGTAGCCTCACAAATGAGATTGTCGCGCGGAATTATATAATAAGTATAAGTTGTAAACTCATTAAGTGGCAAATTATTTGGGTGGAAACTAAACTGCTAATCTAAATCAAGAACCTTATATCTAAGGTACATTATGAAAAAGATTTATTTGTTTTTGTTGGGGATTTTGATGGGAGGAACAGGACTCGTTGGCTCAGTAGTCAATGCCGAAACGTGGACGCCAGAACAAGTACTCCAAATGAAGCGTGTTAGCGATGTACAAGTTTCTGTAGATGGACAAGTATTCGCTGCAGTCGGAAGTGTGGAAACTGTAGATGGGCAATTAAAGCGTGTAAGTAATCTTTTCAGTTTAAAGTCAGGAAAAGAAGAAAAAATACTAGGAGATCACGAGGGAGTAAGAAATCTCCGTTTTTCACCAGATGGAAAGAAACTGGCTTTTATCGATACAAAGGATAAGATAGCACAGATTTTTTTATTCGATATCGCTCAAGAGAAAGTTTTACAAATCACAAGTGCAGATGCGGATATTCATCATTTTATTTGGAGCCCTGATGGAACACAGATAGCTTTTGTAATGGAAGAGAAGATTACAGAAGAAAAAAAGAGTAAAATTCGTGTTCATGGTGATTTTGCTCGTCAGTCTATTTGGCTGATCAATATTGATGATCCGGAACAAGTACAGCGACTCACGAATCGTGAATACCACGTAAGAGGTATGGGAGATTTTGGTGATTCAGTAGAGCAAATGACTTGGTCACCAGACGGAAAAGAAATCACTTTTGCTCACGTTCCAAAGCCTGGTTGCGATGATCTTTTTATGAGAGGTTCTTTGGCTACTGTTGATTTGGAGACAGGTGAAGTCCGCGAGATGCCGCAAATCACTCCTTATATGTCGAATCCTATTTACTCTCCAGATGGAACACATCTAGCTTTTCTTGTTAGCGATGAACCAACAAGTATAGCGATTGTGCGGTATGTGACGGTTATGTCGGTCGATACAGGAGAAGTGCGTAAGCTGGCAGTAACTCCCAATGAAGGACCTTTTTTAGCAGGGACAAATTTACTTGGGTGGACAGCAGAGTCTGATGGGCTCCTATTTTTAGAGCCTTATAAAACCATGATGGCTCTTTATTATCTGTCTATTGATGGAGAATCTGCACAAAGAATTGATGACGATACTTTGTTTATAAATGGGATTACTTTAGGGAATAAGGGGAAAACACTTGTGTTTTCGGGGCAGACTTTAGATCTCGCACCAGAAATATATCAAAGCTCTTTAAAAAGTTTTAAAGCAGAGAAATTGAGTTCTTTCAACCAAGAAATTTCTTCTTTAGAAAAAGCGAAAACACAGTGTATCTCGTGGCTTTCATCTGATGGAACAGAAATTGAGGGGTTGCTTACTTTTCCACAGAATTATGAAGAAGGGAAAAAATATCCTTTATTACTGTTAGTGCATGGTGGCCCTATGGGTAGCTTTATGCAAAGTTTTGTGGGAACTCCTTATCCTTATCCCGCGCTTAGCTTTGCTGAAAAAGGGTACTTCGTATTACGTCCGAATCCACGAGGTTCTACAGGTTACGGTGCTTCTTTTCGTAAAGCCAATTTTAGTGATTGGGGAGGGATGGATTACAAAGATCTTATGTTTGGAGTCGATGAACTGATTGAGCAAGGTCTCGTAGATGAAAACCGTATGGGATTGATGGGTTGGAGTTATGGTGGGTATATGACAGCCTGGGCTGTGACTCAAACATCTCGTTTTCAGGCAGCATCGATGGGAGCTGGGATTAGTAATTTATTGAGTTTTACAGGAACTACAGATCTTCATAGTTTTCTTTCTAGTTACTGTGAAGGGGATATATGGGAAAAGACGGAACATTATTGGGGGCGCTCTCCTATTGCTCATGTTCGCAATGTGCAAACACCTCTTTTGATCCAACATGGAGAGAAAGATACACGTGTTCCGTTTTCTCAGTCTCAAGAGTATTTTCAAGGCCTGAAGCGTTTAGGAAAAGACGTGGAAATGGAAAGTTACCCAGAAGCAGGCCATGGTATAGAAGATCCAGAAGTGCTTTTAGATGTAATGAAGCGTAATCTTGTTTGGTTTGAAGAGCGTGTATAAAGAGAGTCATGCCACTACCGTGGCGTGTTTTTTCCTTTCTTAATCCCCGGGATGAATCCCTTGTCATTACCCAAATTTCTTTAGCTATTAATCCGAGATCTGTAGTAAACCCATTGATTTCAATATGAAATCA